>NZ_SCFB01000005.1 GCF_004210305.1 Candidatus Finniella inopinata | reverse complement strand
TCACCGTTCGAATTAAACCGGAACGGCCATTCGGATAAAACCAGAATTGCCGTTCGAATTCGCCGGAATACGCAGCCCACAGCAACCATCAAGAAGAAAGTTCTTTGGAAAAACACGCTAAAGATAAGAAACTTATCCTTAACCGCGAACATCACAACATTCATCATTATGGAGATGAAGCGAAGGGTATCAAGCCTTTCACCCAGAATTTTTGTCTTATCCAGGGACACATTGCAAGTAGGGTTTTAAACCCAGTCGTTTCATTCTTTCTGAAATGGTGCGGTTCAAGAGAGAAAAAAGAGGTCGAAAATGAATTAGATTGAGTCCTAAATTGACCCTTCTGCGTAACTCATTTTTAAGGTGTGTTAGGAAGGCTTCTGCGGCCTCCCTTATTCGACTTACGCAGAAGGCCCCGATGTTTCTCTATTCAAAAGATTCACTAGGGCACAGAAGTTGGTCAATTTTAGGTGTTCAGCTATGATATACAACACCAGATTTTTTTTTCTTATGCCCTGGTGTGTCCTGAGGGAAAACCTGGTTATTGAAGGGAATTTTCTGCTTTTTTTCAGAAGGTGTTTCTAAATCACTATTTAAAGGAACAAGACCTGGTATAACGCTTTGTTGTGCTGTTAGTGAATCATTAAATCTGGGAAGTTCCCTATCATCATCACCACTGACAACAATATCTGGAGACTGATTAAACTGTCTTAACGGAGGAGGAGCCGAGTGTGAATGCGGAGGAAGATCATTTTCTGGAGGACTTGCAGGCATAACGCAGAGTGACGATACTTCACCATGCGGAACCTGTCCAGGCATCTCATCTTTTCTGAATCTTTCGGTATTGGAGGTAAGTGGTAACGAAGTGGGGTCTGAAAGCTGAGATTGGCCCCTCACTTGAAAACTTTTGAATACATGTGAGGAATGTTGGCGTAAGTGTCTGTCCGGCATTCTCCGTTCCATACTATCATCGATCTGCTCCTGACTAGGAGGGGGTGTGCCAGGCCTGGCCTCTATTTCTCCGTCAATGATTATTTTCACAACAGCTTTAGGAGCTGGATATTTTGGAGCTAAATCTTTAGGAAAAATAACTTTAGTGGAGGGGAAAGCAGACACACTTTGGTCACTTGATGATGCACACACGCCAGATGACGAAACACCCAAACCTGTCAATATTATCAAAGAATTAAACTGTTTACGCACTGATACTACTCCAACAACAACACTTTAACTATAATAAAATCTATTTATTAGGTCAAATGGTTTCTTGTGGCACTCTAGAAAATAACTTTAATTTATTTCAATTTTCTTTAAAAAGACGTCAAGAAACTTCAAGTACTTTACGAGCATTCATCATTTTTTCGCCATAGCTTTTTACAAAATTTTCGAAAATGGGCAATGCCACGCGCGACCCTGTTCCATGGCGCCCCAGCGACTTTGGCTTTAAAAACCCGACAAAAATACCAATCACCAAAGTTGGCCCCATGGGCTGTTTAATAAAACCGATAAACCACGCATCAAAGCAATCGTTGGTCGTACCTGTTTTGCCCCCTATATCCATTTGATACTTCTCGGCCAAATAACTTAATCGACGCCCTGTCCCCCGGTGGACGACACTTCTTAACATGTCCGTCATCTCGTCCGCCAAGCCTGCGTCCAGCACGTTTTCCTCAGGACCTTGGTCAGGCTCAAAAATGGTTTCGCCCAAATGGTTTTCAATTTTATGAAAAAAGAGGGGGCGCATTTTTTTGCCACCATTTACAATCATGCAATAGGCTGTTGTCATACGCAGCAAAGTCGTCTCGCCAGCGCCCAATGCCATAGATAATTGATTGGGCAAATGACTGATGACACCCAACCGAGCGGCCATTCTTTGTATGGGTTCCATCCCAATTTGTTGGGCCAATTTTACAGTCATCGCATTGCGTGATTGTTCAATGCCAATCCTCAAAGGGCAAAGGCCGTAGTATTTCCTTGTAAAGTTTTTGGGTTGATAATATCCCAATCCCCGTCCCAGATTGATTTTGACAGGGCCATCATGGATCAGTGTTTCGGGTGTATATCCCTGTTCCAGGGCTGACAGATAAACAATTGGTTTAAACGCAGACCCCGTTTGCCGCCATGCCTGAGTGGCGCAGTTGAATTGGCTTTTAAAAAAGTCGAACCCTCCACTTAACGCCAAGACATTGCCGGTTTCAGCCTCCATCACCACAATACCGCCGCTAACCTCTGGCGTTATCTGGGTTGGATCATACGCCAATAAACCTTGCTGAAGGCTTTCATGGGCAATGGTCTGAAGATCGGGATCCAAGGTTGTAAAGACATTTAAACCAGCCGTGGATAAGTCCGATCGACCCAAAGAAAATTGAAGTTGGCGGCGCGTCTCCTCGGCAAAATAATCAGCGTTATGGGACAATGGTTCGGGTTTCAAAATGGTGACGAGCGTACCTTGTGCCACACGGCAGTTTTGGATCGTGATGGCCCCTTCTTGCAGCATTCGATCTAAAACCCAGTCGCGCCTTCCTTGTACCTTTTTAGCTTCGGATTCCCTATCATAAATGGAAGGGGCTTTGGGTAAAGCTGCTAGAAAGGCGCATTCCTCAAGGGATAAATCATCCAAACTTTTCCCAAAATAAGCCTGCGCTGCTGCTGTGACACCATAACTGCCGCGGCCCAAATAAACTTGATTCAAATATAATTCCAGGATGCGATTTTTGGGCAGGCTCAGCTCTAAGCGGATTGATATTACGGCCTCTTTGATTTTTCGTTTGAAGGAAGCTTCATTCCCCACAAGAAAGTTTTTGGCCACCTGCTGCGTAATAGTCGAGGCACCGAGCGGCCTATTCTGCCAGCTTTTTTTCAAGGTGTTGGTCAACACGGCCCTTAATAAACCACTGAAATCCAACCCAAAATGGTAATAAAAATTTCTGTCTTCTGCGGCCAGAAAAGCTTGAATCAGTCGCGGCGGCATTTGGTTCAGGGGTTTAAAAAACCGCCTTTCCACCGCATATTCTTTGATCAATTGGTAATTATTGGCAAACAAACGGCTGGCTTGCGGGGGCTGGTAATCCGTTAAATAGTCATAATTGGGCAACCCCCGGCCATAGTAGAAAAAGATAAAGAAGGCACTACTGGTCGTAGCAGTTACGCCAAAGATTAAAAACAGGATAAGCCGATGGAGGAACTGACGCATTTAACGAAAAATTAAATATATTTTTATTTATGTTAAAGGACTGCCGGCTATTGTCAACCGAGCAGTTTTTTTTATGATTCATATTAAAGTCAGCTAGGCTGAAAGACCCAACCCAGCCGACTATGAAAGTTTTTATTTTTTAGAATGCGTTTTTAATTCACTGAATGATGAAAACACGCCCCCTGTAGTTCTTAGGACGTCATCGGTTGGTATATAACTTACTGCATTATCAAAATAAGCCGCTTGAGTCTGCTCACCACTGCCATCAAGGGTTGGATCAGGGGAGAGTTTTGCCTCTAACACAACGGTGTTGTAATACAACCGAGCATGTTGTTTTTCCCTGTCTTTCATAGAAACAGCTAATGGGGGCCATCCTTCATAATTGGTGATAGCAAACATGTCAGGGAAGCCTGTTGTTGGAATTGAACCTACGGGCACCATAGCAGCATCCCCATAAAACCTTTTGCAGTATTCTTGAACGAAGCCTAATGTCCAAGAGCCATCCACAGACTTATCAAAATCATTATTGGCCATTATGGTATGAAGGATTGTATTACCACCAGCACCTGGAATTCGTTTAATCATGGGTGACAGGCCAGCCGTTTTACACAAATCAATAGCCCATGACAGCATTTCCCACGCGGCATTCCTGGCAGCCGTGTGAAGGACTGTATCACCATACTGATTAGGGTGCAGGAAAAAAGCTAACATTTGTTGGGGGGCTGGTTTATGTCCTAAGGAAATTCTGCCAACCATAGCACCCCACATATCCAGCCAATTCATCCAGGGTTTTGGAGTTGAACCTCTGTTGGGGAAGCATTGTTGATATTGAGAGGCTAGAACATGTAACGCATTGGATCCTGTTGAATCAAACGCAGAAGGGTTAGCACCAGCCGAAAGCAGCTTTTTTACACTATCTAATTTTCGGTCTGCAACAGCTTGACGAAGGTCTCCATCGTTTATAAAGTCAGATGCAGTTTCGTCATAAGCCGGCAGCCAAATCCTTTGAAGCGTAAGGGGTGTGGGATTTGCTGTTCCCCCGCCTGCCATAAAATAAAGAACCTGCCCATCGGGGCTGATAGTGCAAGTCATACATGGCGATTGCACTGACATCTCCTCAGCCTAGTTTTTAAAATTACGGTTTCTGCTATTTCTCAAACTTTTGTAGATTGATTTGATTTTGTAGGTTTTGAGAGATCTACTTCCTGTTTTTTTTATTTTTAGACACTATCCTCCCCTTTAAAAGACTTACCGTTTATATCAGTCAATCCGCTCAAACGCGCTTTAAATTGTGGTCAGCGGTTAGAATTTTCAATAAGTATTTGTTGTCCCAGCCTGCTACCTTCCGTCGACAGCTCACCCCTCGTTTATTCGTTTTTTCTTGCTTGAGTAGATTCAAAGCAATACGTCTCATGACAGCCAAATTCTTGGCCGCGTGGCCAACATGCACCTGGTTATGGTCTTCCCTAAAACCTACATCCAAAGACCAGTGCAGGTTAATTTCTATGTTCCAGTGTTTTCTGACAGCAACCATAAACTGATCAATATTTTCATAGGCTAAACTTGTTAGAAAGTAGCGGGTACTACGCTCAACCTGATTATTAGTTGTGCGTGTTGTTTCAAGCATGCCAACACCCTTTAACCCAGGCCAACGAAGTTGAAATACTGCCGGATCGCGTGCTGATACTAATGTATAGCGACGTGTTTCTATGCGACCATGATCATGGATCTTCTCTACTTTCCGTCGATTAAGCATCTTCTTGTACTGACGTGATTCTCCTATATGGAAAATTGCCTTGACCATTTCATGAAGCTTCGGTTGATTATCTTTTAGAGCTAATACGTAGTCTGCACCTTGAATTAAGATCTCTTCAGCAATTGACTGCTGACAACCCATGGCGTCAATGGTGACTGTACTACCAGTAACATCAATCATCTTGAGTAATTTTGGAATGGCTGTAATTTCATTGGATTTTTCATCCGTTTTAACTTGCCCTAAAAGAAGACTTTGATTGCTTGCCCAGGCACTTACAATGTGTAGGGCTTTTTTCTCTTTTCTTCTGTTGCCAGAACCCCGTAGCGTTTTTCCATCAATAGCAATAATCTCAGAATTAACATCGATAGAGAGTGACTTGATCCATGCATAAAAGCAGGATTCAAATTGCTCTGGGTCAAGTATGGAAAACACACGGCCAAAAGTATCATGAGATGGCACACCATTAGGCAGCTCGAGAAATGTTGATAACCAATCGTATTTGGCTTTGCCAAATTCACTAATATCAACCCAGTTATCAGCGCCACAAATTGTGGCCAATATTGTTATTACCAAGATATCGTGCAATTTGTGAAGCTTGTTGTGGTTATCAATACGAGGATCGGCAAGAGGTTCAAAATGTTTGAGGAAAGTATCTGATAACTGCATCCCTGTTTCCTTTTTCTTTATTGAGAAAAAAGAATAATAACAACGGATAGAACAGCAGAAAAGCCGAATAAAAAATTAGGAAATAATTTTTAGAATACTAAACTAATTTTCAGTGCAATCGCCATGACTAAATCTCCTACACACAACCTTATATATTGCCTATCCTTAATTTTTTCAAGTTGAATTTTCATTTTCACAGAATATTCCGGAAATAATACATAGAATTTTTTAAGTAAATTTTAGGAAAATCTTTTTTTCATCACATCCCCTTGCTTTTTCCCCCCATAGTTCACCATAATAGAGCCAAAGAAAAACCAATTCCATAGACAGGCTGGTTATGCGCTGTTCCTCTTACTGTACAGCAGAGAATTACAACATTGATGACTTTTCCAGGTACCTACGGACCGAGGGACTGGACCCAAAATTCTACGATAATGTTATTCATGTTCACAAAGACCACGACACAGAAGATGGTTCAAAGTCGACCGGAGAGATTTTTTATTTCACGTATGGTTGCATCGTATTTTGGAATTTCAGCGAAGAAGAAGAGCTTCAATATGTCCAAGATCTAAAGCCCTATGAACAAAATCCCCTGCCCGATTATATCTATGAGGCGTCGCATTTTGTTTATGGTTCCGAGACAACCATTAATGAAGAAGACGATGAAATTGTGTTAGACAGCGACGATGTATTAATTAAATTATCCATGGCCCATGGTTTATCGCAGTCTGTAAAACTTGATGTTTTTGAAAACTCCATTGAAGCCACCATTCAGAATACCCGCAATCTGCCAGCCGAATTGGCTGCAAAGGGAAAGATCTCTTTATCGCGCAAGAAAATATCGCAAAAAATTGGCGCCCTGTTTGCTGAACGCAATTCGATTAACCTGCACAGCGATATCTTGGATACCCCTGAATTTTTTTGGCGCCGCCCCCGGTACGAGCCCTATTATCACATGGCCTCGCAGTATATGGACATCACGACACGGCTTGATATTTTGAATCGTCGTTTGGACGTCATTCACGAATTATATGACATCTTGTCGAATGAACTGAAACATGCCCACTCCTCACGGTTGGAGTGGGTCATTATCCTTTTGATCGTCAGCGAAGTCGTCATGCACATTTTGAAAGACTTCTTAAAGTGGTTTTAGGGTAGGCGCCCCCTTAACCCCCTCATCCCCCTGGTCGAACTTCATAAGGGAGAATGAGGTGTGGGGGCTCCCTCGGCCTTGGGTAATTCTAAACGTGTTTCGACACCTGATGCCTGAACCTGTGGGAAATCTTTAATGGGCTCATCTAACGCTTCTGCAAAACAACTCGTCCCGAAAGCATTTTCAGTAAATTTTATAATATAAATTTTACCATAACTAAGATTGTTGGCTGTCCCCAAAGGTCCGCCAACGTCAGCCTCCCCCGTCACTGAAAACAGATTAACATCACGTCCCAAGATTTTTTTCTCAACGACAATCTGGATGAATGAATTTGGTGGCAATTTCAGGCTCATAAAGCCAGCTCTTCTTACATCTGTAATCCGATTATTTGAGTTTACCGAAGGATCGTCCTCGATTAACTGGGGTTTAAAGAGAACAACAATAGGGGTTTTATTTTCATTACGAACATACAGCAAAGCTGTTTCAGAATTGAGTTTGATAACGGGGTTAGAAGAAGGTGTTGGTTGGGATGGGCCCATCGATGTTGAATATGCCCCACCAACAGCGGCGCTGCTTATTTGCAATGCCAGCAATAAAGAGAGGCCTAAAGTAGTTTTCTTCATGATATTCTCCTGGTATTTAAGATCGACCAAACCCTACCTAAAATAGACAAATTTAGATATGCGTAAAAAAAATATATTTCTTATTTAAATTTTAGAAAAACTGAAGTTCCGCTTTTTTTAAAAGCCTTGTTTTTGAATGTTTGAGATACTGTAAGGCCTTTCCCACGCAAACCACTATCCTACATCCCATTCTATTCGAAACGTTCTAAAATGTGGAAATTTGCAGTCCGATGCAGTACAATCAGAATTTTTTCAAGTCATAATATTAGGTTTATAGGTATCATGAAAATTATCTCTCAATAACGCCCTGATTCAAAGGGCGACACGTTTTTCAAACTCCCTTTTGATTATTTTGAGAGAATATTTATGACCCATAAACTGATTGAATTCGTCAACGTTGGCCTTTCCTTTCCCCACAAAACCTGTTTTGAAAACTTCAATACGACCATAGTCTATGGCAGCCGCATTGGCATTATCGGCCAAAATGGCAGTGGTAAATCAACCTTGCTGAAAATGCTGCAACGGTTCACAGAACCGACCGATGGTCATATCAAGGTTCCGGATGACGTGCGGACCGGTTACGTAGCTCAGGTCATCGAGGATTATGAATCCCTTAGCGGGGGGCAACGTCTCAATGCGGCCTTAACCCAGGCGCTGGCAATTGACCCCACACTGTTGCTTTTGGATGAACCCACAAATCATCTGGATCGCAAAAATCGGCAATCATTGATGCGCATGCTGCGTTCGTTTCCAGGTACGTTGGTTGTTGTCTCTCATGATACAGAATTGCTTCACCGTTGTGTTGATGCGCTGTGGCATATCGATAATGGTCGGGTTCATATTTTTTCGGGCAATTACGAGGACTACAGACGTGAAATCAGTATTAAGCGGGGAGCTATTGAAAAAGAATTATCGTCTCTCGATCGCCAAAAGAAGGAAGCGCATCAGGACTTGATGAAAGAACAGGAACGGACAAAGAAAAGTAACCAACGGGGGGAAAAGTCTATTCAAGATCGGAAATGGCCTACGATTGTTTCTGATGAAAAGGCTCGACGGGCGATTGAAACGTCTGGAAAGAAAAAAAACGCCATTCGAGATAAAAAACAAGGTCTGACCGACAGGCTTTCTGAACTGCGTCTGCCGGAGATTCTGAAACCAAAGTTTTCTTTAACTGCGGCAGATATAGGGGATCGAACCATCGTATCGATTAACGAGGGAAGTGTGGGTTATGATGCGCCCATTGTTGATAACATCACCGTGTCCCTTTTTGCCGGAGACCGGCTGGCTATTGTGGGCGATAATGGCAGCGGCAAATCAACCCTGATTAGGGCCATTTTGGGGGATGCGCGGGTTACGAAATCTGGACAATGGCATATTCCCAAACGTGATGATATCGGTATTCTTGATCAGCATTATGAGACTCTTGACCCTCAAAAGACAGTATTGGGTATGATCCATGATTTGGCGCCAACCTGGTCTCATGCCGATATCCGCCGTCATTTAAACGATTTTTTATTTCGCAAGAATGAGGAAGTAAATGCTTTGGTTTCAAGCTTGTCGGGTGGCGAGAAAGCAAGGCTTAGCCTGGCTCAGATCGGGGCCAAAACACCAAAACTGTTAATTTTAGATGAAATGACCAACAACATAGATCTGGAGACACGTGACCATGTTGTTCAGATATTGAAGGGGTATCCCGGCACCCTGATTGCTATCTCTCACGACGATGACTTTTTGAAGGCCATCGGCGTGGAGGCGTATTATTGTTTGAATTAAGCTGCCACTTTCAGCTCCATGATGTCTAAAGTTGATTCAGTAAGTGGTTTGTTGCCACTTTTTTCTCTGCCTAACCAAGAGCCTGCGTGGTTAATTTGAACGATGCTTTTTGAACCTTCTGGCACCAAAAGGAATCTATCTTTGGGTGTGCTAAACACATCAAACAACGTCATAAAATGGGCACCGGAACCCCATATTTGAGATTTCCAGTCCTGCTTGCTTGTTAGGTTTTTAATTTGTTTTGGCATTTTGGGTAAACGCTTTAAATTATTAAAAAATATTTCGGCTATAGTATCAAATTGACGGTAACCAAAAAATGTTTGATCTATGTAAAGGCCATTGTACCAAAATATATACGTATACTTATTTAAAAAAGGTTCCAGATCCGTTAAAAAATCTGCGCCTAGGTCTGAATAAAGCCCCCCATATAAATAAATGACTTCTTGCCTTGCTATATCGCTGGCCAGGCAGAACTGTTTATCTTCATAATAGGCATCAAATATGTGTTTCACCTTCATTTTTGCATAAATTTCTTCTAACTCATGAATGACTATCGGGACCTCAGATGCCTGTAAAGTTTGAATGGTTTGGGGAATTTTGTTTTTATTTATGCACCAAAAATGATGAGTCCACGCCTTAGATTGAAGTTTTTTAAGGCTTTTAAGATAAATGCCCAACCTTTCTGTGGAAGCCTCAACGGGACTGTCCGCGGATGTTATCCATATACGATGAGTTATGAGGGGGATCCCCTCCTCTATCTCTGGTTCAGGGGAATGAAACGCCTGCTTCATTTTTTGGCTTATGGAGGCTCTTTTTGCTTCGCACTCTTCTTCTGAAACACCATACAGTTCATTGGCAAGAACCAGAGAAAAGTTATTGTTTCTATCGTTAAAACCATACGTGTCGACTGAAGCGCCGCTGTTATGCTCGTTGCCTTTTACAATCGTGTAGGGTCGTTCTACAATCCAAGAAAAATCTTGGCATTTTGTTGAAGATGACGGTGCCGCAGAAGTTGAGCTGGAAGCTTCAGATTCAACATCATGTCCCATATTTGATGCATGAAGTATAGAACACGATTTTAGCAGTATTAAAAATAAATAGATTTTTTTCATAAGAATCTCGCATTTTTAGAGGACGTTTGATATTTTAGAAGAAGATATTTGATTCAAAGATCTAAGAAACCTAAAAATCGAATACATAGTAAAATTTATTTAAAATTAAATCAATTTTTAGGCAAATACAAGGTATTCGTTTAGAGAGTTTTTATGCAAAGGCAGCGTCGGTTAAATAGACTAGCTTTTCACAGGCGCATAAAAATCCCAAAATCCGGCTATGGGATTCACCTTCAAGTCAGGCGCCTTTTGCAGGGCATAACGACCCGGAGCGTCTTCTAAAGAAGGGCTTTTGATGTCTTTTGGCAACAACGTTCTCTGACCCAAATACGGTGTTAACCATTCTTGCCATTCTTTCCACCATGATCCTGCGTGTTTTGTCGCCGTGTGCAGCCATTCCTCGGCACTGATGGTGTGTGGGGTTTCATTCGTCCAATAACCATATTTTTGGCCGGAAGGGGGGTTAATAATGCCCACAATGTGGCCAGAGCCACCCAATATGAAACGACTGTTTCGTAGTTTTTGAAATGCAGGGAAAGCAGCCTTCCACGGCACAATATGATCTCTTTGGGTTGCGACAATAAAGAATGGATTAGTGATGGTTTCAATATCGATACCGACTTTCCCCAAATGGTATTCATTCGACTTCATCAAGGCATTGCCTAAAAAGAACTCTTTCAAATATTCCAAATGCATTTTAGCTGGCAGGTTAGTCGTGTCGCTGTTCCAGAAAAGAAAATCTAGGGGTGTTGGTTTTTTCCCCAACAGGTAGCTGTTGATATAATTTGGCCAAATCAGCTCATTCGCTCGCAAGCTTCTAAAGATTTGCATCATGGCTTCGCCGGCCAGTCCACCTTGTTTTTTTAAGGTTTTCTCTAAAATCTGGATTTGCTCTTTGCTGACGAATAAGGATAAGTCCCCCATTTCGCGAAAATCAGTCGGCGATGCCAAAAGAGTCGCACTGGCAATGGATGTATTTCCCTTTTTTTGGTAATAGCCCATCAGGGTCAATAAGGCCACGCCCCCGACACAAAATCCAACAGCATTAACCTTCGGAACATGAGTCGTGCTTTTGATTTTCTCTATCGCTTTATCAATTCCCTTTAGCAGATAATCTTTTAGCCCAACAGAGGCATAAGAAGCATCAGGATTAACCCATGAAATGACGTAGACAACATGACCTGCATCAACGTTCCATCTAATAAAAGATTTCTCCGGTTGCAAATCAAAAATATAAAATTTATTGATCCATGGGGGAATAATAAGGACGGGGGTTTCATAATAAGGCGTCTTAGGCGGCAGGTATTGAATCAGCTGAAATATTTCATTTTCAAAAATCACCTTACCTGGTGTGGTCGCCAAACTCTCGCCAACTTTAAAAGCACTTAAATCAGTCAAGGCTGGCAAAGCAGGGCCTTGATGCTTTTGCTGATCCTTCAAGTAATTTTGAAATCCTTTGACCAGATTTTCTCCCTTTTGCTTGACTGTTTCCCTTACCACCTCGGGGTTGGTAAAGGGAAAGTTACTGGGCGAAAGGGCGTCCAAAAAATTCTTTATATAGAATTGCAGCTTTTTACGGCTTTCGGCGTCTAAGTCTTCATGTTCAAAAAGGTTTTGTACATAATCGCTGTACAGAAGATAACTTTCCTTAAGGTAATAAAACATAGGATTGGTTTGCCATTCAGGGTCCTGAAAGCGCCTGTCCAATGGCGGCGTTTCCGGCGGCAGAGGGTTATCGTTTTGGAAAAATCCCCCCATCGTTTTCGTGAATATTGTTTCAAGATTTTCAAAATATTGCTTTTGAATATCGTTCCAACAGATATCCTTCTGCGTGGCTGTTTTGGTGTCTTCTTGACATGCATTTGTTATGGTGTCCCATAAGGATGTGCAGGAACCTTTTTGCTGTTGTTCCAGAAATGTTTTCCAAATCTGATTATGAAATGCTTGGATGTCCTTAAGGTGTTTTTTCATAATAACGCTATTTATGGATAAACTTTAGAAGTATTATACTAAATTTTTACCTTAAAGGGGGAGCTAATTTCGTCAGATTGTTTCTTTATCATTTTTCATAGGTGCAATTTGAACGTGTTTCTATAGTCGGCTGATAAGTCGCTTAACATAATATTAATAAAGACATAATAAAATTATATATAATGTTAATGAAAAAGAAGCGTCATTATGAATTCAATTTATAGAATCATGGGTATTATGATATTCTGTGCAACGGCAGGGGCGCATGCGTCCACCGTCTCGATAGAAGGTGTGGACTATGATGTCTTAGATGTTAGTGGTGGGTTCCCCACCGGAAAAAATGGAGGCGTTATCATTACATTAGCCCGCCCAGCTCGGAATGGGGATTCTCAGGAGGGTATCTGACGCTTCTGAAGGACGATCACACACAATCGGGGTGGCAATTATTTACCACCGGCGGACCGAATTATATATTTCCCCGGATGTCTAGCGGTAATTACACGCACGTTATCGCGCCTCAGGCGGCGAATCGGGCCCTCTATGCCAATTTGGAACGAAGTACAATTTTAGGTTCTATGCCGAATGACGCAGAACGGCCAGTGACCACATTAACTGCGGGAGAATTGCATTTTTCTCCGACCTGCCCTCGAAACCCCTATGAGGCCGTAGCACGGGCATTATTTGTTAGCAGGCTTAGCGACTGGGATACCGAAAACCACCTTAAAGAACAAGGTCTGGGCAACTGAATGGCAAGCATTGTGGGCGACATACCTCAACTATTTGTCGAGTTACCCTCCCTATAGTTATATGGGGGATGCAAGCCGCCCAGGTTATTTTCCTGCTCCGCCAGTGGGGGCGATAACGCGAGAGATACTATCTGCCGTTCCTGAGCGCTACCTAACGCCAGAGGGATTCAGAAGCCAACAAAGGAAAGGGCTTGTCCCGCCTAGTATATGCACACAACTTTTTGATAAATGAGGGAATCTGCGTAAATATCTTGAAATGGCATGACCATTGATGCATGCAGGAATAATGAAGAGGCTTAAAGCAAAAGACAAATTGCGATCCTAATAGCCCCTTTATTGATTGTAACGACTTAATTACAAGCCTGCTCCCAGGCTTTAAAAACTTTCCGTTGGTAAGGCAGATTGTGGTACGAAGACCCTGAATGGTAAAAACGAATCGCCTCGGCCCATGACCCATAACGGTCGTAGAGATGTTTTATAAGCTTAGCGGCATAAGCAATGTTGTGGTAAGGCGTTAGAACATCTTCCAACTTTTTAAATTTTCGCCCATGGGACTGAAGATTAATCTGCATATATCCCACATTAATATTTTTGACCCCTTGATCTTTTAAGGTCTGAATAAACTGAAGGGCTTTTTCTTTTGTCCGAAAATGATGGGCGCGGCCCCGTGCATTAACCGCCCACGGTGCTTTTCCTGATTCGACTCTGGCTATTGCCGACAATAACTTTCCAGGTATACCGTGCTTTTTCTCAAAGAATGCCACAATTTCCTGGCAATTATGCGAATGAATCAAAGTGTCTTCAGCCGTGGGGTTTTTGTGTGCGGTCTTCAGAGTTGGACCATGGATGGCTGAGTATCCCTGGTTGCTGATAGAAAATAATCCTATCAAACCGATACTAAAGCGTAAAAAAAATGTCTTAGTCACTCACTTGCCTCACTTCCAAAACTTCGGGCACATAATATTTCAACATGTTTTCAATTCCTGATTTGAGGGTGGCCGATGAACTGGGACACCCGGAACAGGCACCTTTCATCCGTAAATAAACAACACCTTCTTCAAACCCTTCAAACGTAATGTCGCCACCATCTTGGGCGACGGCCGGCCGTATGCGGGTCTCTAATAATTCGCAGATTTGGACAACCAATGGGTCGTCAGAGACGACAGCTGAGGTGGAGGACGCTTCAAATGTTTGATGGATAGGCAAGCCATTGACGAACGCCTCCATCAATGTGCCCAAGATTAAAGGTTTTAAAACGAACCAATCTTCGCTGTCTTGCTTGCTAAGGGTAATAAAATCAGACCCAAAAAAAACGTCTTGCAATCCATTTATCTGCAACAGCCTTTCAGCTAAAGGGGAGGTTTTGCAATCATCGCCCTTTTTAAAAGACAAGGGTGGTTGTTCCCCCATTACTTCCCGACCCGGTATAAACTTTAAACTGTTGGGGTTCGGTGTTTCTTCAGTTTGGATAAACAGAACAAATCCTCCTTAGTTAATTCGGACACATAAAAATCCTAGACCATTTTATTTTTTTTGTCAAATTTGGCCCCTTTCACGAACGCAGTATATGGTTTTCGGTCAGCCCTGGAATATCGCATCTCCAAAGACCGCAGTCTGTTGCCATCGATAATCCACCCCCCAGGACGCCCAAAGATCATGATTTTTGAAATCTTAGGTATCTTTTCTCTACAACGCATAAGGCTCCTCATCTCTTCGTTTTTTCAAATACTTTAGATGTAGAATCAATATTGACATTATTAACGAACTTAATTATGAATCTTATATAATCAAAAAATGGAACAGATCTAACAAATGGAAAATAAAATATCTACATTGTCATTTTTTTTACTCTCTGCCTTTTCAATCTCTACTGTTTTAGCTTCAAGTGGTGATATAGGGGGCGATGGCAAGAAGGTTACCACTTCTACATCATCATCATCATCTTCTTCTGCTATTAAATTTGAAGAGCCAGCTTCACGCTTTTCCACCCCGAAGGAAATGCATGATTACGGACAGCATCTTCATAATTTAGTGACGCGCTCTACAACTAGACAAGATTTCCAAAAGGTCATTAGATTTGCTGATGTGGATCCTGTTGTGAATACGAGTTGTACTTACTATATATCTGACATAGAAGCCTATGCGTTTAATCGCACATTTGCTTTAACAAGTTCGCATCTAAGACTTTCTCAAATGGAAGAGAATTTTTTAGTGCAAGTTACTATGTTGAATAACGCCCTCTCCTATGCGTGGGGGTATTGCTGTCATCAACTAACTAATATTTGGTTTGTATCAGGCCAAGAAGGAGAACCCGATGAGAGCATAAAAGTAAGCTTTTTGATCGGGAACGCCATAAAGACAGGTTTTCAGACGTCGGTTCCTACGGCAAAAGACCGTATTACTTCTCATCACGTTGCAATTACCTCTCTCCAGGGACAGATCTATTATGCCATTGGAGAACTTCTTATTCAGACTAGAACATCGGAAGAATTAACAGCTTTTTTCGAAAAAAATTCTTACTTGAAAAATCTACGCGGGTTCGTTCGGTTTATGGGGCCAGGAGTTTCTGAAGGTGCTCCCATTGCCTCAGAGGAGGGGCATGCCATACAGCGCCTCTTATTTGACAAAGCTATCGAGTCTTTCAGAGAGAGCATCCGATTTGCAGAAAAACCCCTTGTCAGCAACGATGGTAATGTTAGGTTTGCTGCAATTGGTGCACTCAAGGAAGAGGCGCAAAAAGATCTGGTTACAACATTGTTCAACCAAGTAGAAGTGTTAAGGCATATAAAGGGTGGAGAGGAAGTTAATCAGTACATGGAGCAAGCTGAAAAATTCTGTACGCAGTTAAGACAGTCCAACTCAAAGCATGCTCAATATGCACAAAGGTTATATGAATACCAGCTCTCTAAAATGAAATAGTACGCACTCAAAAGTGAGGGTTCGAATTGCTTAAATCGTTTTAGATAAACGAGCTTTAAAGAGAAACATGTAACGAATCAGCTTGAACCCCACTTTTCTCCAACTCCCCTCCGCACGGTCCTGGTATACAACCTTAACGCAAAAGTCGACTTCCCTCCCCCAAGGACGCCCAAAGATCATGATTTTGAAATCTTAAGCATCTGTTCTCTACAATCCATAAGAATCCCTTTAATTAATCTTTTTTTAAATCTTTTATGTAATAATTCAAATTGTAAAGTTTTTTTTCCAAAAGGTTTGGTATGCATTTTTTGTGTTTTTGTATGGTGATATGTGTGTTTTCGACTACCTATGCAGGCAGCGTGGAATTGGGATTTGTTGAAAATCAGTCTATTCATGACGCCCTTAAAGTTGCAAAAGCCGCCGGCGATAGAACACCATCCTTAACTCTTTCAACAGACACCCAAACCGAAGAAAAAAGCAGTGATCTATCCTCTTTTACATCGCTTACGATTCTTGGGCAAAAACCCGATGGCACCGTCATAAGACCAGTCAATACGTCAGATGTTCTTGGCAGGCGTGCTTTCAGCATTCTATCTTCTTTAACCTTTTCCACTCTTGCACTTTCTCACATAAAATTAAGGGGTTTTATAATTAATTCCGAATCAGATGCGGACTTTAACTCACCTTCCTTAACCGTGTCTATTGATGGCCCTGTAACGTTTAGAGAAAATGAGGGTTACCTTTGCGGAGCCATTCATTCTAAATCCCCATTGTCCCTTTCTGGGATTGGTCCTGCCACATTTACACAGAATAAAGCAAGTCTAGGAGGCGCCATTTATTCTGGGGGTTCCTTGACTATTTCCTGCCCTGCAGATTTTAATTGGAACAGCGCTAAACAAGTCGGCGGAGCCATTCGGGCTGAATCCGTCACCTTTTCCGGCAACCATCCCGTGAGTTTCACAAGAAACAATAGCATTAATAATCATGGGGGAGCCATTTATGCTGAATCAATAGACTTTTCAGGAACTAGGTTTGTGACTTTTACAGGGAATATGTCCATCTCTGGAAATGGTGGAGCAATTTGTGCCAATGCATTGATACTGAAAGATGCCCAGTTTTCAGAAAACAAGGCAACCAAAGGGGGAGCTGTATTTATTTGTGGTGGTTCATTAATTTACACAACCAGCTCCCTAACCAGACTCAATCCAACAGAATTACCACCTGTTATTGGCGATAACGATTTGGCCTGTGAGTCATTATTGAACTTAGTCTCCATTTTTACAAAAAATGGACCAAGTTCCCTGGTCTTAAACACAAACAACAGCGAATGGAACGGACACACTGTCATCCAAGAAGGACATTTCATTGTAGGCGATACAATAGATTGTGATGGTGCGGTATGGGGTGCAAATGGCGCAAATACTATTACCATAAAAGGAGACGCCAGAATGGGAGGCTTTGGGACCATTAATGCCAACAAAGTCACTTTTGAAAACGGGAGTGTTTGGTGTTTATTTTTTGGAGGAGATAAGGTTGGGAAACTGAACGTTCAGGGAGCCTTTACACTTCCGACTGGCATAGACGTGAAAGAAACGAAGGAAGAAACTTTTCCAACCGATGGCGTCATCGTCGCAACTTATGGAACTTTGGCTGGTGATTTAAACTTCCTTAATATGCAGCTTATTGATGCAAATCTGATTCTAGAGAGTCAGGTTATTGACTCGCAGTCAAAGCGGCTGGTCTTAAAACAGTTCTGTGTACCTCCGACCACCACCATTAATTCCTAAAACGAACTTTCTCACATAAAAGAATAAGGGTCTATATCCACACTCACACGAACACTGCCTGTTGCTTTTTTAAGAGACGGATGACTGAGCCACAGCTTCAGAAAAGGTTGTAAAGCCATAGCCTGCGAGGATTTCAGCAGGAATCGCCAGCGGTAACGACTTTTCACACGAGCAAGGGGAGCTGGAACGGGGCCCAAAACGGTCACATTATCGGCGTTTGGGGCCAGTCGAGCGAGAGTTTTAGCGTATCGTTCAACTGTCATTTCGTCTA
The DNA here is from genome assembly GCF_004210305.1 of Candidatus Finniella inopinata. Lineage (NCBI taxonomy): Bacteria > Pseudomonadati > Pseudomonadota > Alphaproteobacteria > Holosporales > Candidatus Paracaedibacteraceae > Candidatus Finniella > Candidatus Finniella inopinata. The sequence goes on along the minus strand of NZ_SCFB01000005.1, from coordinate 274,895 downwards.
GACCTGAAACGACAATTGCGGCCAGGTAACCATAGGGCGGGAACTGTTGGGCTTGACGCTGGTGCAGCTCACACGCATAAAAATCGTCCCGCCTGTGGTTTTGAACCGAAAGAAACAAGGGATGATCTGGATGATAGGTTTGTAAAACAACACGACCCTGCTTTTGTTCACGACCAGCACGACCAGAAACCTGATGCAACAGCTGATACGTTTTTTCACTGGCCCTTAAATCCCCCCCATTTAAACCCAAATCAGCATCAAGAATGCCAACCAACGTTAGTAAAGGGAAATGGTGCCCCTTGGCCAAAACTTGCGTGCCAATCAAAATATCAATTTTAAAGTTTTTGATATCATCAATAATAGTTTGGATCGCCTTGGGGGTCGATAACTGGTCACTGGTCACAACTTGGATGCGGGCCGATGGGAAAGTTTTTCTAACCGCCTCCTCTATCCGTTCCACACCTGGCCCACACGCCACAAACGAATCCTCCGTCTGGCAAGTTGGACACACAGGCGGCAGATTTTGTGTAAAACCACAATGATGACAACTCAGTTGGCCTTTATGCTTATGCTGCACCAACCACACCGAACACCCCGGGCACAAAAACCGATGACCACACCCCCGACAAAGGGTTAAGGGGGCATACCCCCGTCGATTCAAAAACAAAAGAACCTGTTCCTGATTGGAAAGACACTGCCTGATGTTGGTGACAAGCGGAGCCGACAACCACTGGTTACGGGATTGGCCCCGCATATCAACAATCTCAACCAGAGGCAGGGTCGCCTCTGCAAAGCGCCCCTTCAAAATCAAAGGGTGATATTTGCCTTTATCGATATTAGACATGGTCTCTAACGCTGGCGTAGCGGACGCTAACACGATGGGAATTTCTGATAACCGCGCCCTGACCACCGCCATATCACGCGCATGATAATGATTTTGTTCTTGCTGTTTGTAAGAATCGTCATGCTCTTCATCAACAATAATGAGTTGAAGATTTTGAAAGGGCAAAAAAAGAGCCGACCGGGCACCAACCACCACCACAGGTTGATCCTTTAAAACCTGCTGCCACGTCTGGCGTTTGTTTTTAACCGTCACGTTTGAATGCCAAAGCTGTGGCTCAAACCCAAAACGCCGTTTGAACCTTTCCAACCACTCGTTGGTCAAGGCAATTTCAGGTAACAAGACCAAAGCCTGACCTTGGTTCTTTAACACGTGTTCGATGGCGTTCAGATAAACCTCAGTTTTCCCTGACCCAGTCACCCCATCTAAAACAAAGGGAATAAACGTTTTCGCGCCTTGAATGATCGCATAACTGGCTTGTTGTTGTTCAACAGACAACGTCACGGTGTGGTCAAAACTATAAGCCGGGGTTGGTAACTCTTCTGGTTTTTTAAGGACTTTTAGAAACTCAGCAGGTGGCAGGGCCAATACCATCTTTAAAACTGACCCTAAGGGAATCAAAGTATAATTCGCCACCCAATAAATAAAATCCAAACTGGTTTCCGGCAATTGAAAGGGCAAAATGGTTCCAATATCTTTGACCGTCCCTTCAAAGGTGGAATTTTCCGAGATCGACCAAACCACGCCCAAAATTTCCCGCCGACCAAAGGGAACCATCACGACTTGCCCCCGCGTAACCCCTGCCCCCTCTGTGGAATAGGTGAAAGTTTGATCAAAGGGGCCCGTTGTTAAAACTTGGACTTGCATTTTTGTCGAAAATTGGTTGCTATCTGTTAATAACATACAAGGAAAAAGGCCAACAAACGATGAAGTTTTTTTTAGACACCGCCCACATAGAAGACGTAAAAGAATTGCTGCCCACTGGTTGGGTCGACGGCATTACCACCAACCCATCCCTGATTGCCGCCAGTGGACGCAAATTTTTGGATGTGATTGCTGAGATGTGCGATCTGATCGAAGGCCCGGTCAGTGCAGAGGTGGCTGCCACCGATTACGCAATGATGCTGACTGAAGGACGCCACTTGGCAAAAATTTCAGGGAATGTGGCGGTGAAACTGCCGTTAACAATGGATGGATTAAAGGCATGTTACGCGCTGACACAGGAAGGAACCATGGTCAACGTCACCTTATGCTTTTCAGCAGCCCAGGCCCTTTTAGCAGCGAAGGCCGGCGCAACCTTTGTTTCCCCCTTTGTTGGGCGCCTGGATGACGTCGGGCACGATGGTATGGCCCTTATTCAAGAGATATGCCAGATTTATGCCATGCATTCGTTTGATACTGAGGTCTTGGCCGCCTCCATTCGCCACCCTCAACATGTCATACAGGCTGCCCAACGAGGCGCCGACGTTGCCACCATTCCCCCAAAGGTTATTCACCAACTGTTGCATCATCCCTTGACCGACAAAGGTGTGGAACTTTTTACGAGTGATTGGAAAAAAACGGGTCAGAGTATTTTGTAAAATGTCAGACCAAAGCTTTACCCTAAACAACAAAACGTACACGTATTACGCTTTAACAGACGCAGCGCCGATCGATAAAGTCCGGGAACTGCCGGTCTCTCTCAAAATCCTGTTAGAGAATTTATATCGTCATGGCCATAAGGATATAGAGGCACTGATTGATGGGCTTTCCAACAAAATTAAGTCTGACATCTCGTTCTATCCCAGCCGCGTCTTGATGCAGGATTTCACAGGCGTGCCGGCCATCGTTGACCTGGCGGCGCTGCGTGATGCCGCAAAAAAACAAGACCTTGATCCCCATAAAATCAACCCCCAGATCCCCGTCGATTTGATTATTGACCATTCGGTCACCGTTGAAGATTTTGGAAATGATCAGTCATTTGGACGGAATGTCACGCGGGAGTATCAACAAAACCTTGAACGATACCGTTTTTTGAAGTGGGGTCAGGCAAGCTTTGAAAACTTTCGTGTGGTTCCCCCAGGTACCGGCATTTGCCACCAAGTGAATCTGGAATATTTGGCCCAAGTTGTGTGGCAAAAGCCTCAGCCTGATGGCACGATTCTTCTCTACCCCGATACCTTGGTTGGAACGGACAGTCATACCACCATGGTCAACGGCTTATCCGTTTTGGGATGGGGTGTGGGTGGGATCGAGGCCGAGGCTGCTATGCTGGGTCTGCCGCTTTCTTTACTGATGCCAACTGTCGTGGGTGTTCACCTGAAGGGGCAGCTGCCCCCCGGATCCACAGCCACCGATTTGGTTTTAACCCTGACCCAGCTTTTGCGCCAAAAGGGTGTAGTTGGGAAATTCGTTGAATTTTATGGTCCAGGGCTGAATCATTTAACCCTGCCCGATCGAGCCACGATTGCCAATATGTCGCCAGAGTTCGGCGCCACGTGTGCCTTTTTCCCAATCGATGATGAGACGTTAAACTACCTAGCCTTAACGGGACGCAATCAAGAGCATATCGCCATAGTCGAGGCCTATACTAAGGCCCAAGGATTGTGGCACGACCCTGAATGCGAACCCTTATTTGATGAGACCTTGGAAGTTAATCTGGCGGACATAGAACCCAGTGTGTCAGGACCCAAACGTCCCCAAGATCGTGTGCCTTTAAGCCAGGTTCCGGTCATAGCGCAACAAATGACACCCCCCTCTTCTGCCGAATCCCCCCTCAAAAACCACGATGTCGTCATCGCCGCCATCACCAGTTGCACCAACACCTCTAACCCCGTTGCCATGATTGGGGCTGGTCTGATGGCCCGAAAAGCAAGGGCTTTGGGTTTGACGCCTAAACCTTGGGTTAAGACATCCCTGGCGCCCGGTTCAAAAGCCGTCAGCGATTATCTGCAACAAGCCGGCTCGATGCCTGACCTGGAGGCCCTGGGTTTTTATCTGGTTGGATACGGCTGCACCACCTGCATTGGTAACTCTGGCCCCTTAAGTCCAGACATTACGAAAACCATCGAAGAAAACGATCTTACCGTCAGCAGTGTGCTTTCGGGCAATCGCAATTTTGAAGGGCGCATCCATCCGTTGGTGAAGGCCAATTACCTGGCGTCACCCATGCTGGTGGTTGCCTATGCCTTGGCCGGCACGACGTTGGTTGATCTAACGCGCGACCCGTTGGCAGATGGCGTTTATCTAAAGGATATTTGGCCCACCTCACAAGAGATTCAAACCCTTGTCGACCAGTGCCTAACCCCCGAGTTATTCAAAAGAAACTATGAAAACGTTTTCAACGGCGACGATGTTTGGCAGGCAATATCCATTCAAAACTCAGTGACGTATCCGTGGGATGACAACAGCACCTATATCAAGCGCCCACCTTTTTTGGACGCCCCATTGCCCACAAGGGAAGATATTCATGGTGCGCGCATCTTAGGCATATTTGGCGACAGCATCACAACCGACCATATATCACCGGCCGGCAGCATTCGCCCCCACAGTCCAGCAGCAGAATACCTGTCAGGGCGAGGCGTCGCGGAATCTGATTTCAATTCCTATGGATCGCGTCGAGGGCACGATGAAGTGATGGCCCGTGGGACCTTTTCCAACGTTCGCCTGCAAAATGAAATGGTACCTGGCAAGACCGGTGGGTTCACGGTCTATGACGGCCAGGTTGTCACGATCTTTGAGGCGGCCCGTCGTTATAAGATGACCAACACACCATTGGTGATTATCGCCGGCCGTGAATATGGCAGCGGATCGTCGCGCGATTGGGCGGCCAAAGGGCCCGCTTTGTTGGGGGTCAGAGCCGTCATAGCAGAAAGTTTCGAGCGGATTCACCGGTCCAATTTGGTGGGTATGGGAATTCTGCCCTTAGAATTTGCAGAAGGTTTAACCAGGCACAGATTGAATTTGGACGGGACTGAGTCGATATCGATCGAGGGTGTTGGAGCCCTGACTGTGGGTGCGCTTTTGCAGATTAGCGTGCACCACGAAAACGGCAACGAGAGAATCTTTACAGTAAAATGCCGCATTGATACCTCAGATGAACTGAGTTGTTTTAACCAGTGCGGCATTCTTTGTAGTGTGTTGGGGCAGTTAAAAGAATAGCTGCCCTTTGGGGGTTACATGATGGCGCAGTTACTACCGCCTGTAAGCTGTTTCCTCGGCGCACTCGATAAAGTAGGTTGAGCTTGCGGAATTGCGAACAACGACCTATCAGCCCATGCTCCAAAAGCTTGGCTCACAGTATTTCGTCCTTTCTTTTTAATTCTAACAATTACCATACTTTCGTCAGTTGTTAATTCAAGACGCGGATCTGGTAGATTAAAATCTTTAAAGTAGTAATCCATACTTTCTATCATGTCTCTTGAGTCAATTAACGCTTCATCGAGAATTTTAGTTATGAAAGGATTTTTCTTTTTTTCTATTTGACATTTAATATGTATAGTATAGGCAACGTTGAGTGTTTCAAAAAGAGAAGCGTTTACCGCATTCAGATTTTCTAAATGAGCCTTAGCATCTTCAACCGGAGTCTCCGAATTTGAATCGGTCACAGTTTGTGGAGTGCGATAAGTAGGTTTCAATATAGTTGAAAACACATTTTTTTTAGTTAGAGATTCAGCATAAATCTTCATTTTAGCTTCCTCTGTTTCAGTTAATGAAACCGCCCTTAAAATGTTACCAAATAGGATCTGATTTCTTTTATAAAATTGCAGTAAAGCAGATAAATTTTGACTGGTGACAATTGAGTCCCAAACACTCTCCTTTAAATAATCCCGTAATTGTATGAACCTTATAACCGTTGTTGACCCTCCACCCATTGTAACATTAAAGTTCCCAACAAACTTAGTGAACTTGATTTGGTCGTTAGTCTGGCTGCCACCCAAGTTTAATTGGACTCCCCTGAACTGAGTAATTTCATCCATGTTTGGAACTAAAAAGTAAAAAATACCTCGTTCTGAGCCCGGGTAAATAAGCAACGGGTCAGCATGTCCAATAATCAATTTATCATTGAAATTCTGTAAAGCATCTTGGACAACCCCTTTTTGAACCATCAACTGCGCAAGATCATTATATGTCGGCGCTCTCAATAAAGATTCAAGAAGGCTTTGATTCAATTTCTGAATATCACTCAGCAATTTTTGATCAATAGTAATGATTTTCATACTTCCATCTATGGTAGCAACAATCATTTCTTTTTTAATTATCTCTTCAATCTTAGCTGTGACGAATTTTTTTTCTTCAATAGCTTTTTGAATCTTCGCCTCAGCCACACTTCTAATATTTTCCACATCATTAATTGTCTCTTTTACTGTTTCATCAACAATTTGATTAACAACTTCAGCTGTAAGAAAATTTTGTAATTCCTCAGGTTTAATGATTATTTTTACCGTATCCTTCACAACTGCTTTTTTAATCGCTGCCGGGCTCTTTGAAGGATATAAAGCCTGAGTTTGGTCAATTTTGTGTTTTATGTACTCTTCATCAAAGGTCCCCTTATCCAGAACCTGATCCCGTATTACTTGCAATATTTTATGATTGAAATCGCCTCTTTCAAGGACTCCTTGGACCAAAGCTTTGGCGTGAGGATCCTCAAATGTGTCCTTTCTTTGCACTGCGTTTGTTAATTGGGTTTTTAAGGCTTTACGAGCTTGTGATATAAAAGCCCTTGGAAAATGCTCTTTATGAAGAGCATTCATGGGTCCTTCTAGTCTCATGACCTGTGCACCTGAAGGTACACATACCGCATCTGTTCGAGAATCAGATTCTACTCGTCCATTAGTAGACCACACAACAACCTGTCCATCATTGTGATTATAATTGTTTTCCTTGTCCATTTCATCGTCAACAGAAGCATGACTGGATGATGACGCTCTTGAATGTGAACCCGTCATTTTTTTTTGCGGGCTTCCATTTAAACCAGATGCCCTCCTCTTAGTAGGAGAAAGAGAAGTTTTTTCATTCAAAACACCCCCATCTGAGGCGTTTAATTCAACACAAGAAAATAAATGAGACGCGCTTAAGAAATAGAATAATAATTTTTTCATAACATTCACCTTTAAATAATATTAATTTTTCTTTTATTGTTTGAAGCCAATCAATCCTGCCACTTTGCCAAAAAATCCTTTTCGTTGAGAAGGGACCCTAACTTCTGTTTTTTCTTCCTGCTGCTTTGCAAGGTTTATGGAATTGTGCGTTTGCTGTTCTAAAGTATTTTCTAAAAAACTTGTAGGGACACGCGGAAGGCTATTTACCTTTTGTTCATCTGATCCATCAGAACCATGAGGCACAACTATATCTTCATCATCATCAACAACTGAAATTTGCACACCTTGATCTCGATCTTGATCCAACCCCTGCTGAGCCATGACATTCTGCAGGGAACTCGTCGGAACACGAGGAGGCCCCTTTTGTTCTGTAGCCCCAGGACTCCTTGGAACCACTATGTCGTCGTCTTCTGAGTCATTATCACTTCCTGAATCTTCATCGTCATGATCACTATCCGAATCATCATCTGAACCAGCAGCCTTTTTAGCTTCTTGCAATGCTGCGGCTGCCCGGTGTGAATCATCCGCTATAGGTTGGTGATGGCTAGAACTAGCGCTCCCCGCGCCATCAGAAGAGTCACTATCCACCGCATCTTCCAGTTCAGCCAACTCCGCCTCACGTTCTTTACTCTCTCTGTCTAAACGGATTCTTTCTTGTTCAGCAGCTTGCTGCCTATGAAGGGTTTCTTCCCTCTCTGCAGCCTGGCGTGTTTCGTCTAGTTTTAGCTCGGCTTGTTTACGAGCATCCTCTTCACGAGCCTGCTTCAGCGTTCTCTCCTCAGTTTCCTTCTTTGCCGCCGCTAAGCGAGCCTGATCAGCAGCCTTATTCTTAATCGCTTCCTCAGTTTGTTGATTTGCCAACTCAACTATGCGAGCCGCCGCTGCTTCCTGTGCGACCTTTTTTTCATTTTCCAGTCGAATCGCTTCCCTAGCTTTAGCGTTCTGGGCGGCTGCGATCACCGCCTTATCGGTGTCTGTATGATCGACTTCCATCTTATTTAAAGCTGTTACAGCAGTCTCAGCCGGGTCCCCAAAAACCAACTTTCTTCTATGTGGCTCTTGCATTTGTCTGACAGGCGGCGGGTTGTTTTCTTGATCAACTTCTGGACTGTCGCCTTGCCCATCAGATGCATTCATATTTGCAAACACACCATGTACGGATGCTGGAAGGTGAGTACCTCTTGGCGATTTGACGGGTGAGCTACTAACGGCAGGGGACAAGGCCCCCCTTTTGGGAGTACGGGGCTTTTGACTGACAGAAGACTTCGGCAGCGTGTCCCCGCCATTAACAATCGCGTTCAACCCTTGATCAGCAATGTGCGCATTTTGGACCACTGTCAGCTCCCTGACACGATCTTCGGGTCCAACAAACGGGGCGGAGTTGGGAAGCTGGGAAGATCTAACCTTGTAAATGCCCTTGACTTTTTTCTGGGAATCGGTTTGAGCCATGCCCTCAACAACTGTGACTAGTTTCCTTTTTACCTCAGGCGTATTGGGTGCAGATTTGGAAGCGTGTTTCTTTTTTTCTCTCTCGGATTTATTACGAAGAGCACTTGTAACTTTCTCCTTCTCAGCAGCTTCAGCCGCAACACGATTCGATTCAAGGGCATCCCTCTGATTGTCAGATGCCAATGCCGCCGCTAATGCCTCTTGTTCCATTCTCTCACGAACTTCCGCCTCAGTCCTATCAACTCCAAGAACCCGAGCTTCCTCAGCTACATCGCGTAACTGACTCGCATCCCTTGCATCCTCAAGTGCAACCCGAGTCTGCTCCTCCGCATCCCTCTTCCTGCTAGATGCCATCGCATCTTCATAGGCACCACGGGTCAACTCTTCAGCATCTCTCCGCTCGCTCGCAGCTAGAGCAGCTTGATGTGCTTGGTCTCGTAGAGCATTCTCAGCTTCTGCCGCCTTCAACTCAGCCAACTCTTGACGTGCTTGATGTCCTCTTACCGCCGTCTGAATCGTCGTCGCTGCTGCACCTTGAAGTGCCTGCTCCTTCCGAACCTTGTATCCTTTAAACACACTCTGAATCGTCGTCGCTGCCTCTGCCTGACGAGCCGCCTCTTCTTGTGCAAGCCTTATACCTTCTAAACGCTTCGCTTCTTTCAAGGTCGCCAACTCTTGCTTCGCTGCCGCAATCGCCTTCGATCCCTTCCAACCCTTCACCAGCTGACCAGCAACCTCTAACTTCTTCGCTGCATCCGCCTGACGTGCCGCTTCCTCTGCCGCAATACGACTAGCTTCTTCTCGTACTGTCTTCTCTGCTGCTACTCTCGCAGCTTCTTCAGCTATCCGAGCCGCTTCAAACTTCTCTTTCTCAATCTGAGCCACACGAATCTTTTCTTGTTCTGCTTTTCTGGCGCGGGCAGCCTTTTTCTTAATGTTCTTCTGACGAATTTTCTCTTTCTTCTTTTCTTCAGCAGCCTTCTGTTCAGCCTCTAGCTTTTGACGAGCCGCTTCTTCCTGCTGACGAACTTCCTCCACCTGACGAGCCAACTCAGCTAAACGTACCTGTTCAGCTTCAACTCGTGCAGCTTCTTCTCGTTTTGCTTTCTCTTGAGCCGCTACCCGAAGAGCCAATTCTTCCGCTTCTCGTTTCAGACGTTCTTCTGTCTCTTTACGTTCGCGTTCCAACTTCTCTTTCTCAAGCTGAGCTACACGTGCTGCTTCTTTCTCACGAGCCTCAGTCTCTAAACGAACCCGGGCTTGCTCAGCCGCAATACGAAGAGCCAAAGCTTCAGCTTCCAGCTTCTCTTTCTCAACTCTCTCTGCCACAATACGAGCAGCCGCTACTCGAGCCACCTCGGCTAACTGAGCCTTAGCAACTTTATTCCCCGCGACAGAAGCTAGTTCAGCATCACGATCTTCCTTCTGTTTCGCAACGAAAGCCGCTTCCTGATCTTCTCTTCGTTGCTTCTCCGCTTTCAAAACGGCAAGTTTCGCCTTAGCGTCTGCAACTGCCTGCACACCTTCACGAACCTTCTTGAGTTTTTCAATCGCCTCTGCCTGACGAGCCACTTCTGCTAAACGAATGACCTCTTTACGATCTGCTTCTGCCCTCTCTTCAGCAGCCTTCTTCTCAGCTGCAACTCGAGCCGCTTCCACCCTTGCAGCCTCTGTCGCTACACGAGCCTCTTCCTCCAAGCGAACTTTCTCAGCTGCCACTCGTGCTTCGGCAGCCTCTTTTTCTTTTGCTACCCGAGCTGCTTCCACTCTCGCAGCCTCTTTTACCCGCTCTGCTTCTTCTCGTTTTGCTCTCTCTTCAGCCGCAATACGAGCTACTTCTGCTCTCTCATCAGCCGCCTTCTTCACTGCTGCTACCCGAGCCGCTTGTTCAGCCACCAGTATGTCTTTCTCAATCTCAACTGCGCGAGCGGCCTCAGCCGCAGCACGAGCGGTTGCTTCTCGTGATGTCTTCTCTGCTGCTACCCGATCTTCCTCTGCCGATACGCGAGCTACTTTTTCTTTCTCATCAGCATCCGTCGCTTCAGATTTAAATCTCTTCAGCTCTCTCAATAATTCAGGCACTGACGGGCGGCTTTTTTCAGCTCTCTCCTCTAATACAACACCCTCTCCATCGGCTGGTTTACTAAGAAGGCTTTTTTCTAAATCATTGCGATGTTTCTCATATTGAAAATCATAAGGATGTTCGTAGGTACCATCTGCCATAGGTGGGGCACTTCCAGCACCCCCTTCGGGGATTTTACGCTTACGTCTGGAAACTGGGTCAGACTTAATCTCCCGCAAGCTATCCCCTACAAACAACAACCCCGCTTCGTCTTGTACGAATACAAGATCATCTTTGAGAACATCTTCCCTCTTCTCTATCACTTCATGACTGGAACTTTTAGTACTGGTCACGATGTCAATATCGCGCATGGGCTGCTCGGTCATGCGTCGATCAAGATCTGACAAAGGGGGTGCTTTTGTGTCTTTCTCTCCCAAAGGGATTCTGAATGATACACCAATAAAGCCAGCACTTTTTCTGGTTTTATCGTGACTTCCTTCCAACTGAAATGAGACGTACTTGTTTAAATCCAAATTTGCACGAGCCCTGAATCCATTAATCGACGGCGCGCCCGCCCTTCCCTGAAAGTGGTAATAGGCGCCATAAAGGCGAAGGGCCTTGAATCCCGGCATTGAACGACCAATTTCAAGGTCAAGTCCTTTTAAGGCAACCTCTCGCTTTTTGGTGATTGTCAAAGTCTTATCAACAACAAGAAACTGAGTATGGCCCCTAAAATACGTACTGCGAGATTCCGTATTCACTTCCCGGCTCTTTTCAACCTCTTTAACCGTATTCTCTGGCAAGTAAGCATTGATGCGATAGTCCCAGGTCTCGCTCATCGCTTCTAAACCAAAGGTCAGCTGGTTAACCTTATTGGACAGCTCTGTATGACGAAAGTCATAAAAACCATAAAAACCCAGGATGAACTGATTATTCTCGCTGAACCAACGCTTGCCCAAACCAAAGTTGCCTTCTTTCGCCGATCTGGAATCGGCAACAAAACGCAAATCAAGATAAATTAAATCCGTCAGGCTTTGAGCGACAGGAGAGAACAAAGAAATCTGACCTATACGGCGTTGATTACCATACTTCCCGCCTAAATGCAGAGCAGGTTGCCATTTCTTAGCAGCAGCCTCGGCAGAAATTCCGTCATCCGCAGAGAACGCGATTGTGGCTACCGTTAAAAGACACAGTTTTTTAAAGTCGCTGACCAAGGGGTTTTTATTCCTTATTTTAGAAACGCATCTAGTTTTACAAAATCTCAAACAACATTTTAAACAAAATTTACTATAAAGGTCTATAAATTTAAGTTTTATTTCAATTGCAAACTAAAATAATCCTATCTGCTGGGAAAAATCAATTATTATTATTAAAAAATTTACCCTTAATTATGAGAAAAAAAAGTTTTTCCCCCCATCAAAGCGCATAAAATAATTCTCGTGAAGACCATGGTCTCCATAAGTCACCTAAATTAGGGATAACATAAAAAAAAGGATGCCCTCAAAGCATCCTTTCTCTGTAACAAATGTAATTATTAGTATTGAAATTAAACTTCTAATTCCTTCGAAACTTGAACTGTCGGATCGAAATCAACAAACTCAATCACAGCCATTGGTGCATTATCACCATAACGAAAGCCAGATTTCATAATGCGTGTATATCCCCCTGCTCGATCTGCAAACCTTTTTGAAAGGGAATCTATCAGTTTAGAAACGCAGACCTTATCTTGAATTTGCGATATTGCCTGGCGGCGTGATGCTAATGTTCCCTTTTTACCCAGGGTTATCAACCTTTCCACGATAGGCCTTAATTCTTTAGCCTTAGGAAGGGTTGTTTTAATTTGTTCATGTTGAATAAGAGCCTGGGCCATATTCATGAAAAGGGCTTTGCGGTGCGAACTTGTCCGATTCAGCTTACGGCCCGAAATCTTATGTCTCATTTTGTATCCTACTTTTTCTTCTTAATAATTCATTTTAATTAAAGGGATCTTCAAGGGTTTTGGCCAATTCATCAATGTTCTCTGGCGGCCATGTCGGTATGTTCATTCCGAAACCAAGACCCATTTGACCAAGAACTTCTTTAATTTCATTCAAAGACTTACGCCCAAAGTTTGGAGTCTTCAACATATCGTTTTCAGACTTTTGCACCAAATCTCCGATGTAGAAAATATTCTCATTCTTCAAACAGTTGGCTGAACGAACTGACAACTCTAATTCATCGACCTTTTTCAACAAATTGTGGTTAAACGGCAATTCGTCTTTTGCCTCACGCTTTTCATGAATCTTAGGTTCATCAAAATTAATGAACTGCTGAAATTGATCTTGTAAAATTCTTGCTGCATAACCTATTGCATCATCTGGCTTAATTGAACCATCTGTTTTAATACGCATTGTCAATTTATCATAGTCTGTCCGTTGACCAACACGGGTTTGCTCAACCTTATAAACAACTTGCTTCACTGGACTGAAAATCGAATCAATAGGAATAAGTCCAATCGGTTTGTCTTCATAAATATGCTGGGATGCCAGCACATAAGATTTCCCGTTTTGAATGACCAATTCCATATTCAATTGAGCATCTTTTTCAAGTGTGCATATCACAGCTTCTGGATCCAAAAGCTCAACATCAGCCGTTGCCTGTATGTCTTTAGCTCTAACGATTTTAGGACCAACAACAGAAATGCGAACTTTTTTTGGCAATTCTGAGTGAAGCTTCACACCAATAGTTTTTAAGTTTAAAACTATATCTGTTACATCCTCAAGGACACCCGGGATAGCTGAGAACTCATGCAAAACACCCTCTATCTTAACAGATGTAATTGCAGACCCCTGCAAGGAAGATAACAAAACTCGTCTTAAAGCGTTACCCAAAGTCATTGCAAAACCTCTTTCCAAAGGTTCAACAATAATTTCGGCTTCTCTTAGATTGGCATCTAAATACTTTACGTTTAATTTGTCGGATTTAATCAACGTCTGCCAATTCATTTCAATCACATTAGCACCTCATAGTTAAGCTTTATAGTGGGACTCGTGTTTTCTTACACGCGTCGGCGCTTTGGAGGGCGGCAACCATTATGCGGAACTGGGGTTACATCACGAACTGAGGTTATATTAAAACCAACTGATTGTAACGCTCTCAATGCCGTTTCACGTCCTGATCCTGGACCCTTAACAATTACGCTAACAGTTTTAACACCATGTTCTGCTGCCTTTTTTCCAGCTTCTTCCGCTGCTATCTGGGCAGCGTAGGGTGTTGATTTCCGCGACCCTTTAAATCCCATCATTCCTGATGAACACCATGAAATCGCGTTTCCTTGTTCATCACTAATCGTAACAAGTGTATTGTTAAATGTTGCATTGATATGCGCAACCGCAGTTACAATATTTTTTCTTTCTCTACGCTTTATGCGTCCTGCAGACTTTTGTGCCATAAATCATTAACTTCCTTGTTTATTTCCCAACCATCTTTTTGCCAGCAATTGGAACTGCCTTACCTTTACGTGTTCTTGCGTTCGTATGCGTTCTTTGACCTCTAACAGGAAGGCCTCGACTATGACGCATTCCGCGATAGCAACGCAGGTCCTTCAAGCGCTTTATGTTCATCGAAACTTCTCGTCTCAAATCACCTTCAACTTGAAAACCGCGATCGATGACTTCTCTAATCTTGATGACCTCTTGATCAGTCAGCTCATTGACTCGCTTCTCGATATTCACATTTGCTTCGGCCATAATTTGTTGAGCGCGATAATTGCCAATACCAAAAATATAGGTCAAAGAAATGACCGCTTTTTTCTGGGTTGGTATGTTTACACCTGCAATACGTGCCACGTTTTTTCTCCTTAAATGTGACTTAAAACCGGTTAATGACTGACACTATTTGACTCTTCACATTGTCTAAATTTTGCGATGAATCAATTTCAATCAATAGACCCTTTTCTTTATAATAATTGATAAGCGGATAGGTGCTTTCGTAATAAATCTTTAAACGCTTTTCGAGACTTTCCTTACTATCATCCTCACGTGATACAAATCGCTTACCACCGCAGGTATCACAAATTCCTTCTACCTGAGGCTTGTTGTTTTTTTCGTGATACACCCGCCCACAGTCAACACAATTAAATCGACCTGTTATTCTATCCACAAGTGCATCCTCTGCAATTGAAAAACTAACAACACAATCAATTTTTAAATTCTGCTCATCAAGAACATTATCTAATGCCTTGGCCTGAACCAGGGAACGCGGAAATCCATCAAATAGTACATCCCTTGTCTCTGCTTGTTCAAGGCTTTTTTTGATAATATCCAATATTATTTGGTCATTAACAAAAAGGCCGTTGTTGATTGTCGAAGCTATCTGCAAACCAAGTTGACTTTGGGAATGCACTTCTGTGCGGAGGAGATCGCCTGTCGACAAATGACAAAAACCATGGGTATCTTTTAAGAATTGAGACTGGGTGCCCTTCCCACATCCCGGGGGGCCCAAAAAAACCAAGATCATAAAGTTTACTTACCTTTGAGCTTTGATTTTTTAATAAGACCTTCATATTGGTGCGCAACCAAATGGGATTGAACCTGAGAGATCGTATCAATTGTAACACTTACCACGATAAGCAAACTAGTCCCACCAAAATAAAAGGGTAAAGAGACCCGCGAGAGTATTAGTTCAGGCAACACACAAATTGAAGCCAGATACAAAGCACCCACAGCCGTCAATCTTGTCAAAACGTAATCCAAATAATCTACTGTCTGTTGACCAGGCCTAACACCAGGAACGTAGGTACCCATCTTTCTTAAATTCTCCGCTGTTTCTGCAGGATTAAACATGAGGGCGGTATAAAAGAAAGCGAAGAAGATAATTAATGATACGAATAAGGCGATGTAGAGAGGATGTCCATGACTAAATACCCTAGCAAAGACTGCCCACCATGAATCGGGGTCTGGACTAGAAAATCCAACAATTGTAGCAGGCAAAAGCAATAAAGATGATGCAAAAATCGGTGGAATAACACCCGCACTATTCAGCTTTAAAGGCAAATGGGTACTCTGCGAAACAGCCGGCATATTAGCCGACACTTGACGCTTTGGGTATTGTATAGGAATTCTTCTTTGCGCCTTTTCCATAAAGACGATATAGCCGATAACTAATGCAATCATAGATAAAATTGAAATGATGACGATAGCGGAGAGCGCCCCTTGGCGACCCAATTCAAATGTATTAAAGACGGCTTGGGGCAAGTTTGCTACGATACCTGAATAAATGATAAGCGAAGTTCCATTCCCAATACCACGTGAGGTTATTTGTTCACCCAACCACATTATGAAAAGAGTACCACCTGTTAATGTAACAACGGTAGTCAATCGAAATATAAATCCAGGATCGATAACAGCTGGGCCTGTGTGACCGGTAATTTTTTCCAAACCGGCAGCAATACCAAATGCTTGAATGCAGGCTAACAAAACTGTCCCGTATCGTGTGTATTGATTCAATTTACGCTTTCCGCTCTCACCCTCTTTCTTTAGGGCTTCCATGTGAGGGGAAACAGATGTTAACAACTGCACGATGATGCTGGCAGAAATGTAAGGCATGATGTTCAGTGAGAAAATTGTCATACGACCAATCGCACCGCCGGAAAACATATCAAGAATTCCCAATATGCCGCCAGAATTGTTACGAGCAAACTCAGCAATAATTAAAGGGTTAATACCGGGAAGTGGAACGTAAGTACCAATACGATAGATAACCAAAGCGGCCAGTGTAAACCAAATTCGTTTTTTTAAATCTTCGGCCTTTTTGAAAGATGAGAGACTAATACTTGCCGCTAATTGTTCTATTGCAGAAGACATTACAAACCTGTTCTAAAAATATTTTTTACTCAATGACGAGAGAACCACCAGCTTTTTCAAGCAATTCTTGGGCATTTTTGCTGGCACGGGTGACGGCAACCTTAACTGGTGACTGCAGAACACCATTCGCTATCAACGAAACCCCTTCGATATGTTTCGGCATATAGCGATGCTGAATCAACAAGGCTCTATCAATCTGACCGCCTTCAGGCAAAAGACCCTTCGAGACGATGTGGTTGATCTTGTTAAAATCAATTTCATACATAGACATTCTGTGGATGTTAACGAAACCACGTTTCGGTAAACGTCTGTATATCGGTGTTTGCCCGCCTTCAAATCCATTAATGGCCACGCCGCTACGTGCAGTTTGTCCTTTACCACCTCTCCCGGAGGTCTTTCCAAGACCAGATCCAATACCGCGTCCTAAAACCTTTTTACCAACGCGGGCTCCAAGATTGTCTTTAATAGTATTTAATTGAAATTCCATTTTTTGATCCTTAACCAAAAAAAATTACTCTGAAACGATTCGTACCATGTGTGTAAGCTTAGACAATAACGCCCTAACGGTTTGATTATCCTCAAGCTCTCGTATAGAATTCACTCTGCCTAGGCCTAATGACTTTAAATAAAGCCGTTGACGTCCATCACGACGAATCGCACTTCCATACTGTTGTACTTTTAACATTGTTTTCACAATTTCAGTCGTCTTTTTTTTCGTTGCCATTATAAAAAACTCTATTCGTCTTGTTTATGATTAGCTGTTGGCGTCAGTAAGTTCTAATGACCCTGCACCTGCCTTAGGAGTATCACGACGCGCAACAATATCACTTAGCTTTTTCCCAAGTTTTGTTGATATTTGACGGGGTGAACAAACTGACTTCAAGGCCTCGATTGTCGCCCGCACCACATTGTGATAATTGGGCGTCCCAACCGACTTACTAACGACATCATGCAAGCCCAAAGCTTCAAAAACGGCACGCATCGCACCACCAGCAATAACACCAGTTCCTGCGGAAGCTGTCCTTAAAAACACACGACTGGCGCCAACACGCGCATGTACGTCATGGTGTAATGTTCTTCCTTCACGAAGTGGAACACGAATCATTGCTTTACGGGCCTTCTCAGAAGCTTTTCTAACTGCATCTGGAACTTCACGCGCCTTACCATTGGCATAGCCTACACGGCCACGCCCATCGCCAACAACTACAAGAGCTGAGAAACGCATGGTTTTACCACCCTTAACAACTTTTGTAACACGTCTTACGCTGACGAGTTTTTCAACGAGTTGTTGGTCTTCTTTTGAATTTTCGTTTGATGAAGGTCTTGCCATTTATTCGTTAATCCTAAAATTTTAATCCATGTTCGCGCGCTGCTTCTGCTAACGCTTGAATACGTCCATGATACAAAAAACCTGAACGGTCAAATGCGACTTCAGTTATACCCTTTTTTAGTGCTTCCTGGGCAATAAGTTTACCAACTAAAGTAGCAGCCTCTTTGTTAGATCGTGATTTGAGTTGCTTTGCTTCCTCACTTAAAGTTGAGGAACAAGCAAGTGTCTTAGATTGGTTATCATCGATTATCTGGGCATACATATTCTTATTAGTACGATGAACAGTTAAACGTAACTTATCAGGTGAAACTTTTTTTAGTTTTGTACGCTGACGATCTTTTCTTTTATTGCGTAATTCTGCAGATGTTGTCATCTTACTTCTTCTTTCCTTCTTTTCTTACGACAAACTCATTCTGTCGAATCATACCTTTGCCTTTATATGGCTCTGGAGGACGATGTGAACACAGAACAGCGCCAATTTGACCAACTCTCTGTTTAGAAGCACCCGTTATAGCAATACTAGTTGGCTTTTCACATTTAATTGTCAAATCAGAGGGTATATCAAACACAACATCATGGCTAAAACCAAGTTGCATCGTCAACTTGCTCCCGGCAACAGCCGCCTTATATCCTACACCAACCAAATCAATATTAAGTGTAAAACCGTTATCGATGCCTTTTACAATATTTTGAACATTGCGTTGTGTCGTGCCCCATATTCTTCTCGTAGAAGTCTGCTCATTTGCAGGGACTAACTTTATTCCATTATCAGTTTTTTCCAATAAAATAACTTCAGGAAGAGAATATTCTCCAGCACCTAACTTTCCCTTGAAGGAAAGAGTTTGCCCAGCCTGAGACCAGGTCACTGAGTTTGGAACAACGATTTCGCTTTTACCGACTCTTGACATCTTATAATCCTAAAATACAGAACAAATAACTTCGCCACTAACGGATAACTGACGTGCTTTAACATCAGACATCACACCCTGGGAAGTCGAAAGTATATTAATACCTAAACCATTATAAACATGTGGCAAATCTTTAATGGAAGAATAAACCCTTCTACCAGGTGTTGAAACACGCTTAATGTTACGAATTACAGGTGCACCTTCATGATATTTGAGCTCAACCTTTAAGGTTGGGTGCCCTCTGTCATCAATATCTTTGGTGTATCCTCGAATGTATCCTTCTTCGAGCAATACATCTAAAACTCTGGCGCGAGCCTTCGAAGCAGGAGAAAGCACAGATGTTTTACCTATCATGTGTGCATTTCTAATTCTTGTTAATAAGTCGCCAATGGGATCTAATATCGTCATTTTACTACCAACTTGATTTAACTAAACCGGGTATCAACCCTTGTGAACCTAACTCTCGTAAAGCTATACGAGACATTTTAAATTTTCTATAAAAACTACGTGGACGACCAGTAACCTCACAACGATTTCTCACACGTACAAGCGCTGTATTCCTTGGAAGCTGAGCTAGTTTATGAACAGCTTGTATGCGATCTTCAAATTCAGTTGCTTTGTCACTTATCACTTTTTTTAAACTCGTCCTCAACAGGCTCTTCCCTGCTGCCAACCGTCTTTTCTTATTATTGTTTTCTATAGCGCTTCTCTTAGCCATACAATCCTCTTATCTAATTGGCAAACGGAAAATTCATTGCTTTCAAAAGATGAAGCGCTTCTTCATCAGTCTGAGCAGTAGTACAAACAGTTATGTCCATTCCACGAATCTTATCAACTTTATCGTAGTTTATCTCTGGAAAGACTATCTGCTCTTTAATTCCCAAGGAATAGTTCCCCTTACCATCAAAACTGCGCCTAGACAATCCCCTAAAGTCACGAACACGAGGCAGACCTATATTTATCAAACGATCAAGAAAATCGTACATACGATCTTTTCTAAGAGTAACCTTAGCTCCAATGTTCATACCTTCTCTTAATTTAAAAGAAGCTATAGATTTTTTCGCCTTGGTCAATACAGGTTTCTGACCAGCAATAGCTGTCATATCATCAACAGCAAACTGAATTTTTTTGCTGTCCTGAGTTGCCTCACCCACGCTCATATTAATAACAATCTTAGTAACCCTGGGGGTACGAAATTCATTACTAATTTCTAAATCCTTCATAAGTTGGGATTTAATGTGAGTCTTATATTTTTCTTTTAAGCCAGTCATCATACTCTCAATTTATTAAGGCTTTAAATTATTATTCAAAACTGTTCCGGACTTTTTAAAGTATCGGACTTTTTGACCATCGTGAATCTTAAACCCAACCTTTGCTGGCTTTCCGTCAGACGGGTCTACCAAAGATAAGTTTGAGATATGAATGGGAAGATTTTTTTTTGTGGGACCCCCAGGATTCGTTGAGGAAGGCTTATAGTTTCTTGTAACTACATTAATACCCTCTACAGTTGCTTTTGCATCATCCAAAACAACCTTTAGTATATATCCCTGTTTCCCTTTATCTTTTCCTGCAACAACCTGAACAAGGTCACCACGCTTAACTTTAAATTTAGGTTGTGTCATCTTATATAACCTCTGGGGCTAAAGAAATAATTTTCATATAACCGGAAGATCTTAGCTCTCTCGTAACAGGGCCAAAAATACGACTTCCAATGGGCTCACCTTGCTTATTTATTAACACGGCTGCGTTTTGATCAAATTCTATGAAGGAACCATCTATTCTTTTAATCGCCTGCTTTGTTCGTACAATCACTGCGCGATGAACGTCCCCCTTTTTAACCTTACCACGTGGCATAGCATCCTTTATTGAAACAACTATAACATCACCTACTGATGCATATCTGCGCTTAGAACCACCCAAAACCTTGATACACAAGACCTCTTTGGCTCCTGAATTATCTGCCACATCTAAGCGACTTTCAACCTGTATCATCTCTTAAACTCTCTTTTATTCTTAAACTTATTAAGCAGGCTGCTCAGAAACAATCCATTTTTTTGTTTTTGAAATGGGCTTTGATTCAATGATGCTAATCATGTCTCCTGTTTTATACTTATTATCAGGATCATGGGTCGCATAGCGGCTGTGTTTTTTTATATTTTTCTTATACAGGGGGTGCATAACGTTTTTTTCTACACGAACGATAAGTGTTTTATCACCCTTATCACTAACAACAATTCCTTGCAAAATACGACGAGGCATGAATCTTCCCTTAAACGGTTTTAATATGTTTTATCTTTGTTTGAATACGGGCAAAGTCACGCCTACATTCGCGAATTCTAGCGGAATTTGTCAACTGACCAACCTTGGCCTGTATACGTAAATTCAGCATCTCTTTTTTAATATCCAAAGCTTTTTGATAAAGCTCAGATATTGTTTTATTTGCAAGTTCTTGAAATTTCACTTCTATAAACCTTAATACAACTAAGCCATTCGTTTCACAA
This sequence comes from Candidatus Finniella inopinata, assembly GCF_004210305.1. NCBI lineage: Bacteria > Pseudomonadati > Pseudomonadota > Alphaproteobacteria > Holosporales > Candidatus Paracaedibacteraceae > Candidatus Finniella > Candidatus Finniella inopinata. The sequence goes on along the minus strand of NZ_SCFB01000005.1, from coordinate 253,881 downwards.
ATCGTGTTCCAATGGGCAACTTGGCAGCAGCTAACTCGAATGCCTTTTCTGCCACATCTGCTGCCACTCCGTCAAGCTCAAACATGACACGTCCTGGCTTTACACGACAAACCCAAAACTCAGGCGAACCTTTTCCACTTCCCATACGCACTTCTGCAGGCTTTCTGGAAACAGGAACGTCAGGAAAGATACGTATCCAGACTCTACCAACACGCTTTATATGACGTGTTATAGCTCTTCTTGCTGCCTCAATCTGGCGCGCTGTAATACGCGCAGGTTCGACAGCCTTTAAGCCGTAGGTTCCAAAGCTAACAGTTGTTCCTGACTTCGCCAGGCCGTGAATACGACCTTTAAAAGCTTTTCTAAATTTTGTTTTTTTAGGTAATAACATAATAATCTCAAAAAATCTAGCGATTTAATACGTAATCGTTTGTCTTCTTATCTTGGGCCATAGGGTCATGCTCTTTTATCTCACCCTTATAAACCCAAACCTTAATCCCACACGTTCCATAAGTGGTCTTGGCAGTACCAACACCATAATCTATATCAGAACGCAGTGTATGCAAGGGCACACGACCTTCACGGTACCATTCCATGCGCGCAATCTCGGCACCGCCTAATCGACCAGAGCAATTAACACGAATTCCAAGTGCGCCAAGCTTCATAGCTGATTGCATAGCTCTCTTCATGGCTCGTCGAAATGACACACGTCTTTCAATTTGCTGTGCAATTCCCTCAGCAATAAGGCGGGCATCCAACTCTGGCTTTCGTACTTCAATAATATTGATAACTACCTCAGCCTTTGTCATTGTTGACAGTTTCTGCTTGAGCTTTTCAATATCAGCACCTTTTTTACCGATCAGCACGCCTGGTCTCGCTGTATAGATATTAAGGCGAGCCTTTTTAGCTGACCTCTCTATAACGACCTTTGCAATACCTGCCTGGGACAAGGTGGTGTGAACATAATTCCTAATAGCCAAGTCTTGGTGCAATAGGTTGGCATAATCCTTACCTGCAAACCAACGTGAATCCCACGTTTTATTGATACCTAATCGCAGTCCAATGGCGTTAACCTTTTGACCCATAACCCTAAACCTCTTTTTCGGAAACTTTGATACTTAAATGACTAAAAACCTTATGGATAGATCCGGCTTTCCCTTTGGCTCTCGCTTGGAACCTTTTTAATTTGATACCAGGACCAACAAATGCCTCACGCACATACAACCGATCAATATCCATATTATGGTTATTTTCAGCATTCGCTATAGCTGAAAGCAAATTCTTTTTTACGTCTTTTGCAGAACGCTTAGGAGAGAAAGTTAAGTACGCAATTGCTTTGTCAACTTTCATACCACGAATTTTGGCCGCTAACAAATCTAACTTTCGCGGACTTACGCGAATTGACTTTAGAATAGCTTGCGCTGTCTTAGTTTCCATTATCTTAAACTCACTTTAACGTTTAGCTTTTTTGTCCGCACCGTGACCATTGTAAGTCCTAGTGGGGGCAAATTCACCTAATTTATGACCAACCATATTTTCTGATACCAAAACAGGTATAAACTTATGACCATTATGAACGCCGAAAGTAACACCCACAAATTGTGGAATTATTGTGGAACGCCTTGACCAGGTTTTAACCACATCTTTCCGTCCAGAGGCTAATACTGTCTCGGCTTTCTTTAACAAATATCGATCGAAAAAGGGACCTTTCCATACAGATCTTGGCACTTAACTCTCCGTTTATTTACGTCTTCTAATAATTGATTTATCTGTACGCTTATTATGGCGCGTCTTCTTACCTTTTGTGGGCTTACCCCATGGGGTCACAGGATGACGACCACCTGAAGTTTTACCCTCACCACCACCTAATGGGTGATCAACTGGGTTCATCGCAACACCACGAACAGTCGGTCTAATACCCAACCAACGCATGCGACCAGCCTTACCATAAGAGCGATTCTGGTGGTCAGGATTTGACACAGAACCGATCGTTGCAGTGCATTCACCTTTTAATAAGCGAACTTCTCCCGAAGACAACTTAACAATAATCTGACCAGCATCTCTGCCCATAATTTGCACATAGGAACCTGCAGAACGAGCTATCTGACCGCCCTTACCAAGTTTTAATTCAACGTTGTGAACAATGGTTCCCAAAGGGATATTCTTCAACATCATCGAATTACCAGGCTTAATATCAGCTTTTTCGGAGGCAATAATTTGATCACCAACTTGCAATTTTTGCGGCGCCAAAATGTAGCTAAAATCATCTTCTTGGTATTTAATCAAGGCAATAAAGGCGCTTCTGTTGGGATCATACTCGATTCGTTCAACAGTACCTACCATGTCCAATTTATTGCGTTTAAAATCAACCAAACGATAACGACGCTTATGTCCGCCACCTTTATGCCATATAGTTATACGACCTGCGTTGTTGTGTCCACTTTTTTCACTAATACCGACTGTCAAAGCTTTAAAAGGTTTCCCCTTCCAAAGCCCACTTCGGTCAATATTGACGAGCTGTCTTTGCGAAGCTGTAGTGGCTTTATATTTTTTTAGAGCCATTTCATTACACTCCTGAACTAATGTCTAACTTTTGACCGGGGGCCAGACTTACCATCGCTTTTTTAAGGTCATTCTGCACACCTTTGCGACCCTTAAAAACTCGGGTCTTACCTTTTCTAATCAGCGTGTTAACGGCAACAACTTTAACTTTAAACAAGTTCTCTACTGCCTGCTTAATTTCTGTTTTCGTCGCATCCAGCGCAACAGCAAAAAAGTACTGTGACTTTTCTGTTAACATATTGGACTTTTCAGTCAACAAAGGATAGCGAATAACATCATAGTCGCGGAAGGTATTTTTTATCATAGGTTTCATTTCAATCTCGCTTCCAGGCTTTTAACTGCAGCCACTGTCAAGACAACCTTATCCTTGCGGAGTATGTCATAAACGTTAGCGCCGATCTGTGGCATGATGTCTAATTTATCTAAATTGGCAATCGCCTTTAACATGTTCCCATTAACCTGATCTGAATCTATCAGTAAAGCCGATGAACCATTCAAGTATGCAAAATGCTGCAACGCCAATTGAGTTTTCGTATTTTCGAGACTCAAGTCTTCAACAATAATTAAATTGCCACTTTTGACTTTTGCCGACAAGGCCATTTTTAAGCCCAGCTTACGAACCTTCTTTTGCAAATCATACCCATGATCGCGAACAACTGGCCCAAATATGATTCCACCGCCGCGAAACTGTGCACCACGCTTGCTTCCGTGACGTGCACCACCTGTACCTTTTTGGCGATACATTTTCTTGGTCGTACCACGGACATCGCCTCTTTCTTTAGTCTTGTGTGTTCCAGCTTGGCGTCTTGCCAACTGCCAGGTTACCACACGAGCCAAAATATCTTGGCGAGGCTCTAAACCAAAAACTGTTTCTTCAAGATCTATCTCTGAAGCAGAATTTTTATTATTTGTTACTACTGATAATTTCATTTCTTAAAACCACACACTGCTTAGATCGCTGATTGCTTCTTAATCGCGTCACGGATATAAAGGAGACCTTTTTTTGCCCCCGGGACACTTCCCTTTATGAAAAGCAAACCACGTTCGCTATCGATTGAATGGATGCTCAAGTTTAACTTTGTGACACGTCTTGCACCCATGTGTCCAGCCATTTTTTTGTTCTTGAACACTTTTCCTGGATCTTGGCGTTGACCGGTTGATCCATGACTACGGTGACTAACCGAAACACCATGGCTTGCTCTTAAACCGCCAAAGTGATGACGCTTCATAGCACCAGCAAACCCCTTACCAATGCTCACACCTGTAACATCCACAAACTGGTTTGCAGTAAAATGGTTCACATCAAGTTTCTCGCCAACCGCTAACAAGTTAGCTTCATCGACTCGAAACTCTTTCAGCAGCTTGCATGGTTCAATTTCTTTTTGGGCAAAGTACCCTCTCAGTGGCTTACTAACCTTGTTAGCTGGCACTGCACGGGCCCCAATCTGAACTGCATTATATCCATCTACTGATTCTTTTCTCTGCGCGATGACCGTGCAAGGCTCTACTTTCAACACGGTAACCGGAATTTGGGTGCCATTTTCTTCGAAAATCTGCATCATTCCGATTTTTTCTGCAATTAATCCTGTTCTCATTTCATTTGTTCCTACAATTTAATTTCAACATCTACCCCAGATGCCAGGTCTAACTTCATCAAGGCGTCTACAGTTTGCGGCAACCAGTCCACTATATCTATCAATCGCTTATGGGTACGAATTTCAAATTGCTCACGCGATTTTTTGTCAATATGCGGCGAACGGTTTACCGTAAACTTTTGGTTACGTGTGGGAATGGGAATTGGGCCTCTCACCCTTGCTCCGGTCCGCTTTGCCGTATTAACAATTTCCTTCACCGATTGATCAAGCAATCGATGATCATAGGCTTGCAACTTAATTCTTATGTTTTGAGTTTCCATTATACTTTCTCTTATTTCACGATTTGAGAGACGACGCCCGCACCAACAGTACGACCACCTTCACGAATGGCAAAGCGTAAGCCTTCATCCATCGCAATCGGGGCAATCAATTCAACAGTCATCGCAATGTTATCACCAGGCATTACCATTTCAACACCTTCTGGCAAATATACCATGCCCGTTACATCCGTTGTCCTGAAGTAAAACTGCGGACGATAGTTCGTAAAGAATGGTGTATGACGACCACCCTCTTCTTTTGTCAAAATATATGCCTCGGCCTTAAAGTTCGTGTGCGGCGTGATCGATCCAGGCGCTGCCAAAACTTGACCCCGTTCCACATCTTCACGTTTCGTACCGCGTAACAAAGCACCAATGTTGTCTCCAGCTTCACCCTGATCCAACAGTTTACGGAACATCTCAACGCCAGTCACAACCGTCTTCACTGTCGGCTTCATGCCAACAATCTCAGCTTCTTCACCAACCTTAATCACGCCCCGTTCAACACGACCTGTCACAACAGTCCCACGACCAGAAATCGAAAAAACATCTTCAATCGGCATCAAGAATGGACGATCCTTCGCCCGTTCTGGCTGCGGAATAAATGAATCCACTGCTTCCATCAATTTCAATATCGCTTCACGACCCATCTCGGGATTCCGATCTTCCAAAGCACACAACGCTGATCCACGAATCACAGGAATGTCGTCACCAGGGAACCCATAGCTTGTCAATAGTTCACGAATTTCAAGCTCAACCAAGTCGGCTAATTCTGCATCATCAACCATGTCGATCTTGTTCATAAATACGACCAAAGCCGGAACACCAACCTGACGCGCTAACAAAATATGTTCACGTGTCTGAGGCATCGGACCATCAGCAGCGCTTACAACCAAAATCCCGCCGTCCATCTGAGCCGCACCAGTGATCATGTTCTTTACATAGTCAGCATGTCCAGGACAGTCAACGTGAGCATAGTGACGGTTCGCCGTCTCATATTCCACGTGAGCGGTGGAAATCGTAATACCTCGAGCCCGCTCTTCTGGAGCCTTATCGATCTGGTCGTATGCCGTAAAAGTGGCCCCACCAGTCTCTGCCAATATCTTTGTAATTGCTGCTGTCAAACTCGTCTTACCGTGGTCAACGTGCCCAACCGTCCCTATGTTGCAATGCGGCTTTGTCCGCTCAAACTTTGCCTTCGCCATATCTAAACCCCTTTAAAAAATTAGGAAACTTTTGCTTTTATTTCATCGGCCACATGTTGTGGAACTTGTTCATAATGATCAAATACCATCGAAAACTGTGCACGTCCTTGGCTCATCGAACGCAACGTATTAACATACCCAAACATGTTGGCCAAAGGAACCATAGCATTAATCACACGTGCATTCGCCCTTTGATCCATACCAGTAACCTGCCCTCGTCGACTATTCAAGTCTCCGATCACGTCTCCCATATAGTCTTCAGGCGTCACTACCTCAACCTTCATAATTGGCTCCAGCAACTTTGGCGCACATTTTCCAATACCTTCGCGAAACGCTGCCCTTGCTGCAATTTCGAAAGCAAGTGTGCTTGAGTCGACATCGTGGTAAGCACCATCTGTCAGCGTTGCCTTAAAGTCAATCATTGGAAAGCCAGCAACGACACCTGTTTCCAAAGCAGATTGTAAACCTTTAGTTACACCTGGGATGTATTCCTTTGGAACAGAACCACCTACGACCTTATTCTCAAAAACGAATCCTGAACCTGCTTCTAACGGTTCGAAAGTAATCTTGATACGAGCAAACTGACCAGCACCACCCGATTGTTTTTTGTGCGTATAATCAATTTCTGCCAGTTTCGTAATTGTTTCACGATAGGCAACTTGCGGGGCACCAATATTCGCATCAACCTTATATTCACGTTTTAGGATATCAACTTTAATTTCCAGATGAAGCTCACCCATACCTTTAATGACAGTCTGACCAGTTTCTTGATCACTAGTCACCCTAAAGGAAGGATCCTCAGATGCCAAACGCGCTAAAGCCACGCCCATTTTTTCTTGATCTGCTTTAGTTTTTGGCTCAATTGCAATTTCAATAACAGGCTCTGGGAATTCCATTCTTTCAAGAATAATTGGCTTAGTTGGCGAACACAACGTCTCACCTGTTGTGGTATTTTTTAATCCACACAAAGCAACAATGTCACCAGCTCCTGCTTCTTTAATATCTTCACGATTATTTGCGTGCATTAGCAACATACGACCGATACGCTCATTTTTATCGCGGATGGAGTTCAGCACAGTTGTACCTGCTTCCAGTTTGCCAGAATAAATTCGAACGAAGGTGATGGAGCCGACGAATGGGTCAGTCATGATCTTAAAGGCTAAGGCCGCAAGAGGCTCAGCATCATCATATTTGCGTACAATCTCATTCTCACTATCCACTTCCGTACCTGTCACACTTCCAATATCTGCAGGTGACGGCAGGTAAGCGACAATCCCATCCAACAAAGGCTGAACGCCTTTATTCTTAAACGCACTTCCACACAAAATTGGGACGAACAAACCCTTTAACACTCCCTTACGGATACAGCTTCTGATTTCTTCGGCTGTTGGCTCCTTGCCATCAAGGTACGATTCCATAATAGCGTCATCAGCTTCAACAGCCATATCAAGCAATTGAGCCCGGTATTCCTGTGCTTTTTCTTTTAGGTCTGCAGGAATTTCAACAACATCAAATTTGGCCCCCAGGCTCTCATCACGCCATATGCTGGCATTCATTTCAACCAGATTAATGACGCCAACAAATTCGCTTTCAGATCCAATGGGTAACTGAATAACAAGAGGCCGTGCCCCTAAACGATCGACGATCATATCAACGCAACGATAAAAATTTGCACCAACACGATCCATCTTGTTCACAAAACAAATACGCGGAACTGCATACTTATCAGCTTGACGCCAAACCGTTTCAGACTGAGGCTCAACACCAGCAACACCATCAAAGACAGCCACTGCACCGTCTAGGACTCGTAAACTACGCTCAACCTCGATGGTGAAATCAACGTGACCAGGGGTATCAATAATATTGATTCGATGATCATCCCAAAAACACGTTGTCGCAGCTGAAGTAATGGTAATACCGCGTTCCTGCTCTTGCTCCATCCAGTCCATGACGGCCGTGCCTTCATGAACTTCACCAATCTTATATGATTTACCCGTGTAATAGAGCACACGCTCAGTCGTGGTTGTTTTACCGGCATCAATGTGAGCCATAATACCAATGTTGCGATATTTATGGAGAGGCGTTGTTCTCGACATACTTAATAATTCCTATCTTACCAACGATAATGAGCGAAAGCGCGGTTGGCTTCTGCCATCTTATGCGTATCTTCACGTTTCTTTACGGCTGAACCACGGTTATTAGAGGCATCACTTAATTCAGAGGAAACACGTTCCTCCATTGTCTTCTCAGTCCGCTTACGTGCCGCATTGATCAACCAACGAATCGCCAAAGCCTGCGAACGATCAGGCCTTACTTCTGTCGGAACCTGGTAAGTTGCACCACCAACCCGTCGTGACCGAACCTCAAGGGCTGGACGAACGTTTGTCAATGCTTCGTGGAAAATATCAATGGCATTTCGACCGCCTCTACCGTGCACACGTTCCATGGCACCATAGATTATACGCTCTGCCACAGACTTTTTACCTTCATACATCAGGCTATTGATAAATTTCGTTAAAATAATATCGCCATATTTGGCATCAGGGAGAACTTCTCTCTTCGTGGCGGCGCGGCGTCTTGACATACTTTATCCTCTAACTCTACAAAAGATCATCGTTAACTTACTTAGGTTTCTTAGCACCATATTTGGAGCGGGCTTGCTTACGGTTTTTAACACCCTGGGTATCCAAGCTACCACGAACAATGTGGTAACGCACACCCGGCAAGTCCTTAACGCGTCCACCGCGAATCAAAACGACAGAGTGCTCTTGAAGGTTGTGACCTTCACCAGGAATATAGCCCGTGACCTCAAATCCATTAGTTAGTCTAATACGAGCAACTTTACGTAACGCCGAGTTTGGTTTTTTTGGCGTCGTCGTAAATACACGCGTACAAACACCCCGCTTTTGAGGGCAACTTTCTAACGCTGGAACCTTGTTACGGACCGGCTTCGACTCGCGGGCTCCGCGAATCAACTGATTAATTGTTGGCATTCATTTCTCTCTAGAACCTAAAAATTTAAAACACGCCCAACATACTTCGAGATATTGATTCGAAATACGAAGGATATAACTTTCTATGGCAAACTAACTCACTGCATCAAAGGCGATTCTAGTTTCCCACCAGAATCAAGTCAAGTTTTTCCTGTGGCAAACGTTATTCTAACCAATTTCACCCCCCTCTAACAACTGAGGTTTCGCATTATCTATGATTTGTTTATCCCGCGATAAGGCGACAGCCCTTAATTTGCTAACAATACTGCCTGTACCAGCTGGAATTAACCGTCCCACTATCACATTCTCTTTCAATCCAACCAGATCATCAAGTTTACCTGAAACAGCCGCCTCTGTTAGAACACGTGTTGTTTCTTGGAATGAAGCTGCCGATATAAACGACTTCGTATGCAACGAAGCTTTGGTAATCCCCTGCAAAACAGGAATACCGGTAGCTGCCCGCTTACCTTCGGCCTCTATGGCCTTATTAACACTCTCGAACCGTGAACGATCAACATTCTCTCCAACGATCAGCTGGGTATCTCCTGAATCCTGAATCTCGTACTTCTGTAACATCTGGCGAACAATAACTTCAATGTGCTTGTCGTTGATAGGAACGCCCTGCAAACGATAAACCTGCTGAATTTCACTAACCAGATAAGTAGCCAAAGCCTCTACGCCCAAGATTCTTAAAATATCGTGCGGCACTGCATTTCCATCGACCAATAATTCACCGCACTTGACTGAATCACCTTCATGAACGGTAATATAACGCCCTTTGGGAATTAAGTATTCCATCGGTTGCATTGTCTCGTCGGCAGGCATAATAAGAATGCGTCGTTTTGTTTTGTAATCTTTTCCAAATTCAACACGACCGTCAAATTCCGCAATAATTGCTGCATCCTTAGGATGACGCGCCTCAAACAATTCTGAAACTCTTGGCAAACCACCGGTAATGTCGCGTGTTTTTGTCGTTTCCCGTGGGATACGAGCAATAATATCACCCGCTGCGGCAGTTGAACCATTCGCAAGGTTGATAATAGTATCAACAGGCAAAAAGTAGCGAGCCTCTAAACCATTCTCCAAAATTACAGGGTTTCCTTTTTCATCGCGTATGCTGATCATAGGACGTAAGTCACCACCCCGTGATTGCTGTTTCCAGTCAACAACGACTCTATTCGAAATACCCGTTGATTCATCAACAATTTCACGAATTGACTGACCTTCGACCAGATCCACATAATGAATGATTCCATTCTTTTCTGTCAAAACGGGAATTGTATAAGGATCCCATTCTACCAAACGATGTCCTGGATTGACCTCTTCATTTTCCCGAACCAGAACCTTGGCTCCATATGGGATACGGTGCCGACCTCGTTCACGACCAAGATCATCGGCCAAAACAATTTCGCCATTTCTAGAAATGACTACCATGTTTCCTTGACTGTTTTTAACAACGACAAGATTTTTATAGACAGCCTTTGCTTGATAGGCTGACTCTATGCTTGATTGCTCCGCCCCTCTTTGGGCCGCCCCACCAATATGGAAGGTACGCATTGTTAACTGGGTTCCAGGCTCACCAATTGATTGCGCTGCAATAACACCCACAGCCTCGCCAATGCTAACCATAGTTCCGCGAGCAAGGTCGCGCCCATAGCATTTGCCACAAATTCCAACAGCACTTTCACAGGTTAAGACTGATCGTATCTTCACTTCGTCAATGCCAACGGCTGCAACTTCGTCCAAAATATCTTCGTTAATCAACTGGCCATTCGCAATAATGACACGACCCGTTTGTGGTTCAACGATATCTTCAGCCATGCAACGACCCAAGATTCGGTCATTCAAACTGACCAAGGTATTGGCCCCTTCCACAACAGAACGCATCATCAGCCCACGTTCTGTTCCACAATCCTCTTCTGTGATGATGCAATCTTGCGCCACATCAACCAAGCGTCTTGTCAAGTAACCAGAGTTTGCTGTCTTCAGGGCTGTATCGGTTAATCCTTTTCGCGTTCCATTGGTAGAAATAAAGTATTCTAGGACGTTTAGTCCTTCTTTAAAGTTAGAAATAATCGGCGTTTCAATAATGTCACCTGATGGTTTTGCCATCAAACCACGCATACCAGCCAACTGTTTCATCTGCGCGACAGATCCACGTGCCTTGGAGTGTGTCATCATGTAAACCGAGTTGATCGGCTCGCCGTCTTTTGGTTTTGACATGGCTTGCATCATCGCTTCAGCAACCTTGTCTGTGCAACGATCCCATGCATCGACAACTTTGTTATATTTCTCACCCTGCGTGATCAAACCATCCAGATACTGCTGTTCATACTCGGAAACCATCACTTTTGTTTGGTTGATAAGCATATCTTTTTCAACAGGAATAACTAGATCGTCTTTTCCGAACGAAATTGCACCCTTTGTCATATAGGTGAAACCAAGCCCCATAATGCGGTCAACGAATATGACGGTTTCCTTCTGACCGCAATGGCGGAAAATTATATCAACTAGATTGCTTATCTCGTTGGATGTAAGAACTTGATTTACCAAATCAAAGGGGACCTTAGGATGCTTTGGTAACAGCTGCCCCAGTAACAAACGTCCTGGTGTCGTTTCAACGCGCTTGTTATGAACAGCACCGTCCTCTGTATAGTAGGCGACCCTACCATGAACCTTTGTATGTAGCTCGACAACTTTTTCTTGCAAGGCGTATTCAACTTCTGCCGTATTAGCAAAAACAGCCCCTTCGCCTTTCAAACCATCACGCTGAATCGTCAAATAGTAAATTCCCAAAACAATATCTTTGGATGGAACGATGATAGGACGACCATTGGAAGGGCTTAGTATGTTGTTTGTAGACATCATAAGAACGCGCACTTCAAGCTGCGATTCCAAAGACAAAGGAACGTGAACCGCCATCTGATCACCGTCGAAGTCCGCATTAAATGCCGCGCAAACCAATGGATGAAGCTGAATCGCTTTCCCTTCGATAAGAATAGGTTCAAATGCCTGAATACCCAAACGGTGCAACGTAGGTGCCCGGTTCAACATAACGGGATGTTCACGAATTACTTCTTCCAAGACATCCCAAACCTCGGGGCGCTCCTTCTCAACCATGCGCTTGGCAGCCTTAAGTGTACTTGCCAGACCATACCGTTCCAGGCGTGAGTAAATAAATGGTCTAAATAACTCCAACGCCATCTTCTTTGGCAAACCACATTGATGCAGCTTCAACTCTGGCCCAACGACAATTACAGAACGACCAGAATAGTCGACACGTTTTCCTAAAAGGTTTTGACGGAAACGACCTTGCTTACCCTTTAACATGTCCGCCAACGACTTCAAAGGACGCTTATTGGCACCCGTAATGGCCCTGCCTCTGCGACCGTTGTCAAACAGGGCATCGACCGATTCCTGTAGCATACGCTTTTCGTTACGTACGATAATATCGGGAGCCCGCAATTCAATAAGTCGTTTTAAGCGGTTGTTACGATTGATGACGCGGCGATATAAATCGTTCAAATCACTGGTCGCAAATCGACCACCATCCAAAGGAACCAATGGACGCAATTCAGGTGGAATAACAGGAATTACATCAAGAATTAGATGTTCCGGCTTTGTTTTTGATTGCAGAAATGCTTCAATCAACTTAAGACGCTTCACCATCTTTTTACGACGAATGTCAGACGTTGTCTCAACCAACTCGTCGCGCAGTTTTTCACTTTCCTGCTCTGGCTTTATCCGCGCCAACATTTCTTTCAAAGCTTCAGCGCCTATATTGGCGCAAAATGCCTCTTCCCCATACTCATCCTGGGCGTTCATGAAATCTTCTTCAGACAACAACTGATGCATCTTAAAAGGTGTTACCCCAGGATCCGTAACCACATAACTTTCAAAATAAAGAACTTTTTCAATGTCCTTTAAAGCCATATCCAACAGCATGCCGATGCGGCTTGGCAAAGACTTGGTAAACCAAATGTGGGCGACAGGAGAAGCCAATTCAATGTGCCCCATCCGATCGCGACGAACTTTACTTAAGGTCACCTCAACGCCGCACTTTTCACATACGACGCCACGGTATTTCATACGCTTGTATTTACCGCACAAGCATTCATAATCCTTAATGGGACCAAATATACGGGCGCAAAACAATCCATCGCGCTCAGGTTTAAAAGTACGATAGTTAATTGTTTCTGGCTTTTTCACTTCACCAAAAGACCAAGCACGAATCTGATCTGGATTCGCGATCGAAATCCGAATTCCATCAAACCCAGGGGCAATTTCAGGGGCTGCAAACCTTTTTTGAATATTACGATTCATATATTAACTCTTTCTCCTGAGTGCATTAATTGGGTAATTAGCTTTTCAACTCAAAACTTAAGTTCAAACCAAGCGAACGCAATTCCTTAACAAGAACGTTAAATGATTCGGGAATACCAGCTTCCATATTGTCATCACCACGCACGATCGCTTCATAAACTTTCATACGACCCGACACATCGTCTGATTTAACGGTCAACATTTCCTGCAAAGTATATGCAGCACCATATGCTTCCAATGCCCACACTTCCATTTCACCAAAACGCTGCCCACCAAACTGGGCTTTACCACCCAAAGGTTGCTGGGTCACCAAACTATAAGGTCCAATTGAACGCGCATGTATCTTGTCATCAACCAGGTGGTGTAATTTCAGCATATAGATGTAACCAACTGTCGCTTTACGATCAAACGCCTCACCTGAACGACCATCATACAAAGTAACCTGGCCACTTGTATCCAATCCAGCTTTTTTAAGCTGATTTTCAATATCTTCCAAACCAGCTCCGTCAAAAACTGGCGTTGCCATGGGCACACCTTTGCGCAAATTCGTGGCCAATTCAACCAAGTCATCCTCATTCAGTTTCTTGATGTCAGACCTATCTTTTTCATCCTCGTAAGCATCGCCAATTGTCTTCCTTAAGTCTTCCAGTTTGGCATTCTGATTGCGATAATCAGTTAACATCGAATCTATACGTTTGCCAAAACCTGCAGCTGCCGCACCCAAATGGGTCTCTAAAATTTGACCCACGTTCATACGAGACGGCACACCCAAAGGGTTCAAAACAATGTCTACTGGCGTTCCGTCTTCAAGATACGGCATATCTTCCAAAGGAACAATTTTTGACACCACACCTTTGTTCCCATGACGTCCAGCCATTTTGTCACCGGGCTGCAATTTTCTTTTCACAGCAATGAAGACCTTAACCATTTTCAAAACACCAGGCGGAAGCTCATCGCCCCGTCTTAGTTTGTCAACTTTGTCTTCAAATACGGCGACCAAACGAGAGATACTCGCATCAAACTGCTTCTTAATAGCCTCCAGCTCAGTCATGATGGTTTCATCATCAATAACAATTTGACGCCATTGAGAATGGCCAAATTCTGCCAGCAAATTCGCATCAATTATCGAACCAGACTTCATTCCCTTAGGTCCTGCGACAACTTTGCGTCCAAAAAGTTTTTCTTGAAGACGTTGATGAAAACCCCGCTCTAATATGGCTCGCTCTGCGTCTCTGTCCTTAGCCAAACGCTCAATTTCTTGGCGTTCAATTGCAATGGAACGTTCATCACGATCAACACCGCGTCTTGAAAAGATTCTAACTTCAACAACGGTCCCTGAAACGCCAGGTGGAACCCGTAACGAGCTATCGCGGACATCTGAGGCTTTTTCGCCGAATATTGCGCGCAATAACTTTTCTTCCGGTGTCATTGGCACTTCGCCTTTTGGCGTTACCTTACCAACCAGAATATCCCCAGGCCCAACTTCAGCACCGACGTAAACTACACCGGCCTCATCAAGATTTCTAAGGGCTTCTTCACCGACGTTAGGAATATCACGGGTGATGTCTTCATTACCAAGTTTCGTATCTCGCGCCATGGTCTCGAATCCATCAATATGAATCGATGTAAAGACGTCATCATGGGCAATGCGTTCAGAAATAAGGATTGAGTCCTCAAAGTTATATCCTTGCCAAGACATAAATGCGACTAGGGTGTTACGACCTAAGGCTAATTCACCAAGATCAGTAGCAGGTCCGTCTGCAATTACGTCCCCTTTTTTAACGATGTCACCCTTCTTAACCAAAGGCTTCTGGTTAATACAGGTACTCATGTTAGAACCTTGGAACTTCATCAGGTTATAGATATCAACACCAGCGTTCCCTTGTTGAACTTCACCCTCATCGGTGACGTGGACGACAATACGCCTTCCATCAACCTGCTCAACAACACCAGAATGCTTGGCTATAACACTTGCGCCAGAATCTTGGGCTACAATGTGTTCCATGCCTGTTCCGATTAAGGGCGCCTCTGTCTTTATCAAAGGTACGGCTTGGCGTTGCATGTTCGATCCCATTAAGGCACGGCTGGCGTCGTCATTTTCCAAAAAAGGAATCAGCGATGCCGCAACAGACACCAACTGTTTTGGAGAAACGTCAATTAAGTTAACCTCTGACCGTGAAACAATGCCAAATTCACCAGAACGCCTGCAGGTGACGAACTCATCAAGGATATTACCTTGCTTATCCATCTTAAGACTTGCCTGAGCAATCGTGTGACGAACTTCTTCCATAGCCGTTAAATAAACAACCTCCCTAGAAGCTTTGCCATCGGCAACTTTGCGGTAAGGGCTTTCAATAAACCCGTATTGATTCACGCGTGCATACGTAGCCAAAGAGTTGATCAGACCAATATTCGGTCCTTCAGGCGTCTCGATAGGGCAAATTCTTCCATAGTGGGTTGGATGAACATCTCGCACTTCAAAGCTTGCTCTATCTCTTGACAAACCACCTGGCCCTAATGCTGACAAACGACGCTTATGGGTAATTTCCGACAAAGGATTTGTCTGATCCATAAATTGCGATAACTGCGAAGATCCAAAAAATTCACGTATAGCTGCAGCTGCTGGCTTAGCATTGATCAAGTCATGAGGCATTACTGTGTCAATATCAACAGCCCCCATTCTTTCACGAATGGCACGTTCCATTCGGACAACACCAACACGGTACTGATTTTCTAATAACTCACCAACAGATCGAACCCGACGGTTCCCAAGGTTGTCGATATCATCAATCTCACCACGTCCGTCTTTTAGCTCAAGCAAGATCTTAATAATTTCAACTACGTCTTCTTTTCTCAAAGTCCGAACAGCATCGGAAGTCTTTAGTCCTAAACGCGCGTTCATCTTAACGCGTCCTACTGCTGATAAATCATAGCGCTCAGGGTCAAAAAACAATCCTTTGAACAGAATCTCACCACCTTCAATGGTCGGTGGTTCACCCGGGCGCAAGGCACGGTAAATGTCCATCAAAGCTTCTTCGCGGTTATGATTACGATCCGCCATCAATGTGTTTAGCAAGTAGGCACCGACATTAATATGGTCGATTGCTAAAACAGGCAATTCAGTAATGCCAATTTCTTCAATAGCGATCAAATTATCTTTTGTAATTTCGTCGCCGGCTTCTAAATAGATTTCACCTGTTTTTTCGTTGATGTAATCATTGGCAATATAATGACCTACAATTTCTTCGGGAGAAATTTTGATTTTTTCTAGGCCTTCCGAAGAAAGTTTTTTTGTAAGGCGGGGGGTCATTTTGGTGCCAACCTCGGCTACAACTGCTCCGGTATTAGCATCAATCAAATCTGTTGTTAACTTAACGCCCTTCCACTGCTCAGGCTTGAAATCAGTCACCCAACCTGTTTTTGTTTTAGCATAAGTGATAATGCCATAAAACGTGTTCAGAATTTCTTCACGTGACATTCCAACGGCAGAAGGACCTGAACCCAAAGCTTTGGATTTCTTATCAGCTAGTTTTGCACTATGCTCGCCCTCTAAGGCCATCAGAAAAGTTGTCACAGGCAATTTACGCCTACGATCAACTCGAACGTACATCGTATCTTTTGGATCAAATTCAAAATCTAGCCATGAACCACGATAAGGTACAATTCGTGCTGCAAATAAAATCTTGCCTGAAGAATGTGTTTTTCCACGGTCATGGTCGAAAAACACCCCAGGACTGCGATGCATTTGGGAAACGATAACGCGTTCAATCCCATTAACAATAAATGTGCCCCGATCTGTCATAAGGGGGATATCACCCATGTAAACATCTTGTTCTTTAATGTCGCGAATGGACTTGGAACCGGTATCAGTGTCTACATCCCAGACTACCAATCGAAATGTAACCTTCAGTGGTGCTGCAAAGGTTAAACCCCGTTGACGACATTCTTCCTCGTCGTATTTAGGAACATCAAAACCATATCGGAAAAATTCCAACTGAGATTTCCCAGCATAATCTTTAATCGGGAAAACCGACTTAAAAACTTCCTGCAGACCCACATTATGGCGTGCCTCTGCCGGAACATCCCTTTGCAAAAAATTTTCATATGAAGACTTTTGCAAAGCTATCAAATTGGGTAAAGGTGCTACCTCTTCAATTCGCCCAAATGACTTGCGAAATCTTTTTCGTCCCGTATACGATCTTGACATCGATACATTCTCCCAGTGCGCTTATATTTAAAATGATAAAAGCTTCCCAGATATTAGGAAGCAGTAAGGCCATTCTGTTGACCACAACTCTTGGTTCTTTGCTCTTTGAATCTGAATATTGGGCATAGTCTCCAAGGCGCGTCAAAACATCATATTATTAATATTTCCTAGATACTAGACGGCTTACGGACAGACAACAACAACAAAGTGTTGACAAAATTGATATTATTGCCTGTCTCTTTTTAATTCACCCAAAAGTGAGGTGTAATAACTTATTTTACAGAAGCTTTAGCGCCTTCTTTTTCTAACTGAGCTTTAATTTTATCAGCTTCATCTTTTGATACGGCTTGCTTAACAACTTTTGGCGCACCTTCTACCAAATCTTTGGCTTCTTTCAGACCCAAACCGGTAATAACGCGAACTTCTTTAATCACGTTAATTTTGTTAGGGCCCGCTTCGTCCAAATAAACGTCAAACTCTGTTTTAACTTCCGCAGCTTCAGCAGCAGCGGCAGGGGCTGCAACAGCAACGGCAGCAGCCGCACTAACACCCCAGGTTTCTTCCAACAACTTTGAAAGCTCAGCAGCTTCCATAACTGTTAATTTTGACAATTCTTCTACAATTTTCTCTAATTTATTAGCCATTTAAAACTCCAATTTTATCAAATTTAATAACGTACAAATTCTGAATCACACTGCGCCCTTGGCTGACAGAACACGAGCAAGCCTTGCGGCAGGCTCCTTGGCAAGAATGGCAAGTTTGGTAGCAGGGGCCATAACCAATGCTATCAACGTGCTACGTAGTTCGTCCAAAGAAGGCAAAGTTGCTAAAGCTTTAACGGCAGCTGGCGACAAAAGCTGTCCGTCCATAAATCCACCGATAATCACTAACTTATCGTTTTTTTCAGCAAACTTAGCTGCTGCCTTAGCAGCTCCAACTGGGTCTTGCGAAAACGCAATTGCCGTTGGCCCTTTAAACAAAGAACTCATCCCTTCCAGGGGTGTGTCTTTAACAGCTATCTGAGCCAGAGTATTTTTCAAAACCTTAAATTCAGCCTGTGCTTCTCGCATTTGACGACGCAGGGTCGTTGCTTCTGCCACGCTTAAGCCAAGCTGCTGTGTGACCACAACAACCTTAGCCTGCTGCAGGGCTTCTCGCATGTGAGATACCAGCTCTGTTTTCTGAGAACGGTCCATTTTACTCTTCTCCTTTAACAATATAAGCAAGCCGAAACTTACTTCGAGGAGGTCATCCCCTCTTTATCGTCACAGAAGGAACGAATTGGCTTTTTAAATGGATAATAAATAATCGCACCCAAAAATACTTTTCCCCTTCTGTCTGTGCAGGCAGTGAAGCTTTACAAACTTCCTATTAAACTGCTTGATAGCAGAACCTACAGTCTTTGACACAGTTGCCTTGTGCCATACAGGCAAAAAGCAACCGAAGCAGCGGGGCATTAACCCCGCTGAATTTCTAAATCTTTAACCTTCTAACTGAAAGCTAACACCAGGCCCCATAGTCGAGCTAAGCGTCATCTTTTTAATATATGTTCCTTTGGCTCCAGCTGGGCGGGCTTTCGTTACAACATCAACAAACGCTTGAATATTTTCAATCAGAGCTTTGTCATCAAAGCTGGCACGACCAACACCTGAATGCACAAGCCCAGCCTTCTCAGTGCGGTACTCAACCTGACCACCTTTAACTGCCTTGATCGCCGTTGCCAAATCCAGGGTTACTGTACCCAATTTGGGATTTGGCATTAAACCACGTGGCCCTAGTATCTTACCGACGCGACCAACCAACCCCATCAAGTCTGGCGTTGCGATACAACGATCAAACGGCATATTGCCTGCTTGAATCATTTCCATCAAGTCTTCAGCACCAACGATATCGGCACCAGCTTTCGTTGCCTCTTCGGCTTTTGGCCCTTTGGCAAAAACAGCAACCCGATAGGTTTTTCCTGTTCCATGAGGCAACTGAACAACGCCGCGAATGTTTTGATCTGCTTTTTTCGCATCCACATTCAAATTCATGGCAACCTCGATGGTCTCATCAAATTTTGCCTTGGCATTTGCGCGAACCAGCTTAACAGCTTCACTTAAATTATATGTCTTCTCGCGGTCAAAGGTTTTGTATGCCTCTTTTAATCTTTTAACAATCTTAGCCATGTTTTATTACCCCACCACTTCCAGGCCCATCGATCGGGCTGAACCAATAATCATCTCGCACGCGGAATCCAAATCATTTGCATTCAAATCTGCCATTTTCGTTTTGGCGATCTCTCTGATTTGATCCATTGTTACTTTACCAACGGTACCACGACCAGGGGTTTGGATACCCTTTTGAATGCCCGCAGCCTTTTTTAGAAAGTGCGTATTGGGTGGTGTTTTTGTTACAAATGAAAACGTCCTGTCTGCATAAACTGAGATTACGACCGGAATCGGCGTCCCCGGCTCAATGCTTTGAGTTTGCGCGTTAAACGCTTTGCAAAATTCCATAATGTTCAATCCGCGTTGACCCAAAGCCGGACCAATCGGTGGTGATGGGTTGGCCTTACCGGCAGCAACCTGTAACTTAATGTAACCTGTAATTTTCTTTGCCATTTAAATCCCCAGACAACTTGTTAAAACTGAGTTTGTGGTACGGTGTGGTGCACCTCCCACAGTTTATTAAAGTGAGGACTTCTCCTCACCGCGACCATTATTGCTTTTCGACCTGACCAAATTCCAGTTCAACTGGTGTTGGGCGACCAAAAATCATAACGGAAACTTTTAGACGACCTTTTTCGCCGTCAATTTCTTCAACTAAACCTGTAAATGAGGTGAATGGCCCTTCACATACACGAACCTGCTCACCAACCTCGAACCGCATTGTATGTCGTGGTTTCTCGGTGGAATCTTGCACCTGCTTCATGATGCGATTTACTTCTGCCTGACTAATAGGCATAGGCTTACCGTTGGCACCTAAAAAGCTGGAAACCTTGTTTATGCTACGCACCAAATGCCAGGTCTCATCATCCAAAACCATTTTAACCAAAAGGTAGCCCGGCAAATAGTTTCTTTCTGAACTGACTTTGGCCCCGCGCTTAATCTCGACAACCTCTTCAGACGGAACCAGCAGCTCTTCGAAACGATCACTTATGCCTTTTTTAGCGGCCTGTTCCTCGATGGCTTGGACAACTTTCTTTTCAAAACCAGAGTAAACATTAACCACATACCATCTTGCTGAGCCCGCCGTCATACTATTACCCTTAATACCGTTCTCTTGCATTTTCTGTTCAACCAATAATCCAATGCAAAGCACGATAGATAATCTGGTCGACAATCATAAAATAGATAGCAGCAATAATAGCAAACACAAAGACAATTGTTGTTGTCAAAGAGGTTTCTTTACGACTGGGCCATGTGACCTTGCTGGCTTCTTCGCGAACTTCACCAATAAATTGCGGAGCTTTTTTCAGAAAATTCTTGTTTTTTGCGGTCGTTTTCAAGGTCACCTCTATTTTTTTATTTCTAGCCGTCTGAATATTAGCGCACAAAATTACTTTGGCAGGAGTGGAGGGGGTCGAACCCACAACCTTCGGTTTTGGAGACCGACGCTCTAGCCAATTGAGCTACACTCCTAAAGTCCTAGACCATAATACTTAGCGCATTTATGGTAAATCTGTCCAGACAAATTAACATTAGAACGCACAGGTGCTTGGAAAAAGCACGGGCATCATTTCAGTCGATAAGGAACTGGACTTGAACTTTTAATGAAACATTTTTCCCCAAAGCCATTCCAGCTCGTTGCTTTTATTTCAACATGGAACTTTTTACCTTTAAAACTCGACTTCATTCGTCCAATCACTTCCAGGTCTTCTATCACCCGTCCCCCGGAATAGGACACGGGCAAGGGCCAAGGAAAATAATACGTCTTAGTGCTCCATACCTCTTTAACACAACTGGCTGCTGTGCTTGAATCAGATGAGCTGCTACATGAACTAAGCTTAGCCCTGTGTGATTCCACCTCATTTCCCCCTGAAATCTTTAGGTCACGGTACTCAATATTATTATCATCATCAATCAGTTCGTAATGCTTAACTAGAATCTCAACAGAGAAATCGTTGGAAAGTGTTTTTGCTTTTTCGGACCAGCTCTCAAAATCGGGTTGATTAAGAACCCCAGAGAATTGATTCATAACGCGTTCTAAGCCATGCGAACACAGACCTGCAGGTGGACGTGTGTCAGGCAAAGGAACATGAGACCCATAACCCAAAGCACTTCGAACCGATTTGATACACAACGGCACTAAGTTACTACAAACCGCCAGTGAACCGGCACATACAAGCAATTTGGGCAGACTGAAGAACTGCCTTGAAGAACCTCTACTCGGCTCTTGCATGTCAGGCCGATTATCCCTACTGTAGCATGGACTTGTTGAAGCAATCAAAAAACTCAGCAAAATGCATAAAAAACTTTTTTTTCTATAAATCAAACGAACAAACATACGCTACTCTTACGCTTTTTCCTCGATGAGGGCTTTAAATATGATTCAAAACATTACCAAATATGACCTGAGCCCCTTTGACAAAGGAGTAAACTCGTAGCCAAAAAAGGTAAAACTAGAGGTATTGAACTTTTTGAATGTGATAGGCCTTACCACCATTCGGCGTTGCCACCTCGACACTCTCCCCTTTTTTCTTCCCAATAAGGGCACGAGCCAACGGAGACGTAATGGACAACAATTGTTTGCGAATATCAGCCTCGTCACTGCCCACAATTTGGTAGTTGACGGTTTCGTCCGTATCTTCATCTTTCAATGTCACAGTGGCCCCAAATTTGATTTCATCACCCGAAATCTGACTGACGTCAATAATTTCAGCGTGACCAACCTTACTTTCCAATTCCCCCAATCGACCCTCGATGAATCCCTGGCGTTCCTTAGCAGCATGGTACTCCGCATTTTCCGATAAATCCCCGTGTTCACGAGCCTCAGAAATCGCTTTAATAACAGCTGGGCGTTCAACATTCTTCAAATGCTGAATTTCATTTTGTAACATTTCAAACCCACGAAGGGTCATGGGGATTCTTTTTTCCATTTTTTGTCCATTTGTTGCAAGCTTGACTTACACTAAGCGATTCTTAATCATATTCAAAATAAGAATTTATTGCCAAATATCTTTTAGAAAGTGGTTCAAGGGCTCTTGAATTGTTCTTTCAAGATTCTTTCTTCTAAATTATGACCACGGTCGAATAACAGTAGGTAGTTTAATCCTAAATCTTGACAAATATCAACCCTATTTACCTTAGACACAGTTTGGTCGTCCGCCGTCGCACTAACAAACCGTCTATCTGACTCTAAAATTTCCAGGCAAACTTGTACCGTCTGAGGCAATAAAGCCCCCCGCCATAGACGGGGACGAAAGGCGCAAAGCGGCGTCATGGCAATCAGAGAAGACCCCAACGGCAAAATAGGCCCCTGAGCCGAAAGATTATAAGCCGTGCTGCCGGCAGGCGTGGCAACGATAAGACCGTCCCCAACAAATAACGGCAACCGCTCTACATTGTTAATAATAATCCGAATTTTGGCCGCCTGGTGGGTTTCCCTTAATAACGAAACTTCATTGATAGCGTGATGGATAAAAACCCCTTCAGCCGAATAAGCCGTCATTTTTAAAGGATGCAGAGGCGTTGACACAGCCTGCTCCACGCGTTTCAATAGTTGATGGGGACTTGAAGGTTGATCATTCATCAGAAAACCGACGGTTCCGCAATTAATACCATAGGCTGGTTTATTTAAAGGCTGATAAGTATGCAAGGTACGCAGCATAAAGCCATCCCCTCCCAATACCACTAGAATATCCGCATCCTCGGGTTTTGCATTATTACACAGGGGACTTGTGGCTAAGAGGGCTCCCAGTGCCTGAGCCTTCGGTGTCGGGGCGACAATGAAAGCCAGCTTTTTCATTTACGACAACCCTTTTAAAAGATCGGCAGCCAATTGACGCATCATAACAAAATAAGCCCCCGGTCCATCAGATGTTCCATACCCGATATAATCGACACTTTCATATTTTAACCCAAAGGTTGTTGCTAAGTTTTTGGCCAAATCTGGATCAAATCCCGGTTCGGTAAAGACACACCCAGGACGTTGTTCTGGCGAAGTTGTCGTTAGCCATGCTTTTAGACGCAAAAAATCCTGTGCATTGGGTGGCGAGTCAGGTTCAGCCACAAGGCTAGCGGCCATCTTCACACCAAAATACTTGTCAAAATATTGCAATCCATCGTGATAAATTAAATATTCCCTGCCCTGTATAGGGGCAAGCAACAGCTTAAGGTCGCTTTCTAATGCTGTAAGTTGGACAAGAAATTCTGATAAGTTTTTTTCGTAAATAGCTTTGTTAGAGGGATCAAGCTGAATGATAACCTGCGCAATTGTTTGGGCAATTACCTTGGCATTGTCTGGATCTAACCAAATGTGGCCATCTGTCAAGGAATGACTATGCCCTTCATGGTCATGATTATGAGAAAGTCCCTGACAGCGATAGGGGTAAAGCGTCAAACCAGGACTTTGACTTAAAGTCACTGTTTTCTTTGAGTCGACCTGCTGCTGTAAAGAATTCTGCCAATGAGATTCATACTCTGGTCCAGTCCAAATCATCAAGTCAGCCTGTTGCAAAGCTTGCAGCTGCTGCGGCGTTAAGGACTGGGTGTGCGGGGATTCTTGCCCCTTCATTAACAGGCCAGGCTCTAACACGCCCTGACAAATAAAAGCTGCAATGCTGTGGATAGGCTTTATAGAGACTTGTATATTAAGCTTTCCGGCCGCTTTAGCCGATAAAGGCCACAAAAAAAACCCCATTAGAATTAAATATAAAAAACGCTTTAGCATAAAAACCATTTTATGTATTGTTAAGTGTTCGTGTCACGCATCTTATCTTTAACATCAGGTTTTTTTTATGTCGATCCAATTAACCACTCTTGAGAATGGCCTTCGCGTTATCAGTGATTTTATTCCCCAGGTGGAGACGGTTTCTTTGGGCGCATGGCTTAATGTTGGAACACGCCATGAAATAGCACCTATAAATGGCATCGCTCATATGCTGGAACATATGGCTTTTAAGGGAACAACGCGTCGCACAGCTGTTCAAATTGCGACCGAGATTGAGGCCGTCGGCGGCTATTTAAACGCCTACACCTCCCGCGAAACCACGGCCTATTACGCCCGTATTTTAAAAAATGATGTGAATTTGGCGGTGGATGTCTTGGGCGATATTTTGCAAAACTCGACCTTTGATGCCGTGGAATTTGCCCGTGAACAATCGGTTGTTTTGCAAGAAATTGGCCAGGCGAATGATACCCCCGACGACATTGTTTTTGATTACTTTCAAGAGACTTGTTACCCAAACCAGCCGATGGGCCGACCCACTTTGGGCAAGGCAGAGATTGTTCAAAACTTAACGCCAGAGCTTGTTCACGACTATATGAAACGACACTATGGCACCCAGCAGATGGTCTTCGCCGCGGCTGGTAATATTGACCATAACCACCTGGTTGATCAGGTGCGCACGCACTTTTCATCGTTAAAGCCGAACGGACTGATTGATATGGAAGCGGCCACCTATAAAGGGGGCGATTATCGCCTAGATAAAGATTTGGAACAGGTCCATTTGGTTTTGGGTTTTGAGGGCCTTCCCTATCAACACCCCGATTATTACACGCTGTCCGTCTTATCGACATTGTTGGGTGGAGGCATGTCATCTCGCCTGTTCCAAGAAATTCGGGAAAAACGGGGCCTTGTTTATTCAATTTATGCGGCCACCTCAAGTTACTGGGACAGCGGCCAATTCACCATTTATGCGGGCACTGGCGAAGACGAAGTCAAAGATTTATTGCCGGTCATGTGCGAAGAACTATGCAAGGCGCCGAAAACACTGACCAGTGTTGAGATTGATCGGGCGAAAGCCCAACTAAAAGCTTCCCTTATGATGGGGCTGGAGAGCACTTCAAACCGCTGCGAACGATTGGCCAACCAATTGCTGATCCATGGTCGGACGTTGTCCCCTCAAGAAATTGTTCAGTCCATTGATGCGGTCGGTATGGAGGACCTAAGCCGCGTTGCGACGAAGATTTTCCGATCAGCCCCGACGCTTACAACCCTAGGCCCCATTAAACACGTTTTACCTTTTGATGCGCTATGCAACCAACTGCAGTATTAAGCCTTTTGGTCCTTTGCCTGGCGTTATCAGGTTGTGGCGGCAATAATATCGGCCATAAACATCCCGTCACAGGCATTTGTAAGTCATGTAAGCCTTATTTTGTAAGGGGATCTTGGCATCACCCCCAAGCCCACTATCATTATGACGAAATTGGGTTGGCTTCTTGGTATGGACCTGGATTTCACGGAAAACCCAAACCTTATGGCGAATTGTTTAACCAACACTCCATGACCGCGGCCCACAAAACCTTGCCCCTGCCCACGATCGTGCTGGTCACCAACCTAGAGACAGGCAAAACCATCAAAGTGTTGGTCGACGACCGTGGCCCCTTTGTTTATGAAGGGCGCATCATCGATTTGTCCATGGGATCCGCCAAGGCTTTGGGTTGTTACAACAAAGGCATAGGAAAAGTGCGCGTTCAGGCTCTGGTCGAGGAAAGCAAAGCCCTATCCAGTTACTTAACCCGTTATGGCCCATCGGGGCGTGACCCATCGGGACGCACTTGGTGGGAAATCTATGAACAGGAAATTGATGGTCGCCATGGTGATGAGGTCGCCAGCGGCCCCTCCCCCATTCCCCCACCAGAAGCCATTCCGCCCAAGGCACAAAGTGTTGCAACGCCAGCGTCCCCCCCACCGACTTTACCGGCCAAACTAGCCCCTTCTCTTGACAACCTTTTAAAGGATACGGCCCCATATGCACCCGCCAAGCAGAAAAAATCTGCATCCGCAACAACCCAAACTTACGTTCAGGTTGGGGGAGATTTTGTACAAAGAAAAAATGCCGAGGCGCTTTTGGAATCCGTCATCCTCCATTATCCTGCAAAAGTCATAGAAATTCACCTAAAGGGCCAAAAATTCTATGCTGTTCAGGCTGGTCCATTTCCTGACCAAAAAACCGCGCAGGAGGCTTTAAAAAAGTTGGATGAGAAAAGCCAGCTACACTCGATCGTGACTGGGTAAAGCGCCCTCCCATTTGAGAGAAGGGGGGCTAAAAACCAACCTTAAAACGTAATGCCATTTTCCAACATGATTTTCTTGGCGAATTCACAGTCTTTCTTAAGCCCGAAAGCCCCCAACCAGGCCCCGGCTACCACCAGATAATAATAGGCGTATTCGTCATGTTCTTTGGCGAACCTAAGCGCTGCAGATACATCTTTATCAAAGGAAAAATGACCCGTCATCATCCCCTCTATTTTTTTCAAAATGGCCCACGAAGCTTCCGTTTCCTGTGACTGCTCAATCATATTTCTAGCCGCAGCGTCACCATTTTTTGTTAGCAAAGCCGATAATTTTTTGTCTAGCTCCAACCAACAGTCTTCGGCCATTGATGTTTCATTCAGACCCCTCAAAATTTCTCCCCATTTTCGATTCAACGCAAGGGCTGTTGACCATTCTGATGTAAAGGCAAAAGTAACCGTTCGTCTTAAGGCTTGGGGGTAAGGGTTGCTATGAGGGGTGTTATTTTGGCCAGAATTTATATCAGCACCATTTGCTGAGGTCCACGGAACTGAGAGCAAAAATAGCAAAATACATGCTAAGGATTTCATGGTAAAAACCAAGCGTTCATAAAAAATAGACCTTTGTGCCGAAACACGCCTCATGTCATCAGATGGAAATAACTATCATCAACAGATTAGTGCGAAAAACATAAAGAAACCGTTAAAGCCCCTTACTCAAAATCTTGCTTTCTTATTCCCTCCCGCCTTCTTATCAGCTAAATTGAAGCCATAAAAGTTTGTGTCTTTCGGTTTTGTTGAATGAAAAAATGTTTCAAGTTTACTTTCCTTTCTGTTCTGTTAGCCTTATGGGCGACTGATCTTTTGGCAGCCCCTCAAAACAAGCCTGCCAAAACGTCCAAAACCACAAAAAACTCACCATCCCCAAAACAACCAATCGTGAAGGAAGAGGTTGGCAAGGCAGATTTCCCAAGCACCATAGGGCTTCCCGAAATTGAGGTGAAAGCCAAACAAGCCATTTTGATTGATGACCAAACGGGCACTGTCCTGATGGAAAAAAATGCCGACGATTTGATGCCGCCTGCTTCAATGACCAAGATCATGACAGCCTATTTGGTAGTTGAAAAAATCAAGGCTGGCGTTATTCAACCAGAAACCCTTATGACCGTCGGCAAAGAAGGCTGGCGCACCGAAGGGTCATCGATGTTCTTGAACATTAACGATCAGGTCTCGGTATTGGATCTTTTGAAGGGCGTTATCATTCAATCTGGAAACGACGCCAGCATTGTCTTGGCCCAGGGCCTTAGCGGATCAGAGGAAACCTTTGCTGCCGAGATGACCCAACGTGCCCATGCCTTAGGGGCGACCCACACCACCTTTAAAAACACAACAGGTTTACCACACCCAGACCATAATACAACGGCCCGTGATTTAATCATCTTGGCTCAACACGCCATTCATGATCACCCCGATTATTACAGTTTGTATGGTGAAAAAAGTTTTACCTATGGCAAAATCACCCAAGGCAATCGAAACCCTTTGCTGTACAAAAATATTGGCTGTGATGGCATTAAAACAGGTCATACAGATGCATCAGGATACGGCATGGTGGCATCTTGCGTGCACGACGGGCGCCGTTATATCCTCGTTGTGAATGGGCTGCCGTCAATGCAGGCCCGCGCTGACGAGGCGACCAAACTGATGAACTGGGCCTTTCATACTTTTGCCAGTGTCACTATTTTTAAAGCCCAAGACCTGGTTGAACAAATTCCCGTTTGGTATGGTCAAGAAAATACGTTGCCCCTGACCGTGGAAAAAGACGCTGTCGTCTTGATTCCCCATCTGGCTAAAAAAGATTTAAAAATCAAAGTATCCTATCAAACGCCGCTAGAGGCCCCTATTCAAAGAGGGACCGTAATGGGCAAAATAACTATCACCTCCGCCGCCTTGCCAAAACCGATGGAATTCCCCCTTGTGGCCGCCATCACCATTGAAAGAGCCGGGTTCTTTAAACGCATCAAAGATTCAATGACATATTTGATCTGGGGTATCCCCAAACAAGAAGGGAAAATCTGATGACGACACAACTTTCAAACTTTAACGGCCTTGCCGACACGTATGATCTGTTCCTGTTTGATTTATGGGGTGTTGTTCATAACGGCAAGGAACCGTTTTTGAACACCTTGGCATGTTTAAAAGATTTGAAAGACCAGGGAAAATCTGCGTTTTTATTGTCTAACAGTCCCCGTTTGGCGCAGCCAACGGCTGATCGGTTAACCCAAATGGGTATCCCCGCTGATTATTACCAAGGGGTCCATACCTCTGGCACAGACTGCCATAAAGCCCTGAGGGATCGCCCCGATGAGTTTTATAAATCCTTAGGAGAAAAGCTTTTCCATATAGGGCCTGGGACCTATACGCCCATTTTTGACACTCTCGATTACGTTTCCGTCCCTATCCTTGATCAGGTGGATTTTGTTTTAATCAGCGGCACGGTGGATTGGGTTGAGACTTTGGAAGAGTATGACCCCTTGCTGAATGCCGCCTTGGCCCGCAACCTGCCGATGGTATGCGCCAACGCGGATAAACAGGCCATTCATGGCAACGATCGGGTTTTGTGCGCCGGCCTGTTGGCGGAGATGTATGCCGAAGGCGGAGGCACCGTTCGAATCCATGGTAAGCCAAACCCAATAATGTATGAAAGGGCCCATGATCTGGCTCAACAGCAGTTGGGAAAAACTATTAAGAAGGACAAGATCCTTATGATTGGAGATTCATTAGCAACGGACATTAAAGGCGCCAACGCATACGGCATCGACAGTTTGATGGTTTTGACGGGCGTTCACGGGGCAGCGCTATTGCCGCATTGGAATCAGAAAGATACCTTTCAATCGCACCTGTCGGCCTTAACCACCACCTATCAGACAACGCCAACTTATGTGGTGGCCCAGCTTTAGGGGGTTTACATCCAACATTTGTAAGAGGCTGAATTCACATCCAAACGGTTCTTTTCCTCATGGGCTTTGGCCCTGATGTATTCAAACAAACTGGCTATTGAGTTGTCTCTTAGAACCAACCGGGTCACATGACGGTTTGCGGATAATAAAAAGGTGCTGCGTCCATGGGCATAAGACACATGTGATTGAGAAGACGCAAGAGTCAAAACTCCAGGCTTATCATGTTTGTAAAAAGCATAAATATTCAATGAATTAAGATAGGCTATAAGGTCAGCATAAGTAAGCCATTCTCCACCAAAGTTTGTTTTGAAAAGAAATTTATTAGTTTCTCTGCTAACTATTTCTTTCGCAGACGAAGAGGTTAATGTTTTTTTTAACGATTCCTTTAACTCTTTTAATTTTACGTCTGAAGTACGACTTTTAGAACTTTCAATTCCTAATTCTATTAAATATTTACTACAGTCCGGCGCACTATTTATGACTGAGCAAGCAATATCTCGTTCCGGCAATAACCATACATAGAAATCATAAGCGATGGAACTTTTCACTAAATCATCCAGCCTTGGATCACTATCCATGTTATCAACAATCTGTTCACCAAAATCGCTTCGGCCAAAATAACCATAAGGTCCTTGGCATCCATAAAATTGGCACGCACCATCAGGACTGATGGCATAGGCATCAAAGATATAATTTCCTGGTTTTAAAAAGGCGGACGCCTCAAAAGGGATGCCTTTAACAGTGTTCGAGCGAAAAGCTGCGTCTATGTGCTCTTGTGTTATCGTAACAGTAAACTGGGGGCGCTTTGGCTCTCCAGCTCTTTCCGCTTTACGGGTTTCAACCAAAGCAAATTTTTCTACCGCCAGATACGGGCGGACGTAAGCAACCCAATCGATTTGACGTAAATTTTTCTGAAAAATATCTTTCATCCAGGCAGGCATATGACGACTATTGGCGTCTCTGCCCAACAGCACAGAGATATCTGTTTGATCAAAAACGGGATTCTCTGCCAGCAATTGTGACGTGCGGGCTAAACAAAAAATCCAGCCATAATGAATTTGTTCTCTTTCTGACAGACTGCTCGGCAATCCATAAGCTGTTCTGCTGAATTTAAAATCGTAGGCACCGTCGATCAACATGGCCGCTGTTTCGGTGTTCACGATGGCTTCAATAATCTGCGCCCTTTCCTCAGCCGTCGCGTCTCTTTCAAGGGGACGTCCACTTAAACTGTGACGAAGCTGTCCAACTTCCCCCACAGCGTTGCTAACGCTTCTAACACTTTTCAACTGCTGACTTTTAACATGCAGCTCTTGAACTACAGTCTGTGCATTGACAAAATTTATATTAAAGAGAAAAAGAATGATTAAAATAAAAGCCATTTTCAAAAACCTATAACGAAGTATGCTTTACATATGGCTGATATTTTTTCGTTGTCAAGAAGAACGTATACGTTTGACTGTTCTAAAACTGATAGGCAGCAAGAAAAATACATTCCCCCATCACAATCCACTTGATTCCTTTTGAAACTGGATTATCCTGGGGTCCTTAGACTTAAGGAAACTCGTCATGAATCTGATACGGGCGGCAGCCACAGTGGGCAGCTACACAGCGATAAGCCGCGTTTTTGGCCTAATACGAGAGATTTTATTGTCTCATATCTTGGGTGCAGGCACCCTTGCCGATGCCTTTGTTGTTGCCTTTAAATTCCCCAATTTCTTTCGTCGTTTCTTTGCCGAAGGTGCCTTTAATGCCGCCTTTGTCCCGCAAATAGCAAGACGTTTGGCCAATAACGATGAGCAACTAGGACGGGCTTCGGCGAAAGATTTGGCACAAAAAGTCTTCTCATGCCTGGCATGGTTTTTATTCGTTTTTGTTTTGGTGGTGGAGCTGACAACACCCTACCTGATCCCGCTGTTAGCACCAGGTTTTGCAACCACCCCCGAACGCCTAGATCTGGCCATACAGTTCACCCGCATCACTTTTCCCTACATTTTATTTATTTCATTGTCCGCTTTGTTGGCGGGGGTTTTGAACTCCCTTCATCATTTTGCAGCCGCAGCGGCGGCACCCATTTTATTAAATTTGATGATGATTTCAGCCTTAATCCTGTACCCATACACCAATCTTGAACCAGGGACTGCGCTTTGTTGGTCTGTTTTTCTGTCGGGTTTAGTTCAATTCGGATGGCTTTATTGGATATGCCAGAAATTGGATTTTAAGTTTTGGCTTCAGTGGCCCCAGATAACCGACGATGTTAAAAAAGTTTTAAAGCTGATGGTCCCCGGCACCATTGGCGCTGGCGTCATGCAAATTAACTTGTTTATCGATATGATGCTGGCATCCTTATTGCCGACCGGATCGTTATCGTACCTTTATTATGCTGATCGCCTAAATCACCTGCCGTTATCGATTTTTGGCGTGGCAATTGGCACAGCCCTGTTACCATCCCTTTCAAAATGCTGGCGTCAAGGTGACGTTAAAAGGGCTTACCACCAACAAAACACGGCCTTGAACTTTGCCCTACAATTAACCATTCCGTCCACCATCGGCTTGATTGTGTTGTCTTACCCGTTGATTGATTTGATTTTCGGCCATGGCCATTTTTTGGTCTATGATGTTCAACAAACAGCCCCTGCCCTAGCCGCGTTCGCCTTTGGCTTGCCAGCCTACGTCATGGGTAAGGTTTTTGTGACCACCTATTTTGCGTGCGAGGATACCTCCACCCCTGTTAAAATAGGCCTGATTTGTGTAATAACTAATTTAACCTTAAACCTAATGTTCATGCCATTTTTTAAACATGTAGGGATGGCGATGGCAACTTCTTTGGCAGCCTGGGTCAACACCTTTTTGTTGGCCTTTTTCCTGAGAAGACGAAATTTATTCAGTTTTCCCAAGATCTTATTCTTGAACACACTAAAAACGACGGCCGTATCACTTTTGATGGGCGCCCTTTTGTTTTACAGCCAACATTGGGAACTCACCAACGCTTTAAAATCCATCTCTCGCATTTTAGAAATAGGGGTTTTGGTGGGCGTTGGGGCAGGCTTCTACTTGGCGATCGGCTACAGCGTTGGCATTCGACCTTTGAATAGTCTGAAATCTTAGTTCGCTTCCTCTTTTGTAATTGTGAAAAAAGGTTGGTGAGGAAAGTCTTTACACAGTATCCTTGTATCTGTTAACCAATCAAGGTTTTGCCATGAACACACATTTCGATATTCCGAAACCGTTAATAAACGCTTTAACTGAAGTATCACAACGTCTACACAAAACTGAAACAAAGGTTTTGATTGCAGCGTTAAAAGAGTATTTAGAAGATCAGGAAGAAGCCTTTGACAGATGGGTAAAAAGTGGGAAGAAGACCATTTCTTTTGAAGAAGTAATGAAAGACTGCGGACTTGATGCAAAAGACCTGGACGCTTAGCTTTACGCCAATTATTGCATGGAACGAAAGTTTTAGACTCTTATGAAAATTTTAGGTATCGAGACAAGTTGCGATGAAACGGCCGTGGCTATTGTACAGGCTCACGCCGATCCGGCCCAGCGTATTTTAGCCAACGTGGTCTTTTCCCAAATTGAGCAACACCAAGACTATGGAGGCGTGGTCCCAGAACTGGCGGCCAGGGCACACCTGGAATACCTGTCGCCCACGTTGCAGCAGGCCTTGAAACATGCCCATTTAAGTTTAGAAGATATGGATGCCATCGCAGTCACGGCCGGACCAGGCCTGATTGGCGGTGTCTTGGTTGGATTAATGACGGCAAAGGCGCTTGCCATGGCCCTTCGTAAACCTTTTCTGGCCATTAATCACCTGGAAGGCCACGCATTAACGCCGCGCCTCAGCCATGACGTCCCCTTCCCTTATTTACTGTTGTTGGTCTCTGGGGGGCATTGCCAGTTTGTCGAGGTTCAAAGTCTAGGCCGTTATCGCGTTTTAGGCTCCACCATTGATGATGCGGCGGGCGAAGCCTTTGACAAAGTGGCGCAATTGATGAATTTTGACTACCCCGGAGGACCCGCCCTAGAGAAAGCCGCCCAACAGGGCAATCCCAAACGATTTGACTTACCCCGCCCCTTAAAAGGTCGCCCGGGGTGCGATTTGTCATTCTCCGGCCTTAAAACGGCAGCTCGCATGGTATTTCAAAATTTTCCCCATCCGACACCGCAAGACATAAATGACATTGCCGCCACCTTTCAGCTGGCCGTTGTGGACAGCCTTATAAACCGAGCCGAACACGCGATCCAGATGCTTTCAGCCCCTGTCGATCATTTCGTGGTAGCAGGTGGTGTGGCGGCCAATCAAACTTTACGGGGTCAGCTTTCGACTTTATGCGGACGACAAGGCTTAACCTTTGTGGCCCCGCCCATTTCTTTATGCACCGATAACGCCGCTATGATTGCCTGGGCGGGACTTGAAAGATTTTCTTTAGGGTATACCAGTGATTTGGGAATCGGCCCAAGGCCCCGTTGGCCGCTGACGGATTTGTAATTACCCTCTTAAAGACCGGTTAACCATCCGTAAAGGGGCCATGGGGCAGGCCGTGGATGAATTGATTCACATAAGGGTTATCGGTCGCATCCATTTCAGCCACAGTTCCTGTCCAAACCAATTTACCCTGGAATAAAAGACCTACACGATCCGCAATTTTGCGAAGACTGTTCATATCATGGGTAATCGTGACCGCGCTGGCCCCTAATTTGCGGACACAGCGGACGATTAGATCGTTGATTGTGCTGCTGACAATCGGATCAAGGCCCGTTGTGGGCTCGTCAAAGAAAATAACATCAGGGTTGGTCGCAATCGCACGGGCAAGGGCCACCCGCTTTTGCATACCCCCCGATAATTCGGCCGGGAAAATATCAGCAACGTCTGGCGATAGATCAACAGCCTCTAATTTTTCCAGAGCAATTTTCCGGGCCTGGGATTTTTTCATGCCCCCACCCTGCACCAACCCAAAGGCCACATTCTCAGCCACGGTCATGCTGTCAAACAAGGCACCGCCTTGAAACAACATACCGATGTGGGTCAATAATTCCTGGCGCTGGGACGCTGATAACCGACTGATGTCTTGCCCTTTTAAATAAATTTTTCCACTGTCAGGTGACAAAAGCCCAAGAATGCATTTAATCAAAACCGATTTACCGCTGCCCGATCCCCCAATAACAACAAAGGATTCACCAGGGGAAATGTCCAAATCGATGCCGTCAAGGACGACTTTCGATCCAAAACTTTTTTTTAGGTTTTCAACGC
Source organism: Candidatus Finniella inopinata (assembly GCF_004210305.1). Classification (NCBI taxonomy): domain Bacteria; kingdom Pseudomonadati; phylum Pseudomonadota; class Alphaproteobacteria; order Holosporales; family Candidatus Paracaedibacteraceae; genus Candidatus Finniella; species Candidatus Finniella inopinata. Next base: position 219,316 of record NZ_SCFB01000005.1, on the reverse strand, counting down.
GAATTAAAGAATTAGAAGTCATAATTAATGATCAAACAAAAAAATTGTGAGGGCATAGTTAAAAAACAAAATCAAGATCGACGCTGACACAACCGCATTGGTGGTTGCCCGTCCCACACCTTCAGCTCCGCGATTTGAATAATAGCCGTGGTAACAGCCCATCAAGCTGATAATCAACCCAAAGCAAGAGGCCTTGATCAACCCTGATTGCACATCATCCCATTCCAAAAATTTCCAGGTTTGGTCTATATAATTAGCCGAGTTGAAGCCAAGCTTGTAAACACCCACGATATACCCCCCCATGACGCCGATGATATCGGCTATAAGCACTAAAATGGGTAACATCGTCATGCCCGCAATCAGGCGGGGAAGAACCAGATATTTTAGGGGGTTCGTTGACAAGGTTGTTAAAGCATCAATTTGTTCCGTCACACGCATAGTTCCAATTTCGGCCGCCATCGCCGCACCAATGCGCCCTGCAACCATTAATCCCGCCAAAACAGGTCCCAATTCCCGCGTCATGGATAAAACAACAACCGTGGCAACTGCCCCCTCCGCTGAAAAACGTGAGAAACCGGTGTAGCTTTGCAACGCCAAGACCATGCCGGTGAAAATAGCCGTCATGCCCACCACAGGAAGTGAGAAATATCCGATATTGATCAGTTGGTTGATAAACTGACGCCCATACCAAGGAAAGCTGAATCCCTGACGCAAAGCCCGCAGGAAAAACAACGTGATATGACCACACAGATAAAGCATCGCAAGGGTGGCTTGTCCAATAGATATTAAAGCGGTTAGCACAGAAGGAACTTTTCTAAGGTTAAAATATCAACCCTACTATAAACGCAGCAACACCATTTCTTAAAGGAGAAAAAACTGCTGCAGCAATTCGCGGAGCAAATTAGATGCTGTGAAATTAAAAATATGGGTGCATAGGCGTTTTCTCAATCGACAGTTAAGATCAGGGAAGTAAATCAGAGAAACCTCTCACCTTTTGGGATTTCAAACCAATTTTGTTTTCCCCATCCCATTTTATTATCATTAATCATTTTCCAGATATGGCCGTTTCCCTGCGATTTTTGGCTGTCCGAGAGTTGCTGAAACTGCTGCCTCCCTTAGCCCTTAAATGTTAAAAAAAAGCTTAATTTTTATTAAATTTTTTTATATTAATCTTTTATTAAAAAACATTTGGTAATATAAATATATAAAATCAATTTTTTAGGAGTTTTTGATATGAAATTGTCTTATATTTGTCTAGGCCTTTATGCAGGAATAGGCGTTCTTACACAAGGTCATGCAGCAGGCACTGTGATCTTGGATGATGAAGCCTCTAGGTATACAAGCATTAGTGCTGCACTGGCTAAAGCTAAAACGAAAACACCCACCCTAAAACTTACGGTCGATCATAAGGAAGCCGGAAACATCGATCTTTCCACCTTTAGCCGAGTAACTATTGTTTCTGACTCCACCACAAACAGAACCATAACTCCTTCAGGAAAAGGGCTTCCTCTTTTTAAAGATGCCGACACCTACCCATTGACTCTGACACTTTCTGATGTGACCGTAACTGAATTTTCAGATGCTCGTGAAGGTTATGGAGGGGATATTGATGCCGGCACTGTCAATATAACCGTCGGCCCTGGGGCCGTAGCCTTTACAAAAAATACAGTTTCTAACGTAGACTATGCGGCAGCATTAGGCGGTGCCATAAACGGGGGAGACGTAATCCTTTCAGGCGATTCCAACCTTAACTTCATGGGCAACACCGTCAACGGTTCAGGTGGATGTGGGGGGGCTGTTAATGCGGACGGTTCTTTAATCTTTTCGGGCAGCAAAACCCAAACCGTCACCTTTGACGGAAATACTGTGAATGGTATTGGTGTCGCCGGAGGAGCCATTAGCGCCGGCAGAATAACAGGTACGGCCAAACACAACTTGTTTTTGTTGACAATACCATTACGGGCCGTGGCGCAGGAGGGGGTGCTATCTATGCTAATACGCTTACTCTTTCCAACCCAGCAACCTTTAGAAATAACAAGGCTACGGGGATTGGTTCCACAGGGGGCGCTATTTATTCTAATCGTGCCGTGACGCTGACCAACACTCAATTTACCGGAAATTCGGCAAGCCTAGGGGGGGCGGTGTTCATACAGGATCCTAAAGTTGCCTTCACTTATACTGTCAGCGATGCAAACCCAGTTATACTGAACCCAGCAAAATTGCCTGCCCAAAAAGGTGACAACGACTTGGCTTGTGCCGATGCTTCCGTCCAGTTCATCAAAAATGGATCCGGAACGTTGGTTGTGAATACTAACAACACAGGTTGGAAGGGAAGCACGACCATCTACGCCGGCACATTTTTTGTTGGTCAAGGCACATCAACTGCCGGAACCCGTTATCCCAATCCCACATGGGGGAATGCAGGCTCAAAGGCCCTCTTTTCGGTTGAAACCGGCGCTACTTTCGGAGGATATGGCACCATTAACGCGGCTAGATTGACTTTTAACCCCAACAGCACGTGGGATTTGTCTGCGACAAACCCTTCCAGCTTTTTGACCGTAAATGGGGGGCTTACCCTTGACTCCGCCATGAATTTTGACCCACTAACACCACTCAGCTCCTTTCCGCCTGCTGGTTATACCGTGGCAAGTTATTATGACCTAATTGTTGGCACCACACGCACCACAAGCCCCCAAGTCTTAACAACATTCAACGGAAAATTGGGAACTGGCCTCCAGCTGAGTCATACTGGTACATCAGCACCCTATAAGCTCGTCCTTAAAAAAATCACCACTGTTAGCTTTACGGTACAAAATGCTGAAACCGCTTTGGGACAAAACCTCTACCTGGTTGGTTCTACGCCAGAATTGGGAAGCTGGAATCCTGCCAACGCGCTTTTGATGTCACCCAGTTCTTACCCAACATGGACAATATCCGTTCCTATTTCAGGAGACCTTTCTCAATCAAGCTATAAATTTATTAAACAATACGGTAAGACAGATAAAAATCCACAATGGTTGGGTGGAGATAACCTGACGCTTGGATCCACGATGTCAAGTCATAACTGGCAATAACGAAAAGAGGACCCCTTCCTTTAAATCAATTTCTCACATGCCGATTCTATATCATTTTTCAGGCGTGCCATAAATTCCTCCCTCTTTAACCCAGGGAGGATAGGGGGCAAGAATTCGATGGTCACTTGCCCCGATCTTTTAATCCAAGACCGACGTCCCCACAACAATCCTGAATTCAAGGCAACGGGTAAAACAGGAATATTTAAATCGGAATAAAGAAGGCCGACACCCGGTTGATAGGTACCAGGTACACCTGGAGAAGTTCGAGTCCCCTCTGGGAAAATTAGAATTGACTGATTCTGTTGAACAGCCTGTCGAGCTTGAGTCAACAAAGTCTTAATACTTTGCCGTCCCGCTTGGCGGTCAATAAAAATCATATTTGATTTCTTAAGGTATAAACCAAATAACGGAACCTTCCTCAGTTCACTTTTCAAAACAATTGTAAAGGAATCAAAAAAAGTCCCCAACGCTATGGTCTCCCAAGCTGATTGATGTTTACAGGCCACAAGACAAGGCCCCAGTTTTAAGGCTGCCTGCAAATGTTCCGCCCCTTTCACTTGATGGGTTAATCCAACAATATTCTTTACAAGGAAAAGAAGTAATTCCATTTGCCCCTTTAAAATTTTCACCCCAAAACGCCTTGGATTTATGAAAAGAAAGGGCAGACAAAGTGACAAATAAATAATGCTGCAACCATAAAGTGCGGCATCAAAACAAAGAGATCGTAACCGTTGCATAAAAATCCTTTTATATCCTGAGGAATCCTTCAGAAACCGTAACAGCCTGCCCGCCAATAAGGACCCGATCGCCCACCAAAGAAACCTTTAACACCCCACTACGCGGGGAAGCCTGATGTGCAAGCAACGTATTTTTGTTCAAGATTTCCGACCAAAAAGGAATCAACCGACAATGGGCCGATCCGCAAACGGGATCCTCTGGAATGCCAACTCTTGGTGCAAAATAGCGGGACACGAAATCATAAGGCGCGTTCCCCAAGGCCGTCACAATCACAGCTCGACAGTCTATTTGTTCTATTATCGATAAATTAGGTTTTAACCTTATAACGTCCTTCGCCTCGCGCAACACCACCAAATAAACCGTCTCGTCCCTATGAACAGATTGAATGGTTATTCCCTGCAAAGCTTCTTGAAGCATATCAGGCAAGGAGCAAGGCGTCACTGGGCGAAGGGGAAAATCCAAATAAATCCACCCATCAGATTTCTTTTCTGCCTTTAAAATCCCACCCAAAGAATCAAAAGTTAAAGTTTGTGAATCCGTTCGTCCTTCTTTCCATAAAGTATGGGCCGCCGCCAAAGTGGCATGGCCGCAAAGGGGAGCCTCGTCCCGGGGGGAAAACCAACGAATATGAAAATGATCATCCGCCTTTTGCGTCACAAAAGCAGTCTGAGACCAATTCATCTCGGCCGCAATGGCTTGCATCAATTGGGTTTTTGGAAAATGGTCGACAAGACAAATTCCAGCTGGGTTCCCTTGAAAAGCTATTGCCGTAAAGGCATCAACAAGCCAGATTTTCATAAATAAAACAAGTAACGAATTGCACAAATACTGATTCAAAATTCGTATCATAGCCGGTGTTTCCAGGCTATCTTTTTTATCAAGTAAATACTGTACCCCTTTCAAACGATTTTGCCGGTTTTTCTGTTTGATCTTTTCCCCATAAACGGCGGCCCAAAAGACTTAAATAGAATGGCTATTCCAGGCTTTCTCGCCTTGTTTCTGGAAAAAACCTCTTTCATAAAAATCCCGCAAAATCATTCGAATTGGGTATATCGGCAGCCAATGTTTTTTTGCACAACAAACAGAAAAACTCGCAAAACCATTAGAAAGTGGTATAGTGCCTTTGGAAGATTGGTCATAGACAAGGGCGTTGTGAACCCGGTCAGGTTCGGAAGAAAGCAGCCGCAGCAATTCCCCCTTGGGTTGTGATTCAGTCTTCCACTCACTTTTAACTGTATACTATTTTTTCATGATTGCTGGTTACCGTGTTCTTGCCCGAAAGTATCGCCCCACAGTCTTAGGTGACTTGGTAGGCCAGGATCTGCTTGTTCAAACCCTGGGCCAAGCCATCCATCACAACCGATTGCCACATGCGTTTTTGTTGCATGGCATCCGTGGGGTTGGCAAAACAACCACAGCCCGCATTATGGCCCGGGTTCTGAATTGCCTGAACAATCACACCGAAACGGGTAAATCAATTGATGCCTGTGGACAATGTGCATCATGCAAAAGCTTGACCGATGACCGTCATTTGGACGTCATAGAAATTGACGCAGCCAGTCGTACCGGCGTTGATGATGTGCGCGAAATTATCGATTCAAGCCGTTACAAGGCGGTAACGGGCCAGTACAAAATATTTATCATTGATGAAGTTCACATGTTGTCGAAAAGTGCCTTCAACGCACTCTTGAAAACTCTGGAGGAGCCCCCGCCTCACGTTAAGTTTATTTTCGCCACCACAGAAATTCGAAAAATTCCCGATACAATTTTGTCCCGGTGCATGCGGTTTGACTTAAAGCGAATTGAACCCAAATTGTTGGTTGATTATTTGAAGAAAATCGCTGGTCTAGAGGGGTTTGTTTTGGAGGAGGAAGCGGCTTTCTCGCTTGCGCGAGCCGCCGATGGGTCCATGCGCGATGGGCTGTCATTATTGGACCAGGCGATTGCCTTAAGTTTTACAGACAATCGATCTGATCGCATATCGGCTCAAACAGTCTATAACATGTTGGGCCTTGCTGACCGCCAGCGTTTATTTAAATTGTTGGGGGCAGTCTTAGAGGGGCAGCCGGATGTCACGTTACAGCACACAGCCGATTTGTTGCATGATGGGGCCGATGCCCAATTATTGCTGCAAGATATTTTGGATATTCTGTATGGTTTGATTTGTTTGAAGACCGTGCCCCAGTTTCAAAAAGAGAGTTTTTGGTCGCAGGCTGACCGAGAGGCCGGGTCGCAGTTGACTGCACCGTTGGCCGTTTCTACGCTCTTATCATTATGGCAGGCCCTGTTGAATGCTTTACAGGAAGTTAAGATCGCACCCGTTCCATCCCAGGCTTTGGAATTGGCGTTGCTTCGGGCCTGTTACCTAAGTGATTTGCCACCTTTGGAGAATTTGATTCAATCTTTAAAGGGAGGTAGGTCCAGGGATTCGACGCTGCCGGTCACTTCCCAGGCCTTGCATCACCTTGTGGGGCAAGCTCCCGTTGTTGCTCAGACGCAACATGCAATCAACAAACCCGCAGTCAGCTTGCCAACCTCCTTCACAGACTTGGCCAAGCTTGTATCCAACGCGCGGGAACCTATGCTCTACACACAACTTCTCCATGACGTCGATTGTATACAGTATCAACCGGGCGAGATGACGCTTTATGTGAAACCCACCGTGCCAGCGACTTTTCTGGCGACTTTGAAACAAGTTTTACAAACGGTAACGCAGCATACGTGGATTATTCATTTGGCTAAACAACCAGGTCAAGGAAGTTTGGAGGATCAAAAAAAGGCCCTCCAGCGTCAAGCTTACGAAGAGGTTTTATCGCACCTCAATATTCAGGCGATTCAAAACGCCTTTCCCGGGTCAACCCTTGAAATTATAAACTAAACTTATTAAGCGAGTAAATTTATGAAAAATTTAAATCAAATGTTAAAGCAAGCCCAACAGTTGCAGGCCCAAATGGGCGAAATGCAAAAACGCATGGAAGAGGTCGAAGTTTCCGGCAATGCTGGCGGTGGTATGATTCAGGTGACCGTGAATGGTAAGGGTGATCTGAAACGGATTAAAATTGACCCTGCATTGATTGACCCCAAAGAGGTGGAAATTTTGGAAGATTTGATTGTTGCGGCTTGCCACGATGCAAAAACCAAGGCCGAGGCACAAACCCAAGAGGAAATGTCAAAACTGACGGGTGGCCTTAATCTTCCAGGCGGAATGAAACTGCCTTTTTAAAGGACAGTTTCATAAAAATCTAAACCACTTTTGCATTAACAGCGGCGTTCAATTTCTCATCACCTCGGATAGCGCTGGCAATTGCCGTGCGATACTGTTCTGGGTCAGCCTGGGACTTCCTCAATTCTTTCAGAACCAAATCGACCAAATACTTCATGGCAAAAGAACTGGTTGGGCCCGTTGGCACCTGATCAAGAACAGCTGATGCAATGGTTTGGAACACACCAGTATAATGCCGAGAAACCTTCATTTTCGCTATGGTGATTGAATGGTCGATAAGGTCCCTTTTAGACCGTTCTGGAATGGAACCTTTAAGGGCAGCTAACTTGCTGTTTAAAAGGATCGTTGTTTGTTCTTTGGCCCCGCTTAAGATCATCTCGAAGGATAAGGATGGATTGGCTTCAATCCAGGTTTGCAAATCTCTTAACAGCCCCTCCTCCCAATTATTCACATAATCTTGTACCGATCGAAGAGGTGTTACCTTATTAAGGTCTTCTTCAAAATATCCTTCGAAGTAGCATCCTATTTCTTGTTCAACCATGGCCATGGTTACATCAGGGTAGGTTGTTCCAACTTCGGTTTTCAAAGAATCCAGCAGGTACTGGGAAGTTTTTTGTTTCAGCACATCCAGGGTGCTAAACAAATCGGGCTCTTCTTCATACCTTTGGGCAAGAAACTTTACAGCCTGATTGCGCAAGAATTGGGTCCTTGCCATCAGCTCAATATTCTTTTTGTTTCCTTCACCCACAGCCAGCACAACATCCGGGTCAATACAATTAAGCCCATCGATCAGGCGATTATAGCTTCCCCCAATGCAGGACTCACCAGCGGTCATCAGCGCATCCTCTTTGGAAACTGCTTCTAGTAATATGCATTTGGTTTTAAATCGACCACCCAAATTATCTAATAGATAGGCTAGCTGAGCATCCATGGGGCCAGCCCTTAACCAACCTGCGATGCGGTCATCAACATCTTTATCGTTAAAAGCTGCTTCAAGGCCAAAGCTTTTAGAAACGGCTTTATCACCTAAGGCGTGCCAAGAAAGGTTCAAGTATTGTGTAACCTTGCCATGCCGATCCGCTGAGAGTCTTTCAATTCCAGAACTGAAAAAGTAACGAACAACCTGCGCCTCTGTTTCTGAAAGTAGTTTTTTGGACTCCAGGTCCTCAATCTTCTCTAAATGCGCGCATAGCAGCGTTTCCAAATCTTGTGCAAAACGAGAATAGCGGGCCGACAACTTTACAACAGCTTCATCAATCGACGATTCGTAGGCTTTATCATGAACGGTCTGATTACGTAGGCCAAAAATATTCTGATTACCATATTCCCCCTGCATTTCATCCAAAACCTCCCTGAACCCCCGCATGGTATCTATCCAACTTTCGATTGAAGTGCGTATAAGATCTAATCTTTGGTTTGCGTCCGTGGTACCGCTGTTCAAAATTGAATCAACAAACGGTGCGCGAACAAGGGAATCAAGACGGGCAAGAGCCTGAATAATATTCAAAACTTCTACATAATTTGTATCGTCAGGTGTCACAAGGCGCAACGTTTGCGCAATGAATTCATCCCGTTCAGGGGACAGAACATTATGCAAAACAGACATAATGGTAAATTGTTGCACCAGCGTCATTGTTGGTCTGGTCAACTGAAGAACTTTATCCACAAAAAGGGATCGATGATCAGTTTGTAGTTTGGTAATAATTTGGAAAGATTTCGCCAAAGGTTTGCTGGCCGTTGAGTCTGCATCCATCAACCGTAAATACTGATTCACGGCATCTTCTCTTTCATGGAACTGGGTTTTGCAAAGAATATCCAGAGTTTCTAATCCCACAGAACCTTCCGGGCTTCTTTGGTTTAGTTTTAAAACTTGTTCAATGAAATGGCGACGTTCGCTTTTTGGAAGTCTGTTAACGATGCGGTTGGCCGTCTTCACCTTGGATTCTGTCAGACGCGTAGCAAGAACTCTCAAGGGCTCCTCAAAATCCTCGTTGATTGTGACCGAGGCCAGTACCTGACTTGTAATAACCACCGTCCCTATAACCAATAATTTAACGAATAATATAATCATATTACACCCATCCATTTAGTTATTACACAAACCATAATGGATAATGATTAATTATTCGTTAATTTCTTAAGAGGAATGAATTTATATTTAAAAAATAATCTTCCGCAAATAATCTAATTGCGAGGCTGTTAAAAAAAGTTTCAAGTCGATTTGGCCAGTTGTTTCATCATCATAACGCTCTAACACCAAACCTTGTTGATAGCACCACGCCAGGGCCGCCCCTTCGTCATTTTTTAAAACAAGGGTTTGCACAAATGCCCCTTTGTTTTGAAAACGGTTATAAATCCATTGAAGAAGGGTTTCAATACCCTCGCCGTTTTGCGCTGAGATAGCCACTGCATTGGGGCGTCGACTAACCTGATTCAACAGAACAAAACGCTCTTCTGCTGATAACAAATCTATCTTGTTGTAAACGTCAACTATCAAAGGGGCGTCATCGGGTTGCCGATCAACAATATTCAGCTCATGCAGAATTTTTTCCACATCTTGGGCCTGAGCTTTCGCGTCTGGATGAGCTGCATCCCTTACATGAAGAATAAGATCAGCTGTACAAACCTCCTCCAACGTGGCTCGAAAAGCCGCAATAAGTTGGGTCGGCAGATTAGAGATGAACCCCACCGTGTCGGAAAAAATAACCTCCTGTTTGCCCTTTGTTGCAGGATTAATAATTTCGCACCGCCGCATGGTTGGGTCAAGGGTGGCAAATAACAGATTTTCGGCAAAGACATTCGATTGGGTCAACCGATTAAAAAGGGTGGATTTTCCGGCGTTTGTATACCCCACCAAAGCAATCACAGGTATTGATTGACGCTGACGTGCCTTTCGATGCAACCCACGCATCTTGGTGACATTAATAAGTTCTTTTTCCAATTTCATGATTCGTTGATCAATCATACGCCGATCAAGTTCAAGTTGAGTCTCTCCAGGGCCCCCTATAAAACCGAACCCACCCCGCTGGCGTTCCAGGTGTGTCCATGACCGAACCAGGCGGCTTCGTTGGTGCTTCAGGGCTGCTAATTCTACCTGCAATCCCCCTTCTGAAGTGCGCGCACGGGCGCCAAAAATTTCTAAAATTAACCCCGTTCGATCAATAACTTTGCATTTCCATGCCTGCTCCAGGTTGCGTTGTTGAACGGGTGACAACGTCCCATCCATAACGACCAATTTGACGGCCAAGGCCTGTATAATTTGTTGAATATTCTCAACATTCCCTTTGCCCAATAACGTCGCTGGTGAGATTTTATTAAGGGCAAAACTTTGCCTATAAACAACTTTTAGATTAATCGCCTCGGCCAGACCAACAGCTTCTTCCAAAGCTGCCTCTTGGGTGCGATCAGGTTGACCCATGGATGGCCTGTGGCGAAGGCCAATGTGAATGACAACCGTTTCGATATTTTCTGTTATGGCAACTGATTTTGGTGTGGGTTGCCCCGGTAAAGATTGATCAAACGTCATTTATCTCTTTCAAAGAGTTTCTGTATTTTTTATGGGCCCTAAATCCTATAATATAGCCTTACATCATTTCACTAAAGGAGTTTTAAAGTTGTTCAAATATTTTATGATCGTCCTCATTTTTTTGTCGTCGCAGGTGATAGCTTCAGATGCTGGTCATTTGGAACCACCTGCTACTTCTTCAAAGTTAAAGGTTCAAGTTTTAAGTAAACATGAAGCCTTGGTGGAGGTTCCAGAAAATCCAGGAATTAAAGAAGAACAACCGCATAAGGTCAAAAACGAAGCGATTCAAAACGCTATCAATAAACTTAGAAAGACTTTCAAAGAAAGTACTGATTACAAAGATTTTCCTTTGGTATGTGAGGCCTACGAGGATGAAGATGGAAATAGGAGTTATAGATCTTTTATTTTGAGGCTTCAACAAGATGAAATAAATGCTGGCAAAACAATCGAGGATGTTTTAAAGACTCCTGGTGTTCAGGATAGATTCGACATAGCTGTTCCTTTTGATTCTGACGCAGTCCCCCAAGCATATAAATTTAAAGTGGCTGAATGGGTTCTTAAAAATAAATCTGAACCTTACAATCTAAATGGTAAGAATTACGTTATTGAAAAACTTCTTCCCCGACAAGGGTCTTACGGTTGGGTCTTTTTAGCAAAGGAAGCTGGGACTGAGGAGAAAAGACTCATTAAGATCCTCTCAACCCCATCAGACAGAGAGGCCGACATGTACGAAAAATTACAAGGTGCCGACGGAAAAGGCCATCTCAATTTCCCCAAATATTATGGTGTTGGGAAAAAGTGGGGATATGAATGGCTTATTATGGAATACATAGATGGGGAAATCTTAGGACAGTATCTTAAGTCTGGCAAGAACCTGACAGATCAGCTGAATCAACAAATTAAGGACGCTACAAGGTATATGGCTGAGTGTGGAGTCGACACAGAACGAGAAAATGATCAAGAAAATATACTGATTACCAACGATTACAAGCGTGCTGTTTTGATTGATTTTGGTACATTAGCGCAAAGATAAGAGCTTGAGCGAGAGGATATGTTGATACCAACTTGCTCATTCTACCCTATTTTATGTTCATAAGGGATTCTACTCAACTTAGATTTGATTCTTCGTAAATGATCTGTTGAATTCTTTACAGTAAGGGTATTTAAAATTTCCAAGGCTTGCTTTAATAAACTAACTGCCCGTTCATTGAATTCTTCCTTTTCATTTTTTTTATCCGTACTTTCACTTTTTTTAAGGAAAAGATCGGCTTGGTCTTCCAGAACAGAGTATCTCTCCACATATTTATACGACTGAAAAATCGCCCAAGCTTTTCCAAGATAATTTTCAGCCTTTTCTAGGTTTCCCTGCATCAGATGCACTCGACCCAAGCATTTTAAGGCGTGTCCTGTTCTAAGATGATATTGACCATAGCGTTTCTCAAAAATGGAAAGAGTCTCTTCAAGAAAATGTTGCGTTTTTTCGTAAACCCCCAAGTCCCAATATACATTGGCTAAGCGGATAAAACTTGTACCAACATAAACATGGTCTTTGGGAAGACATTTTTCATAGGCTACCAGGCTTCGTTCAAGCAGATCTATTGCCTTTTGATGATCGCCTAATTTCCTGTAAGTATTTCCCAGGTGCCCGAGAAGCCACCCCAAGTTAGGGTTATGCACAGGTAAACACTTCTGGCAGATGAACAATGCTTTTTCGAAACACTCCTTCGATTTATCAAGGTCCCCCATCTTGCCATGAATATTCCCTAAATGGCCCAAAAGCCAGGCGTTAGACTGATTGTTTTCAAGAAGGCAATTTTTATAGATCAACAAGGCTCTTTCAAGAAACTCTTTCGCTTTTTCATATTGTCCCATTTCGCGATAGAGAATACCCAGGTTACCAACATGGGATGCAAGAGTGCTGCTGTCTGTTGGAAGGTATTTCTCGCAAATCTCCAGGGATTTCTCAAACAGTTCTATGGCTTTTTCATAACGTCCTATATCCCTGTAAAGTTTACCCAAATGTAAGGATACGGCACAAAACTTAAAATAATTTTTTGGAATTTTCTGTTTGCAAATGATCATCGCTTCTTCAAATAAATTTTCAGCTTTTTGGTAATCATTCAAATTTCTATAGGTATCCCCCAGCTGTGCTAATGCCCAAACGACGCTTGGGTAATCTTCAGAAAAATGTTCTCTATAGATGGACAAAGCTTCCTCTAGACGATCTCTGGCTTTTTCATAACAGCCGATCAGTCTGTAAACACGCCCCAAAGACACTAAGGTTGAAGCAATTTTCGAGGGTTTGTCAGGACAGTATTTTTTGTAAATCAGCAGGCTTTGTTCAAGGAATGATTCTGGCTTTTCATGGTCGCCTATATCCGTATGGGCTTCACCCAGGCGGACAAGAACTTCGGCGATACCCTCATAGTTATTGGGGTAATATTTATTTAAGTTATCATAACTCTTTGAGAGAAATTCCTGAGCTTTCAAGCAATTGCTAAGATACGAATAAATAACACCTAATTTCCCTTGAACGACCCCAGAGCTTGCGCCTGTTAACAAAGAATCGTGGCTTAAAAATTTTTCGCAATGGTTTGCCAAAAGCCTAACCCTTGGGATATCGTCTTTTTCCATCGCTTCAGCAGCGTATTGAGCGATAGTGTTGGCAATTCTTAGCATCAATTGGGGATTGTTTTCTAAATTCAAATCGCTTAAAAAATAGTCCAAAATACTTTCTTGAGTGCTTCGATGGATTGATAACGTTGAAACAGAAGAAAAGATATCAGGTTGATTAGCGATCAAAGAATGCTTTTTCAAATGGTGAATAAAATTGTCGATGACAGCTGTGCTTTTAAAACTTTCTAATAAATCCCTTGGAATGTTTTGTGAATCCAGCAAACTAATGAGCAGCAATAAGTCAGCAAAATCTTTATGTGTTTCAATAAGTTTTTTTAAGGATAATGTAATAATCTCGTGGCGTGTTTTTGTATAATCGCTCACTTCTTTTAAAATAGCCTCTTGGGTGCTTGTGAAATCTTTATTACGCCCTTTCAAACAATCCAGATACTTGTCATAAGACAAGTTAGTTGTTTTTAAATAATAGGCAGTCACAGACACATCCAGCGGAAAGGGGGGGATATGCGCCAAGAATTTATCCGCGGCATTCTTTTGCTCTTCACTTGCCTTGGAAGGGCTGACATCTTTCATGATTTTCATGAAAAGGTGCAATTTCTCTGCTGGTGTTAATTCTCCTACCTGGATGGCTCCATTAATATGCACATTGTTTTGTAAATTGCTATCTCTTGTTGTGACAATAACCCTTCCATTGCCCCAACTGGTTGGATCACAAGGAAACCATTTTTGTATATTTGCAAATTTCTCCACGTTATCGTAAATCAAAAGCCAATTATTAAGGGCCTTCAATTTATCTTTCACAAACAAAAGAATCCTCTCATCTCTTATGGCAGGATTTTTGATCTTTTGATTTTCTTCTAAAGCCACTTGATCTTCTTGAGTTTTACAAAGGGTTTGGGCAAGTAGTTCGAAAGAACTGACAAGTCCCTCTTTTGTTTCTGCATTAATTTCCCAAACTAAATATGCTTTTTTTTGTTTGGCATAAAGCCTAGCAAGGGTTGTTTTTCCAGCCCCACCAATGCTGACTAAGGCCACTGCCTGAATGCCTTCTTTTCCTTGTAACTTATTATCTATTTGCAACAACAAGTCCGAACGATTTAAAAGAACTGATTCAACCGGAACCAGCAAATCAGCTTTCGCCCCTTGAACTATTGGAGCTTTCTTACTTTTCGGTAATTTATCAATAATAGTGAAGGTGATGACAACACCAAAAATCGCAGCAAAGCCTATGGGGTACTTTTTTGTTCTCAGAATATTTTTCCAGTCGAAACCCAAAGTTTCTTTTTGTGTTGCTAAAAGGTTTTGTGGCCATTGCTGGTGGTCAGATTCAAGGATCGATTTTTTTTGAAATTCTAGGAGAGTTTTGTCAAAATTTTTATCCCAGAAAATTCTTTTCAATACAGCGGAAAACAACTCTTGGAAATTCAACATTGTTTTTCGCAAGATGCATTTATTAAATTCGCAGGGAAGTTGTTCAGAAATCTGATCGATTAATAGTAATGTGAAAAGGTTTTCATTTTTTAAAAACTTACTTTTCTGAGACTCAAAAAAATCTTTTTGCTTTTTCTTAAAGTGCTGCTCTTCCACTTTTGATATCAGGTAAATAACATGCTCATTTGATTCTGGTGCAACAGACTTCTCATACCCGTCGTGAACAATTACCTGAATGCCACAAAGTTTAAGATGAATGGTAAGGTCATCCGCAAAATTCACATCGTTTTTATTTTTAGATGAGACGTGAACAATATGGCACGTGATGGATTTACCGTATGCTACTAGAGAGTTAAGTTTTTTCCCAAAATCGAATTGTGCAAGTAAACTTTGGTAGTGTTTGTTAAGGACAAAAGAGTAAGAAGTTTTTTCTACAAAATCGACGATTCCTTCTCGCGAGTTACAGCTTATCTTGCGCATAATGTTTAAAATATGCGTCTCACATGTCCTGGGCGAGATGGATAAGAGTGAAGCCATTTTACTGCTGCCACGCACGTTAACAATGCATGCAATAATATCAACTTCACGATTGGTGAATTTTATGCCTTCAATAACAAAAGGTAATTGACCGACGTCATGATTTGTTTGCAAATCTGCAGCACTATTTTGCATGATTATTAGGCCTTTTGGTTCTTAATCAATTCAGAGAACTAACGTGGATAATATATGTCAAATGTTTATCTCGCAACAATCTAGTTTGTTACCTCAGAAATAAATACGTATTGTTTACCTAATAGGTGTACATAGGGATTTTTCCCGGATAGGAATTCATAATTTTTACCATTACATTCCGATTTACACCAATCAGCACATGCGCCACGAAATATAAGATTGTCAAAATGTTCAAATTTAAAGAGAGAGACTGTAATCTTCCCAATTATAGCCGGTAACAGTCCCCTTTATTCACAAACCATCCTGCCTTGCACCTCATTCCTCCCATAAAGCAAGGCTCTCCCCCGTCGTACTTTACGATGGGGGAGAATTTACAAACTCAATGATCGCCAACCTCAGTTGTTCAATCCCTCGCTTATCCTCAGAGCTAGTCATAATAATGTGGGGGTAAGCAGCCGTATAATCCTTAATCTTTTCTTTCGTCTGTTCATAAACAGCTGCTGCTTGCTTTAAAGGGATCTTGTCTGCCTTTGTCAGAACAATTTGATAAGACACCGCCATCTGATCCAATATACGCATCATCTCGTCATCATTCGGCTTTAAGCCATGCCGGCTGTCGACTAAGACATAAACCCGTTTCAAATTTATACGGGTCTGCAGATAATCACAGATAAGCTGCGTCCAGTTAACAACCAACTGCTTGGGCGCCTGGGCATAACCATACCCCGGCATATCAACCAAAATTAGTTGATTATTCAGGTTAAAGAAATTCAGCTGTTGTGTGCGGCCGGGAGTATTTGAGGTTCTGGCAAGACGATGGCGGGTGGTCAGGCTGTTAATCAAGCTTGACTTACCAACATTTGACCTGCCAATAAAGCCAACTTCTGGCAAGTTATACGCAGGCAAGTCACTTGCCTTTTCAACACCTCTTAAAAATTCACAGTCTTGCTTGAACAGCCAATTAGCTTTTTCAAGACTGGTTTTTTCAATATCATTCGTATCCATCAAAGCTTACTTTTTGGTGCTTTGCGCTTCGGTGGGATAACCTCCACCAAAGATTGCTGTTCTGCCCTTCGGGTAATGAACATTTGCTGCGCAATTGTCAAAAGGTTGCTCCAGGCCCAATAAATAACCAAACCAGCCGGGAAGGATGCAAACAAATAGGTAAACATAACGGGCATAAGCAGCATCATCTTGGCCTGAACCGGATCAGCAGGCTGCGGATTAAGGCGTTGCTGCAATACCATGGTGGCGCCCATCAACAACGGCCACAAACCAATCATCAACATAGATGGCGGCGTCCAGGGAATTAAGCCAAACAAATTGAACACGGATGTAGGGTCGGGTGCCGATAAGTCGTGAATCCATCCATAAAAAGGCGCATGACGCATTTCAATGGTGACAAAGAAAACCTTGTATAGACAAAAGAAGATTGGTGCTTGAATCAACATAGGCAAACACCCCGATACAGGATTCACCTTTTCGCGACGATAAAAGTCCATCAATTCCTGATTCATGCGCACTTTGTCATTGGCATAACGTTGTTTGATCAATTCCATCTTGGGGCCCAAAATTTTCATGCGAGCCATCGATTTGAAAGATTTATTTGCCAAAGGGAAGAACAGAACTTTGACCAGCACTGTCAGGAACAAAATAGCTAAACCTAAGTTCCCAAGCAACTGGTGGAAAAATTCCAAAACATAGAATAAGGGCTTTGTTAAGAAGTAAAACCAACCAAAATCTACAGCCAAATCGAAACGATTAAATCCAAGCTTCGCTTCGTAACCATCAAGCAAACTTAGAACTTTGGCGCCTGCAAAGGCATATTGGGTTTGTTCTAAAGTTTGCCCAGGCTTCAGTGTTTGACCATCGTATTCAATGCGACACTGGAACAGCGCATCTTTTTCTTGGCCGCTAAACGTTGTGTGAGCCACAGTTTTCTGATTGGGGATCAAAGCGACCAACCAATATTTATCCGTAAATCCTAACCAGCCACCTGTTGTGGTTTGTTGAATGGCTTTCTCTTTGATCAGTTTGTCATAGTCGACTTCGTTCAACTTGCTGTTGATGATGCCAATAGCACCTTCATGAAGAATGTAATAGCCGCTTGTCACGGGCTTTCCAACGCGCGTGGTTTGACTGAAAGCTTTCAACTGAATACCAGCCGCCGCATTACTGATCACTCGATCTGTGACTGTAAACAGATAATTTTCATCAACGCTGATTGTCCTCTCAAATTTCAATCCCTCGTCGTTTTTCCAAGTCAGTGTAAGCGGTTGAGTAGGCGTTAACTCCGATTGCTGCCCTTGAACGGTCCAAATACTTTTAGCATCAGGGAATTTAGCCGTTCCCAACCAACCAAATTCAACAAAATAAGCTCCTTTGGACTGCTCAGGACTTAAAAGGGTAATCGCTGGGCTTTTAGGATCAGCACTCTCACGATAAAGATTTAAGCCTAAATCATCCAGTCGAGCCCCGACCAAATTAATGGACCCTGTCAGTTTGGGGGTTTTAATCAAAACTCTTTTGTGCTGGGCTAAGGCTTGTTCGCGGGTTAAAATCTGTGCAGGGACTAAAACATCCGGGGTAGCTTGCGAAGATGCAGTTGCAGACGCCTGGGGCGTTGGATCTTTAACCACAATAACGGGTTTTGGCTTAGATCCTTCATAAAAATATTGAAACCCAAACAAAATGGCCAATGACAAACCGATGGCAAGAACGACGTTCCTATTTTCTGACATATCTTTAAAAATCCCGGATTTTTCTTAATTTTAGTTGAGTGGGCTAGATCTTGGAGTGCAAACCCATTTTTGCGGTTTGTGCGGGTGACATCTGGACCGGTTGGTTGGCAATCTTTTCAGGGACCGGGTCATACCCCCATGGGGCACCAATTCGCCTGGAAACTGTTTCGTAAGGATGGCAACGCAGCAAACGTTTTGCAACCAACCACAACCCTTTTAAAAGGCCATGGCATTCAATGGCATGAATAGCATAGCGCGAGCAGGTGGGTTCAAACCGGCACCGAGGGGGCAAGAAGGGTGAAATGGCCCAACGGTAAGCATGAATTAATCTAACAAGAAAGTTTGACATCTGTCTTTTCCTCTTGTGGTTCAAAAGCAATGGGACGGGGTTGAAATCTTGATAAACACCATCGCACCCCCTTTATAAAATCTTTAGAAAGCTGGGGAAAGTCTGCGTTAACCGTTCCCGGAATAGCTATAAAAACAAACTCAAAACTATCTCCCGTTGATGGGTCAATCGTCTCAAGAACTTTTTTTTCCAAATGCATATCTGCCAGGGCCCTAAGCCGTCTTTTGGCCCGGTTACGTTTGACCGCATTACCCACCCGACGACTTGCAGTAAAACCCACCCTTAGATGCTTTGGCTGGATTTGTTCAGCCAAAGCCACATCAATAGCGGGAGTGCACTGAATAAGCATAGTCGACGTTTTCGCCACTACTTTTGTTTTTGCTACTCTTAAAAAATCAGCACGCTTCTTAAGACGACTTAAGGCCACGATTTCCTAAACCTGTATCTAGGCAGACAGCTTCGTCCTGCCTTTTGCGCGACGCGCTGCAATAACACGTCTTCCGCCAACTGTCGCCATACGCGCACGAAAGCCGTGGCGGCGTTTTCTTACCAATTGACTGGGTTGGTATGTTCTTTTCACGTTATTATCCTTTAGTTAAGGTCTTCTGATAATTTTCCAAACCCTACCATAGCTTCAGGCATATTCGCAAATAAAAATGCTGTGATGGATTTTTAGTTGCATCCCTTTGTTTTTTTGTTAGCAGGGCAAAAGCGACGGGAATAACTATCACCCGAAAACTTTTCGTTGTATAAATTAGTCTGAATTTTCAACAACAGGCCTCAGAACATCTTTATGAAGAACATCCGTAACTTTTCCATCATCGCCCACATTGACCATGGCAAATCCACATTAGCGGATCGCTTAATCGAAGCCTGTGGGGCTATTGAATCACGCGATATGAAGCAGCAGATGCTGGATTCGATGGATATTGAACGCGAACGGGGCATCACTATCAAGGCGCAAACGGTTCGACTTCGATACAAGGCCAAAGACGGCGAGACGTACATTCTGAACCTGATGGACACACCAGGCCACGTGGATTTTGCCTACGAAGTCAGCAGGTCCTTGGCCGCGTGCGAAGGATCGTTGTTGGTGGTGGACGCCAGCCAAGGGGTGGAGGCGCAAACGCTGGCCAACGTATACCAGGCTATTGAAGCTAACCATGAAATTGTGCCCATCCTGAATAAAATTGATCTCCCGGCCGCAGAACCTGACCGTGTTAAGGCGCAAATCGAGGAAGTGATCGGGATTGATGCCCAAAATGCCGTTCCTATCTCTGCCAAAACAGGTATTGGAATTGGCGACGTATTAGAGGCGATCGTGACCCGTTTACCCCCACCCACCAGTGAATTTGGCGATCAAGCCGCCAGCGCCCCTTTAAAGGCGATGTTGGTGGACAGCTGGTACGATGCCTATCTGGGCGTGATGATTTTGGTACGCGTGGTCGAGGGGACATTAAAGGCGGGCATGAAGATCCGCATGGTCAACACCGTCGCGACGTATGAAGTGGATCGGGTGGGATATTTCACCCCCAAGAAGGAAATTGTCGACCAGCTATCACCCGGTGAAATTGGCTTTATCACGGCCAGCATTAAACATGTGGCCGATTGTAAAGTTGGTGACACGATTACCGAGGAAAAACGCCAAACAGCTAAGCCATTTCCTGGATTCAAACCATCTGTGCCTGTGGTTTTTTGTGGGTTGTTCCCAAGCGATGCGGCGGAGTTTGAACATTTGCGGGAAAGTCTTGCGAAACTCCATTTGAATGATGCCAGTTTCCATTTTGAGCCCGAAAGTTCTGCGGCCTTAGGGTATGGCTTTCGATGTGGATTCCTTGGGTTGCTGCATTTGGAAATTGTCCAAGAACGCCTGGAACGCGAATTTAACCTGGACTTAATCACAACAGCACCCAGCGTTGTCTATAAAGTTCATTTAAACAACGGCAATGTTGTGGAGTTGCATAATCCAAGCGACATGCCCGATGTGGTGAAAATAGACTTCATCGAGGAGCCCTGGATTCGGGCCACCATTTTGGTTCCTGATGAGTATTTGGGGTCGATTTTGACGCTTTGTACCGATCGGCGGGGTGAACAAATTGATTTAACGTACGCTGGCAGCCGCGCCATGGTCGTTTACAGGCTTCCCTTAAACGAAGTCGTGTTTGATTTTTATGACCGCCTAAAATCAATCAGCCGCGGCTACGCATCGTTTGATTATCAGTTGGACAGCTATCGAGAGGGCGATTTGTCAAAGGTCAATATTTTGGTGAATGCGGAACCCGTTGATGCCCTGGCGATTATGGTTCACCGAAGCCAAGCTGAAACACGAGGCCGTTCATTATGTATGCGCTTGAAAGAACTAATCCCCCAACAATTGTTCAAGATTGCCATTCAAGCCGCCATCGGTGGCAAAGTCGTGGCGCGCGAAACCATATCGGCCCTGCGCAAGGATGTTTTGGCCAAATGTTACGGGGGCGACATCAGCCGTAAACGTAAATTATTGGATAAGCAAAAAGCCGGTAAAAAGCGAATGAGGCAGTTTGGGAATGTAGAAATTCCTCAAAGTGCCTTCATTGCGGCGTTGAAAATGGGTGATGATTAAAATCAACTTAAAGTCCCCACAATTGACTACTCTTGCTGAGCTTCAATAAAAACATCAACTTGTTGACCAATCAGCAAACTGGGAAAATCGCCTTCAATTTTATAAATGATTTCTACGATCCGGGTGTCGATCAGCTCACGGCTATCACCACTGAGGTTTTGTTTCGGCTGGGCATACGGCTCAAGTCTTATAAATGTTAGGGGAAAAGTCGTCGCTTGGTTGCTTCTTAAAACAGCAATCACTTTAGCTTTAGGATCTAAACGCCAGGTATCATTTTCATCAATCTGCACCCGCACATGCAAGGGATATGGGTTGCCAATTGTTAAGGGTGATAAGGTTTGGGTTGTCTGATTAATATACTCGCCAGGCCGTATCCGAACTTTTAGGACCAACCCATCAATTGGGGATTTTACTGTCAGTTTTTCAAGGCTAATGCGTGACAGCGAAACTTTCTCTTGGGCGCTTTGAAGCTTAGCATCCTCCAAATTCAATTGAGCCTGCGTTCTTTGAACAGAAAATTCCCTTTTCTTAAGTTCTTCCAGGCTTACCACACCGGTCCTTAGGTTTTTGGCGCGGCCATACTGATCATTAGCTTCCGCAAAATCAGCCTTAGCAACATCCACGCTGTATTTGGCGCTTTCTAAATCTTTTTGATCTAAAGCCAACTGTGTTGTTTCCGTTCGCTGATCCAAACAAAACAAAAAGTCACCTTTCTTAACCCGATCCCCTTCCTTCACCATGACTTGGTCGACTACTCCTGGAACAAATGATCCTATATTAATGTTTTGGGTGTTGGCTTCTATTAGCCCTTTTGCGGCAATATTGTGCGTGAAGGGGGATGAAGGTGGAATCGTTAATTGATTGGGAGGCATCACAGCGGGGCGGCCCAGGGTAAAGGTATATACAATGGCCCCAATCAACCCAAGTAGGCCAAAAACTGCAATTAGGTTGGTTCTAAAAAACATTATCAGTTCTTTAACGTTCATTCTTCAAGCTCCATTGTGGGTTATGTCCGTTATCATCCCATCATCCATATGGGCTATGCGATCTGCATATTGGTAAATACGTGCATCGTGGGTGACAACCACACACGTAGTTTTCATGTCTTTATTAATGGAACGCATCAGTTCTAAAATTTTAACGCCTGTGGAGTGATCAAGCGAGCTTGTCGGTTCATCACAAATAAGAATTGATGGGTTATGAACCAACGCACGGGCAATGGCGATTCTTTGTTGTTGTCCTCCAGACAGCTGGTTTGGCGCACTGTCCAACCGATCGCCCAATCCAACTTTTTCAACCATCTGGGCGGCCTGTTTAATTGCGTCGTGACGTTCAATGCGATTAATAATCAAAGGGATGGCAACGTTTTCTACAACACTTAAAGTAGGAATTAAGTTAAATGATTGAAAGATGAAGCCAACATTTTTGGCCCTAAAATCCAACAGCTCATTATGGGTCATTTGGTTGTAACATTGGCCTTGCACTGTACAATTTCCCGCGTCTTGGTGCAAAATCCCTGCCATTATAGAAATCAATGTGGTTTTTCCACAGCCTGATGGGCCAACCAACATAAGGAATTCGCCCTTAATAACATCCAGTTCAATCCCCCTTAAGGCAAGGGTTTCAACCTCTTTTGTTTTAAATGATTTTGTAATGTTTGAACAAGTGATCGCTGATGTCATTTCGTTATATCATCCCCGAAATACGACAGCTGGATCAACGTTTATAACCCGACGAATACCCGCCATGGCCGCAATTGCAATAATCACCATGACTCCCCCACCAGAGTATAATAATAAGATTGGTGGCATACGGAATGCCAATACAGAATCATGAAACTTTAACCCAAACAACGTCGCCAGCCCAACCCCGATCCCATAGCCTATAAAACCCACGACTAAAGCTTGTAATATGACCATTTTGGCTAATAAAAGGCTACGAAGGCCCATAGCCTTTAGAGCAGCGTAGTGCTTTACATTTTCTTGAACAAAACTAAAAAAAGTTTGCCCAGCGATGGCTGCCCCCACAATAAATCCTAACAATACTGAGATACCAAAGTTAATGGGAATGCCTGTGTTTTTCATCCAATAACCCAAGTTTACGTCTTTAAAATCATCTGCTGAATAGGCTTTAAGGCCCGTCTTAGCCTCAATCTTTTGGCAAATATGCCGAAGGTTTTGCCCCTCTTTGGCTTTTACCAAAACATACGTCAATTGCCGTCTGCCAGGTGCACTGTAAGATAAAGCCTGACTATATGTTGTGTAAACCTGAGGTTGCAGCACAAAGTTACGTGTTGCCTTTATGAATCCAACCACGACTGCTCGCTTGTCATTAATTTCAAGGGTATCACCAACTTCCAAAGGGCGAGTCACACCTGGTGAAACATTAATCCGCAAGCGGTTTTGGGCCGCCTCGAAATCAACAAAAATTGCATCAGCCCGTTTAAAATCAGAAAGTTTCCCTTTTAAAATGCGAAAAGGGGCACCCACTAATGTGCTATCATCCAGTCCTGTCATATCAATAGTTTTCGATAGTCCATCTGGCATTTTTGCAGACATCAAACTTTTATATAAAGGTGTTGCCCAAGCAACGCCGCTTACTCCACGAATTTTATTGAGTTCCACGTCCCGAACGGGTTTGTGTTCTTCAACATATTGAACCCCCGGGTCCATCACCCAAATATCGGGTAAAGAAACATCTTGGATAAAGCTGTATGTTCGCGATAATAACCCAACCAAGATGGCTGGTTGTTGGGTCATGATAAGGGCGGCGAAAGAAACACCAACCACCATGGCTATATATTTGCCCCGATCGCCGAATAACATTTTTAACGCTATGTAGTACATAATTCCCCCGCACAAGACTAATTATAGTCACACATAAACCTTTCAAACAACAGAAATGGGAGAAATATCAGACAGAAAAACCGCAAAATAATTTCAAATGGGTGTATGTTAGGAATACTAAACCCCCTTAACTGCATTGACTTTATGGTGCCGTCGGAACCGTTATTAATTATTGAATCCTTATGCAAAAGCTTTCCAAAGTCCAAAGGGGCGGAACGTATCTTAAATGATATCAACATGACCCTTTATAAGGGCAGCATCGTTGGAATTATTGGCCGAAGTGGTGCGGGAAAAAGTACGCTTTTAAGGTGCCTGAATGGCCTTGAGAAACCTGATACGGGTCGCATTATCTTTGGTGATGACGATCTATGCCAATTGAACCAGGCTGATCTGCGCAAGCGTCGGCAGAAAATTGGCGTTGTTTTTCAAACGTATAACCTGCTGCAATCAAAAACTGTTTTTGACAATATTGCGCTGCCTTTGACTCTTGCCGAAATGAAAACGACGGAACGCGTTAAGGCGGTGGCCGATTTGGTGGGGCTGTCCCATAAATTATCATCTTACCCCCATGAATTAAGCGGTGGGCAATGTCAACGGGTGGGAATCGCCCGGGCTTTGGCCATCGAGACAGAGGTGCTGCTGTGTGACGAATTCACGTCAGCCCTGGACCCTGAAACGACCATGGATATTTTGAATCTACTTTTAAGTCTGCGCCAGAAATTGGGAGTCACAGTCGTTTTGGTAACCCACGACATGAATGTCATTAAGCATTGTGCTGATTTTGTGTATGTTCTGGACGGCGGCCAGGTGGTTGAACAAGGGGCAACCCTTGACATTTTAACCAAGGCCCAGCATCCCGTGACCCAGTCGCTGCTGCATGATTTTTTAAAAGATCAGCTGCCAAGTTTTATCCAAGAGAAACTGCACCCATCACCCCATGATAACGATGACGTGGTTTTAAAGCTGATGTTCCATGATCGCACCTCGACCAAGCCGTTAATCTCAACCTTGGTTCATGAATGGCACGTGCCGGTGAACATTATTGGTGGCAACTTGCACCACAGTGGCGATTACACGTTTGGCCATTTGATGGTTTCAATAAAACATGATTCAAAAACAGTAACGTCCATAACAAAGTATTTAACGGAAAATGGCGTTTCTGTGGAATTTTTGGGGTATTTGCAATGGTAACTCTTCTTGCTTACAGCTTATTTGAAACGCTTTTGATGGTGGCCACCTCTTTGACAGTGGGTGTGGTAGGGGGATATTATTTAGGGACCCTGTTATACCGCATTGGTGACCAAGGGCTTCAGCCAAAACCACGCTTATACAGGGCGTTAAGTTTTGGGGTGAACTCTGTCAGGTCCGTCCCTTATATCATTTTGATTGTTTTATTGATCCCCTTTACCCGGTTATTAGTAGGCAGTTCCATTGGGACGCTGGCGGCAATTGTGCCCTTATCGTTGGCAGCAATTTTGCTTATCGCCCGTGCAACGGAAGATACTTTTAAGATTATTCCTAAGGGCTTGATCGAGATGGGACTATCTCTCGGCGCTTCTCGTCACCAAATTGTCGCGAAAATCATCTTCCCCGAGGCCCTGCCATCCCTGATTGATCAGATCAGCAGTATCACCATTACGCTGATTGGCTTTTCAGCTATGGCAGGCACCGTGGGCGGGGGCGGCCTTGGTGATTTGGCCATACGGTATGGGTATCAACGATACGATATTGCATTTATGGTCATCATCGTATTCGTTCTTTTGGCTTTGGTCCAAATCGTCCAGTTGATCGGCAACCGTTGTGCCCGGCATTATCGGTACAAATAGAAGCTCTCCTTAGGCTGCTTCGATGTATCCCCCGCCTAGGTCAGGGTTGGAGGATTTATTGGGTCGCAGACCTTCTAGTTTTTCAAAGTGATTCAAAGCCCAGAAAAAAGCCCCTATTATTGGTAAGCCAATAAACCAAATTCCGTAATATCCAAACCATTCTGTTAGATAAACAAGACCAAACGCAGAAATGATATGCATTATGGCGCGCGAAGACGCATAAGCAAATGTTGTACTCATAAATCTTCTAGACGTTGGGAAACTCTTAAAAAAAATAGCATCCCCGGGTGTTCCGCCTATCGGACATAGGAATATAAGCGCCTGAATAATAAAGATATGCCACGCAGAGGTTGAATACATAATACAGGCTGGCAACGCCAGAATAAAAAAAACAGCGCAAATAGCTTTAAATCTTAATATTTTTAAAGGATGAAATTTTGTAACAAAATAAAGAAGGAATACCGTAAACAAAAGTTCAGAAATGGTAACAAGAAAATTATGAAAAATAATATTAGCTGAAGAGAGCCCAAGAGTTTTCAGTAAAGGATTGAAATAAATATAAGCCAGATAAAAAACCATGGGGCACGTGCATTCTATAAAAAAGTAGGCTATAAGATTTTTTTTTGATATTTTTTCAGGCGCCGTTTTTTTTCGATTTTCGTGCTTATAATCATTTTCCTCGTTCTGTTTTTTCCTTCTTTTCATTTCTAAAAATTCAGGGGTTTCTCGTAATCTGGTGCGAGCGAGAGTTCCGACAACAGCAACACACGCACCAATCCAAAAAGCAACCCGCCAATTAAAATCAAAGTGAGTCACAAGCGAAGCAATACCAACAGCCGTCATTCCGCCCAAGGCAAGAGAAAAAACGATCAAGGTAACAGCAAAATATTGAGTTGGCGGCTTCGTAATTTCGGTTATATAGATTTGCGCCCCCATGACTTCGCCCATCGATGACAGACCTTGGGCAATTCTACAAATTGTTATAATCCAGGCTGCCGAAATCCCAATTTCCGCATACGTTGGCAAGTTGGCCATCACAATACAAGAAAGCGCCATCATCATGGTTGTCATAATCACTGTTGATTTACGACCGATGTTATCTCCAATCAAGCCAAACAATATGGCTCCAAATGGTCTTAGGATAAACGTTGAACAAAAAGCAAAGGCTGAAACAACTGCGGTCGTATGCGGGTCAGCTTCAGGGAAGAAGAGTTCATTGAGAAGGACAGCCATATGGACATATAGCATAAGGTCAAAGTATTCAAGGAAAGTGCCAATCTGCAAAAGCCCGATCGACTCCTTTTGTTGCCTGCTTAGGCCTTTAAAAACACGAATCATAGTAAATTAACTCCGTGGGCCTATTTACCTAAGCTTCTAACACCAATACACACTTTGTGTATATGATTTTTTTGGTTCAGTCACAAATTTTGAAAATATATTCCATTTGAATATTTTTGCGGGATTCCTATCGTCCCTTGAAACCCCGTATTTTCACCCACGCGCCCCTTTTGTCACCCCCGTGAATGCCGGGGTCCAGTCGTATTGTTGTCTGGATTCCCGTCTGCACAGGAATAACATTTAAGGTATTAAAACGACGAGAAAAAACAGGGAAAATCATTTGAATGGGGTTTAATTCATTAATAAAAAATTCGACTCAAAACGCCCCTTACCCCTCAGCAGTGCTTAAATGTATCGCCCCAGGCAAAAATTTTGCATTAATCTCTTGAACTTTTTAGAAAAATTTAGTTTAATTTAGAGGTACAGAAAAACCCGGAGTAACAACCATGCCGATAACAAATTTGACAGATGAAATGTATGTTCCTGATGAGAATGAACCCTTCATGAATCCTCAGCAGTTAGCATATTTTAGGAAAAAGTTGGTCACTTGGCGTGATCAATTGGTGCGTGAATGTAACCAAGCCCTGAACGATATGCCAGGCAAATTTGTTAATGAACCTGATGTGATTGATTTGGCCTGCAATGAGGTGAATCAAACAATCGAATTGAAGGCACGGGATCGCGAACGCAGATTGATTAATAAAATTACTGAGGCCATTCGACGTATTGACGACGGCAGTTATGGTTTTTGCGAAGAAACTGGCGAGCCCATAGGATTAAGGCGCCTAGAAGCCAGACCCATCGCCACCCTTAGTATAGAGGCGCAGGAGCTTCTTGAGCGTCGGGAAAGAATCTATCGCGAAGAGGTTTTGTAGAAAAGTGGTCCTGGGTATTCAACCCAGGTTACGACTTTCATTTAACAAACGGGCAATGATTTCCTCTTGCCCCATCATCTCTTGCTGTTCCCCACCCAATATGCGCACGGCCACGGTTTTCTGTTCCGCCTCGCGTTTACCAACCACCAATAAATAGGGAATCTTTTGCAGGCTGTGTTCGCGCACCTTATAACTGATTTTTTCATTGCGGGTATCGATTTCAACCCGAATGCCCAACTGTTTCAACCGATCATACAATTCCTTTGCATACCCCTCGCCCTCGCTGGTGATCGTTGCGACAACTGCCTGAACTGGCGCTAACCACAGGGGGAATTTACCAGCATATTGTTCAATTAAAACACCAATAAACCGTTCAAAAGATCCCAAAATGGCCCGATGCAACATAACGGGGCGATGACGTTTGCCATCTTCACCCACATAAACCGCATCAAGGCGTTCAGGCAGAACAAAGTCAACCTGTAACGTGCCACATTGCCATTCACGACCGATGGTATCCTTTAAAACAAATTCCAACTTGGGTCCGTAAAAGGCCCCCTCGCCTGGATTCAAGGTAAAGTCAAGGCCTGCTGCCGTGGCAGCCTCCATCAACGATTTTTCAGCCAAATCCCAAACCTCATCCCCGCCAGCGCGTGTTGCCGGCCGGTCAGAGAATTTTACGCGTACATCAGTGAAACCCAAATCACGATACATGTCCTTCAAAAGGTCACAAAAGTCTTTGGTTTCTGAAACGATTTGTTCGGGTGTACAAAAAATGTGGGCATCGTCTTGCACAAAGGCACGCACGCGCATCAGGCCATGCAGGGCGCCGGAGGGTTCATTGCGATGACAGGATCCAAACTCCGCCATCCGCAATGGTAAATCACGATAGCTTTTCAAGCCTTGTTTGAAAATTTGAACATGGCAGGGACAATTCATGGGTTTAATAGCCAGGGTTTTTTCTTCGGATGCAACTGTAAACATATGCTCGCCAAATTTTTCCCAATGGCCGGAAGCTTCCCACAAACTACGATCAACCAGCTGGGGTGTTTTGACCTCTACGTACCCTGTTTTTTCTAGGCGACTGCGAACGAAATTTTCTAGGTTCCGATATAGTTGCCAACCTTTGGGGTGCCAAAAAACGCTGCCGGCGGCCTCTTCTTGAAAGTGAAACAACCCCAGTTCAGCCCCAAGGCGGCGGTGGTCGCGTTTCTCGGCTTCTTCCAACTGGGTCAAGTAATCTTGCAGCTGTTGTTCAGTAGCCCAAGCTGTGCCGTAAATACGTTGCAGCATGGGATTTCGATGGTCGCCCCGCCAATAGGCACCCGCCAGTTTCATTAATTTAAAGGCTTTGCCAATACGCCCTGTGGATGGTAAATGCGGCCCGCGACAAAGGTCAATGAATCCGCCTTGGCGATAAAGAGTTAACGGCTCGTTACTGGGGATGCTGGCAATCAATTCGGCCTTAAAATGTTCCCCCTGGCTTTTAAAAAATTCGACCGCGTCATCGCGCTGCCATTCTTCGCGGGAAATCTTCTCATCTCGCTTAATAATTTCGTGCATGCGGGCTTCGATAAGGATTAAGTCATCAGGGGTGAACTTGGTTTCACGATGAAAGTCATAATAAAACCCGTTCTCAATAGAAGGTCCAATGGTGATCTGGGTTTCGGGGTACAGGTCCTTGACGGCTTCGGCTGTAACGTGAGCTGTGTCATGGCGAATAACTTCTAACCCGTCAGGATCATTGCGGGTGATGATATCGATTTGCGCCTGATCAGGCATCAGCCGATTCATGTCCCACAATTGACCATTGACTCGGACGGCAACCGCCTCTTTCGCAAGACGCGGCGATAAAGAACGCGCGACCTCTTCACCGGTGACGGCCTTGTCAAAGTCACGTTTTGAACCGTCTTTTAAAACCACTTGAAACACAAAAAAACCTCTGGGATTGAATACTCTTCCTTAATAATTTATAACACCCCCCAGCGAAGGATGGCAGAGAAAAGTTCTATCGGAATTTTATCGGCTATTTATTGGACACTTATTCGACATTTATTGACATTTTCCCTGCGTTTTTAATTTTAAGGAAAATCCATCAAAAACCCAAAACATCCGCCATCCCATAAAGGCCGGGTGGCTGATGAATGACCCACTGCGCTGCTTTTAGAGCCCCCTTCACAAACAACTGGCGTGAGAAACTGCGGTGGGTGATCTCGATGCTTTCTTCATCGCTTAAAAAACTTACGGTATGCTCACCCGGATACTGGCCCCCTCGGCGCACACTAAACCCAATCTCTCCCGGTACACGGGCCCCCACGTGGCCATGGCGCTCAAAACGGGCAACATCCTTTAAATCTACCCCTCGAGCAGAAGCAACAGCCTCGGCCAGCATTAAGCATGTCCCCGACGGCGCATCAACTTTATGACGATGATGTGTTTCACTAAGCTCTACATCAAAATCATCCCCCAAAGCTTTCGTCAATTGTTTAACCACGGCTTGCATCAAGGTTATGCCAATACTGGTATTACGGGCATAGACAACAGGTACGGTCTTGGCTATTTTTTCCATCTGATGAACCTGATCGTCTGTTAAACCAGTGGTGCCAATGACTAAGGGTTTGTTGAAATCAAGGGCCCGATCTAACAGAGGTTGCGTCCCCTGTGGTTGGCTAAAATCAATAATTACATCTGACTGTTCGAATAACGGCCGCAGATCCCCTCTTGAAGCCACGGCACCTATAACAAACGGGCCGTCTTCCCGAAGGTATTCAATAATGCCGTTGCCCATACGACCAGTGCCAAGCAATCCTAATTTAATTTTTTTCATGGGATCGTAAAACCTTTAATGATTGTTTTTTAAGGCGTTTTAATTGATGCAGACCTTGATGTTTCAACCGATTCATTGGCGATCGTTTTTGACGCGATTCGTGACTGGCTGGTTTCCAATACTTCCAAACAGCTGCGGGGGGAAAGTTTAAAAGAACGTGGCCCAACCGTTTTTGGCGCAACCCCAACTTTCGGGATGGTAACGGTGACAACGGGCCATAGGTAAACTGTAATAAACTTCCCAAGGGAGTTAAAATTTTAAAACACGACTGAATGATCTGGTGTTGATCATGAAAGGATAAATTCACCATAGGGATACCAGAGACGATCACGTCAGCTTGGGTCCATGTTTCAGGTAACAAATCTGACAGTTGATTGGCATTGCCGTTAACAATGTAAATGTCGGGGAAGTTTTTTTGCAAAAACGCACACATGGCGGGGTCAATTTCCACAACGCATAAATTTTCCGAAGGAAGGCCATTCTTTAAGAGGGCCTGGGTAAACCGCCCTGTTCCAGCGCCAATCTCTATAATGCGGGGGTTCTGTGTCAAATCAATATGCCGGCACATAAAATCAGCCAGAACGATGGAGCTTGGAACCAAAGCCCCCAATGACTTGGGGTTTTTCACCAATTGTTTTAAGAATAACAAGCTTTCATCACGCTTGCGAATCTTAGAGATTGGCTTCATAAGAGGGATGCCATCTGTTGATAATGCCAAACAAAACCAGGCGGCAGATTCAGCCACACTTGGCCCCGGCGGTGTTGATGGAGGTTGGACATAAACCCAAGGGGGGAACGCGGACTGTATGTCACATGAATCACAATGCCACCCGGCTTTAATACTTGAAAGGCTGCTTCAATAATAGCCTGCCTAACCGCGGGAGGGAGATACATCAAGGGAATAACAGAAAAGACAACTTCCACTTGGCCAATATAATGTGCAGGCAAAAGGTCAGGCAGCTGTGCTGCATCCCCTTGAATAACAAAAGGTGACGGCTGGTTGTCTTTCAAAACGGATGGCAACGTTTGATTTAAAAACCCACAAAAGAAGGGATCTAATTCGACCA
The DNA here is from genome assembly GCF_004210305.1 of Candidatus Finniella inopinata. Taxonomy (NCBI): domain Bacteria; kingdom Pseudomonadati; phylum Pseudomonadota; class Alphaproteobacteria; order Holosporales; family Candidatus Paracaedibacteraceae; genus Candidatus Finniella; species Candidatus Finniella inopinata. Next base: position 187,550 of record NZ_SCFB01000005.1, on the reverse strand, counting down.
GAGCTAAATTTTCTGGCTTAATGCCTTGCTGCAATAACGCCCGGCTCAAACGTCCCGTGCCAGCGCCAATTTCTACATACAAACCATTTGGGTTTTGAACATAAGAGGCGGCCAAATGCGCCAATTTAGGCGTAATAGGAGCCAGCGTACCCATCTGCAAGGGATGCTTTAACCAACGCCTAAAAAACAACGCGTTCTCTTGGCGTCTTATTTTTTTCTCAGCACAAGAAGCATCAGGAATAGACATAGAAACGACGGATGAGTAAAGCTTTAAGAGTTACTATATCTGCCTTCGCAGAATTTTGCACAGTTTTTCTGTTTGTGATTTTCAGGGGGCGCAAAGAAAAGAGCCCCCCTTTAAGTCCAGATATCATGTGTTTTTCTCTCCCGGAGTGATCTGATATGATGTAGACAATCCATTAAGGGTTATATGTCCCTGGGCAATCCAGCCTTTGTTAGCCTTATCAGTGGCAATATCTGTTCCCTTATACTCTTTGGTTACCCATAGTTGCCATGCGTACTTACCGTTATCCAACGTTATAGTTTTCAACCAAGGAGCTTCAGAAGGATCGGATACCTTGTTACAATCCAACGGAAGGTTTGTAACCCCTCCGCTAAAAAAGTTTCCGCCAGTACCTGGCGAACCATACCGAACCAAAAGACCTTGCCCATATTTTGTAAGGAATTTCTGTGTGCTTGGATCCTTTAAGGGTACCTGAAAGATCATCAAGGCGGTCGAACTCTCTTTCAAAGGAAGCGCATGAGACGATGAACCAGTTTCGCTTAGCATAAAGTTTTGCAAATCCACCACATCCGCCCCATACGCACACGTCAACGCCGACAGGCTGACGCCTAATAAAAATAAACCAAAACGCATCACAAATCTCCAAAATAAAATTATTATTTTTTATGTTATACTTACAGATTTTTATTAAGGAATAGTTAATTGAGGCGGATTTATTTCACAGAATAAATGGATGACTAAATCGCACGCGCTTCTCGCCATAACAGAGAGAGATATCAGGCACAGTAACCAGGGGGGTTGCTTTTAGCATTTATCGCTATCATCACCTTCACCCTGACAACCCCCCCCTCTTAAAAGGGTAAAACCTGTTCCAACAGGCTGCCTGCTTGTTCGCATGCCTGTTCAATCGACAAGTTGGTCGTGTCAATCAAATGGGCATCGCCCGCCATCACCAACGGTGCTGCAGCACGATTTTGATCGCGTTGATCGCGTTCATTAATTTTGGATAAGCTGTCTTGCTCTTCAAAAGCACTGCCTTTGGCCACCATTTCGTGATTTCGTCTTTGGGCCCGCACTTTTGGGTCCGCTGTTACAAACAGTTTCAGGTGGGCATCGGGGCAAACAACCGTCCCGATATCACGACCATCTAAAACGGCTCCTTGATAAGGGGGGGCGATGTCTTGGCAAAAACGACGCATCATGCTGGTTAAAAACTGGCGGATCTCTGGAAATACGCTAATCTGGGAGGCCAAGTTCCCTACCGATTCGTCACGCAATCTAGGGTCTTGCAAATCATTGAAATCCAAGGTGGCGGCAACGTGCATCAAGGCCTGTAAGTTGTCAAAAGGAACGTTTTTTTCGTTGGCCTTGTATCCAAGCAATCGATACAAAAGGCCGGTGTCTAAATGCTTCAACCGATAATACGTTGCCAGATACTTGGCCACGGTCCCCTTACCAGCACCGGCCGGACCATCAATCGCAACTATATACTCTTCGCCTTTCAAAATCTGCTCTCCGAAAATCGCGGGATCTCGCGTCCTCATGTAGCCCATCTACATTCCGGGTGCTCGACCCTTATTTTCGAATTCAGATTCTGAAATCCATTGGGTATCAGTCTTGACATACCAAATAATCAAAGTGGGTTGACGTTAATGCCGTTCTTACCCTAGTTTCTTCTTGATGTCCAATAAATAGAGTATATAGATGGGGTTACAGTCTGCGTTATGGGTGTTGGCCGGTTATGGCGCAGGTTCGGTGCCCTTCGGATTAATTTTTAGCCATCTGTTTTCTTTGGGTGACATACGCAGCATCGGATCGGGCAATATCGGGGCTACAAATGTTTTGAGAACGGGCAATAAAACTGCGGCTATTTTAACCTTGCTGACTGATGCCTTAAAAGGGTTTTTGATGGTATGGATCAGTCTAAAATATACTCACAGCCTTTTTACAAGCTATGGCGTTGGCTTGGCAGCAATTATGGGGCATATTTGGCCCGTTTGGTTGGGTTTTCGGGGTGGTAAGGGGGTTGCCACCAGCTTAGGTGTTTATTTAGCATGGAACCCTTTTTTAGGGATCATTACCTTGATTCTGTGGCTAGGGACAACTAAAATTTTTCGAGTTTCCTCCTTGTCGGCCTTGGTAGCGATAGGTCTTTCGCCATTGGTTGCGTATGGCATGTGGGGAATGGATTTTGCGGATGTTCCCCTGATCGTTTTTACTGGCCTGATCGCCATCTTAAATTTTTATACCCATCGCGATAATCTTAAAAGGATTATTGCTGGACGAGAGAGCCCAATCAAATTATGAGTACCAGATTATGAGCCGTATAGTCGTTCCATTATGGCTTATCATTGCTATTGTTTGTCTGTCGCCGTTTGGTGAAGGCCTTTATGCGCCATCGCTTCCCAATATAACCCTCAGCCTTAAAATCACCGAGAACACAGCCGAACATACCATGACATTTTTCCTGGTTGGGTTTGCTATTGGGATTTGTTTTTGGGGGATGATTTCAGACCGTATTGGGCGCAGGCAGACTCTTATTATTAGTTTAGGGTTGTATGTCCTTGGGTGTATTGGATGTTTGCTAAGCGAAACCATTACCAGCTTAATGATGTGTCGTTTTGTGCAAGCTCTGGGCGGGAGCGCTTGCACAGGTATTGGCCAGGCTATTGCGCGCGATGTCTATGGCAGTATGGCTCGAAATCGTCTTTTCTCTATTGCTGGAATTGCGGTTTCCTTGGCCGCGGGCATAGGACCCATCATGGGTGGTATTATGGTTGAACACTACAGGTGGTCAAGCATCTTTGGCATTTTGCTGATTGCTAGTTTCAGTCTGTGGGGCTATATCATCCTTTCCTTGCAAGAGACCAATCCGTTTTTGAAACGAACATCAAATCCCTATACACTCAAACAAGGTTTCGGGACGCTTTTAAAAGATAAGGCCTTATTAAATCTGGTAATTTTGATGGGAACTGCCAATGGTTTGATTTATTGCTTTTACAGTGAAGGATCATTTTTTCTGATCGAATCGTTGGGCCTGAAGCCCAGTCAATATGGGTGGTTATATTTTATAGTTTGCCTTGGCTATACAGGTGGCAGCTTGTATTCAAAGGGCCTTCACGAGCGTGGTTTGTCTTACCAAAGGATTTTGAATCGTGCGTGCATTGTTTTGTTGGGATCGACGATACCATGGGCATTTTTAACAGTATCTGGTTTTATCAACCTTCACCATCCAACCGAATCAATCATTTTATCAACTATATTTTTGACGGGTTCTTTTTTTAGTATTGGTATTATGATTCCAAACGCCCTAGCGAACGCGCTTGAAAATTATCGCGAACACGCTGGGACTATGGCTTCTGTTTTTTGTTCAAGTTATTTTTTGATTGCGGCTTTCATTAATTTTATGATTAGCGTTCTGCACAATGGCACACTATTAGTTATGCCACTTTATTACACAGCTTTAGCTATGATTGTGTGGAGCGTTCATCAAAACAACCTAGACAATACATACGCCTCTCTCGAAACCGATTCCAGCCAATCCAAAGCCAGTTAGAAGAGAGGCCTAGTTGTTTCTACTTATCCGTATTGTTGTTCGTCCCTGTATTATTTGTATCAGAACTTGATTCTGTGACAGGCCATAATGATGCTGGCTCTACCGGGGCTGTCCCGTCACTAAGCACCGTATAAGCTCGATTCAGTAACTTCTTTTGCGGTTGCGCTTGAGTATGGACCACATCCGTTTGAGACTTGGTCTTCTTTTTCTTTTCAGGCACTGTGAAGTCTGTTCCACTTTCCCAGGTTTTGATCTTTTTATCCGTACCTGCATAGGCAATAACATACTTGTACTCTAAGGAGGTTCCGGCCGGAAATCGCAAAGGAAGGGATGTCCATTTCGGGAAAAGGCCCGCAGGATCCGAGCCAAACTGGGTGCATAACAAGCCATTCAAACAGTCAGCGCGTGGGCTCCAATCTCCCAATAAAGGATGATTCCCAACAACGAAGATCAAATCTCCAAGGCCTGTTGCACTGCAAGATGTTGTAAACGTTACGTCAAATGCAGCTTGGCCCGCTGTATTCCTTAAAACAAGAAATTTTGCGTCCATCGGGTCAACGGAGAAAAGCGTGTTGAAACCCGTGCTAGAGAGAGTTTAGGACTGACTGCTGTTGTATGTTTGGATGGTTGAGCCTAAACCTGACAATTCGTCATAGACAACCCCCTCCGTGCTGTTTAAGCCGGGAAGATACGCGGCAAAATTATTGTTAGCTTTGACAAGGCTTTGCAGATTATCCCCTGTTACATTGTGAGCCTGCTTCCCTCTGTTGATCAAAACAAATCCATATTGGCGCGCTATCAACAAAACATCGTGCCCCAAATCCACTATGTATTCGTGAGGTGCCGTTTGTCGTTCCATCAATACCCGAAAAGCCAGCGAACGCTGAATTAATTTCTTATGATCTCTTTCATCCTCAAAACGCAAGATATGGGGATTACCATCTCGTTTTGCACATAAATAGACCATACTCAATTGAGACAGAATTGTATCGGCGACATTTTCAGGATCTTTGCTCTCGCTGTAAAATCCTCTCAAATTAGCTGTCCCCGTCGAAACCTGTGGATATTGATCGTGGTTTACTGAAAATGTAGCGCTTGTAAAATTACCAAGGCCTTTGGGAGCAATAAGCGTACTAACACTGGGAAGTTCTGTTTGATCGAGCTCTCCCCAACCATCTGGTTTAAGCGTCAAACACTTGGTCAATGAAAAATGCAGGGGGTGATCATGTGCTGGCATCAAAGCCCCATATCTCGCCAAATCCTCTAACGGTTGATCAAGTTCCGCATAGCCAAAGGAATAAGGTGGCGGAAACATTCCCGCTGCCTTTGCCTTTGTCATAATACTTCTGGTGGCATCAGGACCCAAACCATACAATAAGTCAAAACGCATACCACAAAGACCAACATCACTCAACAGCTGCATATAACCCACGATCATCTTTTGGACATCGGGGTTATCAACAGCTAAATCAGGACCAAAGACCCAAGAGTCTGGTGCAAATTTTATGGAATCAGGTTGATCTTCAAACTCACGGAAGGGAGTATAAAAGTCGGTCAAATCAACACTTTTATCCCATGTGTAGGTAGCTGGAGTCGATCCATCTTGGGGAACATAAGTGAAAGGATGAAATTTCGTATAGTTATCCTCTGCATCAGCTCCTGAATAATTGGTATTATAACCAGACGTATGATTAAAAACGCCATCAGCAATAATATTCAAGCCCATCGCTTTTGCGTTGTTAATAAGGGTTACAAGGTCAGCCATAGAACCATAACGATCACACCCTAAGCGGTACCCAACGACTTTCCCATTGACAGTCACCCCATATTGAGAGACATGTTTTTTACTGCTTCCGTCCGTATGTTTCCCGAAAACAGCGTCCAATTCCGCTTGATATGTCGAATCCAAAACACAAAGCAACGGTTGGTAAGCAAATTCCCAAGCATTATATGATTTAGAAGGCACTGGTATTGCTGGTACAGGCGCCCCTTGTTTTAGGCCTTGGTAAACTTGTGGTTGCAGTTTTTTTGGATCTATCGGTCCTGGCAACATATGTGTTGAGGGGGTTGAAAGAGAAGGTGGTGAAATTTGTATGTCGGTGTAACCAGCCCGGGCAATAGCAGCCAAATTATCATTAATGGGGGCTGTCACTTTCTCACTGGCAAAAGTCGGCCCAATTCCTGTTAGTTTTGCATAAGGTAAATCAAACGCATGGAGAATCCGGTGCCCGAAGTTCTGTTTGTGGTTAAACAGAAGGGTGCCATCCAACGCAGCAGATGTGACAGCATGAACTGATAGGGAAAACGTAGAAAGCAGCAGCACTGACAATAATTTTTTTGCATGGGGTCTAAACATTTAAAAACCAGGGATAAATAATTTTTCTTATAATTATTTATACCGATAAAAAGTTAACCGACCCTTAATGCTCCTGTCTTTGTCTTTCCCAAGAAACGTTCAACAACCTATAACTGGGCGTTCGCAAAGTCCCAGTTAACCAGATGGTCCAAAAAAATATCAACGTAATCAGCACGACGATTTTGGTAATCAAGATAATAGGCGTGTTCCCAAACATCACATGTCAAAACAGCTTTTTGTCCATGAATCATAGGTAAATCAGCATTGCCAGTTTTAATGATTTTTAAATGGTTGTCTTCCAAAACAAGCCAGGCCCAGCCACTGCCAAATTGGGTTGTGGCAGCTTGCTTAAAGTCTGTTCGAAATTTATCATATCCGCCAAGGTCACGATCAATTAATTGCGCAATGTCTCCATTGGGCTGTCCGCCCCCTTTAGATTTCATGCAATTCCAGTAAAAAGTATGATTCCAAACTTGTGCGGCATTATTAAAGATACCAGCATAGTCAGGTTGGGAAGATGCATGAACAATAATCTCTTCTAACGATTGTTGGGCAAAAGAGGTGTTTGGAATTAAATTATTTAAATTTGTTACATACGTTTGATGATGCTTGCCATGATGAAAAGACAGCGTATTGGCAGAAATATAAGGCTCCAAGGCATCGATGGCATAAGGTAGAGGGGGTAAAATGTGGGTCATATAAAAGGCTACTCTTCATTGAGAAAACTAACTAAGAATTAACAGATTCCTAGACCTCTGTGAATCTAATCTTTTTACCGTGTTCGTGGCATTTATACCGTTTTCAGATCGCAAACATTTAGAAGATATTAAAGACCTTCTTTAACTATTTATTAAACATTGAGAACCATATTATAAGATGCTTGGAATTTAAATAGGATTATTTTGCCATGAAGAAGCTATTTATTATTTTATTCATTTTGACAGGGTCCGATATTTTAAAGGCAGCTACTCTTCCTTTAGCTGAAGAGAAAGATTTACAAAATGCACTTTCGGAAAACCCCTCAGCTTTACATTCTACCTTAAGCAAACTTGGGACTTTTATTGAATCTGCTGATTTCAACCGAGACAGTCCCATTCCTGACATCGTGGCTCAACTTGATTTAAATTTTCCCCCTGATAAACCCCATGACGATAACATTAAGGGCTTATTGCATGATGCAAGACACTGCTTAAACGATATGGAATTTGCTTTTAGCTGTTTAAAAACAAACAGCCATGATCCTTTAGCTATCTCAGGTCTTCAGAACAATTTCAACGACTTGAAAGACATGCTTGAAAAGGCATTTAAAATGCCCGACGGATCTATCAGGCAAACAAAAGAATCATTAGGAGACCTATTTAATTTAACAGAATCTTCCTTAACGTGTTGCTCTCTTTTAGCAAAGCTATTTGAGATTGATTTTACTTATATTCTGCCTGAAAAATTAAAAAAGTTTGTCTTAACGCAAGAAACACACTCTTCAATGATTAAAAGGATTCTCTACAATCTCATGAAAAACGCCATGCTTTATTCGGCAGAAAGCAAAAGCCCTAAAGTAAGCCTTGAAATTGAAACAGATCAGAAAAACGACCAATGGAGGGCAAAATTTTCAGTCACAGATACAGGGATTGGTATGTCACCCCAATTCATACAAGGGTCATTATTCAAAGAAGGCTCTCGCGAAAAAACCACGAAACAGAGTGGGTCAGGGATTGGGCTGAACAGTTGTAAAACACTGGTTGAAAGCATGGGGGGAGAAATAAGTGGTTGTAGTGAAGGCCTTGGAAAAGGCTCAACATTCTGGTTTACAGTCCCCGTCACATTCACGGAAAGTGTTTCTGTTTCCACAAGTCCGATTGTTAAACTGCGCGCTGATAAACAGCATATGCAGGTACTGATTGTAGACGACGATCCAATTGGACGTAAAATGCTTCAGCGTCAATGCAAAGGATTGGGCCTAGAACATGTGGAAAGTGTGGCGACTGCCGAAGAAGCGCTTAATTTTACCGGAAAGATCCCTTGTTCTTTAATTTTTATGGATACGAATTTAGGCGGCAAAAAAGATAAAAAAGATGAGATTGACGGCATAGAACTGACAAAAAAAATCCTTGCTAGAACACCACCTCAAACCAATGCTCCTCGCACTATTTCAATATCAGGCACCCCTCAAACCCCTGCAGAGACTGGAATGGATGGCGTTTTATCCAAACCATTCGATGTGAAGAGGCTTGAAATGCTACTAGAGAAGCATTTTGAGTTCAGCACAAAAAATCATTTGCCTTCTTCGTAAAGTTAAGAGAAAAACTCTCTAGCCCCCAATTATTCCATGGCAATGCTTGTATTTTTTATCTGAGCCACAGGGGCAAGCTGCATTTCGCTGAATACGCCCCCACGTATCTGGGTTTTGGGAGTCAATATCCGCTACATTCCGTGTCTTCCTTGGGAGCCGTTGGACCGCAGCCTCTTCTGGGCTGCTCCCGCCCCCTGCCCAGTCCTCAGGCGTCATCTCCTCCAGCGCATCAAAATTAATTGACGGCTCTAAGATGCTGTCCAAACTGGTATTATCAGACAATTTCAAATCGAAATGCGACAAAACAACGACGAAATCACTTTTTAGTTTTGCCATCATGTATTGAAACAAGTTAAATGCTTCGCGTTTATATTCGTTCAACGGATTGCTTTGCGCATAAGCCCTAAGGTTGATGCCTTGACGCAAATGATCCAAGCTCAACAAGTGATCCTTCCAGGACTGATCCAATATCCTTAGCAGTAATGTTTTCTCAGCCGATCGCATCATCTCAGGACCATAAGCCTCGACTTTGGCATCCATTTTTTCTTTTAGTTTTTGATGGATCCTTTTTTCAATCTCAGCGGGGTTAACAGTCTCTTCATCAATCCATGACTGCAAAGGTAAATCCAAACCAAACAAACGGGTGATCTCTGCATGGAAACCTTTCAAATCCCATTGATCTGGCAAAACTTCAGCCGGCGCATGGAATTGAACCGTCTCAGCAATAACTTCGTCTGTAATAGCCTTGGTCATTTCCTCGATAGAATCCAATTTCATAAGATCGCGGCGCTGTTCATAAATAATTTTACGCTGATCATTCATGACATCGTCATATTTCAACAAATGTTTACGAATATCAAAGTTACGCGCTTCCACCTTATGTTGGGCCCGTTCCAAAGCTTTCGTAATCCAGGTATGAGAGATGGCTTCGTTTTCTTTGACACCCAACTTGCGCAGCATTGGGTCAAGCCGTTCAGACCCAAAAATACGCATCAAATCATCTTCTAAGGAAATGAAGAATTTAGAACCACCTGGATCACCTTGACGCCCAGAACGACCACGCAATTGATTATCGATACGCCGGCTCTCATGGCGTTCCGTTCCAATCACATATAATCCGCCAGCTTTTTTGACGCGCTCTTCATCCATATCAATCTCTGCCTTGATAGCAGCAATTCTCTGGTCACGTTCTGGGCCCCATGGCATATCCTTTAGTTCACGCTCTACGCGCATTTCCAAATTACCACCCAGTTTAATATCGGTACCGCGACCTGCCATGTTTGTGGCAATGGTCACAGCCCCTGAACAACCGGCATCAGCGATGATCAAAGCCTCTTGATCATGATACCGGGCGTTCAAAACCTGATGAGGAATTTTGTGCTCTTTTAAAAGGCCTGACAAAAATTCAGATCGTTCAATACTGGTGGTACCAACCAAAACCGGCTGCTTGCGACCTTGGCAATCTTTGATTTGCTCAATGACGGCAGCATATTTCTCCCTGGCCGTCAAATAAACCTCGTCATCATGGTCAAGGCGGGCAACCCGAACATTCGGTGGAATTTCGATGGCTTGCAGGTTATAAATTTCTTCAAACTCGTCAGCTTCGGTCACCGCCGTACCCGCCATCCCAGACAATTTGGGATACAGTCGGAAAAAGTTTTGGTACGTAATCGATGCCAACGTTTGGTTTTCCATCTCGACCGTAACTTTTTCTTTGGCCTCTAACGCCTGGTGCAAGCCTTCTGAGAATCGCCGACCTTCCATCATACGACCGGTAAATTCATCAATGATGATAACTTGATCATTTTTAACGATGTAATCAACATCCCGGCTATAAAGCTTGTGGGCTCTTAGAGCCGAGTTCACATGGTGAACAACGCTCATATTCTGAACATCGTAAAGTCCATTACCTTTTATAAGATTTTTTTGGAATAACAACTGTTCCAGTTTCTCAACGCCAGCTTCTGTTAAGGTTACAGATCTTTGCTTTTCATCTTTTTCGTAATCGGTTTCAATTAAAGTTGGAATTAATTCATCAATTTTTTGGTAAAGATCGGATGAATCCTCGGCAGGGCCTGAAATGATCAGCGGGGTACGGGCTTCATCGATCAAAATACTGTCAACTTCGTCAACGATTGCATAATTGAAGGGACGCATCACCATTTCACCCAATCGGAACTTCATGTTATCCCGCAAATAGTCAAATCCAAATTCATGGTTCGTACCATAGGTGACATCAGCCCCATAGGCCCGGCGGCGCTGGTCATCACTTAATCCATGAACAACACAGCCAACTGTTAAACCCAAAAATTCATAAATTTTGCCCATCCAGGCGGCATCACGTTGGGCCAGATAGTCATTTACGGTTACCAAGTGAACGCCCTTACCACTAAGGGCATTCAGGTATACAGGCAAGGTGGCCATTAAAGTCTTACCTTCACCCGTCTTCATTTCAGCAATCGTGCCATTATGTAAAACCATACCACCCACCAACTGCACATCGAAAGGGCGCATTCCTAAAACACGCTTGGCCGCTTCGCGAACCGTTGCAAAGGCCTCTGGCATAAGGGAGTCAAGCGTCTCACCATTAGCAACACGTTCTTTAAAGACGCGTGTTCGATCTTGTAATTCCTGATCGGTGAGGTTAATTACTGAGGATTCTAACAATCCAATTTGCTTGGCGATTTTATCATATTTTTTAACGATACGATCGTTAGCTGAGCCAAAAACTTTTTTCAAAACAGACGCAAGCATTCAAGAATCCTAGAACCAAAAATTAATGTTGAGGGGGAAAATGGATATAATCCACCACTATGTTAATAAGATTATAGGAAAAAGAATGACAATTCCATATTTTTGATTGTTGTAATTTTTCTAGATGCTGCGCATATAATAGGGGTAGTGTAAAGTGAGCTTGATAAAATTCTTATTTTATCGTACTCAAACAGTATTAATTAACATCAAGGACCCGTTATGAAATCTAAAATGACTTTAGGCGTAGTGGTATTAGTAGCTGCGCTGGTCGGATGGTTTTTCTTTTTTAAGCAACCAAAACCGACCACTGAAACGCCAACTCCAGCCCCTGTCCCTGAAAAGCAAGAAGCTCCTAAAAAGGAACAGGTGCCTCCCGCGCCCGTAACGACTGAGGCTCCAAAGCCTGAAGTCGTATCAACACCAGAGGCTGCGCCTGCACCAAAAGAGGATGAATCAACGGATCCCGATGCGAAAAAAATTGTTGCTGAATTTTCTAGCGGTGAAAAAATTACGTTGAAAGATGTGAAAAAAGTTTTTTCAAGTCTTCCAACCCAATTACAAGAAACCGGTTTAGAGAAAATCTATGAGCCCTTGTTGAATCGTTTGGTTGACACAAGAATATTGTTAGATGCTGCTCGTAAAGCTGGCATTGATAAAAATCTTGAAGTTTTAAAGCGCATTGCTGAGGCTCAAGAAGCCCTGATTCAAAAATCTTATTTGGATAAAGAAATTGAGAAATTAGTCACCGATGCTGTCCTTCAAGAAAAGTATCAAGAATTGCTGAAGATGATTCCAAAAGACCAAATGGAAATCAAGCTCAGTCATATTCTAATCAAAACAAAGGAAGAAGCAGCCGACATTCTAAAGCAGTTGAAAGCCGGCACCAAGTTCGAGACGCTTTTGGAAAAATCACTGGATACTGAATCAAAAGAAAAAGGTGGTGATCTTGGGTATGTCCGCAAAGAAGAGCTGCCAAAAGATTTTGCTGAATTGGCCTTTAAAGCAGAAAAAGGTTCGGTTGTTACAGAAGCTATGAAAATTGGTGAGGTTGGTTACAGTGTTATCCGTGTGGATGATAAACGTCCAGTAACGCCGCCTGAATTCAAGAAAGTTCGTGATGAAATCTTTAAGGCTGTCAGCCCTGAATATGCCGTTAAAGTCATTGAAAAGCTAAGAGCAGACAGTGGCGTAAAAAAGACTGGCCTTGATGGAAAACCATTGGTTGAAAAAACTCCTGAACAAAGAAAGGCAGAAGCCGAAGCTGAAGCTAAGGGAGAAAAGACATCAGATCAACCAAGCGTTGACCTGAAGACCCTTGAGGACAACATGGTCGTAGCTGAATTTAAAGATGGCGAAAAAGTTAAAATCGCGGATCTTAAGGAAAGCATGATCTCGTTGCCACCTCAACTGAAGGAAGTTCCTTTTGATAAAGTGTTCGAACCTTTATTGAATCGCGTTATTGATATGAAGTTGATTTCAGCAGAGGCTCGCAAGGCGGGTATGGATAAAGATCCAGCTGTGTTGAAAAAAATTGCGGATGCGAAAGAGGCTTTGACACAGAAGTTCTATCTGGAACAAGAAGTGGCCAAGTTAATCACACCAGACATGATCAACGCTAAGTATCAACAACTTTTGAAAATGATGCCAAAGAATGAAATGGAAATCCGCCTCCGTCATATTTTGGTTAAATCAAAAGAAGATGCCCTTAAAGTTATGAAAGCTTTGAAGTCAGGAGCCAGTTTCGAAGAAATGGTCAAGACTTACTCTGTCGACGACCAAAGCAAAGCCAATAACGGTGATCTAGGATACGTTCGTCGCAACGACTTACCAAAAGAATTCGCAGATAAGGTTTTCAAGGCTGCTAAAGCGACCTTGTTGCCTGAAGCCATTCAGGTCGGCGATGTGGGATACAGCATCGTTCGCGTTGAAGACAAACGGGCAATCGAACCGCCGAAACTTGAGGAAGCCAGAGCCGAACTCACAAAAGTCATCTCAGCTGAGCTAAGCGTTAAGGTATTAGCAGATCTTCGAAAGCAAGTGACAGTCAAAAAGTTTGATCTAAACGGTCAGCCTTTGGTTGAGAAAGCTGCTGCAGCTGCACCGACCGCTCCTGCTGCTGCTCCTAGCGCACAACCTGCTCCGGCAACAACAGAGCCAAAAGCCCCAACAGCAGCGCCTGCTGCTTAAGTTCTAAGCTTTTGAATAAGGGCGGTACCGGAAGTTTCCTGTGCCGCCTTTTTTTTATACCATTATGAGAGTGTTTTCTATGCCCCGTGATATTTATCAACAGTCCTTAGCCTATCACCGTCGCCGCCCCTATGGAAAATTGGCAATTGTTCCAATAAAACCCTTGGCGGACCGCCATGATTTAGCCTTGGCTTATTCACCAGGCGTAGCAGAGCCCTGTCGAGCAATCTTTAAGGACCCCAGCCAAGCGGCTGAACTGACGGCCCGTTCCAATTTAATTGCGGTGATTACGAATGGCACAGCCGTTTTGGGTTTGGGTAACATTGGTCCTTTGGCTTCAAAACCAGTCATGGAAGGCAAGGCGATTCTTTTTAAAAAGTTTGCTGACATAGATGCATTCGACATAGAAATTAATGAAGCAGACCCAGACAAATTAGTTGATATCATCGCAGCGTTGGAGCCAACTTTTGGTGGCATTAACCTAGAGGATATCAAGGCCCCCGAATGTTTTTATATTGAAAAGAAATTAAAAGAACGCCTGAAAATTCCCGTCTTTCATGATGATCAACATGGTACCGCGATTACGGTTGGGGCAGCCATTTTGAATGGCTTAGAACTTTTGGATAAGAAAATTGATCAAGTGCGTCTTGTAACATCTGGTGCCGGGGCCGCTGCCCTCGCTTGCCTAGACTTGTTACTTGACCTGGGTCTAAAGCGTGAGAACGTCACGATAACCGACAGTAAAGGCGTTGTATTTGAAGGACGAGAAGGCATAGAAGATGATTCGAAAGGACTCTACGCCCAAGACACCCATCATCGTCATTTATCAGACGCCATTGAAGGTGCCGATATCTTTTTAGGATTATCGGTTGCCAACGTCCTGACGCCCGAAATGGTGGCGACCATGGCCCCAAGGCCGTTGATTTTAGCATTAGCCAATCCTGACCCTGAGATTCTTCCACCCCTAGTCGCCCAGGTCAGAAACGATGCCATTGTGGCAACGGGGCGATCTGATTATCCCAACCAAGTCAATAACGCTGTCTGCTTTCCCTATATCTTTCGGGGGGCCTTGGACGTGGGTGCAACCACTATTAACCAAGAAATGAAAATTGCCTGCGTTAAAGCGATTGCTAAATTAGCCCAGGCCGAAAGTTCTGATATTGTCTCAAACGCCTATAATGGAGAGATCCACAGTTTTGGTCCAGACTTTATCGTTCCCAAACCATTTGACCCGCGTTTATTTGTGGAACTGGCCTTCGTCGTCGCACAAGCCGCTATGGACACAGGCGTTGCCACCCGACCCATAAAAGACATGGTGGCTTATCGGGAACATCTGCAGGCCTTCATTTATGGGTCAAGTCAAGTCATGCAACCTGTCTTTGCCACAGCAAAACAACAAGGCCATCGCACAACACGTATCGTCTTTGCCGAGGGGGAAGAAGAACGGGTTCTACAAGCTGTACAAACCCTTTGCGACGAGAAAATAGGTCTTCCCATCTTGGTTGGCCGTCCCGATATTATTCAACGACGCATTAACGCATTAAGCCTGCGGTTGAAAGCCGGCGAGGACTATCAGGTTGTCGATCCCAATAATGACCCCCGTTATCACCATTATTGGACGACTTATCATCGCTTAACCGAACGGCGAGGTGTTTCCGCCGATGTAGCCAAAACGTTGGTGCGCACGAACACAACAATCATCGCAGCCCTTATGGTCCACTTGGGTGATGCCGACACCCTGATTTGTGGCATTATCGGGCGTTATATTGATCACTTCCGGCAGCTGCAGCAAATATTGGATGTGCAACCCCAATTTAGCCATTGTGCCGCCCTGTGTGCGTTGGTGATGGACCATCAGCCTTTGTTTATTTGTGACCCTTATATCAATATAGATCCAACAGCGGAACAATTGGTGGAAATGACATTATTGTCGGCCCAGCAAATTCGTCGGTTTGGTATAACGCCGAAAGTGGCCTTGATTTCTCATTCTAATTTTGGGTCATCCCGCAGTACTTCTGCACGCAAAATGCAAACGGTTTTGCAAATGTTACGACAAGTAGCACCCGAGTTAGAAGTGGAAGGGGAAATGCATGCCGATGCGGCCCTGTGTCCTGATATTCGCCAGAAAATTTTCCCCAATTCTCAGTTGCAAGGACCAGCCAATCTGCTCGTCATGCCCAACATAGAGGCTGCCAATATTTCCTTTAAAATGGCGCGCGCCTTAGGCAATGAATTAATCATCGGCCCCATTTTAATGGGTATTCGTGGCAGCGCTCAAATTTTAACCCCCACCATTAATGTGCGAGGAATCGTTGATATGACAGCCTTGGCCTTAGTTGATGCCTTAGAGTGTTCAAAGACTTAGATTTAAGGAAAAGATACTACATACCGTTAATAAAAAATAAACTATTAAACCCTATTATTTTAGAATGAAATATAATAGGATTTTTTAGAATGCATCAATTCAAAAATGTTGTAACAAGTTTGGCTTTGTTATCGGTTTGTTTGCCTGCCTTTGCCAGCGTCCAACCAGACGACTTACAAACAGTACAAGAGAATACAGGGAAATTTGAGCTTGTAGGGAATGAATCAGCTGCAAATACAACTTCTGCAGACACATCACCAATAAGCCTGCCTTGCGGTTATCGGTTTAAACGATTCATCTGGACAAAAGTGCACCAAAGCTTATTTTTGGGATCTAATACTGCGACTACAGCTCGGTTACCTGAACCGGCAGTTGGATCAGATCTTGTTTCATGGCAAGCACATAACCCTCTTTTACCTTTCAGCGGTATTTACACAGCAAGGACCTTACCAACGGCTGAAGATAGTTCATCACAGAAACTAAAAGTAGCTTTTTACAGTTTCTTACGAAAATATTTTCCTGCAGCAAGTTCAGGTTTACCTTCGATTCCTGACGGCAATGATCGATTAACTAGTTTATTTCCTAGCGAATATACCGCTCTGTTACCCTTGCTGCCGATGCCTGCAGATTTAAAAAGGGGACAAATAAGCAATGACGTTATAGGTGCCCTAGCCTTGGAGGGGCCTTTAGGCGCTTATATTAAGCATACGCCCAGTGCAACGGATAATAATCTTTATAAAATAAATTTATCTGATTACTACCAGTTTCCTGTGAAAGAGGGGCTATCACGTTTGGGTGGTATAGCAACTTTACGATATGTGCCTGAACAAAACTCGATGGAGACTGTATCCATAGAATATGAAGGACAAATTTACACAAAGGCATCCGGCGAAGAATGGAAACATAAGCAGAAAATTATGCTGATGGGAATGTCGACTGATACGACCGTCGTTCGTCACTTGCTGCATACCCATTATATCGTGGCTGGGACTTTTTGTGCTGTGAATAACCGATACCTATTACCTAACCACCCTTTGCGTTTACTAATGTACCCTCATCAATATTCAACTTTATCGGTCAATAGTATGAACACGCCCTTATTGATGGCCAACGCTGGCAGTTACGTCCCGGTATTCTTCAGTTATGATCGGCCAACTGCTGTAAATTTGATTAATCAAAAAATAGGATCCTTCAATATTGAAAATATGGATATTGAAAGAAATACGACAAACCGTGGAATGACAATCACAGGTGATGCACAAGAGGGCACTGTAAATTATAAATACGGCAACAACACCATAAGTTTGTGGAACATTATCAAAAAGCATGTTGGTGATTATATTGACGTCTATTACACAAACGATACAGCCGTGTCTGAAGACCCGCAAATTCGCCAGTGGTTCAATGCGTTACAACAATACATACCTAATGGTATAACGCACTACGCAGCAAGCCCAACAAAAACTAACCTGCAACGTTTAATCACTACGTTTATTTATACGGCTTCCGTTGAGCATGAAATAGTGGGTAATATCGAAGTTAATTATGGTATATGGCATAACCTGATCCCTTCTCAGGTACCCAGAGATATAAACAAACGCCCCAGCATTGATATATTCCATCAATATATGGATATTTCGTTTGCCACATCAGCACCTTCGATAAAACTTACCGATGACTTCAGTTATCTAGCGTTAGATGATGCAGGCAAACAGAGTTTTAAAGATTTCCGAACAGCTTTGTTAGCATATCAACAAGCGTTAGAAGCTAGAGGCGACAATACTTACACAGTGTTTCCTTTGAAATTAGAGGCAGGTACAAGTGCTTAAATAATAAATTAAAGATTTGTGTAACGTTTGTGAATGATTTTGCCGGTTTTTCTGTTAGCACCATACCCCTTTTGTCACCCCCGCGAAGGCGGGGGTCCAGTTGTATTGCTGTCTGGATTCCCGCCTTCGCGGGAATGACATGGATGAGCTTGGGATTAACATTTAAAGCATCAAAATGACGAGAATATATACCGAAATCATTTGAAAGGGTGTTATATTCTGCGCGGGGTATGATGTGCATGGCAAATAGCAGCTGCCAGGGCATCAGCCGCGTCAAGTTTTAAACCTGATTGCAAGGTTGGCAATAGCCGTTGCACCATCATCAGTACTTGACTTTTATCGGCATGACCAACGCCCACCACAGACTTTTTAATTTTGTTGGCTGAGTATTCAAAAACAGGAATGTTTAAAGACGCAGGGGCCAATAAAACAACCCCCCGCGCCATTCCCAATTTCAACGTAGACACCGCATTATTATTCACAAAAGTTTCTTCGACAACGGCTTCATCAGGTTGGTGGTCTTCCAAAACAACCATTAACCCTTGGAATAGCGTATTCAACCGTTCGGCCAGGCTAAGTTTGGCATCTGTATCAACCGTTCCTTGGGCGACAGGGCTTAAGCTGTTCCCCTGAACCTTAATAACCCCCCAGCCTGTGTGGCGAAGCCCGGGATCCAGGCCTAGGATTTTAACCACCAGCAGCTTTTTCTGTGGCTTTCAAGGGCATTTTAATCTGCAAATGGACTTCCTTTAACCGCTCAGGATCCACGGCAGAAGGGGCCCCCATCAGCAAATCTTGGGCCTGTTGATTCAAAGGAAAGGCGATGATCTCGCGCAGGTTCGGCTCGTCGGCCAGCAACATCACGATGCGATCAATACCAGGCGCACATCCACCATGGGGCGGGGCGCCGTATTTAAATGCATTCAACAACCCACCAAACTTAGCTTCAACATCCGCCTTGTCATACCCAACGATATCAAAGGCCTTATACATGACTTCGGGCAGGTGGTTTCGAATGGCGCCGCTTGATAATTCAATACCATTACAAACGATATCGTATTGGTAAGCTTTAATGGTCAAGGGGTCTTGATTCTCCAAGGCATGCAGGCCACCTTGAGGCATCGAGAATGGGTTATGGGAGAAATCGATCTTACCCGTTTCCTCGTTCAATTCATACATGGGGAAATCAACAACCCAGCAGAATTTAAACGTATTTTGTTCAATAAGGTCCAAATCTTGGCCGATCCGGGTGCGGGCCTGGCCGGCCACCTTTGCGGCCTTGTCAGCCTTGTCACACACAAAAAAGACGGCGTCCCCATCACCCAATCCCGCCGCTTGCTTCAAAGCCTGCAGCTGTTCTGCATTTAAGAATTTGGCAATCGGACCCTTGGCGTCCTGACCCTCAAACACAATATACCCAAGGCCTGGCAATCCTAACCCTTGCGCCCAGTTGTTTAGTTTCTCAAAAAAGCTGCGGGGTTGCTTAGAAGCATTGGGGGCAGGAATGGCGCGAACCACGCCACCTTTTTCAACGGCCTTGGCAAAGACGCCAAAATCTGAATCTCTAAAAATCTCGCTGACGTCACTGATCAGAATGGGGTTTCGAAGGTCAGGCTTGTCACAGCCATACTTTAACATCGCATCATGAAACGTAATGCGCGGATAAGGATACGAACTGATGGCGCGGCCATTCGCGAATTCGTTAAACACACCGGTCAACACGGGCTCGATGGCCGCAAAAACATCCTCTTGCGTGGCAAACGACATCTCAAAGTCAAGCTGGTAAAACTCACCAGGCGACCGGTCAGCCCGCGCATCTTCATCCCGAAAGCACGGGGCAATTTGGAAATAACGATCAAACCCGGCCACCATCAGCAGCTGCTTAAATTGCTGGGGTGCTTGCGGCAGGGCATAAAAATGTCCGGGGTGAATTCGGCTTGGCACCAAAAAGTCCCGCGCCCCCTCTGGTGATGAAGACGTCAAAATAGGCGTTTGAAATTCCATGAACCCCTGGTCGATCATACGACGCCGGATCGATGAAATAATTTGTGATCGCAAAATAATATTTTGGTGCAATTTCTCACGACGCAAATCCAAGAAACGATAACTAAGGCGCGTTTCTTCCGGAAACTCAGCATGGCTGTTCACCTGCAAGGGCAGACTTTCCACAAACGATTGAACAAAAACCGTATCCAATTGAATTTCGATGTCACCTGTTGGCATTTTATCATTAACAGCCTCTGGCCCCCGGGCCCGCACCACACCGGTGACTGTGATCACGCTTTCATTGCGCAAGGTCTCGGCGATTTTAAAACCATCGCGCCCTTGTTCAATGACGCACTGCGTCAAGCCATAATGATCACGAAGATCGATGAAGACCAAATCACCATGGTCACGTTTGCGATGAACCCACCCGGACAATTTGACGGTTTCACCGATGTGCATTTGACGAAGTTCACCACAGGTATGGGTGCGATAGGGCGCTGATTTTAAAGACATATTCTAATTTACAAAAAGGCATTATATGACTTTAAACAGATAGGAAAAATGGCGATTTGTCAACTCCTGACGACGACCAAAACATCCAACAGAACCCGTAACCGTTCATAGTCGGTTTGCGCCTGATGAGAATTGAAAAAATCTGTCACCTTTTGCGACGCGGTCCTATTTGGCGCAATCCCCATGCGCCCCCCAATTCCGGGAAAAACCCCCTTAGCATTTGCATGATCAGAAAAATGATTGCTCTTCTTGGAACAACCATAGGTGCCCCCCCATCCATTTCGCCTGGGCCCCAAAACAAAATCAAATTTATACCTTAACAGCCGATTAATGCTGCCATCTCGTTGGTCGGGCGGGGGGACTCCGTCTACCCCAGACTTAAGGCCGAAAACAGCGTCAAGAAACATTTCAGCTTTTTCACAGGCCGTTAGCCGAAGGACTTCTGTTTCAGATTTTCCTTGCGTAAGGAACAACAAGACGCCTTCGTCGCCCCTGATGACGGTATCCCCTTGCAAATTAAGAAGGTGGCTGTCGGTGCCAGAAAACTTAAGTTGGGTTGAATTTGTTAAAACCTCGCCATTCAGCCTGGCGTTCACCAATTCGACAAGCATCACCTCTGACGGAGCCGAAGACCCACGAAAACAAGAATAAATGGCATTCAGAAACGTATAGAAACACCGACAACACGAAGTTTCCTGGTGGGCGGAATCTATTAATGCGGAATCTATTAATGACGTGCTCTCGCTGCCGTTTGCAATCGGGGCGGCCAAACTAAAAAAGCCTAAAAAGAAAAGGGCAACACGCAAGATAAAATTCCTTTAAACTTGATACGATTCTTTAAAAATACAACAATTCCCTTAAGGTTTATTTAATAATTTTAAAAATACTTTTCTTCAATCCTTATATTACAGGCGCACGGTCTGCGCCTGTAAGGTGATGCCTTCTTTTAAACAACGCGCGTCGTTAACTCATTCAGCAAGGTCTGCAGGCGGGCAAGGTCAGCTGATCCGGGGCAAGTTCCGTCATAGATGCCATTTCTTGCAAAATAGGCAATTGGGTTGTCTCCCACAAAAGCATTAATACCTGTGGACGTGTCAGCCTTCGGGAATTTCCCCACACCGCCGAATTTGTTGGTACCACTTATCCCAGTGCGGCATCTGCCCAAAACATAATCAAAGATGGTGGTTAACACAATGCCAGAGTCTGATAGGTTAGAAGCAGCATGACCGCAACACTGTTGGTCAGAGCACCCTTGTTTTGAACACGTTTGATTTGTGCGGAACTTAACTTTAGGGTTCGTAATAGTCGTCGTCGTTGTAACTGATGAGGTAGCAGTATTAACCGTAACGGTAATTGTAGAACCAGTAGCAACACCAGAACTAGTGGTAATTCCTTGGGTAACAGTCGTTCCAGCAGTAAAAGAGCTTCCGGTATTTGTTGCAGAAACAATCGTTGTCTCACCATAAAAATCCGACGCACTGATGCCAAAAACGGCCCGAAGGAAGGTAATTAATTTTTGCACCGGCGTCAAACGCATAACGTTAGCAGCACGCGATGATATGGGAGCGGAGATGCTGCTGGCTGAAGAAGCCGAAGGATAAGGGTCGAAAAGATTGGCGATGGGATCGCCCGCTAATATTTGATATTCTTTCTTTTTTAAGTCAGTCTCAGTAAAATTGGTGAACAGGGCGCTTGTACTTGATAAACAAGCGCCAGTAGCGCCTG
Organism: Candidatus Finniella inopinata; assembly: GCF_004210305.1. Classification (NCBI taxonomy): domain Bacteria; kingdom Pseudomonadati; phylum Pseudomonadota; class Alphaproteobacteria; order Holosporales; family Candidatus Paracaedibacteraceae; genus Candidatus Finniella; species Candidatus Finniella inopinata. The sequence goes on along the minus strand of NZ_SCFB01000005.1, from coordinate 165,745 downwards.
GGAATAAATAAACCGCCCCCATAACATTATCGCCAAAAACATGGTCCATCATGTTATCAACGGCCATTGTTAAAGAGTGAGACTTGTCATCATCTGATGGAAAAGCCACATTCACAACGTTGGATTTGCGACATAAAGTGATAAAGTTATCGTTAAAATCATCCACCTTTTTTATCAGACACCCCACGGCATGCGTAAACGGCCCAAGGTCAGGGATAGGCCCGCAAGACCCGCCTGAGGGAAGGGCAGCTAGTCGTGCTTGTATAGCTGCTAGTGTACTTTGAATGCCTGGTATGCTGGTATTGTTAAGAGTGCCCACCGTATTTGTTAAAGCCGCCAACTCATCTTTAACAGACTGAAAAGCCGCTGAAAGACCGGTAGAGTCACTGGACTGAACAAGGGCTCCCAGTTCGTCCAATTTCTGATGAACGCTTTTTAAACCATCGACAGGCTTACCAACGACAAGGGCCAAAGCAGTTGGTGATGTGTCACCCAGAAAGTATTTCTTGGCTGTACTATCGGCTAACTGTTGGGTTCTTTGTGTCTCGACCTGATCGCCCCGGTCCAGTGCGACATTGGCACTGGCAAAAGCCCCAGCCCCAAACGTTTGAAGAATAAACGTCCCCAAAAGTAGTAATTTTTTACAGTTAACCTTCATAAAGCAGACTCCATGCAAAACACGAGATAGAAAACCCGCGTTCAAATTTTTGAATAATAATAGTTTATTGATTTTGTTATAATCAATATTAAACCAAATATGGTTAATATTTAGTTAAATTGGCCCTTCGCCTTGTGTTTTTTTCACGAACTTATGAAAACAGGCTAGAGTATTCGTGAGAACGACAGGGGGAGGGAATAGAAAAACCATTTGAATTGACAGCAATCAAAAAAAACTGCCCCCACAGAATTCTGTGAGGACAGCGTTTGAATGAAAGACGATTCTTTTTTAAAAGAGGTCTTAGTTGGCTGCAGTAGCTGCAGTTGTTGCAGCACCTGAAGCAATTGTGTCGGCCGCAGATGTTGTTGAAGCAGCAGCAGATGCTGTTGACGATGCACCAGGTCCAGAGGCATTAAGAGCATTTGGAGCTACTATTGGGTTTATGGGAACAACCTGAGCACCTGAACTGTAAGTTACTGGTTGCACCACAGAATTAAGCAATAGTTTTAAACGTTGAATATCATAGGACGCGTCTCTTGCCGAGGTCATTGTAATACCAGCTTGGTTTGACCCAAGATTACGGCTAAACCACCAGTCAAAATAAGCAGATGGGGTAGTACCACTGTTGCCAAAGTTGAGAATATTACCACCACCGGCACCTACGTTAAAAATACCATTACCCCCAGATCCAAAGGCCTTATTGCCACCGTTGGTCAAACTAGCTGACCATGCGTTAGTACAATTAACAGGGATTCCTGCTAATCTACTTGCTAAAGTCGCACCAGTACCTGTACGATTTTCACCCAAAACACGATCAAAAATGGCTGTTACCACTTTTCCTGAATCTTCCATATCTAAAGGCGACAAGTTCAATTTTTTATTGAAAGTGTCGGAATCAATACCGAAAATACAGCGCAATAACATGCCAACTTTTTGAGCTGGAGATTTCATAGATGCCGTAGCAGCGTTACTGGAATCTGGGTTCAATGACACAGGGGTAGTTACTACATCGTCATCTTCGTCAGGTCCGAACATTCCTGCTTGATTTAAAAAAATGCTATAGTTGCTGCCAGTTTTAAGAGCATATTCGCTGGGATTAGTATTAGATGGGCCATTACCTGTTCCATTAGAGTATATAGTTATAGGTGCTGGTAATGCGCCAGTGGGATTTGTAGCATTAACATGGGGCGCAACCTGAAGAGCGGCATATGCAAGCGCTTGATAACTAAATACGCTGTCTATCATACTGTCAATAGCCCGTGTCAATTGGGCATCACGAACACTTTGAGCTAAAAACCCAGCCATAGGTACAACCTTAGTTTTAGTTGTATCGTACTGATCAGGTATGAAACCCAAGCTTGTCATAATTGCACGATTGTTAGCTTCTGCAGAAAAGTTTTGACCCCACTGTGGCGATAATTGCTGTTTTTGAGTTGCGTCGGTCACATGAGCCATATCACCCATGGCATTGGTTGCATTCGCGGCTGAATTCAAAGCTTGAAAGCTGATAGCTGATAGCTGATAGAAGCATAGCCATTTTAATATTATTTTTCATTTTTGTAATTCTCCAATTAATAATTAATATAAAAGTAACAATGTTTCGGCGGTTTATATTTTCGCCTTACAAGTACCAATCTATCGAAAAAAATATTAATATTTGGTTAATTAGAAAAATGCTTTTTACATAGAAAATGCCTTTTTTAAAATCAATAAATCGTTTTAAACAATATAAAAATTTTATTAATTGTGTGTGATTTTATCTGTATTCAATGCGACGAATTGGAACCTAAGCCGGCGACCGCACTGTTAATTGAATCGCGCAAGTGTTGCAAACTGGCCAGGGCCTGACTCACGCCCCCCACAAGTGCCACGATATGTTCGCTTGTCTCTCGCTGAAAAGCAGCCTGCTCCTGCATGAATTTTGTATGTTGTTTATGAAATTCATTAGATGAGCGGGCTTGTTCCTCATGAATCTGTAAAAGCTTCGTTATTTTGGCCAAAAAATCCCGATTAACGGAAGTTTGCAGATTCATATAGTCTTGCATACGACGCGACTGCTGCTGCACATAATGGGTTAGTTCGGCTTGCTCAGCGGCCAGCTTAGAAAAAGCGTGTCTCTGACAACCAGGACACCAACACGGTGGTGTATAAATAGATTGATAAGGGGTATTTTGATTGGTCAAAACAGGCGGGGGTAGCTGTGGATTCAAAACCGTGGCAGGAATAAAGGTCCGATTGGGATGTCCGGTCGATCGGGGATCATAGGCCCCCATCTCGTCTGAGGAGGCTAAAATAGGTTGAGACACAGCCAACAGCAATCCAATGATTAAAAACACACTTTTCACAAACACCACACACTTAAATTAAAATTTTAGTAAGCAATAAGACCATCTTCTTAGAAAAGATTCAAACGTTTTTCTTCCATTACCGCTTCAGAGACCAATCCCGGCTCAGCATATATCGCGCGCCTCAGAATGCTGCTCACCGACTTAACGGTACGTGTTCAGTAAAATAAAAGGATTTAATTGCCTTTAGAGGAAGTGGTATTTTCAATTGAAGCTTGCTGATTGATTGTGTTCACAAGCCCCTGAACCAGTTGGATTAATTGTCTGTTGTAAGTATCTAGTTGCGTACGGTCGCTAAGATGCTCACCATTTAATTTTCTAAGGTTGTCTTTTTCAACCTGGGAAGCCTGAATGATAAGGGCTTGTTCCTGATTGGATTTCGTGAGCTCAGCAATTCTAGTCTGGGAAGCCTGAATGATAAGAAATTGACCTTGGATTAATGCTTCAGCAACCCCCATAGGCTGAGTGATAGGGGCCTCGGTTGCCTGTTGGGAAGAAGCCTGCTGGTAAACCCGCCCAGAAGTGTCATTAAGTTGAAAGGAGGGATCCAAAGAATATGGAGATGGAGGGGGTGGCAGCAGAGAGAAAGTATCACCTAAAGGATATGTAGCGGCGGGGGCATGATTAGGAAGTGGAGAAAGAGGTGACGAATAAGACGGAACGGAAAATTGGGAACCCAGAGAAGGTGATGAAAGATAAGAGGAATCGGATGGCGAGGAACCAGAGAGCGCGGAATGAAGAGAATAGGGGCAAGATGGGGGACACAGAGATTGTACAGAATCGAAAGAATCAGCAAGGAAATCAGGCTGAGAGGGATATGAAGAGGCTAGAGGAATGCTTGCCCCAAAGGAAGTTTTAGAACAGTCTGTATCATCTGAAGCTGCTTTAGAGGCAGCCAAACATGCTGCTAACGATACAAGAGAATCCGATGAAGCAATAACAGATTGAAACCCGACTATCCACAAACCTAACCCTACACATACTCTTTTCATGAACGCACTTAAGCCCAAATTAAACTTTATTATATGATATCATCATCCTTCAAAAAATATTCAAACCTTTTTCTTACAAGGAAGAAGGGAAGCGGATGGTTGTACAACATTCACCAGATGCCAGAGTTGATTCTTGGATATATGTGGATTATATTCCGTATATATCTGATATTTAGGGATTATGATAATTTGAAATCCCCCGTCATGGCGAACCCTCGCAGAGGGTGTGGACATCCATGTGTTTGACTTTATTCCAGCATTCGAAGGTATGAGATGAGGACGCGAGATCCCGCAATTTTCGAAAAGCAGATTTCGAAAGACGCAGGGTATGACGGGGTTATCTTGGCTGGCCCCACTGGCTGTGGCAAATCGGCCTTGGCCCTGGAACTGGCCGCACACCTGGCGCCTTCGCAACCGGCTGAGATTATCAATGCCGACAGCATGCAAATATATCAGGATTTGTCGATTATAAGCGCGCGCCCCAGTGTTCATGACTGTGCGCCAATCCCCCACCACCTGTATGGCATGGTGGATGGGCATCACACTGGTTCGGCCGGTTGGTGGCTGGGTCAGGCAGAAAGCCAAATCGAATCTTGCCGCCAGCGCGGGGTTTTGCCGATTATTGTGGGCGGAACGGGGTTGTATCTGAATGCCCTGACAAAGGGGATGTCGGCCATTCCCCCCATCGATCCCGCAACGCGGCAACATGCTCGGGATTTATCGAACCAATTGGGTGCTGATTTTTATGATTATGTGGCGAGGCGCGATCCGTTCGTAAAAGACCGGCTCAAACCGAACGATCATCAACGCCTGGGGCGCGCGTTAGAGGTTTATCTGCAAACGGGCCAGTCGATTGGTTGGTGGCACACCCAAACGCCCCCTGCCCGCCATTCCTTTTTGTATTGCATTTTATCGCCCGACCGCGCGGCCCTTTATGAAAAAATCAATGCGCGATTCGATGTTATGATGCAAACGGGAGCGCTGGAGGAGGTGAAACGGTTGCAAACCCTGGACCTACCTGATGATAGTCTTATTTTAAAGGCGATTGGCGTACAGGAATTAAGGGGCTTTTTGAAGGGCGATCATGACCTGCCCACTGCGATAGAATTGGCCAAAAGGAACAGTCGGCGTTATGCCAAGCGGCAAATGACGTGGTTTCGCCACCAGGTGGATAGAAAACTGGTGCTGGAGCCTTCTAATCCTTCTATATTGACGTTTATGATTTTGAAAGAATTGGGGGCTTATGGATTGGGATAAATTACGAATTTTTCACAGCGTCGCCGAAATTCGAAACCTGACCCACGCGGGTTCCGCATTGAATCTAAGCCAGTCGGCTGTCAGCCGCCAAATCAGCAACTTGGAAAAAGATTTAAACTTGCCTCTGTTTACAAGGCACGCCCGCGGCTTGGCCTTAACGTCCGAGGGAGAAATTTTATTCAAAACAACGCGTTCCATTTTTTCGCAAATTTCAGCAACAGCATCCCAATTGGCTGAAAGCTATGACCAGTTGGGGGGGACCCTGAAGATTTCAGCCACCGTGGCTTTGGGATCGGTGTGGTTGGCGCCGCGGTTGCCCGATTTTTGCAAAGACTACCCCCATTTAAAATTACAAATGATTTTAACCGACGAAGACGTCGATTTTGCCATGCGCGAAGCCGATGTCGCCATTCAATTTGGCCAGCAGGATGTCGACCCCAATTTAGTTTATGAAAAGTTGTTTGATTATCGTTTGAAAATTTACGCCAGCAAAACCTATCTGCAGGTGAATGGAACCCCAACAGGTCCAGAAGATCTTGACACCCATCGCCTGATCGTCTTTGGTTCCCAAATGACAGCACCGATTGACAATGTGAACTGGATCTTAAAATTGGGTGCAGAACCCGGAACGGTTCGGGAACCTTCGCTTGTTATCAACAATGCTTATGGAATTTTGCAAAGCGTTAAAAATGGCCTTGGCATCGCCAGCTTGGCTGATTTTATTGCCAAAGATCACGATGATCTGACGCCCATTTTCCCCGACTTGAAGGTCCCCGTCGTCCAGGTGTTCTTTGTATATCCAAAGCAATTGGCAAATTCCAAAAGAATCGAGGCTTTCTTTAAATTTTTGAAGCAACAGATCTGAATTTACCAATATCGATGGCAATGAAACTGTTGTATCCCGTGATCCCTTATTCCCCGAACAATTTTCGAACCTCGTTTTGAATCTCTGTGGGAAACCCCCATGGCGATTGCACTGACATCTCCTCAGCCTAGTTTTTAAAATTACGGTTTCTGCTATTTCCCAAACTTTTGTAGATTGATTTGATTTTGTAGGTTTTGAGAGATCTACTTCCTGTTTTTTTTATTTTTAGACACTATCCTCCCCTTTAAAAGACTTACCGTTTATATCAGTCAATCCGCTCAAACGCGCTTTAAATTGTGGTCAGCGGTTAGAATTTTCAATAAGTATTTGTTGTCCCAGCCTGCTACCTTCCGTCGACAGCTCACCCCTCGTTTATTCGTTTTTTCTTGCTTGAGTAGATTCAAAGCAATACGTCTCATGACAGCCAAATTCTTGGCCGCGTGGCCAACATGCACCTGGTTATGGTCTTCCCTAAAACCTACATCCAAAGACCAGTGCAGGTTAATTTCTATGTTCCAGTGTTTTCTGACAGCAACCATAAACTGATCAATATTTTCATAGGCTAAACTTGTTAGAAAGTAGCGGGTACTACGCTCAACCTGATTATTAGTTGTGCGTGTTGTTTCAAGCATGCCAACACCCTTTAACCCAGGCCAACGAAGTTGAAATACTGCCGGATCGCGTGCTGATACTAATGTATAGCGACGTGTTTCTATGCGACCATGATCATGGATCTTCTCTACTTTCCGTCGATTAAGCATCTTCTTGTACTGACGTGATTCTCCTATATGGAAAATTGCCTTGACCATTTCATGAAGCTTCGGTTGATTATCTTTTAGAGCTAATACGTAGTCTGCACCTTGAATTAAGATCTCTTCAGCAATTGACTGCTGACAACCCATGGCGTCAATGGTGACTGTACTACCAGTAACATCAATCATCTTGAGTAATTTTGGAATGGCTGTAATTTCATTGGATTTTTCATCCGTTTTAACTTGCCCTAAAAGAAGACTTTGATTGCTTGCCCAGGCACTTACAATGTGTAGGGCTTTTTTCTCTTTTCTTCTGTTGCCAGAACCCCGTAGCGTTTTTCCATCAATAGCAATAATCTCAGAATTAACATCGATAGAGAGTGACTTGATCCATGCATAAAAGCAGGATTCAAATTGCTCTGGGTCAAGTATGGAAAACACACGGCCAAAAGTATCATGAGATGGCACACCATTAGGCAGCTCGAGAAATGTTGATAACCAATCGTATTTGGCTTTGCCAAATTCACTAATATCAACCCAGTTATCAGCGCCACAAATTGTGGCCAATATTGTTATTACCAAGATATCGTGCAATTTGTGAAGCTTGTTGTGGTTATCAATACGAGGATCGGCAAGAGGTTCAAAATGTTTGAGGAAAGTATCTGATAACTGCATCCCTGTTTCCTTTTTCTTTATTGAGAAAAAAGAATAATAACAACGGATAGAACAGCAGAAAAGCCGAATAAAAAATTAGGAAATAATTTTTAGAATACTAAACTAATTTTCAGTGCAATCGCCATGGTGCTGCTGGAAGAGTCAGAGGACGAAGGAGTTGGCTGTCTGCGCAGGAGGATTGCAGGTTTAGCCGGTTGATCAGCGGCAGCTGCGGCAGAGTAGGCCGATGCTGGGGCATGAATGGTAGCAGATGACAAAGAAGCTTCTAAGGTTATTATTTCCTTTTCAATTTTTATTTTCTCAGCGGTATTTCTCTCTATTTGATCGTCAAAATTTCGTGGGCTTTGCTCGTAAGCAGCAGTTCCCTTGGCTTTCATATCTTTATGGGTTAAAAGAATATCATTTAATTCTGAAAGGTCCCTTCGCAGAAAATCCAACCTTTGTTGGATTTCGGTTCTGGTTTTGGTTTTGGGAACACCAACACTTCCCGCCTTTTTCCCCTCTACATCCCCATAAGCTTCTTTAAATGCGGCGCTATTTTCTATGGATTTAACAAAGTCTTCTAAAGCCTGTTCATTGCTTTTCCCACTTTTTTCGCCTGGCATGCTGGCAACGATTTTATCTATAAATTGAGTGTCTTGATGTACATCATTACTAAAACCTTTCACGAATTTATAAAATTCTGGGCGTTGGGTTTGGTCCTTAGTTATTGCCAAAAAACTCACAACAAAGGTGGTCAGCTGGTGATAATAGTCATCTTTGAAATGTGGGCCCTCATCAATACAAACTTCAAAGAGATTCAGAAGATACCCATTTAAAAACTCGTCCTGCTCTTTTTTTTTCTCTCTTTTCGGATAAAGTGTTGACCGAATCAAAGCCTTATAAATAATGCGCCTATCGTCCGCTGTAGCTTGGGAATTGTAATCAATCCCTGTAAAATTATGACCGTCAAGGCTGCCTTTACCTGTGCGGACCACATTATGGAAATATAAAGATGTGTCGTGTTTAGGACTTTTTTTGTAGTTGTCATCGAATGCTTGAATAGCCCTGGTCCCAGGATGCAGGTCTGCAGAACCTTGCGCTGCATTGAAAGGTACGCCCCCCATAAATGCGAAACAAAGGACAACAAAAAACACATTATTTGTTGTCATGTGAATAGACAGCCTAAATAAAAGTCAATAATTTAGACTATACATTTTAGTTGTTTTAGGTCAAGAAAAAAACGATTTACAAATCGGGCCGTCTATTTAAATAGTTAAGAACTGACTAAACCTCAACAGATTTTCTGTTAATCTCGGCCAGCACTTGATCAAGCTCTTGCTGTGTACATAAACCAACTTGAACAGGATTGTGGGGCTTAATATTGGCGCTGTTCCAGTGAGTCTTGCTCTTAATAGAACGGATCATCGGCTTGGTGGTGCCCAACAGGCGACAAATCTGTGGCTCCGACATTTCGGGATAATATTTTAACAGCCAAGCAATCGCATCAGGTCGATCTTGTCGTTTCGATACGGGGGTATAACGCCCCTTTTTCTTACCCAATATGTTGTCAGCATCAACTATGGGACGCAAGGAAAGTCGCGCTGTAGGATCATTTTCGCACCGTCTGATTTCTTCCAAGGTAAGCTGGGAAGAAGCAATGGGATCAAATCCAACCATGCTAACTGATGACTCGTTATCAGCCAGGGCTTGTATCTCTAGGCTGTGAAACCCGCAAAAATCAGCGATCTGGTCAAAGTTCAACGCTGTGTTTTCGATTAACCAAATAGCCGTTCCTTTTGGCATCAAGGGCTGAGCCATATCAAAATTCTCCTTAGAACTGGGTATATAAGCGATTCGTTAACCCCTTTGTCTCATACAAACGAGCAATTTTCAATCTTTTGTTAAGTTTTTTAACTTACCATTCAAAGTATGTTTACTCACAAACTTCTTAATATTCTTATCCCACCGCGATGTGTGAACTGCGGAGACAGCGTTGACATTGATCATGCATTATGTGCTGTCTGTTGGAAGGAAATAACCTTTATTACAGAGCCGTTTTGCGAAACATGCGGTCAGCCCCTTGAATATGCTACGTCTGGTAAAGGTAATACTACACAATGCATGGTGTGTCACCAGTATCCGCCCCCTTACGATAGGGGTCGTTCCCTTGTTATTTATAACGATGCAGCCAAAAAATTAATTTTACGTTTTAAACATGGGGACTCAACTCATTTGGCCCCCTCCTTTGCCGCCTGGATGAAGACATGTGAGGCTGATTTTTTTAAAGAGGCAGATTATCTGATTCCTGTACCCTTGCATTGGACCCGCCTTTTGCAACGGCGTTATAATCAGGCTGCCTTATTGGCCATGGCTTTTATAAAGGTTATCGAAAATAAGCCTGTTTATGCGCCTTTCATGTTAAGGCGGAAGCGTCGCACCGTTTCTCAAGGGCATAAAACTATTCAACAGCGTCACGAGAATGTGAGTCAGGCTTTTGTTGTCCCGACCTGCTATCAAAACAGGCTAAAGGATAAAGGCGTTATTTTAATTGATGATGTCATGACCACAGGCGCCACCCTTCAGGAATGCGCCCGGACCCTAAAGCAAGTGGGATGCAAAAAGGTTTTTATTTTAACAATAGCAAGGGCGCTTAAGGGGCATTAAACTTCCTTCCGCTGAACTTTCCGAGCTGCCTTACTTCTTCGCCGCAGTCCGAGTTACTTTTTTGGCAGGAATGATCCGCCGGGCCTTTGCCGGCCTTTTTGCTTTTGCATCCACCAGCTGGCAGGCTTTTTCAAAGCTTATGTCAAGAACGCTCTCACTTTTGGGGATCGATGCAAATAAGCTACCGTGTTTTACATAAGGCCCAAAACGCCCAATGCCTAAGACCAGGAGTTCTGATGTTTCTGGGTGCAGGCCGATTTGTTTGGGAAGTTCCTTTAATTTAACCGCTATCTCAAGGGTGATCCCATCCTTATCAAAGCCGGCGGGAATCGACACGCGTTTGGGTTTTGGTTTGGCCGGTTTCTTCTTAGCCGGTTTTTTCTTTCCCTTTTTTGGCGTTGCCTCTTCTTCTGGTGCAGTCTCTTCCTCTGGCGCTGTCTCGGCAATAACGACGTCGCTGCCTTCCCATTCTAAATAGGGGCCATAGGGACCTTTTTTCAACAAAATGTTTTCTTTGGTATCTGGGTCAACGCCAATAAGTTTTGGCTCGTTTGATTCAAAGCCACCCTCTGGCGATTCATCCTTGCTGCTCCCCAAAGGTTTTGTATGCTTACAATCCGGATAACGGGAACAACCCAGGAAGGCCCCAAACTTGCCCAACTTCAAGCTGATGGTGCCCTCGTGACAGCTGGGGCATAAGCGTTGTTCTTTGGGTAAATCTTGAAACAAATACTGGCTGAGATCTTGTTCTAATTTGTCGATCACTTCGGTGACACGCAGGGGTTGGGTGTCCTCGACGGTCTTATAAAAATCTTTCCAGAAGGTCGACATAACCGTCTGCCACGATTGTTGCCCAGCGGATATTTCATCCAGCTGTTCTTCCAAATGGGCTGTGAAATCGTATTCCACATATTTCTTAAAGAAGTGAACCAAGAAGGAAGTTACCAATCGTCCACGGTCTTCAGGTGTAAATTGCTTTTTCTCCAGGCGCACATAGTCACGGTCTTGCAGCACTTGAATCAGAGACGCGTACGTTGAGGGACGGCCAATCCCCAGTTCTTCCAACTTTTTAACCAAGCTGGCTTCCGAGAAACGCGGCGGGGGCTGGGTAAAATGCTGGTTGGGCGTAATCGATTGTTTTTCAATTTTATCATTTTGGTTCAAAGGAGGCAGCAAGCTGTCCCCTTCTGGCGCCTCGGGTTCATCATCCACGCCTTCTTGATATAACTTCAAGAATCCATCAAAAACCTGAGTTGAGCCGGTTGCCCGAAAGATGGTTTTTTTGGCAGCATTGGCCACATCAACGCCCACTTGATCAAAGACAGCGCTTTCCATTTGTGAGGCCAGCGTACGCTTCCAAATAAGGTCGTACAACTTGTATTGGGCATCATCCAAATAGGCGGCTACTTCTTGGGGACGGCGCGACAATAAGGTGGGGCGAATGGCTTCATGGGCCTCTTGCGCGTTTTTAACCTTGCTTTTAAACTGTCGGGGTTGGTCTGGCACGTATTCTTTGCCGTAAGCCTTCAACAAAAACTCTCTGCCTTCTGCGATTGCATCTTTTGACATAATGACGCTGTCGGTACGCATATAGGTGATCAGACCGGTGGTCTCGCCAGCGATGTCTACCCCTTCATATAACCGTTGGGCAATTTGCATGGTGCGGCTGGTGCCAAACCCTAATTTACGCGATGCCTCTTGCTGCAAGGTGGACGTGATAAAGGGGGCCGCTGGGTGACGCTTAACCTGCTTCTTCTCAACCTCAATAACTGTTAAATCTTCTGGTTTGATGGCCGTAACAATTTTGTCAGCAACGTCTTGCGTTGGAATATCAAACTTATCCAGTTTTTTCCCGTGGTGGTGGGTTAAGCGGGCCTGGAAAGCTTGGTTTTTTGGGTTCAACAGAACGGCGGTGATTGTCCAGTATTCTTGGCTTTTAAAGGCCTCTATTTCTTGTTCCCGTTCAACAATTAGCCGCAAAGCTACCGATTGCACGCGTCCAGCAGATCGTGATCCGGGTAATTTACGCCACAACACCGGTGATAGGGTAAAACCCACTAAATAATCTAAGGCGCGGCGGGCTAGGTAGGCCTCGACCAAAGCCATATCAACTTGACGTGGCTGTTTTAGCGATTGTTGAACAGCCGACTTGGTGATTTCATTAAAGACAATGCGTTGAACAGTGGTGCCTTTTAAAACGTTTCTCTCTTCAAGCACTTTTTGAACGTGCCAGGAAATAGCCTCCCCCTCTCTGTCAGGGTCGGTCGCTAGGTAAAGGTTGTCAGCCCCTTTAACGGCTTTAATGATCTCTTTTAGTTGTTTTTCAGATCGATCGTTTGTTTCCCAGGTCATGGAAAACCCATCGTCAGGATTCACAGATCCATTCTTAGCCGCCAAATCACGGACATGCCCGTAACTGGCAAGTACCACAAAGTCATTCCCTAAATAACGGTTAATCGTTTTTGCTTTGGCTGGCGATTCCACTACCACAATATTCTTGCTCAAAGTATCCGTCCTTACAACTTTTGTCGTTTGCTAAGCTTTTTCACGTATCCGCATTTCTTAGCCTGCACCATATAACGTTAAATCTAATAAATCTATCTTAAATGTTTATGTTTTCGATTCTCCCTATCCACTAATAAGGGAATTCATCGCCAGAATCGTAAAAAATGGTTAAAAACTCTTTAACAGCAAAATGTAAGATTATCAAAACAAAAAAAGCATTATCTGCACCTGTAAAAGTTTTTCATTTATGGGGATCTTTTTTTACCGCATCATTTAAGTTTGGAGATTTTAATTTTTTCAGGTTTTATGAGTAACGCGTTCAGACAATTCTTTCCCATCATTTTTTCTTTGTTACTTGGCGCGGAAATTGTGAGGGCTTCAACGGCAGCCCCAGATAACATGATTGAGGAAACAGAACCTGGTGCAGCAAGAGGGTCTTTGAAAGACGCCATCGCCCTTGGTCTGTCATCCGAAAAAAATTTTCATGATTTCGTTTTTTGGGACGACATCAGGCGCAACCATTTGCCGGACCTTGACCCAAGCTTTATCAAGGGTTACCAAGAAAAAAATGTTAAAACCCTGAAAAACGCTGTCCTTCTGTCGCTTTGTACCAAAGACAAAGTACATGCCCTTATAGAGAATGAAATAGTTCTTCAAAAACATACAGAATATCTGAAGATTAATCATAAATTTTATACGCTTGATTTGGCAAAGGAGGTGTTGTGGTATTATATGTTGAAGATAGGGGAACAATGCGCTTTGAAGCGGGGGTGCCTAAAGGCAGCGAAAAAGACCGGCGTTTTTTCAAACGAAGCAACGAATGCATTAATCCATGAATTGCAAAGCCAATCTGTTGAACCAGTCGAGGGCCCCCTGCAAAATGCGATTAGTTGTGCAGAATCTGCAACCTCGAACGATTTTGCTCTTTGGGATCAGGTTAGGCAAACCGTAGCGCCAGACCTTGAAACCAAATATATCAAAGGATACCACGCACAAAATGGTGAAAGTCTAAAAAACGCGATTTTCATATGGCTTTGTATACCTGGCAAAATTGAGTTTGTGTTAAAGAACAAAGAGATATTGATGACTCATAATGCCTTTATGCACCGTATTGACGTCGAATATGCTGCTGATTTGGCCATAAAAATTGTTCGCGGCTATCTTTTTATACAAAGAAATGTGTATACGTCGTCTCTAGCTGAGCTTCAAAATTGTACTAAAGAGAAAAAAAATCTTAAATACAGTATGGAAGAATCCCACAATGCGGGTAGACCCAATATAATTAGAATGCTGAATTTAGGAATATTCGAGTTAATTCACTAGATCATCAAAGCTGATTCTAACTTACAATGCGATCAGGCATGTAATCGACCATACGAGAATGATTTGAGTATGCGTGATAATTACGTTCAGGTTCAGGACTTATGTACTGGAAAGATTAAAGAACATCAGGCAGAGCTTTCCCGCCCAACAACGACATGGCATCGGCAAATTGCAAGGTGGCCAGGCGACGATACAGTTCGTCTTGGCCGATCAGCTCTGCATGGGTGCCAACGGCCCGAACCCGGCCACCTTCCATGACAACAATGCGGTCAGCATTTAAAACGGTGCCCAGACTGTGCGCAATCACAAGGGTTGTCCGGGTTGACATCAAATGGCTTAGGCCTTGTTGAACAGCCTGTTCGCTGGGGGTATCCAAAGCGTTTGTGGCCTCGTCCAACAACAATAGACTAGGGTTTCGTAAAATGGCCCGTGCAATAACGATTCGTTGTTTTTGCCCGCCTGACAGACGAATACCCTTGGTACCGACTTTGGTATGAATGCCGTGGGGCAAGGTGGTCAGAAAATCCTCTAATTGAACACAATCAGCTGCTTGCCAAACTTCCTTTTCAGTGGCTTTCGGTCGCCCATACAGAATGTTGTCAAAAATACTGGCCGAAAATAAAACCGGTTCTTGCGCCACCAATCCAATGCGGTGTCTTAAAGCTTGAACATTGACATCTTTAATATCCACGCCGTCAAAATGAATGGATCCCGACTGGGGATCGTAAAAGCGCATTAACAATGAAAATAAGGTGCTTTTGCCTGCACCCGGTGGCCCGACAATGGCCAATTTCTCTCCAGGCGACACAGATACTGTTATCTGCCCTAACACAGGTCGATCAGGGTATGATGGATAAAAAAACGACACGCCGTGAATGGCAACGGTACCAGTTGAAACGCTGGGCAAGGTGCGTGAAATAGACTTCTCATGGAAAGCAGGCTGAATGGATAACAACTCCAACAACCGCTCAGCGGCCCCAGCGGCTCGATGCAAGTCACCCAAAATTTCACTGAACGATCCAGCTGAACCGGCAACCACCACAGCATAAAAGATAAAGGCTGACAGTTGGCCGACGGTCATTTCATTCTTTGAAACTTTGGTAGCCCCCAACCACAAAACCCCAGCAACCGCCAAAAACACAACGACAATCACAACGGATGCTAAAAGAGATCGTGCTAGCGTCCGTTTGACGGCAGCGACAAAAAATTTTCGAGAAGTGTCGCGAAAAACTTTTCTATCATGGTCTTCATGGGTAAAGGCCTGAACTGTGCGGATGTTATTCAAGCATTCATCAATATAACCCCCTAAATCGGCAAGCCGGTCTTGGGCCAATTTGGAAAAACGGCGAACGCGACGACCAAAAATGCGGATGGTAAGAATAACCAAAGGAACAACCAACAAAGACAGAAAGGTCAACCATATTGAGGTGACGACCATCATCCCCAAACCGCCGACGAACATCATCGTATTTCGAATGGCAAGGCCAGCTGATGTTCCCAACAGAATTTGAATCAGGCCAGTATCGGTTGTTAAGCGCGATATCAACTCGCCAGCTCGCGTGTTCTCAAAAAAGCTGATTTCTAATTTTAAAAGATGCTCAAAAAGATGTTGGCGAAGATTACCGGCAACCCTTTCGCCCAGCCAAGTTACATAATAAGTTCTGCCAAAACTAGCCAAAGCCAGCAATCCAATCAGCACAAATACTACCAACAGCAGGCTTAATAAATTTTGATGGGGTTGATTCAAAAACCCCTGATCAATAAAATGTCTCACACCAGTGCCAAGTGCCAAAACCAGAAAGGCCGCTAGGGCTAAGGCCAGTAGAGCTAGAAAGATTTGACGGCGATAAGGCGAAAAGTAAGGCTTTAAAAAAGCAAGTTGTTGGAAACTGTTCTTATGGGGGCCTAGTTGCACGTCAATGGGAACCCTTGAAGGGAACAACCAAAGGCAGCTAATTCGTTGTCCAGTACAGTCAGTAAAGTCTGATGGGTGCGGGTGCAAACCCACCCTGAATCTTGATAAACAAAATGGTGGGCGCCTGTCGAAGGCGATGACAACCACAGCTGTTTTGCAACCCCATGGTAATTCAAAAGGTACTGACCGGTAGGGACGATAATCGAAAGGCCTTCTGAAATTTCATCCACATCCAGAGCCTCAAAAGACATCAAAACGTCTGCTAAGCACGCCAGAAATTTTTCAGCTTCATTCTTCGGGGTCATGCGACCAAATTCTGTCATAAGATGTGGTGGAGCCGAGGGGAATCGAACCCCTGACCTCTACAATGCCATTGTAGCGCTCTCCCAACTGAGCTACGGCCCCTAATAGAAATCATTTAATCCCAAATAAGCTTTTTCCTCAAGCTTTTTCTTAATCACCCCCCTGCCTCAGCCGATATAACACATCCAACGCCTCTCGGGGGGTTAGACTATCAAGGTCCAGCGCCTTAAGTTCCTGCTCCACCTTTGAAACAGGAACAACGGGCTTAGATAAAGGAATAGTTAGTTGGCGCTGGGCAGGCTGCGGCTGGCTTTCAAAAGTTTCCAACAATTGCTGAGCACGAGTTACAACGTTGGCTGGTAGGCCAGCCAGGGCCGCCACATGCACCCCATACGACTTATCGGCGCAGCCACTGATCACCTGATGCAAAAACACAACCCGACCCTGGTCTTCTTGAATGCGCATGGTTAGACAGTCCAAGTTGGGCAGCGTTTCCGTCAGGCGAGTTAATTCATGATAATGGGTGGCAAATAATGTGCGCGACTGGTTTTGGTGGTACAACGCCTCGGTCACGGCCCAAGCAATTGCCAATCCGTCATAGGTGGCAGTTCCCCGCCCGATTTCATCTAAAATCACCAATGAACGCGCTGTCGCCTGATGCAAAATCGTGGCGGTTTCGACCATCTCAACCATGAACGTACTTTGCCCTGCTGCCAAGTCATCGGCGGCCCCAACGCGGCTAAAGATCCGATCAACAACCCCTATATGAGCCGCTTGGGCTGGCACAAAAGAACCCATCTGAGCCAAAATCGCCACCAACGCATTTTGGCGCAAATACGTGCTTTTCCCCGCCATGTTCGGCCCCGTTATCAGAAAAAGCCGCCGCTTATCATGGAAATGGGTATCATTGGCAACGAATGTATTATCCTGCAATGCTTGTTCAACAACTGGGTGACGGGCCTGGGTCAGTTTGAATGTCAGAGATTTGTCAAGGATGGGACGCGTGTAACTCCGCTGGCTGGCGACCTCTGCCAAACTGCATGCCCCATCGAACCCCGCCAAAGCATTGGCCAACGCCAGCAGGGGTTGATGATGCGATTGGATGGCCTGCACAAGTTGCTCAAACAAAGATAACTCCAAGGTCACGGCCTGACTGGCCGCCGACTCAATGGCCTTTTCCAACTCGTTCAGCTCCACGGTTGTATACCGCAGGCTTGAGGCCAATGATTGCCGATGAATAAAATCCTGTGGCACCTTGGGCGCGTGGCTGGGACTAATGTCGATGTGATACCCCAGCACATGATTGTGACGAATCTTAAGGGTCGCAATGCCTGTATTTTGAATATATTGCTGTTGAAGGTTTTGAACTAACTGACGGCTGTTGTCGCGCAATTGGCGAAAATGATCCAGTTGCTGGTTGTAGCCTGGCGCCGTAAACCCTCCATCGCGGGCCAACAGAGGCAATTCATCGCTTAAAGCCTGACGAAGTAAGTCATAAATATCTGCATGCCCACCTAAAGCCTGCACCCACATTTTAAAAGGATGATCCCCTTGCCAAAAGCTTTCCAAAGTCAAAGCTTGTCGCACCGTTTGCCTCAGCGCCCCTAAATCGCGCGGACCACCCCGCCCCATGGAAAGGCGTGTTAACGCCCGTTCCGCATCTGGGCATTGTTTTAACAAATCGCGAACTTGATGCCGTAAATCAGCATGATCCATAAAAAACGCCACTTGATCAAGACGTTGGTTGATGGCATCCACATCCAGCAAAGGCGAGCTTAACTGTTGCGCCAACAGGCGCGAACCGGCCGCAGTCACCGTGCGATTGATGCAGTCCAGCAGGCTGCCCTTATAATCACCATTTTGGGTGCGGGTTAATTCCAAACTGCGACGGGTGGCCGTATCAATCACCAAAAAGCTTTGGTCCAAAATTAGGCGCGGGGGTTGAATATGGGTTAACGTTTGTTTTTGGGTAATGTGCAGGTAATCAACCACGGCTCCGGCCGCCTGCCATTCGCTGGGGTTTAAATCACCAAACGCCTGCAACGTTTTCACCGCATAAAGCTTTTCCAAACGGTGACGGGCATTTTCCAAATCAAAACGTGCCAGCGGCAAAGGACTCAGCTTCTTTTTCCAAAGGCCAAAGGTTTCAAACAAATCAGGGTGCTGCAACAGGGAATCAGGCAGCACAATCTCGGCCGGCTCAAGGCGTGCCAAGACCGTGGCCAGATTTTTAGGATTTGTACTTTCCACCGTGAAGTAACCGGTGGATAAATCAACGGCCGCCACGCCGACGGTGTTTTTGTGAACAGGCGAAAGGGCAATCAGAAAATTATAGGTTTTGGTGGGTAAAAGACCATCTTCCGTTAACGTTCCGCTGGTGACAATTCGCACCACATCCCGCCGAAGCGGCCCCTTAGCGCCCCGTTCTTTCGCAGCCTGGGGGCTTTCCAATTGTTCGCAAATGGCAACTTTATGCCCCTTTTGAATAAGCTTGGCCAAATACACCTCGTGTGAATGGACCGGCACGCCACACATGGGAATATCTTGCCCATCGGTTTTTCCCCGTTTGGTAAGCGCAATATCCAGATCCGCCGCGGCTGTTACCGCATCATCATAAAATAACTCGTAAAAGTCGCCCATGCGATAAAATAACAAGGAATCTGGATGTTGTTCCTTGACCCGCCAGTACTGTTGCATCATAGGTGTTGGTGATTCAGAAGAAGACATGCAATTTTCCAGGACAGTTTTTATGCTACAATATACCCCATTCAAATGATTTCCCAGGGTTCTTCTTTACTAAAAGCTGCAGAAAATTTTCCTTATGGAAACTGTACCACTTTCAAATGATTTTGCGGGAATTTTATGGCAGAGTTTTTGCGCAGAAACCAGGCGAAAGATCCGCGCATAGCCAGCTACATAAGGATTTTGAGCCGAAGCTTATGCGCAAAAAATCAAACAGAAAAACTCGCAAAATCATTTAAAAGTGGTATGTACCTCTCTATAAATTCTTAAGAATTGCTGGCGTCAGAAGGGATGGAAGTTTTTGAGCTGGACAACTATGCGCTTGAATTATATAAAATTTTTGCTAAAATCTCAACGATAGGCTTAGAGTGAAGAAACACAGAGCCCCAAAATCACAAAAACAAGGGGAAATATAAATGAAAAATCCAACAATCAAGAGGAAGAATCACATGAAGAAGTTATTTATTGCATCTTTCTGTGGCCTTTTGTCCGTAATGACTTCTGTGACATTTGGATCTGATATGACGGATGGTGTTGACGCACTCTACGAGAAGGGAATTGCTTTACGGAATGCTGCAAACCTTTCTGAGGCGAAGGAATGCTTTCAGAAAGTGGTTACCTTGTCTGGTCATAAACATGCCAATGCGATGCATAATGTTGGTGTAATTCTTTACAAAGAAAAGGATTACAAAGGGGCTGCCGCACAATTTAAAGCAGCAGCAGAATTAAAGTCTATGCCATCTCAGCGTACTTTATGGCGCATGATTATAGCCAAAGAGATTGAGTCAAAGATTGAGGAACGTTTCCTTGCGATTTGTGACTTAAATGGTTATCTCTTGCCTTTAGAAACAGAATCTTTGAGTTTTAATTTTCAGACTGAATCTTTTAAAAATGCTGGAAGTATGAGTTTGCCAAGCATATATAGTGAGGAACTGTTCGACAACACAGGAACAATAACCGCCGACATTATTTGGGTGGAGAACGAGATGGGACTCATTAACTTGGGAACTGTAAAAACAAAGCTGATGATTGTAGGAACAAAGAAAGTTATCTGATCTTTCGCACTTCTTGGCGCACGCATGAAAAGGCCTCTGAGTTTAGGGTTCATCAATTCCTATTCTCAAGGCCTTTTTCTCGTTTGAAAAGGGGCATAGCTCACAGCACTTTTTTAATTAGTGCCCTCGCCCCCAAACATCTTACATCTGTCTAGACTTATTCAATACCACAGGATCATTCCTGTGCTAAGTATGATGACAAATCTTATACCACTTTCAGATGATTTTGCGGGAATTTTATGGTAGAGTCTTTGTGCAGAAACCAGGCGAAAGATCCACACATAGCCAGCTATGGAAGGATTTTGAGCCGAAGCTTATGCGCAAAAAATCAAACAGAAAAACTCGCCAAATTAATTGAGAGCGGTACAGTTAACACCTTGGAAGTGAAATGAAAAGAAACGTCTTAATCATTCTATTGTTTTTAGTGATTCCCTGCGCAGCAGAGCAGAATCCCGCACCAATTCTGGCTCTGAAAGTTCAGAGTTTTTTGAACGGCATTAAATCGTTGGTAGCGGAGTTTGTCCAAACCAACTCTGACAAAAGCCAAGTCAGTGGAAAAATTTGGCTGAAGCGGGATGCTAAAGCCAATGGAAAGATGCGCTTAGATTATGAATGCGAGGTCGGACAGACACTGATTGCTAACAAGGACGAGCTTGTGGTTTATGACCTGAATGACAACAGCGAAAGTCGTTACAATCTTGACTACACCCCCGCTGCCTTTATCTTAAAGCCCAAAATTGACCTGAAGAGGGATGTGACCGTAGAAAAGGTCGTTCAAACGGCCGAGTTTATTGAAGTTGTCATGACGCCAAAAGGGGACGCAACGGGCCAGTCCTTGACCCTCTATTTCAGTATTTATGCAAACGGCAACGTCAAAGGGTTGCAGCAATGGGTTGTGAAAGATCCCCAGGGGAATGAAACGTTGGTGCAATTTGTGCCTGAAACAATCTCGCTGAACGATCCAGGACATATCCCCGACAGCTTGTTTGACGTGTCCCCCTTGAAAACGTAAAATGCTCGGGGGCCCCAACCTTTTTCGCTTGGCTGTCACCGGGGAAATATAGTATCCATGGGCCATGATTGATCTAGAACCAAACCTCATCCAAGCACAACAATTCTTGCGGAAATGGCTGAGCCGTTACCCTTATAGCTTGTCTTTTGTCTTAGGCGCCGCCGCCAGTCTCGCATTCGCCCCCTTGCACCTGTTTTTTATACTGATCCCTTGTTTCTTGGGCCTATTAACCGTCCTGGAAAACAAGACCATCAAACAAACCTTTTTAATGGGTTGGATGTTCGGTTGGGGGCATTTTTCTGGGGGATTGTATTGGATTTATTTCGCCTTTGAAACGGCCAATCTAACTTATTTTGGCCCCTTGGCTGTAGTCGGATTAGCCGGCTTAATGGCTATTTTCCCAGGACTTGTTTGTTTCTTGACAGCGCTTTGGTCTTGTCCCCCTCTTCAAAAGGTGTGGTTGTTTTCAGCCCTTTGGGCCTTAATGGAATGGCTTCGAAGCTATTTATTTACAGGCTTTCCTTGGAATTTAATGGGCTATACCTGGACGCTCACCATGCTGCAATCAACGGCCTGGATTGGTGTTTATGGATTGTCGTTCCTGACAGTTTTGGCGGCGTCTGCTTTGTATAGTCGATCTTTAAAAATGACTCTCAGCATGGTTTTCGTTATGGCTGGGTTATGGGTGGGCGGACATTATCGTCTGACCCACACGCCGACCCTTGAGCATGAAGATATCAATCTTCGCCTAGTCCAAGCATCCATTCCTCAGCGAATGAAATGGTTGCCTCAGGAACGGGTAAAGAACCTTTTGCTTTATCAAAGTCTTTCTCAGCTGGCGGCTGAACGGCCCCTAAAGGCTGTTATTTGGCCAGAGGCGGCGGTTACCATTCCTTTAAATCAAAATCCTTCTTTAATCGATGGTTTGAAAACGTCTATTTCGAAGGATGGGGTCCTTATCACCGGCGGCATTCGGGTCATTTATGAACCAAATGACACCCCTGTCGTTTATAATTGCCTGTACATTCTTGATGATCAAGGCATCATTACGGACAGTTATGACAAATACCATTTGACCCCTTTTGGTGAATATGCGCCATTTAAAAGCCTAATAGGCATTGAAAAGTTAACCCATGGCGCATTTGACTATCAGGGCGGCGCGCAACTAAGGGTTTTAAGCTCTGCCCATCTGCCCCCCTTTCAGCCGTTGATCTGTTATGAAGGAATTTTCCCCCAGTTGGTGTTGGGACCCCGTTTCAAGGCGCAATGGCTGTTAAGCTTAACGAATGATACGTGGTTTGGACAAAGTTTTGGCCCCTATCAGCATCTGGCAATTGTGCGGGTCCGAGCCATTGAACACGGAGTACCTTTGATAAGGGCGGCGAATAATGGGGTCTCTGCAGTTGTTGACCCTTGTGGCAGAGTTTTGCAACGCCTAGAACTTAATCAAATTGGCTATATTGATTTCGCATTACCAAAGGCCCTTGTAAACCCAACTTTTTACAGCCAGTGGCGTGAAATCCCTTTCATCCTTATGATCCTTGTCGGTTTGTGTGTGCCTTTTTTAGGATGCAATCCTCATCGACGTCGTTCTTTCAAAAGCCTCTTCTGAAAGCCTTTGATAAGGTAATAGCCTTTTTAAGGCTTGCCATTCAATATCGGCATTTTTAATGTTATGCATCCCCGTTTCATGGACCACTTTTTGGCAAACTTCGTGCGACGGTATCGATAGCTTTAGTCCCATGGATAAGGCTGAAATCTGCACCTGGGCGGCTTTCTCAAGGGTATACATGGTTGTGAACGCTTCGGCCAAGGACTGGCCAGCTGTCAAAAATCCGTGATTACGAAGAATCATAATGTTTTTATTGCCAAGGTTTTCGACCAATTGTTGCTTTTCTTCATCATGAATGGCAATCCCCTGATAGTCATGGTACGCAATTCTTCCATAAAAATGACAGGCATGCTGACTGATGGGCAAAAGCCCTTCTTCTATGGCTGCGATGGCCATTCCGTTAACCGTATGCAGGTGAACAATCGCCTGAACTTCTGGCTTTGCTGCATGAATGGCACTGTGCACGACAAGACCGGCTCTGTTCACTGTATAGGCGGTTTCGCTGAGTATTTCGCCTGTTACAGAAATCTTGATAAGATTTTCTGGGGTCACTTCATGAAAATGCAGACCAAAGGGGTTAATTAAAAAAGCATCCGCTTCGCCTGGAACACGCAGAGAAATATGAGTGTAAATTAAATCCGTCCATTCCAACAAAGACGCCAATTGATAGGCTGCTGCCAGCTCTTGACGCATTTCCCATTCAGCAGTAGAAAAACCATGATACGTACCCATCAAAACTTTGCCTTTCAAAATTTGAAGCTGTTACTGGTTTACAGTTTGGCAAAGGAAACGTTAATAAATAGTTAATTTTATATAAATTTTATAATTATTTTTTGCAACTTCTTTCAGCCCTGTTAACTTATTGTTAACTAAAAAACATATATTCAAATTTGACCTTATATTACGTATTTGTAATTAATTGGGAGGTGAAAATGAATATTAAATCAAAATGTGTTTGTGCCACTTTGGGATTATGTGTCATTTTGGGGCTTTCTTTGAATCAGTCCTACGCCAGTGTATGGTACCGCTCACCTGACGGAGAGCCAAGGTTCCGAACCAGGCAAGACTATATATCTTATGAACAGGCCAGGGGTAATTATAAACACGAACCAGATGTCTTGGATGTTATCATTAAATTTTTCGTCCCCACAGCTTTAGCAATGGCAGCTGTCAGCGCATCTCCGTCGGTTCCCCAAAAAAAACGGGTTTGTGGTATTTTTTAACAAGAGGGGCAGACCTGTTCAACGATAAGTGATATAGGTAAGAACACAATTGTTAAAAAAGGTTTTTCTTGTGTTTCAAACTCTATCGCAGCGTTTATCAGCGGTTTTTGAGAAACTGCGCGGTCGTGGATTTTTAAGCGAAGATGATGTGAACGCAGCCTTGCGCGAAATACGCATCGCCCTTTTAGAGGCTGATGTAGCCTTGCCAGTCGTCAAACAGTTCATTGAACAGGTTCGTGAGAGAGCTGTAGGGCAAGAGGTTGTGCGCAGTATCGCACCCGGCCAGATGGTTGTTAAAATCGTTCACGACTTTTTGGTTGAGATGCTGGGCACAACGGCTGAGCCTTTGAACCTGGCCGCCGCATCGCCGTTTGCCTATTTACTTGTTGGGCTGCAGGGGTCTGGGAAAACAACGACCACAGGCAAATTAGCACGGCACTTGACCGAGAAGTTGAACAAAAAGGTTTTATTGGTTTCTTTGGACGTCTATCGCCCCGCCGCCCAGCATCAATTGGAAGTTTTGGGCAAGCAGCTGCAAATACCAAGTCTGGCGATTATAGAAGGCCAGAAACCTTTGCAAATTGCTGAACGAGCATTGCAAGAGGCGAAACGTCAGGGCGTCGATGTTATCTTGTTTGACACCGCTGGGCGTTTACACATCGACGAAACCCTGATGAACGAAGTCGTCAGTCTGAAAAAAATGATCCAGCCCTTAGAGACGCTTTTGGTAGCCGATGCCATGACCGGCCAAGATGCTGTGACCATTGCCACCCAGTTTCAAAATCAAGTTGGCTTGACCGGATTAATTTTAACCCGTGTTGATGGTGACAGTCGTGGTGGCGCCGCCCTGTCCATGCGAGCCGTCACAGGGTGCCCTATTAAATTCTTGGGCGTTGGTGAGAAAACCAACGAATTAGAGGTTTTTCAACCCGACAGAATCGCCGGCCGCATCTTGGATATGGGCGACATTGTCAGCCTGGTAGAACGGGCAACTGAATTCGTTAACGAAGAAGATGCTGAAAAACTTGCAAAAAAGATGCAAAAAGGGCATTTTGATTTGGATGATATGGCTAAGCACTTAGAACAAATGATGAAGATGGGTGGTTTGTCCGGCTTGATGAGTTTTTTGCCCGGTGTGGGTAAGATAAAAGACAAAATGCAAGAAGCCGGCGTGGACGACCGACTTATTCATCGGCAAATTGCCATTGTAAGATCTATGACGGTTAAGGAACGACGGGATTACCGCCTTTTAAATGCATCCCGCAAGCGCAGGGTGGCACTGGGTTGTGGTCAGAACGTTTCGGATATTAATCGTCTTTTAAAGCAGTTTCAACAGATGCAAACGATGATGAAACAGATGGGCAAATTGGGGCAAAAAGGATTTATGCGTCAAGGGTTAAGGGGTCTTTTGGGACGGTCTTAAGGAATAATGAAAACAATTAAGGAGTTAGAAAACACATGGCATTGAAAATTCGTTTAGCACGGGGTGGGTCAAAAAAACGGCCTTTTTATCGTATTGTTGTGGCAGAAGCCACCTGTCCAAGGGATGGTCGTTTTGTAGAGCGCGTTGGTTCCTACAATCCGATTTTGGCATCTGACCATGCTGACAGAGTCGTTTTAAATACGGAACGCGTAAAATATTGGATGTCTGTTGGCGCACAACCGACAGATCGCGTTGTTAAGTTTTTTAAAGGCACTGACTTGGTCGCACCAAATGCGGCTGCTGTAAAAAACAACCCGAAACAGGCTGCCCCTAAGAAGAAGGCGCAAGCACGCATAAAGGCTGAACAAGAAAAAGCAGCGGCAGCAGCGCAAGCAGAAGGTTAGTTTTTTCTGTGACAGATAATACATCCCCCCAGGCTTTCATATGCCTGGGTGAGATCGTCGGCCCCCAGAGTCTTAAAGG
This sequence comes from Candidatus Finniella inopinata, assembly GCF_004210305.1. Taxonomy (NCBI): domain Bacteria; kingdom Pseudomonadati; phylum Pseudomonadota; class Alphaproteobacteria; order Holosporales; family Candidatus Paracaedibacteraceae; genus Candidatus Finniella; species Candidatus Finniella inopinata. The sequence continues at coordinate 139,959 of NZ_SCFB01000005.1, read as the reverse complement.
CTGGGTGAGGGTTAAAACCTTAACCGAAAGTCCAGATGATTTAACGGCCTATGGCCCTTTAAGGACCTTCTCAGGTTCGATTGTAGCTTTAAAAATAATACAGGTAAGATCGCAAAGTCTTGTCATTGCCAGTGTTAAGGGATGCGTTGATCGTAACGCCTCAGAATCCTTGGTGGGGACAAAATTGTACGTGCATCGCGACCAGCTACCACACCCTGAAGAGGACGAATTTTATTATCGTGATTTAATAGACATGCAGGTCGTGGATGAACAGGGTCAATTGGTTGGCACTATCCGTGCCGTTGAAAATTACGGGGCTGGCGATTTTTTGGACATCATAGATGACCAGAAAAACGTTTATACGTTACCTTTTAACAAAGAAGCCGTTTTAAGTGTTGATCAAGAGGCCCGCACACTTCACATTAATCGGTCTTTTTTGCTGCATTAACAAGGCAGGGATACAGTTTTTTCCTGGATCCCTTTGTTTTATGTAGCGTTTCTTATGATTTTTCTCCCGGAGTGATCTGGTACGTTAAGCTTAAAACGCTAGAGTCCGTAAGGGACAGCTGGCCTTGGGCTATCCAATTGGTGGCGGGTGATATCGAATATGTCGGAGTTTCACCATATTTGCTTTTCCATAACTGCCAGGCGTAAGTCTTCCCGATCGGCAGGGCTGCAGAGCCCGTCCAGGACCAAGGCGTAACGGTGTTGCTGCTGCTGGCGCTGCCATCCGTTGAACGGACCATTTTCGCCCGGTTATTTAGGGCGACGCAAGATAACGCTCCCCCAAAAAAATTGCCATCCGTACCGGGCATGCCATACCACACCACCAAACCTTGTCCATACCGCGTAATCTTCCCGCCCGGCGCATCAAAGGTCACCAACACGTTTTGGACAGGTGGGGAGCCAAGATAAAGCCGTGTAGCCACTTGCTGCAGGATAAGAGAATAATATGGTGTGGCTGGTGATCCGTTTATTGTATTTTGTTTAAGCTGAAGACCATACGTCACCAACTGATCGTTAAGGGGGGCCAATACCGTTTCGCTGTCTGCGGGAGCAGTATCGCCATTGCTGTCCCTGAGTTTGCCATATTTTGCCACGGTATAGCCAGAATTTGCAAAAGGATAAGGGAATGCACCCAGCTGAACCTTCATGCTTGGGTTAAGGGTCAGACTGCCACTGGTTCCCGGCATCTGAAGTCCTTTATCACTATCGGTTGGAACTAACCACCAGATGCTGTTGGCTTCAAAAGTCACAGTCTTGGCGTTGATGTAGCCGTAACCACCAAAGATAGCACCCCCTTTTACGATGATCGTACCGTCCGTTGTCCCCCAAAAAGCAACATTAGCACTTGTGCCCCCCACGATCATCGCCCCCGCCTTGACCGTCGTGTTTCCTTTCCAATCGATATTGTTCGTATTCAAGATCAACGTTCCAGTCCCTTCTTTTACGAAGTGGGCATCTGTACTACTACAGGCGATGGTGTCGTGGTCAATCGCTGGAAATGACAGGTCAGACATTGGTGGATTCAGCGTAATTATCTTACTATTGGTAACCGTGTAGGTGAATGTGGCCGTACTCTCCTCCTGACCGTTCATAAACACGGCCCCTCCACCTGTTGCAGCGGAATTATTTATAAATTGGGTGTCGGTCAAAGACACATTTCCTGCGCTGAAAATCGCCCCGCCATAAGTATAAACGCCATATAAATGAGGAACATTATTGTCTTTAAAGGTTGTTGGGCAGGAAATAATCACACCAACAACAGTATAAACAGCCCCACCCCTGCTAGCAGCGGTATTCCCGGAAAAGGTTAGTGGGCTGGTACCGCCAGCATTTAAGCTGCCCGTACAAATTGCACCACCACCTATCTCAGCACTATCAATAGCTTTATTCCCATTAAAGGTCACAGGGACAAAATTTGAGCCAGACGTGTTCAAATTTACAGTGCCAGCTGTGTCAGGATCGGCTGTGGCATTAGCACGACGCGTGCAAATGGCTCCCCCATGGGCTGCCTGATTATCCGTAAAGGTTACTGATCTATTTGCAGAACCAGAAATAGTCACAATATTAGCAAAAATGGCTCCTCCCCCTACGTTAACTGGAGATGCATCATTTCTTGAAAAGTTGACGGGGCCAGATGCGATCAAATTTACAGTCTTAGTGGAAACGTAAGAATCATCACTGGTCGTAGTAATGGCACCTCCACCTGTCGCATAACCACTCTTAGAAGTACCAACTGCCTTAAAACCCTGCACTGTAACGTTGGAAAGGGTAAGGTTCTGAGCAGTTGAATCAGCGCTGGCGCTGCTATCAAAAAGTGCAAAAGCCCCTAAAGTCGCAGGGCTGATCGTCGTTCCGCCTAGCTCACTACTGGTAATAGTAACCCCGGTGAAAAGACTTGGATCACTGCTTACTGACTCTGTATGAACGTTCGCACGGGGGAATAAGATTGGGGCAGATGCCCTATCAGCTGCTGCAAGAGCAGAGTAAATATTTGCATAAGAAGTGCCCAAACCATTTGCAAGAGTAGGATCCTGCAACGTCACAGTATTTTGCTGAAGGAGAAGATTCTGTCCGTTCGTTGATAGTGAGAGGTTATAACCCGTTAGTTGCGCATTGAGAGCAGCTAGCATGTTGGCAAAAGGGGTGTTGCCGGCACCTCTTAGTCCACTACCACAGGTTGCAATAGTGTATTTATCAGGAAAAGAGGTTGTGCCAGTTTTATCAATCTGAACCTGCATACCGGGTGTAAGGGTCAGACCGCCACTTCCCACATATAATGTTCCATGTGATCCGGCGCTTCCTCCGACCAATATACGCCAAATGCTGTTTGCACCAAAGGTTAGACTGCTGGCGTTAACGGTGCCGTATCCTCCCAAAGTGGCTTTAGAGCTACCAGTACCCACGGTAAAGGCCCCAAATGTGGTGGCTCCCCAAATGGCGCCCTGGCGAGCAACACTGTCACCAACAATGAACGCACCCTCGTTGATGTTTGTGCTTCCCAACCAATTAGCGTTATTGGTATTCAGCACCAACTCTCCAGACCCTAGTTTTGTGAAGAGATTCCCGCTAGAGCAAGCGATATCATTGTCACCCAATGTTGGTGATGTTGCTGCTGGATTCAGTGTAATCGTTTTTACGCCACTGACCCCATAGTTAAGGGTTGTAGTCCCGTCAAGATATACTGCCCCACCGGGTGTACCAGAGGGGGTCGAGTTCCCTATAAATCGGGTGTCAGTCAAGGCGATGATTTTCCCGCTCCCCACATTATTGGTTACCGCAATGGCCCCACCAGAAGAATTGGATTTAAACCCAGATATGATCAGATTGGAAATCGTGAGTGAGCCAGAGGCAGAGGTAAAGGTGCGCGTAAAGAGAGGAAAGATTGAACCCGCAGGAGAAGGGCTGATGGTTGTTCCTGTTGCCATACCTGTAATGCCAACCGTAAGGAAATCGGAGAGATTAGAAGTTGCTGTTTCTGAATCATTCGCAGATGTTAGGGTTATATTAGGGTCTGTGGCACTGGGAGCCGCCAAAATAGCAGCACTAATGGTTGGATAAGGATTACTTGTTCTAGTGTCTCCTTGCAAAGATACAGTACCGACACAAACCGACGAAAAGACCCCCATGCCCGCATAAAGACCCATATAAACAAATGAAAAACGCATTATACACAATTCCAAATAAGATATTTCGTATTTAAATATTACAAAATAATAATTAAGAAATCATTAATAAGGGTTATTTATTTATGGAATTAACGGGTCGTTAACACTTTTTATGCAGGGAGGACAGGTTTGGTTCCAGAAAAATACATGCATGACCACACGCCCCTTAGGGACGCGCCAGACGAGCAGGCCCCAAGACTACAGTTCACCCACATAGATCCCAAGCCCCTGCGCCGTTTTGATCATAATATCTGATCGTTCTACAGCCTGGTAACGGGCGATGGCATCAGCAATCGGAACATCAACAACTTGGCGGTTCTGCCAGGCCACCATGCGGTCAAACTTACCGGCCGCAATCAAATCCACGGCCGATACGCCAAAGGCCGAGGCGATGATTCTGTCCCAGGCACACGGTTGCCCGCCGCGTTGAACATGGCCTAGAGTTGTCACACGCGTCTCTGCCCCTGTTATTTTTTGAATCTTCTCACCCAAATATTGACCGATGCCGCCATAACGCGGGCGTCCTTCGTCTTTGGTTAGGGTGGCAATCTCGCCATTTTCTTTTTTGACCGCCTCGGCCACAATCACCAGGGCAAACGTGCGGCCCTTTTTGGCCAAGGATGTAATCTTGTTACAAATATGTTCCAGGGTATAAGGGATTTCAGGTATCAAAATCACATCGGCCCCACCCGCAACGCCAGCGCTTAAGGCGATGTGTCCAGCATCGCGCCCCATGACCTCTAGCACCATGACGCGCTGATGACTGGCGGCGGTAGGCTGCAATCGGTCCAACGCTTCTGTCGCCACTTCCACGGCTGTGTGATACCCAATGGCTGCCTCGGTATGGCCCAAATCATTATCGATAGTTTTGGGAATGGCTACCAGGTTGATGCCGTCATGTTCGGCTAGGCGTCGCAAAATATGCTGACTGCCGTCTCCGCCAATACCAATTAAGGCGTCCAACTTTAATTGGTTATAGCCTTCAATAAAATCCTGTGAACGGTCTGTTCGGGTTCCATCTGGGTTGGGAAAGGAAAAGGGATTATCCTTATTGGTGCTGCCTAAAGTCGTCCCTCCGCTTCGAAGCAAAGCAGAATCGCAAAACCCCACCGTTAAATCTTGATATTCCAAGGGACGGTTGATTAGACCCGTTGTCCCTTTTCGAATGCCAATGACCTGCCAACCGTATGTTTCGGTCGCGTGATGGGTAATGGCCCGAATCGCCGCATTTAAACCTGCACAGTCGCCGCCGCTTGTAAGAACACCAATTCGTTTTGTCATAACACCACTTTCGTGCTTAAAATTTTATTCCAGGGATATAAGCCTACCCTTGGGGGTGATTCTAAGATATTGGTGGCTATTGTAAACAAAAACTTGGTGCCCGTTCTCATTGTCGTCTGTTATCTTTAATCAGGGATCTCGTCTTTACCCGATAGTCCCGCCCTGCTCTGCAAACTGCAGATGCTGGCTTTAACATAATTTGCATCAATTTCTTGATCGAATTGGTGTCCAGGATCGAATTGGTGTACGGCTTTTCGTTGAGCATTAGCCCATTTAGCGATGCTTTGGGCAGCATAACTCTCTAGAACATCAGCCCACCCCTCCTTAAACCCTGCTTCACCCGCATAGTTCGCAGCCATAATAAAGGCCAGCGTTTGGTGTTCAATCAATCGACCAATATCTTCTGTACGCACAGTGGCTGATTTTTGAATCAAACGGTTAGCTAAATTTTGCAGCATTTCATCAGCACTATTTCCAGAAGTTTCTTGCCCTATATGTTTCAAACCACTCAGCATAATCCCTAATTCTTCCCTATCTGCTGTTCGATTAAAATCAACCCCCCACGCACCACCCGTTGATATAATCGATGCTTGCGCATCAACGATATGTTGTTTGACTGTATCATCAGAAGAATTAAACATTTGCAGTATTTCTAAGTTTCTAATTGCTGGATTAGCTGAGTATCCCTTGCGGATTCCTAATCTTGCTTGTTGAAAATCCAACTTATTAAAGAAGTTACACCATGTTTCCTGAGTGCGTTTTGATGAATGGTTAGGACCATGGAAAAAAGCTGTTTTTTCCTTGGGGGTTCCGTATGAAGCAACGTATTCCAATGTTGCCAAAATTTGCCAATTTACTTCCTCAAGATTTCCTGGACTCAACAGCAGGGGATCGGTTCGTAAAGGTTCGTTAAAAGAAGTTGATATATAAATGCCCGCGTCTCCATTTAAAAGCTGATAAACATTTGCATTCATGGTTAGCCGGTCATTAAATGAAATTGACAAGTCAAGGCTTATCTCACCATTTAAAAGTTGCTGGACAGAAATGTGCGTAAAGAGAGGAGCATCCTCCGTCATCAATTTGGGAATGGCGTTTCCCTGGAGCTTTTCTTTAATCTTTGCTAATTGTTGTTCTATCCAAATTAACATCTTTAGATAATCTAGATTGATACCTAGGCTATCCCAGCTTTTCCCTGCGGCCTTAGAGCTTTCTATCGCCTCTTTCTGTTCAGGGGTAAGTTTTTCCAAGATTTTTTCTCTCGCCGCTTCTAATACTGCGCTTACTTGATGAAGGTTGTCAGGATCCTCCATATTAATAGCTACATCTGTGTCTAATGGTCGGTTTGGAGTTGTAGCTGCTAATGACATTGATCCCTTTCCTGAACTTATTTGGTTCACCCTTCTTGCAGCAAAGTTTTTCATAGTATGAATACCATTATATGCGCCCCTCCCTAGGAATTTCGTTCCTTCAGACACGACTTGTCCTATTTTTACTGCGAGCTTTATTGGTTGTACAACCGTTAGCTCTAAGACATTGCTTATTGTCCACCCAATCCCCTCTCCTACTTTTTGCAGAATTCCTAGTTCAATGAGGCGTTCAATAACATCAGCTGCTTTGTCTGGATTCTCGATTACCCATGCACCAGTATATTTAGCGGCACCACCCGCTGCCATAGCAGTATTCTTTAGGGCACCACCCGCTGATGCCCCCAATTGACTCAAAACTGATGGAGATTGATTCCCATACGAAGACGTGGGGGGCCTATTTAAGAAGGAAGACGCTGGCACTGAAGCTGGAGGAGGAGCTGGAGGAGGAGAAGCCGCGGCGGACGATGAAGTAGCTCCACCAAAAATACTTGAAACAGAAGGGAAGACCGAGGGTGCAGCAAGTTTTCTTTCTTCCGATTGCTGCTTTATCTTTCTTTCTTCATACCAGTCTGGGCCTGACCCTGCATGTATCCCAGCACGAAATCGAGGATGGTTAGGATCGTTGTGGTCCATAGCCTCAGCACCCGTGTGCATACCTGCAACAAGTATTGACAGAACAAAAATCCTTAAGATTATAGGGAATTTTTTTAAAATCATTTACTTGCCATCCTTCACTTGAGTTACCAATATTAAATAGGCATGTGAAGTATTAATTGCAATAAGTTTTTATGTTTTGGGAAAAAAATCTTATTTCTAGTTAAAACTCATGAAGATTCACCTGTATCCATCAATTCAAGACGCAGGGCATGGATCGGGTCCGGCATCAGATCAGCCAAAACCCCAAACACAAGGCGATAGCGATCCAGACGAGGCAGCCCCTTAAACCTTTCACTGGTCATTTTGATCGCAAAGTGCGTCTCAGCCACACCAACACCTTGCGGCCCATTCACATGGCCCCTGTGTTTCTCGGATTCATTTTCAATTTTTAAAAAAGTGGGGGTGAAGGCTTTTTGTAAGCGCAGTTCCATATCTGTTTGACAAGGCGCTACCGTGTTATTCATGATCAAAAGGCTTCAGTTTTGACAGCAACTCAATCGCCTTTTTTTGAGAGCTTATCTGAACTTCAGCATTCAAATGTGTGTCTGCCCATTGGTGCGTCTTTTCAATGATTTGGAGGGCAATTTGATCACTCAGCTGGCACAGAAAATCCTCCCTCATCTTTGCGGTTAGAAGTTTTAAGCGTGCCTGTTGTTCTAAGGTTTCTTTTTCAATTTCAGCCTTGATGCTATGGCGTAGAACATCGCATTGGTCCCGGGCCTCCTGAAGAATTTCTTGAACGTGCTGGTCAACCTGTTCGTAAAGCTTGGCCTCTTGTTCAAAATCTTGCAGGGCCTGAATCTTTTGGTTATCAACTTGCTGCAGGGTATCCCTGACTTTGGCGATATGTGCGTCTAACATCCCCACCAATGGACGCCAGGCATAGCGATACAAAACGCCCAAAAAAGCGACGAAACTGATTGTTAGGTAGAAATAGGGGGATGCGATCACCGTTCACTCCCAGCCAACAGTTTCGGCAATAAATGGTGGACAGATTGCTCAACAAGACTTTCAATGTCTTTTTCCAGACTTTTCTTTTCATTTTCAAGGTCTGCTTGAAAATCCAGAAGCTTCTGGTTGGTCTGATCGTGAATTTGTTGAATCCGTTCGGCCTCAAACGCGTCCATTTCTGACACGGCTTGACTGATCAATGCGTGGGCCGCCTCTTTAGCCTCCTCCAGACGTTTCAACCGCTGAGATTGTCTTACCCGTTGTTGATCGTACAGGTCTTTTGTCTTGGCCTTGTTCTGGTCCATCAGCGCCTGACGCCCTGATAGCATGCCCGTAAAACGAGGCAAGATAAATGCCTTCAACGTCAATAACAACGTTCCAAAGCTTATCACAAGCCAGAAAATCTGGGACCAATACGTGCTGATATCAAATTGAGGCAAGGGACTTATCCCCCTTCTTTTACGAGAATAAAATCAACATCGCCACGATGAACGCCAAAAGTGCAATGGACTCTGTCAAGGCAAACCCCAACAACCCCACAGGCATTAAGTCGTTTTTGGCCGACGGGTTACGGGCAATGGCAGAAATAAGGCTTGAAAACAAATTCCCCAAAGCTAATCCCACGCCCAACAACGCGATTGTAGCCAAACCGGCACCAATCATTTTTGCGGCTCCGATATCCATAAGAAGATCCTTTCTCTATTTCTTGACGTTAAAACTTAGTGCAAATGCAATGCATCATTTAAGTATATACAGCTTAAAATCGTAAAAACATAGGCTTGTAGTATGGCGACCAACATCTCGAAGCCAAACAAGCCAACATTAATAAGCGTAGGCAATAAAGCACTGGGTCCAAGCCAACTGGTTCCTGCCAAAATGGCAGCGAACGTGGCAAATATTTTTAACATGACGTGACCAGCCACCATATTAGCAAACAGACGAACTGCTAAGCTAACGGGGCGTGATAAATAAGAGATCACCTCTACGAACACCAGCAGGGGGGCAATATAGATGGGCGTGCCAGCGGGAAGGAACAAACGTAAAAAACCGAAGCCGTGCTTTGCAAATCCCAAACAAGTGATGCTGACAAAAACAACGCCGGCTAACGTGAAAGTCACCACAAGCTGACTGGTAAAGGTATAGGCATGGGGCAATAAACCCAAAAGGTTGCCGCCTAATATAAACAAAAATAAGCAGAAAATAAGGGGGGCATAGGCCAACCCTTCGGTTCCGATGTAGGATCTGATGAGGGTGTTGATGAAATCAAACAATAACTCAACGGCCGCTTGAAGACGGTTGGGAACGACCTGCTTAGAACGCAGAGCAAAAAACAAAAAGCTAACGATCAAGCATACCGTTGCCACCATGAACAAGGAGGCATTTGTAAAAGAGAGGTCAACCCCTGCCACCTGGAATGGAAATATGGATTGGATACTGAACTGAGAGAGAGGATCAATCTTCATAAGTATCTGGTGGAGTTTTGGCAGCCATAATCTTTTTTGCCGACCGATAAATTGTCAAACTACCCCCCATTATACCAATCAGAATAAAAATGACCAGGCCAAACGGAGCCGACCCCAGATAAAAATCAACCACTCGCCCGATCATGGTGCCAACAAAAATGGGGGTGACAAAGTCTGCGCCCAAACGAAGGCTGCTTTCAAGCCATTGTGACAGGGGATTCTTCATATCAATCTTTAATTAAACCAAAACCTCTAAGAATTTCACGGACCTGCCTAATAAAGCCTGTTGGTGAATCGTGATAGGACTGCTTTTTCTGGTGAACACGATGGGTTGCGGTTGTCATGTGTTGATTCTTTTCCCTGACAAAGGCGCCGATAATAACGCCGGATTTTGTTGGAGACACTTGGACATCACCCCGAAAAAAGGGATCTTCGAAAAAGTTGATTAGGTTGTTTAACGTAAATACGCTTCTATTCAAGGCTTTTATGTGCTCAATAAACGGCTTGTTCTTGTCACTTATGGATGGCCTTGGTTTTTGAGTTTCTTCTTGGCGCTGTTTTCTTAATTCACCCAACTTTTTCATTTGTTCCCTGATATATTTCGGGTTCTGAATAAGGGCAGATTTCTTTGGAGTTTTTGGTGCCTCTTCTTCTTTTTCCATTTCAGGGAATAATGCAGGGGAATCATCCTCCTCTTTTGGGCTTTCAACGGCTTGAGAAATCGAAGAGGAAGAAGAGGAGGAGGAGGATGAAGTCGCAACTGGTTTGTCGTCACCACTTTTAAAGGTTTGTAATGTAGTTTGTGGTTGGAATATTTCTTCCACAAATGCACCTATTTCACTTTCAAGTTTGTCTGATTCGGGCTCATTTGAAGCTGTAGCCTTGTTAATTAAATCGAAATATTTTTGCGCTCTTCGACCTCCCAGTGCATGAGCTTTTTCCGCCCAGAAAAGTGCATCTTGAGGTTTATTTACTCTGAGACAATAAATAGAAAGCGCTACCGTAGCCGACAAAGATTTTTGAGCTGCAGCTTGTTGAAGCCAGTCAAACCCCTCTGCCTCTTGGCCTTTAGTGAATAAAAGAATAGTTCCCACAGTACATTGAGCTTTTGGAAGGCCTTGTTTAGCGGCCTGAAGAAAGAGTCCTGGTGCATGTTTTGGGTCAGCTTTTTGACTCTTAACGCCAGATGATAAAAGAATTCCCGCATTATATTGAGCTTCAGGATGCCCTTGTTCAGCAGCTAGCAGGAGATGATCCATCGTATTAGTGATGTCGCCCCTAACATAGTAATGACATGCCATAATAAACTGAGCAAAAGGGTGTCGAATGTTTAAGGCGCCTTCTAAGAGAGAGTCAAGAGATCTGCCAACATCAGGCCTTACCTCCTTTAAAAACTTATAGATTCCCACTAAGGGGGTGCCGTATTTTAAATCTTTGAACCTTTTACAATCTTTTTGAATTTGCCTATTAATGGCAGAAAGGCTTTGGTTAAGCTTCTTATAGGGTTCGAGAAATGCTTTACATTTCAAAAGAACGTTCAGCTTTTCTATGCTGATGGAATCGTCTTGATGCGCCGCTTTAATGTAAAAATTTGTGGCTTCTTCTGTTTTCCCTTCAGCTTCTAAAGCTTGTGCGTTTGTTCGAAAAGCCCATACTTTATTTTGTTTGATACCTGCTTGCAGAAGTTCTGGGGCTTTGTCTGAATCCACCGACTCAATTTTCCCCATACGATTTTTCAAGATTTTGTAAAGGCTCTCTTGAACTTCTGTATTTCCTTTTAAAGCCTCATCCCAAAATATTTTTAAGATCTCTTTTTTTTCAGCAGCTTCCGCTTTGAATATATCTAACATCGCTTTCTTATGATCAAACGTCGAAACAAGAAATGGGTAGAGGGAAATTGTGTATAAAGATTGCTCAAACTCTGTTCTTGTCTCATTGACATGAACTTGGCTTGATTGACTGTGGCTACTATAACTTTCCATTTCTGTAAAGCTTGAACTACTAGCCATCGCTTGCGAGATCCCAGAACACAGGAATAGTAGGTTTGGCAAATTTAATTTAATTTTAAACATTATAGTGAACTCGATTATTCGATCTATTTACTGAGCCATAAAGGTTCTTGATCAAGATAAATCAAGGAATATTTTTTGTATACTAAAAATATACCCAATTCAAATCAACTTCAGCACCATTTAAAATACGCCAATGGTAAGTCCGTGGCCAAGAGCTGAGAGCTTGACCCGCTGCCGTCAATGTCATCGCAAGACATGATTCAAAACGTGATCGTAATTGTGAATTTATAAGAGTTATTAATAGGTAGCCCTACCGCAAGCCATGGATAACCGCTGTGACAACACCCCAAACGTGAAATTCCCTGTCATTGGTTATTTCAATGGATTGATGGTTCGGATTCTCAGGCTTTAAAATCACCCCCTGTTCTGTGACGGTAAACCTTTTCACGGTCACATCGCCGTCAACAGCGGCCACGATAATGTCGGTGGTTTTTGGGGTGATGGATCGGTCAACGATCAACAGATCTTGGTGATTAATGCCAGCCCCAATCATAGAATCGCCCGTTGCCTTGACAACGAAAGTTTGACCTGGATTTTTCACCAGGTGGTGGTGCAGATTGACCTGGTTGTGCTGATCATCCGCCGGCAAAGGAAAACCGGCTGACACGCTGCTTTGATAAAAAGGGACTTGCCCCGCGCCCAATGGTTCGCGTTTCTTTAGTAAATCCTGGACCGTTTCGATCATGCTAATAGGCAAACGAACAGGTTTCGTTTTTTCACGATAATGGCCGCTTAGCTGTTTGCGCCCGGCCCCTTCTCTAAATCCGCCTCTGGTCATCAGTCAATCCTCCAGACTTTATATATTCATCCCTACAACATTTTCAACCTTTGTTGCAAGGTGCATCAACCTTCGGTCAAAATACTACCATCTATCACAATCAATAAGAGTCGGCGCCATGGGTTTTATGTTTTGGTTCAACAGCTCTTTTGCATAGGCGACTTCGATGATTCCTTCGTCTACAGTCCCCTCGGATTCTTCATCATTGGTTGATTCTGATTCAAAATTATTGTTTTCACGAATTGACGTTGTTGCCGCCAGATTAACCAAGGCAAAACCGCGATAGGGTGAAACGGAACGGTGACGAACGTAGATTTTTTTCGTCTTTTTGAATTCAGATTCTTCCCGAGCCTCTGGGGTGTAATAGCTCACAATCTTTATGTCGGTTCTGGATTCTGGTTTTTCAGGCAAATCTTCAGCATAAAGGGATTGAAAACCCCCTATAATGAAATAAATGATTAATCTTGTTATCAATTGCATGTTTCTTTAATCCCATTATTAAAGGAAAAAAATTCCTTTCACTTAGGATTATTTTAACACCCAACTGATTAACAAAATCTAAAGGTGCTGCCAGGAAATTCAGGGTTAGCAACGCCCCGTTCAGGGGCTCTCTATGGCCAAGGGGTCTGCAAAGCGTAAAGTGTCACCTTATGGTTTTCAATAAATTATTCACCCTTGTCACAGGCATGCGAAATGGCTGGTTATTTCAGTCATACGTTTTCTTTTAGACAAGAATCAAGTGTCCGAATTCCCTTTATTAACTTTAATTTAAAATTTTTCATTGTATAGTCAGGGTACTTTCTTCCAGGACTTGGGCTATGTATTCGATGAAAAAAAAACTTTTTTTACCTGTGTGTGCTTTTTGTTTGGTCAGTTGGGGGCGCTTATGGGGCATCTGGTGATAAGCCATTGGGTGTGTCCTGTATGGCTTGGCTTGAACAGCTTGAGACAAAAAGGAGTCAGTTGTTAGAGCAGGTCAAGGATCAAAAGTCACGGGATGAATTGCAAAAGTACACCGAAGAAATTTCTGCCACTATCGGTGGTAAATATGGCATTTCCTCTACCCCTGCTACGGAACAGGAGAGAGAGAGGATTATTCGGTCCATACACAAGACGCGTCAAATATTTCTTTCGCGCTTAAATTTGACGTCCCTCTACCTGCGGGAGTCCATGAGATCAAAGGACGTTTTATCTGAAAATTCATTGCGTGAAATTGCCAAGAGGACACAAACAGATCCGGAGCTTCTTCAAAACCATTTGGCGGCCATAGCTGTGGTCGACGGGGCTAGTTTTTCATTCAGAGTATCTGATCCTCGTGATTCCGAAAATATAAGACGTAATATCCTGTTTACTCATCAATACGCGGATAAGGACGATTTAAACAGGTTATTGGACCCCATATTTCAACCAGCAAAGAAGCCCATTGTTGAGACACTTATTGATACGCTGGAAAAGATTGCAAAGACGGAAGATGCCCCCTTAAAGACCTTTTTAGAATCTCCTTTTTACAACAGTTTTATTGCGGCTGAAGCCTTCGAAAGATTGGAACGAAATGACCTGGCATTAGAAGCCTTAGAACGGGCAATTAAGCACCCTCACGCCAGTGCGGTTGATTTAATCCGGGCGACCGATAGGCTTGAAGGCTTGGGCGGAAAAGACCTGGCATTAGAAGCCTTAAATCGGGTAATTAATCACCCGACGTTACGCCGGATGATTTAATCTGGGCGCAGAAGGCCTTGGAAAGATTGCCTGATTCTGACTTGAAAAAACAAATTCAGCAGAAGATTAAAGAATTACCGTCTGAACAAGAATAATGCACAGGGTGACGCAAAGTAAATGCCATTGATAGCATGGGATTTGTGACATCAATTGTTGACCGTTGTGCCCCTACCCCTTTTGCAAAACCAGAGTGGTCCAGGTATCCAGGGGATAGGTTTTGACCAGTTTAAACCCCTCTCGCTGGTAAGCCTCCATCACATCGTTTTGCTGGCGCTCCAACAGCCCTGACAAAATCACCCATCCGTTTTGGGCGATAGTTTGTCCCATCATCGGTGCCATGTGGCACAGGGGTTTGGCCAGAATGTTGGCCACAATTAAGTCAACCTGGGGCAGAGAAAGCTGATCAAAACCCTCGCTAACCAGCGCCTGAATGTCAGGACAATCATTAAGGTCGCAGTTATAACGGGTGACGCGCACCGATTCGGGGTCGTTATCAACGGCAATAACGGTGGCATCGGGCCAGGCTTTGGCAAGCGCAATGGCCAGGATGCCCGAACCGCATCCCATGTCTAAAAGGGTTTTAAAATCGTCGTGACGCAAATCACTTATGGCCTGCAGGCACCCGCTAGTGGTCTGATGATCGCCACTGCCAAAAGCCGTCGCCGCATCAATTTGCAACGGCATCAACCCAGGGGGCACCGCCACTGCTTTATCGTGGCTGCCATAAACATAATAATTTCCAACCGTGCGAGGAGCCAGTTGCTGATAACAAACGCTGAGCCAGTCTTGGTGATCAACCGGTTGACAAGATTCAATGACCGGAGGCGAAACTGCCAACAGGCTTGCCACCATATCAAGTTCTTGATTTAAGCTGTCTAGAACGGGGGGGCTTTTGGTATATCCCTCCACCATGAATGTTTCAGCTATCGGGAAGCCCTGATCGTCTTCGGCCGCTGAAGGGTCAGCATCTTCGCGTTCGTGCCAACTTAAAGCCTCCAACCCTAAATTTTCCAACAGCGCCAAAACGGCCTCTACCGCCTGATAGGGGGTGCGGATTTGAAGGTGCCAGAGGGATTGAGGGGTAAAAGAATTCATTTGTCTTATGCTCGCGAAATAAAGTCAGCAATAATTTTTTTATGGCCGCTGTGTTCAAAATCAATGTCCACCTTTTCCCCATCGAAATCCAGAATCTCTCCATAACCAAATTTCTGATGAAAAACACGATCGCCAATGTCAAAACTGTGCAGAGTTTTGGGGGCGTTATGGTGCAGCTGGACGGGCGGGCGTCGGCTGGATTGACCGTTCGCGTGAATATGCGTCATATGGGCATCAGGGAGCTCTTTGATAAACCGCGATGGGATCGCCAGCTGCCATCCGCCCTGATACATGCGCCTTTGCAGGGCATAACTGATAATCGCGCGCTGGCGGGCACGGCTGATGCCGACATACCCAAGGCGCCGCTCCTCTTCCAATCCCGCCTCGCCATTTTCGTTTAAGGCACGGGGGTGGGGGAACAAATTCTCCTCCCAACCGGCCAGGAATACGGTGTCAAACTCTAACCCCTTGGCGGCATGAAGGGTCATCAGATTGACCATGTCCTGCTCGCTTTGTTGATTATTTTCCATGACCAAACTGACATGTTCTAAAAAGCCCGGCAGGTACTGAAACTGACCGATGGCGGTGACCAATTCTTTTAAGTTCTCTAGACGGCCGGGGGCATCAGCAGATTTATCTTCCTGCCACATGGCTGTATAGCCGGATTCGTCTAAGATCATCTTAACCACCTCTACATGAGGATCTGTTTCTAACAAAGCTCGCCAGCGGTCAAGGTTTTCAAAAAATAGGCGTAGATTGTTGCCAGCAGCACCCTTGGCGATATTATGGGCATAATAATGGGCGGCACGAGGTAAAGAAATTCCTTGGTCGCGGGCCAAAATATGCATGGTTTGCAATGTGGTTTGGCCAATACCCCGGCGGGGGGTGTTAATAATCCGCTCAAACGCCAACCCGTCATCGCCCTGAACCACCAACCGAAGGTATGCCAAGGCATCGCGAATTTCTAACCGTTCATAAAATCGAGGGCCGCCAATAACCCGATACGGAATCCCCAGTCTTAAAAGGCATTCTTCAAATTCACGGGTTTGAAAGCTGGCGCGAACCAAAATGGCAATGCTGCTCAGGCGGTCACCTTGACGTTGTCGGTTTTCAATTTGATCACCAATGAATCGGGCCTCGTCAACCGAATCCCAGGTGCCACGAACCAGCAATTGTTCGCCTTGGGTATCCTCCGTCCATAATGTTTTACCCAATCGTTCGCGGTTGTGCGCAATAAGGCCACTGGCTGCAGCCAAAATATGCGGGGTGGAACGATAATTTTGTTCCAGCCTGACAATCTCAGCCCCTGGAAAATCCTGCTCAAACCTTAAGATATTGCCAACCTCAGCGCCCCGCCAGCCATAAATGGACTGATCATCATCGCCCACGCAACACAAATTACCCGCCCCTTGTGCCAATAGCCGCAACCACAAATACTGGGCAACGTTCGTGTCCTGATACTCATCCACCAGCATATATTGAAACTGTTCTTGGTAAGATTTTAAGACGACAGGTTCTTGTCTAAAAAACGTCAGGCAATGCAACAACAAATCGCCAAAATCAACGGCATTTAAAACCAGCAACCGTTCTTGATAATCCTGATAGAGGCCGCTGATCAAATCATTGCCGCTGCGTTTGACCTGGGCGGGCAATAACCCCCTATCCTTCCAGCGATTGATCAGGGATAAAACCATGCGGGCTGGAGTTTGTTTTTCATCGATGTTATTGGCTTTAAGCAGTTGCTTGATCAGGCGGAGTTGATCATCGGTATCCAAGATTGTGAAGTTGGGTTGCAAACCCACCAACTCGGCATGACGCCGTAAGATTCGGGCCGACAGGGAATGAAACGTGCCCAGCCACATTCCCTCCACCGGGCGTTGCAAGATGTGGGCAATTCGCTCGCGCATTTCTTGGGCTGCCCTGTTGGTGAAGGTAACTGCCAAGACTTGAGCCGGATAGGCTAGGTTGGTTAGCAAAATATGAGCAAGGCGCGTTGTCAAAACGCGCGTCTTACCCGTACCCGCGCCTGCTAAAATAAGCAAAGGCCCCTGGGTTTTTAAAACAGCCTGGTGCTGATTGGGGTTTAGATTGTCCAGATAAGATGGTTGATGGGGGGTGTCTTGCATTAACTGCTCCGCTGGCGACGCCATGGCAAGCCCCCCTGTTATTTATGTCTTAATAAATTTAGGACTTAAGGCCGAAATTCTGATAACGCTTGCTGAACTTGCTGATCTGTCCGCCCGTATCCATCAATTTATGTCCGCCACCTGTCCAGGCTGGGTGAGATTTCGGGTCAATATCCAAACGCATGGTATCCCCCTCTTTACCCCATGTGGTGTGGGTTTCAAAAGTGCTGCCATCCGTCATGATGACGTTGATTTTGTGATAACTGGGGTGAATACCTTGTTTCATAACTCTTCCTATTTTGCCTGATCAAAAAACAATCGACTTAGATTCATTTCTAACGTAAACCACCTAAAAAAGGCAACGGTTTTCTGTTTTCTTGTGAATAACGCGTTGTTTTTTAAATGAGCTGATCCCAAAATTTTGCCTAACCTTGCCCGTATTTTTTCATAAAGGCCTGGTGAAACGATGTGGCGGGATTCCCAGCGGCCACATAAACCTGCTCTTCCGATTGATAACGGGCTTCCCTGGTGTTTTCAGCCCACCACTTCTTAGAGAATTCCATCTGTGTGGGTATGGAACACAGCAGACGAGCGCGGAGGAAAAGTGTCGTATCTAAAGAATATTTTAGGGGGCCGTAGGCGAATTCCAAAACATTTCTAAGCAGGTCGTCCGTCAACTTGCTAGCAGGAGATCTCTGAGGGGCCTGGTACGTGAATATGTTGTATATTAGGGATGCTGATACTTTGGTCAACATATTGTATAGTAAAGATGCTTTTTTTCTTTGAATCGACTTTGGAAGGGCATCTTGCAATTCGCGCATAAATATTCTCGCCCTACTACCGAAGTGTTCTTCAAAATAATCCCATCTGCGGCTTTTTTCATCTTCAGAGATATCATCTGATTTTGGTGGTTGAAAACCAACCCCTGCTACTATTGCCACCAATTTGTGTTCGGACCGAAGACCTTCGCATTCCAGGAGGAATGTCAGGGGATCCGCTATTTTCCCATCACGTTTCATTTTTCGTTGGAAGTCACGCAATAGGCTCAAGGTTTCGCCATAAGTTTCACCAGTAGTTTTTAAAATGGCTTCACTACATTTCGCTGGTGCAATATATACATTTTCATAGAAGTAACCTGAAATAGCTTTCCCAATGTCAGCGAATAAATTGGGTGAGGCGTTGTTTCTTAACATTTCCCAAGTCGCTGTGATTTGTCGATCGATAATTTGATGGCGATGTTCTAGACTACGGTTTCTGATTTGGCAAGCAAGCAAATGATCAGCCACCGGTCCTCCAGGGGCCATAAAAGATGCATCATGGGAAACGTCAGAGCCAGAAGCATCAGCAGCCGAGACTGGCCTACTGTGTTGGCCAATAGTTTGAGTGCTATGATTTGGTGTAGTGTATTGCCTTTGGGTAGAAGACAAATTATTATATTGTGAACCCCAAGGGTTCCCGTATGTAAGGCACGCGCCAATTTGATTTGGGTGCGCGTAAATTGGATAATCGGAATCAAAAGCCGAGACTGCCGTTGCGCCCAAAAGCCCTGCAATAAATGCAATATGTTTAAATAAACTCATCTTATTTTTCCTTTGTTATTATAGATTAAGTTAAATAATGGATCTTACATTCATTTAGGGGCTTTCGTTTCAAATTTCAAGGCGTTTTTATGGTATAGCTCACCATTAACGCGTTGTTTTTTAAATGAGCTGATCCCAAAATTTTGCCTAGCCTTGCCCATATTTTGTCATAAAGGCCTGGTGGAACGATGTATCGGGATTTCCAGCATCCACATAAGCGCCCATTTCCGACTGATAACGGAGTTCCCTAGTGTTTTCAGCCCACCAATTGATAGAAAATGCATGGCGATTGCACTGAAAATTAGTTTAGTATTCTAAAAATTATTTCCTAATTTTTTATTCGGCTTTTCTGCTGTTCTATCCGTTGTTATTATTCTTTTTTCTCAATAAAGAAAAAGGAAACAGGGATGCAGTTATCAGATACTTTCCTCAAACATTTTGAACCTCTTGCCGATCCTCGTATTGATAACCACAACAAGCTTCACAAATTGCACGATATCTTGGTAATAACAATATTGGCCACAATTTGTGGCGCTGATAACTGGGTTGATATTAGTGAATTTGGCAAAGCCAAATACGATTGGTTATCAACATTTCTCGAGCTGCCTAATGGTGTGCCATCTCATGATACTTTTGGCCGTGTGTTTTCCATACTTGACCCAGAGCAATTTGAATCCTGCTTTTATGCATGGATCAAGTCACTCTCTATCGATGTTAATTCTGAGATTATTGCTATTGATGGAAAAACGCTACGGGGTTCTGGCAACAGAAGAAAAGAGAAAAAAGCCCTACACATTGTAAGTGCCTGGGCAAGCAATCAAAGTCTTCTTTTAGGGCAAGTTAAAACGGATGAAAAATCCAATGAAATTACAGCCATTCCAAAATTACTCAAGATGATTGATGTTACTGGTAGTACAGTCACCATTGACGCCATGGGTTGTCAGCAGTCAATTGCTGAAGAGATCTTAATTCAAGGTGCAGACTACGTATTAGCTCTAAAAGATAATCAACCGAAGCTTCATGAAATGGTCAAGGCAATTTTCCATATAGGAGAATCACGTCAGTACAAGAAGATGCTTAATCGACGGAAAGTAGAGAAGATCCATGATCATGGTCGCATAGAAACACGTCGCTATACATTAGTATCAGCACGCGATCCGGCAGTATTTCAACTTCGTTGGCCTGGGTTAAAGGGTGTTGGCATGCTTGAAACAACACGCACAACTAATAATCAGGTTGAGCGTAGTACCCGCTACTTTCTAACAAGTTTAGCCTATGAAAATATTGATCAGTTTATGGTTGCTGTCAGAAAACACTGGAACATAGAAATTAACCTGCACTGGTCTTTGGATGTAGGTTTTAGGGAAGACCATAACCAGGTGCATGTTGGCCACGCGGCCAAGAATTTGGCTGTCATGAGACGTATTGCTTTGAATCTACTCAAGCAAGAAAAAACGAATAAACGAGGGGTGAGCTGTCGACGGAAGGTAGCAGGCTGGGACAACAAATACTTATTGAAAATTCTAACCGCTGACCACAATTTAAAGCGCGTTTGAGCGGATTGACTGATATAAACGGTAAGTCTTTTAAAGGGGAGGATAGTGTCTAAAAATAAAAAAAACAGGAAGTAGATCTCTCAAAACCTACAAAATCAAATCAATCTACAAAAGTTTGGGAAATAGCAGAAACCGTAATTTTAAAAACTAGGCTGAGGAGATGTCAGTGCAATCGCCATGATAGAAAATGTTATGTCCGCAGATCTGGACTTAGCACAGCGTTGGCGAGCACGTGGAACAAGTGTCGTATCCAAAGAATATTTTAGGGGGCCGTAGGCGAATTCCAAAACATTCCTAAGCAGGACGTCAGGCAACTTCCTAGCAGGAGGGGTCTGATAATTGAAGATGTTGTATATCAAGGATGCAGATAATTTGGTCAACATATTGTATATTAAAAATTCTATTTCTCTTTTAAGCGGGTAGTTACTTATATTTGCCGATCTACCAAATGCATCTCCAAATTTGTAAAGATCATCCCATAAAGTATAACTATCAGGAGAATTAAAATGATGAGGCCTCACATAACCATAAAACTCACACGAAACCTGTTGATAAGACGGTCTAGTGAACATTATTTCTCCAAAAGAATCTCCTACTATTGCTATCAAAAATTTGTGTTGATATTGCAGGCCTTTGCATTTAAGAAAGAATTCTTTGCGACGCGATATTTTCCCATCACATTTCCTTTCAAATCGGAACTCAGCCGCTAGCCTAAGGGTTTCTCCATAGGTTTTATCAGTAATTTTAGGAATCCTTTTCGGGATATTGATCCTTAACGATGCATCAGGACGAAATGGGGTTTTATATAACCAATCTGGAAAAGCTTTCCCAATGTCAGCGAATAAATTGGGTAAGTTGCTGTATCTTAAAATATTCCAAGTTGTTCTAATTTCTTGGCAAATAATTTGAGATATTGGAGGCGTATAGTGTTCACGGTACATTAAAAGATCAGGGCGCGTTAAATAAGTAGCCAGCCCCCCCCCTGGTGCCATAAAGGGGGGCACATCAGGCAAAAAGTCCTGACTAGCAGGGTGATCAAACGGTGGGCAAAACTCTGGGCTACTAGGACGCCTAACCAAGACTGCCGTAGATGGTCCATGAAAACGTCGGCTGTCACTATTTGTCACAAAATAGTCATTGTCATAGTCACTCTCATTACCAGAATCATATCCATTAGTAGCATAAGAATGCTTGAAACATTCATTATCGTCAGAATCATAGCCATCAGTAATATCAGATGCCCAGACTGCCGTTGCGCCCAAAAGCCCTGCAATAAATGCAATATTTTTAAATAAAATCATCTTATTTTTCCATTGTTGTTATAGATTAAGTTAAATAATGAATCTTACATTCATTTAGGGGCTTTCATTGTGAATTTCAAGGTGTTTTCATGTTGTGTATAAGAAGGCTAGTTCTAAACCCCTTGCCATTTGGAAAAACATAAACATATAATTTTATTAAAATTAATTGTTTTTAGGAGTCGCCGGTGGATTCACGGCCCCTTTCCCCTCATTTACAAATTTACCGTTGGCAAATGACGTCTGTTATGTCAATTCTTCACCGTCTAACGGGCTTCGCCCTATTAGGATTTATTTTTGGCTTGATTGCTTGGTTGTTTACGCTGAATCAGGGCGCGATCAGTTATACGATTTTTACAGACCTTTTGGCGATGGCGCCCATAAAGGCGTTTGTCTTTCTATTGATCATTTCCTTAACCTATTACTTCTTTAATGGTATCCGCCATTTATGCTGGGATATCGGGTGGGGAATGGATTTAAAGGACGCTTACCGCAGCGGATGGCTGGTGCTAACCCTAACCTTTTTCACAAGTTTACTCGTTTGGACCTATTTATGAAAATGAAACCCCATCATCAGTGGCAACTGCAACGACTGACTGCTTTATTTTTGTCGATCGCTTTGCCTTTTTTAGGCGTTTTCTTGCTAGCGTTAAAAAGGGCCGACTACAACCAGGTCGTTATGGCAGTCCGCAATCCAGCCCTTGCAGCCTTTTTGGGGGTGACCATCGCTGTTAGTTTGTATCATATGGCGCTGGAGCTGAAGGAGATCATTCGGGATTATTTAAGGGATTCAGCGGCTAAAGTTGCTTTGGGTCTGACGTATTCAGCTGCCGTGGGACTGATGATCCTGACCCTTTATAGTTTGATCGGAATCATGTGCCGATGAGCCGTTTTATCGATCATCAGCATGATGTGATTGTTGTCGGTGCTGGTGGGGCGGGCCTTCGGGCCACCTTAGGGATGAGTGCACAAGGGTTGAAGACAGCATGCATCACAAAAGTTTTCCCCACGCGCAGTCACACAGTCGCTGCCCAAGGGGGCATCAGCGCCGCACTTAATAACATGGGTGATGGAGATGATTGGCGCTATCACTTTTACGATACGGTCAAGGGGTCTGATTGGTTGGGCGATCAGGATGCGATCGCCTATATGTGCAGCCACGCCAAGGAAGCCGTTCTGGAACTGGAACATTTTGGTGTGCCTTTTTCTCGGACGGAAGAGGGAAAAATTTACCAACGCCAATTCGGCGGGCATACATTACAGCAAGGAAAAGAACCGGCCAAACGAGCCTGCGCTGCCGCTGACCGAACAGGACATGCCATTTTGCATACTCTTTACCAGCAATGTCTGAAGCATCAATCAGAGTTCTTTATTGAATATTTCGTCCTTGATTTATTGATGGAGCATGGGCGATGCATTGGCGTGATTGCCTGGTGTTTAGAGGATGGGACGCTTCACCGTTTCCAAGCCCACATCGTGGTTTTGGCAACCGGTGGGTATGGACGTATTTATTTCTCGTGCACCTCCGCCCATATATGCACAGGTGACGGCAATGCCATGATGTTGCGCGCTGGCCTGCCTTTGCAAGATATGGAGTTTGTCCAATTTCACCCCACCGGCATTTACGGATCAGGTTGCCTGATTACAGAGGGTGCGCGGGGCGAAGGGGGATACCTGGCCAATTCCAAGGGTGAGCGGTTTATGCAAAGGTACGCCCCTCACGCAAAAGACTTGGCGTCGCGTGACGTGACCAGCCGGGCTATTGCGACGGAGATTATCCAAGGCCGCGGCGTTGGCCCCCATAAAGATCACGTGCACTTGCACCTAGAGCATCTTGATCCAGCTATTATTAAGGAAAGATTGCCTGGCATCGCCGAAACAGCCCGTATCTTTGCAGGCATTGATGTGACAAAAGATCCGATCCCTGTGCTGCCAACGGTTCATTACAACATGGGGGGCATTCCCACGAACATTCACGGTGAAGTCATTAGAAATGCCACAGGTGCCGTTGTGCCCGGCCTTATGGCCATTGGCGAGGCAGCGTGTGTATCCGTGCATGGGGCGAACCGATTAGGGACCAACTCTTTGTTAGACCTGATCGTTTTCGGTCGAGCCGCTGCGCTTAGAGCCAAGGATCTCATACAACCCAACACGTCGCACAGACCTTTAAATGAGGACCGAGGGGCAGAGTCGATCAAAAGACTAGAGCGTCTGCGCTGTGCCAACGGAACCATCACAACAGGACAGCTGCGGATATCCATGCAAAAAATCATGCAGCATCACTGCGCCGTTTTCCGTACACATGATCTGCTAGCAGACGGTGTCCGC
This sequence comes from Candidatus Finniella inopinata, assembly GCF_004210305.1. NCBI lineage: Bacteria > Pseudomonadati > Pseudomonadota > Alphaproteobacteria > Holosporales > Candidatus Paracaedibacteraceae > Candidatus Finniella > Candidatus Finniella inopinata. Next base: position 116,017 of record NZ_SCFB01000005.1, on the reverse strand, counting down.
AATCTAGAGGAACTTAAGCAAACCTTGAAGGGCATTCAAATCACCGACCGTTCCATGATATGGAACACAGATCTATTGGAAGCACTTGAACTACAGAACCTGATGCTGCAGGCACAAGCAACCATACAATCGGCCCTGTTTCGAACCGAAAGCCGCGGCGCTCATGCACGGGAAGATTATCCCAAGCGAGACGACCAGCCCTGGCTATATCATACCCTTTACTGGCAGGCTCAAGGCCAGCAGGCGCATTTCGAAAAAAGGCCTGTGCGATTTGCAACGTTAAACGACGACCTAGACATTATGGCGCCCCAAGAACGAGTCTACTGAAAGATTAGTCCTCATCAATCCGTCCAAGGATGTTGCCAAGTATGCATCACCAGCTGGTGCTTCTGTATCGATATCTATATTAAAATTATGTGTCATAATAAAACCTCCCATAGCTTTTTTTGACGCCCTCAACATACCCTGAAGCAGACCAAAGTTAAAGGAGAAATAATTACAGAAAACCATCTTAATTGAGAAAATCTTTTATTTAAATTTTGGTCTAATTTTTAAAAAAATCCGGACATAAGGACTATACCTCATTCAAATCATTTCCTGGGCTTCCCCTTGTCATAGCATTGACGAGCTTTCGGTTGTTATTACCAAGCGAAATCATTCACATGCGATAAATAAGGAAGATTAACAAATTTATAAAATCTGTTAAGGTGAGGAAATTTTATGTGTTTTAAAGGAAACGCCCTATGTCCCTTCAACCGTTGATTATTATTCCATCTCGTCTAGCATCTACCCGCCTTGAACGCAAGTCGCTGGCTTTGATTGATGGCCTTCCCATGGTTGTTCAGGTATTACGTCGGGCGCTAGAGGCTGATATGGGCCCTGTTTCTGTTGCCTGTTGTGGGCCTGAAATTGCTGAGGTTGTTCATCAAAACGGCGGACAGGCCATTTTAACAGACCCTGATCTTCCCTCTGGCACTGATCGTATGTGGGCTGCCATTCAAACTTTGTCGCCTGAATCCAGACCCTCGATTGTGATTAACCTACAGGGCGATCTGCCCAATATTAGCGCGTCTGTTTTACAGGCTGTCCTGCGCCCCTTGGAAAATCCAGCTGTAGACATTGCAACCATTGCGTGCGTTATTGAAAATCCGCAGGATCTGTCCAATGAAAATGTTGTGAAGATTGCTCTGGCCAAAGAATCCGCCACTCGCGGGCGTGGATTGTATTTCTCGCGCGCGACCATTCCGTTTGGAGCCGACACTCACTATCACCACATTGGCGTTTATGCCTATCGTTATAAAGCCTTGGAAAAGTTTGTCTCACTGCCCGCGTCGCCCTTGGAAAAGGCAGAACGTCTGGAACAACTGCGCGCGCTTGAGGCTGGCATGCGGATCGATGTGGAATTGGTTGAGACCATCCCCCACACCGTTGACACAGCATTGGACCTTGAAGCGGCCAGAAATTGGTTTGAAAGGCAATAATCCGTGAAAATATTGTTTTGTGGCGACGTCATGGGCCGCAGTGGCCGGGACGTTATTGAACATCATATTCCCAAACTGCGGCAACGCTTTCAATTGGATTGCGTGATCGTGAACGGAGAGAACGCGGCCAATGGCTTTGGCATAACCCAAACCATTTGTCGTGATTTCTATAAATGGGGCGTTGATGTTATTACCACGGGCAACCATATCTGGGATCAACGTGAAATCATTGGCACCATCAACAGTGACAAGCGATTGTTGCGCCCTGTTAACTATCCCGATTCCAGCCCGGGCCAGGGATATGTGATTCACACGACAGCCAAAGGGCAATCAGTGTTGGTTATCAACGCCATGGCCCGGTTGTTTATGGAATCGCTGGACGACCCCTTTCAGTCAGTGGAGGGGGTTTTGAAAAAATACCCCATGCCCCACGCTGTACAGGCCATTGTCCTTGATTTTCATGGCGAGGCCACGTCGGAAAAAATGGCCATGGGGCACTTTTGCGACGGGCGCGTCAGTCTGGTTGTGGGCACCCATACCCATGTCCCAACAATCGATCATCGTATTATGACTGGTGGAACGGCTTATCAAAGTGATGCGGGTATGTGCGGTGATTATGACTCAGTTATCGGTATGGCCAAAGAGATGCCATTGTACAAATTCACAAAACGTCTGCCATCGCCTGAACGTCCCCTGCCGGCTAAGGGTGAGGCGACTTTATGTGGATTGTTGTTGGTGACCAATGATGCAACGGGCTTGGCTGAAAAAATATTCCCCATTCGTCTGGGGGGATGTTTGTCGCAGACGTCGTTGGATGATATCGAGATTGGTTAAAGATGGTTATCCCTTTTCATTCATTCACCAGGCCAACAAGACCTGGTGAGTTTGAAGTTTTTTATTTCACGATAGTTGCTTAAAATCTTCTGATCCCAAAATAGAAGTGTAAAAACCAAATGGCAGAAGGGTCTTCCGGATCCTCAAAAATCTCTAACGCTGCCCGGTTACCATTACTGATATTCTTTTTCAAATAAGCAAGCATGACTTTGTGACTAAATCCAAGAACGCCACTCATTGCTATATAATTAAGTGCATGACGCGCGCTCTGGTTTCCCATCATTATTTGTTGTTCATAAAATGAGCGTCCTGACAGATGTGTATATCGAAACTGATCAAGACACGACAGCTGCTGGCGTATATAAATGTTGGCAACGTAGTCACTTATCTCAGCATTAATACGGTTTGTCTCTGCAGAATCGGTTACTGTAAGCAATCTTGTTGCTTCATCAAGTCTTTCTTTCGCATTCGTATCACCCGCTGTTGCTTGTACCGCAAGATAAGCGCGCCCTGTTTCACGATTAAAGCCAAGCCATTCATATTCCACACGTTCCGAAGCGGCAGCCGCCTCACTTTTTGAGTTTTCTATCGCCTTTTGGGCCTTCGTTTTTAGCTCGGTACTAACCGTGGAACCAGCTTTGTCAAAAGATGCTTGAGCTTCCCCATAACGCCCAGCTGCCATCAAAAGATAACCCCGAAGGGCGCTGGCAAATTGTTCTGTGTAAGCGGTATCCACAAGGCTTGTCAGTTTGGAATCATCAATAAGTGTTTTTGAATTTTTTAACATCTCGCTGAATTGACTTTGTCCATACTCAGAAAGATCAATAGCTGCCCTTAGGGACTCAATGTTTGCTTGGCTATATCCGTTGATATGGGTTGTATCGAAATTTAGCATGCAAAGTTTGCTTATATCTTCCCAATAGGTAAAAGATGGGTGTTGTTTAGCCCTTTTTGCCTGAGCGAGGAGAGAGGATGCTGATGGAGCGCCTACCGTAAGGCATTGCATACCAGCATCAACAGAAGCAACAACTTGATCCAGATTATCCTCGTTGGAAATAGCTGCTGCGGCCTGGACGGAGCTTGCGCTTACGGACAATTCTGAAGGGTTACTACTTGTGAGAGGTCCTGTCGATATACCGACCAGATCAGGATCATCTGTAGAAGAACCGGCCGCTGCCGCTTGTAACAAGCATGTGCTTGTTGCTAATAAGACAAGGGTTAGAAAGGTTTTTTTGAGAAAAGTGTGCATAAAAATCAAACGTTAGGTTGTCAATATTTGATTGTAATTTTAATTAATTTTTACAGTCAAGCATCCTACTGTCATAAAATCTTACGTGGAAATTTTTAAGGCGCCATAACTCTTACCTAAATAGGTTTTTAGGGTCGGAAAGAAAATATTTCCTCACTGACGCTGCAAAGAAAGCTCAACTAGAGAGGATTCAAAGTAACCTGCAAGATTTAAGAACGTTTATTAGGACGAGCCGCTGGGAAGATTAACTGATGCTTTTAGAAACGTCCTTCCTGAAAAATATTACCGGCAATTCCCTTCATCTAGTCTTTTAACTAAAGTTCAAGGTGAATGGCAATAAACGTTCAAAGCCTTTGATAAACCGGTCGCATCGGCAATGGAAACACAGAAACGATCTTAACGTTTTTGGGTGTAAGTAACACCCCAACCCCTCCTGCAAAGTGTATAGTTGCAGGCAAGGGTTGACAAAGGGAACTTTGAAAGATTATCTGAAAGTGTACAAAAAATTAAGGCCTTAAGATGACCACTGCCGAAAAAATTTACACAAGCCTTTGCATCTTATTTTCTGTTCTGCTTGTCATCGGCAATTTGACCTATCAAAAATTTGTCTCATTGCCGTTGCCTTTTCATACTTTCCAGCTGTCAGTGGGAGCCGTATTGTACCCTCTAACATTCTTATTGACTGACCTTATTGCCGAATTTTATGGCAAAGAAAGGGCCAACTTTTGCGTTCGGTTCGCCATTATTGTGAATACGCTTGCGGCTTTTATAATCGCGGGAATGAGCATATTGGAAGCCACGCGTTGGTCTAAGATTGATGATGCAACCTTCCATAAAGTTTTTGGTTTCTATAGCATTGCGTTTATGGGCTCTCTTATTGCCTGTTATACAGCCCAGGCCGTTGATATCATTTTGTACCTGTGGATACGGAAACTTACCAATGGAAAGCACCTGTGGCTTAGGAACAATGGCAGTACGGCTATTTCTTTATTTATCGACACGACTATTGTCATTGGGTTTATGACAGCCTTTGGCATCTTACCCCCAGAACATATGTCCCTGCTTATTTATAACAGCTATTTATACAAATTATTTTTTACAATTTGCAGCACCCCTTTGTTTTATGGGGGCGTTTGGGTGATGACATTCGCAACCGCGAGAACAACACCTGCGGCCTTAAAATGATAAAAAGTCACCCAAATGGTGTTTTGCACTTCCCCGTTGCAGGGATTTTTGGTGGTTTGGGGCTGGGCGCCACCCGGCCATGTAAACGATATCAAGGCTGACTCTGATACCTTGTTGACCTTCATCCCAAAACCTTTCTTTATACAGGGCTTCAGCCTTAGAAAGAAAAGAACGCGTCAAAGGCGGCGCCTGACGGTTCATCAGGAAAGAGGTTTCCTTAGATTGTTTCAGATCTTGCAACAGCATTTTTAAATTCGGATAATAAATCACCACCCGGTCGCAATCGACAACCGGCAAGCCAAAACCAGCGCGTTGCAGCAATGACCCTGCGTCACGGGTGCGAATCCAGGGTGAGATGCGCTGACTAAAACCATCGTGGTGTTCCAGTTCAACGGTCTCTAAAACCGCTTTCAGCTCTTGAAAGCTATTGTCGCCGATAAATGCCGCCAGAAAAAAACCATCGGGCTTTAAACAGTTTAGGGCCTGCGTCAAAACGCCTGGAACATCGTTAACCGCGTGCAGGTTTAGCACATGCAAAATTAAATCAAAACTGTTGGGGGTGAAGGGAAAGGCTTCCTCGTCACAGTGGACCGATGCGCCTTCTTGGACAAAAAAATCCGTTTTTTTATGGGCTTTTAAATACTGCTGCAAAAGGTGTTGATCGTCACCGGTTTGGAAAACGGTCTGGAAATCACTTTGAAGGCCTGAAAGACGTTCCTGAAGGCGTTTTGATACCTCTTTTGCGAACTTGAAATATATTGAACCCTTCAACAGCTGTTGACGCCGCCTTTTGTAGAGGGCGCGATCAAACAGCTGGTGAGGTTCGACCTTAAAGATTTCAAGCCTGGACAGCAACATCACCGGGGAAGTGCAAATCGACCAAAGCTTTGCGTTTTTTGGCCGATAAATAGGTGTAAAAAGCTGGCACAACAAACAGTGTAAACATCGTTCCAATCGTCATACCACCCACAATAACCCATCCTAACTGGCGCTGGCTTTCGGAACCTGCACCCCCAGAAAGCGCCAGGGGAAGTGCACCCAGAATCATCGCAAACGTCGTCATCAAAATAGGACGTAAACGCAACCTACAAGCCTCAATAATAGCTTCTAGGGCCGAAAACTTCCGGTCGTCACGCAAACCATTGGCAAAATCGACCATCAAAATACCGTGTTTGGTAATCAACCCTATCAGAGTGACCAAACCAATGTTGGAATACAAGTTCAATGTACCTCCATCGATAAAGGCCAGAGTAATAACAGCACCCGCCAAAGACATTGGGACGCTGAGGATAATAATAAACGGATCGCGCCAGCTTTCAAATTGCGCCGCCATCACCAAGTAAATGAAACACAAAGCCAACGCAAAAATGAATTGCATCGTTTTGCTTTCCGTCAAGAACCGCTTTGTATCCCCAATAAAGTCCATGCGTGCATCGGATGGCATCACATCGGTGGCTACTTCAGTGACCATTTCTACACCATCGCCCATACTTGTTCCAGGCTTTAAGAAGGCGTTCATTGTGATGGCACGTGTTCTGTTGTGGTGGTGAATTTCAATAGGTCCAGCCCGTGAGTGGACTTTTACAAGCTCTGAAAGAGGCACCAACGTTCCATCTTTATCGCCGGATTTGACGAACAAATTGGTAATGTCATGGGGGCTTGCGCGGGAACTGTTTTCAACCTCGATCTTCACGTCATAGATTTTGTTATCGCGTTTAAAGGTATTGGCCTTACGCCCACGAATCAGCGCATCGATCGTATCTGCAATCGTTGCCGGTTCAATAGCCAACGCTGAAACTTTGTCACGAATAATGCTGACGGTGAAATCTTCCGTATCGCCCCGAATTTCCGAGGTTACGCCCATCACTTTTTGTGATGCATAAAGCGACGCTGTCATATTGTGCGCAATATCTTTCAGTTCACGGTAAGACTTGTTGCCACGCAGGACAAATTGCACTGCCCGGTTATCGTCGCCACTGATGCCCGAAGACCCGCTGTTAATCTTGATTTCAATACCCGTGATATCTTCAAATTGCTTGCGAAGGTCTAGGGTAATTTCATCAGTTGTCCGCTTACGATCAGGTTTAAGCTGAATGCTGCCATCAAATGTTGGATTCACAATCTGCGTCACCCGTCGTTCAATTTCGGGAACTTTTTCCAAAATGTCGTCGATCTTTTTTACATACCGTTCAGTATATTCCAATGTGGCTGTTTGTGGAGATTGACCCTCCAAATTGATCCAACCCTGATCCTCACGTGGGGTTAATTCCGACGGTAAATTATGGTGGACAATATACCCAACGATCGCAAACGCAAGGGCTGCCAAAAGAACATAGTGACGGTAGAACAAAGCCAAACGCAGATAGCGACCATACGTATTCTCAATCTGTATCAACCAGGCGTCGCTCTTAAATTTAGTCATGAACCTTGTAAAGGGGTTAAATGATGGTAAAAGTTCTAATTGTTGAGGCCCCTCTTCTTTTTCCTTTACATGTGCTTTTAACATACGGGCGCACATCATAGGCGATAACGTTAAGGCGGCAAACCCTGACAAAATAACCGCACCAGCAAGCGTAATGGAAAACTCCGTTAATAATTTTCCCGTTAATCCTTGCGCTAAAGAAATCGGGGCGTACACAGCAGCCAAGGTTAACGTCATGGCAATAACAGAGAAACTGATTTCGCGAATACCCCGAACAGACGCTTCGAAGGGCTTATAACCCATTTCCAGATAACGGTATATATTTTCTAACACCACAATCGCGTCATCGACCACCAATCCAATAGCTAAGACCATCGCCATTAACGTGAACATGTTAATGCTGAAATTTAACAAATACATAATAAACAGAGCACCAACCAATGAAACTGGGATGGTGATCAGGGGAATCACGGAAGCCCGTACCGACCGCAAGAATAAAAAGACGACCAAAATAACCAAAGCTGTCGCTTCAAAAATAGTCTTGTAAACTTCTTTAATTGATTTTTCAATAAAGATAGTGCGATCATTTCCGGTGTGAATCGACATGCCATCGGGTAAGTGTTTACTTACATTGTCCAATTCTTTTTTCACATTACGCGCAACATCAATCGGGTTGGATGCAGATTGCTTAATAATGCCGATGCTAATACCGGGTTTTCCATTATAACGGGTACGGGTTTTTCGATCCTTCGAGGTAACCTCGGCCCGACCAATATCGCGCAAACGCACCAGATAATCTTTGCGATTTACAATCACCATGTTTTCGTATTCTTCTGGTTTTTCTAGTTTTGCGACTGTAGTGACCAAATATTCACGATCGCGGCTAACAATTTTACCCGCGGGCTTTTCAATACTTTGCCGCTTAAGGGCGGTTAAAACTTCATTGACCGTAATGCCATAAGCTGCCAATCGAACCGGGTTTAAAAAGATGTTCATCTCGTACTGACCAGCACCTAAAACATCCACGCGGGCGACCCCAGGAAGGGCCTCTAGGTCTTTTCGAATTTCGCGTTCAGCATAATCATACATGTCACTGGCTGGAACGGTGTTGCTGGTTAACGCCAGCGTCATAATGGCTTTTTCTTCGGCACGTGACTTAGTCAAAATCGGTTCAGTGATGGATTCATCTTGTAATTTGTCACGTGATTTGCTCAGTTTGTCACGAATGTCATTGGTGGCGTCTTCTATAAGGCGTTCAGCGCGAAATTCCAAGGTGACTTTACTGTCTTCGGTACTGCTAATCGAGGTAATGCTCTCAATACCCTCAATTCCCGCGACAGCATCTTCGATAATGCGCGTCACTTGTGCTTCCACAATTTCGGGGCCAGCGCCTGGCATGCTGGTTTCAATGGTAATAAAAGACCGTTCGATTTTAGGGTATTGCTGTAAGGGCAGTCGGTAACCGCCGACCAAACCCACCACAATGATAACCGATGTCATCACCCATGCGAAAACAGGTCTTTGAATACAAATTTCTGATAACTTCATCGTTTCTGATCCAATTTCGTCTTATTATTTTTGAGCTGGGGTTGCGTCTTTTTGAGCAGGCTCTTTATCGGATGGTGCCGCTGTTGTTACAGGGGCTGGAGCCGGAGTTTGAGCGGCCAAATCCTCTTTTGGTTTTGGTTCTGCCCCTTCTGCTGGCGAATCCTTGCCCTCGGGCTCAGGATCCAAGTTCGACAGCTTCACGCGAACACCATCGCTTAATTTTAATTGTCCAGCTGTCACGACAATTTGTCCAGCACGGATACCAGCGACGATCTCCATTTTTCCATTTTCACGAATACCCGTCAACACACGACGCCGGACAGCCTTTCCTTTTTCAACGACCCAAACAAACTCAATTTCGCCCTCACGGTCCACAGCCGCTTCGTCGATTTGGATGATATCACCCTGCTCACCAATAATCAGACTGATGTTGGCAAACAAACCTGGGCGTAATAAAAGATCCTCGTTTGGGATGGAACCCCTAAGCGAAATACTGTGGCTTTCTGCTTCAACTTTTGCGTCAACGGCTTCTACCGCACCCCTGAAAACTTGGTCTTTAAAGGCGTCAATTCGAACTTCAACGGTTTGACCAACACCAATGTCATGAATATGCTTTTCAGGAACTTTGAAATCAATTTTAATGGGCGTGGCATCAACAACCGTCACTAATTCTTGGCTTGCTTGGACAAACGCACCCACACTTAAGTTGTCAACCAACAAGCCGATTGTCCCCTCAAAGGGAGCCTTAATCAGCATTTTGTCAAGCTTTGACTTAGCCGCATCTAATCGCCCTTCGGCCATCGTTGCTTCTGCACGGGCCTTGTCATAATCTTTGGTACTACCAATTTTTTGCTTATGCAGTTGTTCGATACGCTCGAAGTCGGCTTTTGTTAAAAGAACCTGAGCTTCTGCCTGCTTTAACTCGGCCTTAGCATCAGAATCCTCAAACTGAATAAGGGGTTGATCTTTTGTAACAGAGGCCCCTTCAGTGAATAAGATTTCCTTAATTTTAGCATGTGATTCTGACTTTAAAACGACAGAGGCATTGGCGATAATTTTACCAACCGTTGATATACGTTTGGTCATCGTGCCAGTTTTAACAACTTCACCCTCCACCGACACAACGCGACTTTGACGATTCGCCCCAGCTTCTTGACTGTCTAAAACGTAGACACAAACTTTCCTCACAATTGGCTGCATAGCTTTGAAAGCAACCCAAATGATCAACAATCCAATCACAATCCCTAAAACAACCATCAATGTGGAATTACGACTTTGTTGCAAAAAACGCCTGGATTCTATAATTTTTGAAATCTTTGAGAACATATAACCTTATCTTCGTATACGAGCTATTAACGGCAAACCTCCTTTATTTATATCACACCTTACAAGCTATCGTACCGATTATTTTTCACAAACTTATGTATAATTGGTTTCAAGAATTCCTTGACGCTAGCAACAGGGTTGTCTTATAAAGGTTAGGTGCAACGCACGGTTGAATTGGAAATTTAGGGCCCTTAGCTCAGTTGGTAGAGCACCTGACTTTTAATCAGGGTGTCGATGGTTCGAATCCATCAGGGCCCACCATTTCCAAAACATTCTTTTTAGCTAGGCGTGTCGGAACTATCGCTTGGTGTTTTTGATTCCGAATCAGAGCTTGACGTCTCTGCCTTATGTTTTTTGTGCTTCTTCTTCCCGCATTTTTTTTGACATTGCGCAAGGGTTTTCCCCTTAGCTTTGCATTTTTCCATGCACTTCCCTGCCACAACTTCCGTTCCACCGAAACCTACCACTAAAGATAATGCAACAGCGATAAGACTTAACTTCTCTAAAATAGTTTTCAACATTGTATTTTCCTTTCTAAAAAATATCTATTCTTATTGAACCATACAATTTATTAAGGAATGCTTAAGAGAATGGCTTTGCGCTTTCTTAAACAAAAATTCACCTGTGAATAAGCATTTAAAATGTTACTGATTTTTGTCTAGACTTGTAGGTGTTTTAATGTTTAGCGAAAGCTGTGTGGGTGGAATTCAATGGGCTCAAACTTTAGTATTTGGCTTGGCTATCTAGGCTTAGGATTTCTGGGGATTGCCGGGTTTTTTTTCATTTATGATTATCGTCGTCTCTACAGGCTACAAAAATCACTTAATGATGACTTGAATATCCGTCATTTTGTCCAGTCTCATTTGCAAGAGGCCTGGTGTTATTGGTCACCTGGCGCGGATTTCATGAACTGTTCTGAAAATCTTCATGACCTGTTAAATATTGAAGATGGGGTACCACTTGCATTAAAAGATTTTCTAAAAATTTTTGGTAATTCCCCCTTCTCTCCTTTTTCACAAGCCCTGGACCATTTGTGTAAATTTGGTGGTCAATTTCACTTGCACGTATCCGTTCTTAATGACACGCGCTGTCTGGAAATTCGGGGGAACCTCTTCTCATCTTTCCCCACACAACCCAAAGCTATCCTTTTATCGTTCAAAGATGTAACGGCTGAGGCTGCCCAGAAACGTCATGATCAAGAACATTGTGAAACACTGCAGCTTCGGATGGAGGCCTTGAAAACTCTTATCAACCAAGCACCGCTGGCTTTATGGCATCGCAATCAAGACGGTCGATTAGATTACTGCAACCACCAATACGCAAAAATGTTAGAAACCACCGTTCATACGGTGTTGGCAGAGGGTCTTGAATTAATTGACCTAAAGCAAGCCCTTAATGCTTACGAGCTTTCAAAGCATGCGTTATTGACCAACACACCCCAAGTCACAACCTTTCATAAAGTGATCAAAGGGGAGCGTCGTTTGTTAGAAGTGGGTGAAATTCCCATCAAAAAACTTGGCGTTACTGTTGGGTATGCGATGGATATCACGGCAATTGAGGCAGCTAAGAATGAACGACACCAAAACACCAACGCTCAACACGAGGTTTTGCAATACATTTCAGTCCCCATCGCGATTTATGATGCAAAAACTACGCTGACTTTTTTCAATCAAGCTTATCTAAAATTATTTGACTTTGATGAGAATTGGTTATGCACAAAACCGACCCACAGCGAGATTCTGGAAAATTTGCGCGAACGACGAAAGCTGCCCGAATATTCCAACTTTCTTGATTATAAGCGTCAGAGTTTGGGGTTGTTTAAAGATCTGATGCAGCCCATCCACGAATTGCTTCATTTACCCGATGGACAAACGTTAAGAACGGTCATTGCCCCGCATCCTTTGGGGGGATTGATTTTTGTTTTTGACGACATGACCAACCAGTTAAGCCTGGAACGTGGCTATAACACCCTGGTGGCTGTGCAAAAAGAAACGTTGGATCATCTGTACGAAGGTTTGGTGGTTTTTGGCACAGACAACCGCCTCAGGCTTTCGAATCCGTCCATGGCTAAAATTTGGCGACTGGACCCAGAAGCGATTGAACCAGGTCGCCATATCAGTGAAATTCTAAAAAGCATTTCCCCCTTGTTCATCGACCCTCAAGAAAGTCGAACCTGGCGTAAACGGATGATTGAGCAGGTCATCAATCGACGAGCAGGCCAAGGCATGTTCCGTCTTAAGGGCGAACAAATGATCGAATATACCTATGTGCCGCTGCCTGATGGCGCGAACTTGCTGACGTTTGTTGATGTTTCAGATCGGTGGCGTTTTGAAGAAAGCCTAAAAAACAGAGCCCTTAATTTGGAACAAAAAGAACGTTATAAATCAGATTTCGTGTCGCATGTAGCCTACGAGCTAAGAGCAGCCCTCAGTTCCATTCATGGGTTTAATGAGATTCTTTTAAATCAATATTTCGGGCCCCTTAATGACCGTCAAAAAGATTATTCTCAAAACATCGCCACATCCACCCAGCGATTAACAGGGTTGATTGATAATATGATCGAACTGGCAACATTCGAGGCCGGCAAACTGGTTTTGACTTATCAAGAAGCTGTCATGGAAGACTTTCTTGCAAGCTCGATGGTCATTGTTGAAGCCAGGGCCCGAGAGCAAGAAGTGACTCTTGTCCTTGAAAATCAAATGGGCACCAAACAAGTCACAATCGATATAAAAAGGTTGCAGCATGCCATAGCCAACCTTTTGAGTAACGCCATTAAATTCACCCCCGCCGGAGGGAAAATTACCTTAAAGGCAGCCCTTTCTTTGGAACGGAAGGATCATTTTCAGTTGGTTATTCAAGACACTGGGATTGGTATTCCGATTGATGAGCAACAAAAAATTCTTGAAAGCCTTGATTATAAAAGCAGCCAAAGCAACACAGGCCTTAGCCTTCAGCTGGCGAAACATATTATCGAATTACACGGAGGAAGCATCACCATAGAATCAGCCCCCCATCACGGAACGCGGGTGATTTGCCTATTGCCGTTGGAAGCTTGTGCGAAAGGGGTCTGGCAATGAGTTATCAGGCAAAGTTCATATTTAAAGAGTAACGAGTTCCTTTTAATTCTCCCTTCTTATTCAAAAGGCCTTTTTCAACCAGAGCTTGCAGGTCGCGGGTTGCCGTCGCTCTCGATGTTTGAGTGATACGAATGTAATTATCAGCACTGAGACCTCCCTTAAACCCTTCAGGACCTTCTCTAAACAGTCGAATAATAACCTTTTCTTGTCTGGGGTTTAATTGGCCTCGTACCTTATCAAGGATTTTTGCTTTTTTAAGGATAAAATCAAGGTGTGTTTGCGTATAAAGCTGAGCCTGGAGAATTGTGTTCGAGAAGTATAAAAGCCAATCCGTTATTTCCAACTTTTGGTTTGCTTGCTCTAAAGCATCATAGTAATCCTTCTTCCTTTGTTGGATGGTATGAGATAAAGCAATTAAAATAGGGCTCCCAATATATTGAGAAAGGGCTTTCTCAGATATGGTGCGTCCTATCCGTCCATTGCCATCTTCAAAAGGATGAACACAGACAAAATAAAGATGGGCTATTCCAGCGCGTGTTAAAGGACGTAGATGAGAAACTTCTTGATTAAACCAGTAAATAAATTGTTCCATTTCCCAAGGAATCTTTTGAGACGGAGGGGCCTCAAAATATATTTTAGGTTTATGAAGGGCCCCTGAAACAACTTGCATAGGTTCTATGTGAGTTCTGTAGGCTCCCATCGTTAATAAATCTTGGCGACCATTTGTTAAAAGGGTGTGCCAATCAAATAATTTTTGGTGTGTAAGAGGTTCTGCAAACGTTGTATAGGAATCAATTAACATTTTAGCAATACCTTGTTCAGAGGGAGGAATTTTACGGTTATCGGTTTCAAGACCAAAATTACGTCGAATAGAAGATTGAATACTTTCACGATTGAGATAGTCCCCCTCAATTTCTGAAGTCTTCAAAGCTTCTTGGCTCATCAGGTCAACTGTTAAGATAATTTTATCTTTTTCTGGAAGGTGCTTTATGCAGCCTTTCATATAGCCAGATTGATGGATAAATTCTTCCTCTAAAGTATCTAGGAGTTTTTCATCGTAAGAAAAATGAGGCCAGTTCGCTTGTTGCCAATTCCACATAATGAGTTATACCATAAGTTTTTATAGCTCATATTTTCACATTATATGAGCTATATGGCAAGGTTTTATGACTCAACCCAGAAAACCGGAAAATCATTTGAAGGGGTATAATTCACATTTGAAGGAACCGCTTTAAACCTTTAAGCTGGCCATAAGTAAATTCAAACATATTGTTCGAAAATGACAACAATCAAGAAAACCAAAGTTCTGATTATCGGTGGTGGGCCAGCGGGCTATACAGCGGCGATTTATGCAGCCCGTGCCAACCTAAAGCCCCTCCAAGCCTTAGGCTTACAACCCGGGGGGCAATTAATGATCACAACGGATGTCGAAAACTTTCCTGGCTTTGGACAACCCATTCAAGGCCCTTGGTTGATGGAACAAATGCATCAACAGGCTGAACATGTGGGAACCGAAATGGTTTACGATTTTATAACGCAGGTTGATTTCAGCCAGCGCCCCTTTGTTTGCCAGGGTGACAGTGAAACCGTTTATCATGCGGATACCGTTATCATCGCAACGGGGGCTCAGGCCCGTTGGTTGGGCCTTGAAAGCGAAGAAAAATATCGCGGGTTCGGCGTATCGGCCTGCGCCACATGTGATGGTTTTTTCTTTAAGGATAAACGCGTGGCGGTTATTGGGGGCGGAAACAGCGCCGTTGAAGAAGCCATTTTTCTGACCAATCATGCCAGCCATGTGACTTTGATCCATCGTCGCGACCAATTGAGGGCGGAAAAGATTGCCCAAGACCGTTTGTTCCGCAACCCAAAAATCAGCATGATATGGGATACCGCTGTTGATGAGGTGTTGGGTAAAGATATCCCCCACAAAGCCCTCACCGGTTTAGCCCTGCACAATCTGCAAACGGGCGCAAAAAGCCAGCTAGAAGTTGATGGTGTCTTCGTCGCCATTGGCCACACGCCCATGAGCGAGATTTTTAAAGGCCATATTGATTTAGATACCGAAGGGTACATTTTGACAAAACCCAACAGCACAGCCACCTCTATCCCCGGTGTTTTTGCGGCTGGCGATGTGCAAGATAAAGTTTTCCGTCAGGCCGTAACAGCCGCAGGACAGGGGTGCATGGCTGCCATTGAGGCTGAAAAGTTTAGAGGGCTATAAAAAATTAGGATCGGACCATTAGAAATGGCCTAATAAATGGTCTAAGATTAATGGTTTTGAGATGGTTTTGAGATGGTTTTTTCGTGATAGAATAAGCCACGTTTTTGGAGACAAAAATGTGGCAGGAAAGATGAGTTCAGACAGGCATATTACATGCCCACATTGTTGTGTTTTAGAGGCGCTTATAAGCTTGCTGATGGCCGGCACAAATGCAAGCTCTGATGGGTATAAAGCTTACAACAACTTAGAGCTTGAGGGGGTTTCAACACATTCGCATAAACCACAAAAAGATCTTTGCCAATGGAAAGGTTCATATCAATGGCATTGAAAATTTCTGGAGCTTTGCCAAAAGGCGTTTAAAGCTTTACCACGGTGGGTTTAAGGTAAATTTCTATTTCTTCTTGAAGGAAATGGAGTACAGGTTTAACAATAGAGAGGACGATAAAGCGGTTGAAAAGTTATATCGCTTAATTTCTTCTAGGTCGACTTAATTGTCCGATCCTCTTCTTTTTTAAAGATAAGCTACTTAAAAAAATATACGAAGAATGATTAAATCAAAAAGAAACGTCAGTTTTTAAGGAGGCACAGTGAAAGATAGAGACAGCCAGGCAAGTTGGAAGTCCCTCAAGCAGTGGGGTGACGATGTCGCTCGCATCGAGCGGCTCGCTGGAGGAGTCGCCAATGACGTGTGGAGCGTGCGCGTCAATGGACACCTTGCGGTTGCTCGCCTCAGTGCCAGGAGTGACGCTGATCTCGCGTGGGAGACCGAACTTCTCCAATACCTTGACTGTGAAGGTCTGACCGTGCCGCTTCCCATCCCGACCACGGACGGCCGGCTGTTCGCCGAAGGTCTGGTGGTGATGACTTACGTAGATGGCGGACCGCCCGAGTCGCAAGCCGACTGGCGTCGCGTGGCCAACACGCTCCGCCAGTTGCACCGCTTGACGCAGGGCTGGCCACAGCGCCCGGGCTGGCGATCATCGATTGACCTCTTGCACGCCGAGACCGGGACGAGGATCGACCTCCGCGCGATGCCGCCTGAGGGAGTTGCTCGATGCCGAGCAGCGTGGGCACGACTAACCGGACGGCAGACATGCGTTGTCCACGGCGACCATAACCCTGGCAACATCCGCATGACCAGAGATCGGGTCGGGCTGATCGACTGGGACGAGTCGCACGTCGATGTCCCCGACCTCGACCTGGTCCTACCCCACAATTCCGCCGGTCTCGACGACGTCGCGCTCGACATCTCTGCACAAGCATCGGCCGCATGGGAAGCCCCCGTCTGCTGGGACGACGAGTTCGCCGTCAAGCGGCTCGCCGAAGTTCGAGTGGTCTGAGCAGGGCCCGTGGTGCTGCGATCACAAGGTTCGTATGCGTCGACAGCCATTTTAAATGCCCCCCTCCAAGAACAGTTCCACCAACTTAATTGATTCGCCTTCCGCCACATTAAAGGATTATATGAATAAGATCTTAATCGACCTCCCTGAAGTCATTGAAACCTCCCGCCTAAGACTCCAAATGCCAAAAGCAGGGTTTGGTGAAAAATTGCATCAAGCGATTAATGATGGTTTTGAAGATTATGTGCAGTGGCTTAATTGGTCTGCGAATGTGCCGGGAATAGGAGCCGTTGAGGAAGACTGCCGCAAGCACCACGCAGATTTCATCCTACGGGATTTTATTCGCTATCTTATCATCGATAAAGAAACCGAAGAAGTTTTGGGGCGATGCGCTTTCCCCTCATTCCAAGCCAATTGGATGATCCCGCAGTTCGGAATTTCATACTTCATCCGTCGTAGCCAAAGATCAAAAGGTTACGCAACTGAGGCCGTTCATGCCCTATCCATTCTTGCCTTTAGAGTTTTAAAATCCAGAAAGCTTGAAATTTACTGTGATGCTGAAAACGTCGCCTCGACAAAAGTTCCTATAAAGCTTGGATTTAAACTTGAATACGTTCAAAAAGGGGGTTGGCCAAGAAAAGATGGTAACCTTGCAGAGCTACAGACATATTCTGTCTTTTCTGAAAGCGACCTTTTGCCAGCTGGATGTTGAGAAAAACAGTAGATTTTAAGCGTTTGTTAACCATTTCCCATACACCCTGGGTTTTGTTCCTCTTCTGCTTTTCGGATGACGCTTTGATTTCCTCCATGCTAGACTGAGAGGATAAAAGATTTCTTGCAGTCCATACATTGTTTTTTGCTAGTTTTTTAACCACAGTCTTTTGGCTAAGTTTTAAAATCTTAGGCTTCATGCTAGCCCTTGTCTTAGGCGTCGCCTATTTAACCCTGGCCGAGCGTAAAGTTTTGGCCTATATGCAACTACGGGTGGGCCCCACCCAGGTTGGCCCCTTTGGCCTACTGCAGCCCATTGCGGACGGCATCAAGTTGCTTCATAAAGAGCTTGTGTTGCCGAACGATGCGGACAAAATTTTATTTGTTTTTGCGCCGATTTTAACCTTCAGCCTCAGTTTGGCCGCATGGGCCGTCATCCCATTTGGACCTGATTGGGTGTTTGCGGACATTAACGTTGGCGTTTTGTACGTGCTCGCCATCTCTTCCCTGGGGGTTTACGGCATTATTATTGCCGGTTGGTCAAGTAACTCAAAGTATGCCTTCTTGGGGGCGCTTCGATCAGCAGCCCAGATGATTTCCTATGAAGTCTCCATTGGATTGGTGATTGTTTGCGTTGTTCTGTGTGCAGGATCTTTAAACTTGAAGGAGATCGTTCTTGCACAAAATGACCAATGGTTTGTGGTTAAATTATTTCCGTTGGCGGTCATTTTTTTCATATCCTCGCTTGCTGAGACAAACAGAACCCCCTTTGACCTGCCCGAAGCGGAAGCTGAATTGGTTTCAGGCTATAACGTGGAATATTCATCCTTCAGCTATGCCCTGTTTTATCTGGGCGAATATGCGAACATGATTTTGATGAGCGCCATGAACAGCATCCTTTTCTTTGGCGGGTGGTTACCGCCTTTTGGTTGGCCTTGGTTAACAAACATTCCCCCCATCGTATGGTTTTTGGGCAAAATATGCTTTTTCCTTTTCCTGTTTTTATGGGTCCGCGCTACGCTGCCTCGTTATCGGTATGACCAGTTAATGCGGTTAGGTTGGAAAATCTTTTTACCATTATCTTTGGCTGGCATAGTCATTATCGCTGCTTTCATTGTTTGGGATGCTCAATAATGAACAATTGGTTTAAACGCATAAAAAGACAATTCCGAATTTGGGGCTTAATAGACATTGTCATGGGCCTTAAAACAACATTGCGGTATTTTTTTAAACCCAAAGTGACTGTGCGCTATCCTTATGAAAAAGGAACATTAAGTTCCAGGTTTCGGGGCGAACATGCCTTAAGGCGTTACCCCAATGGGGAAGAGCGGTGCATCGCCTGCAAATTATGCGAAGCCGTCTGCCCAGCCCAGGCGATTGTCATTGAGGCTGAACCGCGCGAGGATGGCAGCCGCCGGACAACCCGCTATGACATTGACATGACAAAGTGCATCTACTGCGGCCTGTGTGAGGAAGCCTGCCCCGTTGACGCGATTGTGGAAGGGCCGAATTTTGAGTTTGCAACACTGACCCATGAAGAACTTCTGTACGATAAAGAAAAACTGTTATCAAACGGTGACCGGTGGGAGGTTGACATTGCGGCGAGACTTCGGGAGCGAGACACGGGCTGACAGAAAATCACCCCAGGCAAAATTTTGTTAGGCCACAAACTCTGACCTTTTCATGAATCAGGTACTCTTCATCCCCCGGCACAATAATTGTCATCGAAGCTGGCATTAAATCTTCCAAGGCGAAATGGAGTGATTTTGTAAGGCTAGGTTTAGAGGAGTACTTGAATTCAAATCCGTTCATTTTTCCATTTTCTAATATAATCAAATCAAGCTCATCACCACTTTGGGTGCTCCAATAAAAACAACTCTCTTTATCTGCTTTTGTGGTGCGGATAATTTGTTCCATCGCAAAACCCTCCCAAGAAGCCCCAAGTTTAGGGTGTCCAAGCAAATCATCGTGGTTATTGATACCAAGAAGGCTATGGAGTAAGCCAGAATCAGTAAAATACATCTTTGGGGCTTTGACCTGTCGCTTTTTAATGTTTGCGATCCATGGAGTCAAGCGCCTTACCATGAAGGTTGATTCCAAAATATCTAAATAATGTTGGGACGTTTTATAATTGATACCAAGCGATGTTCCTATCTCTGACGCATTGAAAATTTGCCCATGATAGTGGGCAAGCATTGTCCAAAATCTTCTTAAATTTTGAGGCGACAGCTGGAAGCCCAAGCTTGGAATATCTCGCTCAAGAAATGTTTTTATATACCCTTTTCTCCAAGCCACGCTTATATCATCTGATTCGGCAAGGTAAGACAAGGGAAAGCCACCTCGTGTGTGAAGTTGCTCCGCAGAATTTATTTCCTTCAGGTGAAAAGGCGTCATTTCAACAAAGGTAATGCGTCCTGCAAGACTTTCAGATGTTTGTTTTAAAAGTTCTTGGGAGGCACTTCCTAAAACAAGAAATTTTCTATTTTTTTTCTGATCAACAAGAACACGCAAAGATTTAAACAAATCTGGAGCATGGTGAATTTCGTCAATGATGATAAGGCCTTCTAGATTTTCCAGAACCAACAGGGGTTCGCGCATTTTGTTTTGATCTCGCTCATCTTCAAGATCAAAATGATGGACAATCCCGGGATATTGATTCGCGATTTCTTTTGCCGTCGTTGTTTTTCCGCACTGACGGGGGCCAATCAACCCGCAAACCGGCGTTACCTTAAAGGCAAATTGAATCTCTTCAACGGTTTGTTGACGTTTGATCTGTGTCATGGAAGGCCCTTCTCACAATTTTAACCATTATACCTGCAAATTAGTAGGCCGTACACTAATTTGCACGATATTTGGTTGAGTACAATCACTCTAGGGTTGTAGTCTTTGGTGTCCCCAGTTTCCATCTTTTAAATCATAACGCAGCCTTTTGTGAAATCGATCAGTCCCCCCATGCCAGAATTCAATGCAAGTTGGCTCTAAAATATAGGCATGCCAACAGTTTGGCCTTACGATCTCACCCTCACCTTTAACGAGGTTATTCACCGAATCTTTTAACAACTTTTCATTCTCTAGGGGCGCGCTTTGTTTGGAAATGACTGAAACTGCCTTTGCTTCTCTTGTTCTGGTCATAAACACTTCATCTGATTCCACGTCAGACAACTTACGAACAAAGCCTTGAACGTTGATCTGTTGGACTGTTTCCCTCCACCATAAAGTGCCCGCAGCCCAAGGGTTGGCGGCTAAATCTTTACCTTTGGCACTTCCGGAACTGGTTGAAAAAACCAGACCTTTTTCACCAATGCTTCTTAAGAAAAGAACCCTTGTCGAAGGACGTCCAAAAGAATCGACTGTTGCTAAGGTTATGCCCCGGGGTTCACTAACACCCAGTTTTCCTGCCGCGTCTAACCACCTTTTTAGTGATTCCAAAGGATCGTCTGGTGGTTGGTCAAAGCCACAATCCCCTACCAAATCGGGGTTTCCCGTTAGAGTTCTAGGTTCCATAGTTGTATCCTTTTGAAGGGAGCGGCTGAATATAACATACCTGCAAATTAGTATGCCGTACACTAAATTGCACGATATTTGAGGCGACCTAACAAAATAGTAATATCGCTCTTTAAGTTTCTAGAAAATCTGCCAAATCAATAATTCGATAAAAATATTGTTGATCGATCACCTTATCGGATACGCCTCCAATATGAAATAACACCGGTACGGCCGCATAACCCCTTGGAAGATTAATTCTGTTTATTTTATTTTGCACATCTTCAATGATATCAAACCCCAGTTCTTTGCGGCGGAATTTGAACTCACAAACGTAAATATTATTGGTTCGTGTCTGAATCAGGTAGTCAACCTGACATCCTTTGTGTTTTGAAGATTGCAATTGAAAATAGGGGTTGTCAAAAACACAGTCTGCTGGATTGATAGCCATAGCTTTGAGTAATGCAGACCGATTTTGTAAAAGCAAGCACTCCATTTGAAAACTTAACATTGTCTCATACCCTGGCAATTGTGTCATTTCTACTTCTGCGTAACTGCCTTTGTTAATCTTGGTCATGTTCGGCTCAATGTACTTTAGGAAAAACCGGGTATAAGGATCATTGAGTCGATAAAGGCTTTGTCTTTTTTCTGCCCCTGTTTTTAATACCCACTGGGCATGTTTTGTGACAAACCCACTGATAATCAAGTGCTCCATTAATGTGCTTAGAGTACCACTTTTGCTATAATTAACGGCTTGACGAATAGAATGAAGAGTTTGCATGCCATTTCGTAGATTGAGGAGGATATTTTTATAAATATCTCCTTTCTGTGAAAACAAGTCATGAAATATCCGATCAAATTCATGTGTGAGGAGACCACCCTTCTCAAAACAAAGTTTGTGAATGTTTTGATCAGCAGAATAATGAGGTAGAATTTGTTCCAGACACCAAGGAATCCCGGCTGTTACAGCTAATATTTTATATAGTTCATTCTCACTGCCTTTAATGCCCCGTAGTCTCAAGAGATTCGCTGATTCAGAAAGTGAAAGAGGCGCTAGTTCTAAGATAAGAGAGATACGACCAAAGAAAGCCGTACTTTTTAAGATGTTATCTTCAATCCACGTAGAAACAGAACCACAAAAAACAAGGGTTATGTTGGCTCGGTTTTGAACATCTAGATCCCACCATGATTTGAGTTTGGGGATAAAAGTAGAGTCTTTTGCGCCCATCCAAGAAATTTCATCAAACAGAATAACAGTGGGTTGGTCGTTAAGATGGAATGAAAGATTATAAAACGCATCAGTCCAATCGGTAAATGTCAGGGGTGGAAGTTTGAAGTGTTGGGCCAACCGTACAGCAAAGGCGTCGCGCTGAGTTTGAGCAGTCATCCCGGCTTCTGGAGTTAAGCCTGTAAAACTTAGAAAGGTCTTATTTTTTGCAAATTCCTCTGCAAGACGACTCTTCCCAATTCTTCTTCGTCCTTTAATAACAACTAAGCTCGCTTGTCGTTTTTGAGCAAGATCTTTGAATTTTGTTAATTCTTGTTTGCGTCCAACAAATGTTGTCATGATATATGGTCTTATGCTCTTATCATCAATTTTTCTATTATAAGCATCAGAATTAAATATGCAAACATGCTCTTATCGTCATTTTTGCAGATAAGAGCATAATGGTCGAGTACCCACGCATTATGGGCTAATTAATGCGGTTTAAGTACTTTTCCAACGAAGGTTTTTTCGGGGGCTCGGCCGGTACCTGAACAGCGGGCGAAACACTGGAAGATTTTGGTTTCTCACCCTTTTTTACCGCTTGCTCAAAGTTCTCGCCTTTAAAAAAGGACGCCGCAATACGGGTAGGCATCCGGCCACCGGTGGAAACCTTGGCCATGGGTTTGTTGTTATCGTTCCCGACCCAAACACCCACAACGATATTGGAATATCCCTTGTTTTCTGAATCATCCTGATTCTCGCGATATCCAAAGAACCAGGCATCTTTATCGCCATTACTGCCTGTTTTTCCGGCTACACTGGCATCGATGTTAGCGGCCCGTCCACTGCCTGTTTCCACCACAGCGCGCAGCATATCCCGCATCCCTTGCAAAACGGTTGTGTTGACGATTTGTTTTCCGGGATTGTTTGGATGTTGATACAAAATATTGCCGCTTTTATCCCTGATTTCCCAAATGCCATAGGGCCAAACAGCCAACCCCTGATTGGCAAAGGTGGCATAAGCCGTCGCCAGCTCAAGCAACGTCGCCTCGCCCGTTCCTAATGAAATACTTAAATCGTGGCTTAAACGGCTGGTGATCCCAAGGCGCTTAGCAACCTCGGCAACTTTTTTCGGCGTTACCTGTTGGGTCAACCGAATGGAAACACTGTTCACCGAATGAGCCATACCTTCGCGCAACGTCACCATGCCGCGCGTTCTCCATTTAAAATTGCTGGGTTTCCAATTGCCCTGCTCAAAAGGTGTATCATCCATCATCGAATCAGGGGTCATGCCGCTTTCAAGGGCCGCCAGGTAGATAAGGGTTTTAAAGGCTGAACCTGCTTGACGAAGGGCCTGGGTCACCCGGTTGAACTGACTATCACCGTAATCTTTACCACCTACCATGGCTTTGATGGCACCCGAAGGTGTCATGGCAATCAGGGCAGTTTCAGAAACTTTTAAGTCTTTACCCATTTCCTCCAGGTAATGCTTGCATACCCGTTCGGCATGGCGTTGCATACCTACATCTAAGGTCGTAATCACGATCAGATCTTTATCGATGGCGCCAACAATCTGGGGAAGGGTTTCATAAACCCAATCGGAAAAGTGCCGCACACCTTGGTCACGTTCCCGGGCATTATCTGCCAGTTCCTTTTCGCCCTGTTCTAAATAACTTTGATAATCCCGGATAAATCCGGCGCCTACCATCAGTTCCAAAACGACTTTCGCCCTTTCCTTGGCCCGCTTTGGATGCTGCGCTGGTGAATACTTGGAGGGAGCCTTTAAAAGACCGGCAACGACTGCGGCCTCAAATACGGTCAGGTTTCGGGCGGATTTGTTAAAATATCGACGTGCCGCGGCATCCACCCCGTATGTGCCAGACCCAAAATAAACCCGGTTTAAATACAGGGTTAAAATCTGATCTTTGGAAAATTTCAATTCCAACCAAATGGCCAACAAAACCTCTTGAATCTTACGTTTATAGGATCGGTCATTAATGTTGTAGGTACCTTGGGTAAAAAGAATATTTTTTGCCAGCTGTTGGGTTAAGGTTGACCCCCCCTGCACCACCCGTTTTGCCCGATAATTGGCATAGGTTGCCCGAATCAAACCAATAATATCCACGCCAAAATGATGATAGAAACGGCGGTCTTCAACGGCCATAAGGGCTTGGGGCACATACGGAGGCAGATCATGCACCTGGACCATATCTTCATACAAATCACCATAGGTGCCCAAAATAGCGCCATCATACGACTGAACGGTCACACTGGGTTTGCGACTGTTAATTTGAATGTTTTTTAAATCAGGAAGATCGTGGCTGAACCACAGAATAAGTAAGCCCAAGACAATCACACCCCAAATCATCATCATAAGGGCGGCCCTTAAAACAATTTTCCAAAAAGACGAAGAAGACTTTTTTCGTGGCTTGGAAAAACGTTTGGAGGGTTGTTTTGGTCTCCTGATTTTTGGAGGATTCATGGGATAAGTATATGCATAATTTGTTAAAGCTATAGGAGGTTTATACCCCATTCAAATGTTTTTGTGTGATTTCTTATTTGGTCAACACCCTTAAGATGACCAGAAACCCATCAGCGTAAGCACGTATAGATACAAACACAATTAGTAAAAATTTCGTAAACTTTTTGTTTAAATTAACCTCGTTTTAAGACATAAAATTGTACCATGGCGATTATGCCCAATAACTCGATCAACAGTATTTTGAGAAAGTGAGACGATATGTCCTTAAACATTATGAAATTATTAACCGTGGGCTTGTTGCTGACCAGTTCGATGAGTTTTGCTGCCTCTGGCAGTCATGTCTTAGAGGAAGATGCTTCGTCTTCGGCAGGTCAGAAGCACAAAAGAATCGTAACTAGATGTAAAGTAGTGCAACTAGATCCTTCCCAATCTCTACAACCGCTTGTAACGGCTACTTCGGCTAGCTCTGTTCCCAGTTCTGTGGGGTCGACTGTCAGTTTATTAACCAAAACTTCTACCCTCACCAATAACAATTCAACCACCTGTATCGGGGTAGGTACCTTCTCTTCTGCAACGGGTGTAGTTAGCGGCAGAATTGCATCAATCACTGAAGAAGACGATCAAGGGGGGAGCAGTGCTTCTGTCACCTCTTCGTCATCTCCAGCCCCCTCCTCATCAACAACTGCTCTTGCAAGTGATGTCGAGGAAACTAATGCGCATACAAAGGCTCCCTCTGCTTCAGAAATTTTAGCAAACGGCCTTAAAGAGGAGACCAAATTATTCAGCCTTGAACGCATTCAAAAGGTATCAAGCTTCACCTTGCCTCACGCCCTAAATCTTACGCCTTATTCCAATACCTCAGACCCTGAATTTAATGCGCTAGAGCTGCTTGTTGCTGATAGTTTTTATGACTATGGCAAAGCTTCTGGAACGGAATCAGGATCATCATCTGGTCTTTCCCCTTCTAAAAGGCGTGCTCAGGAAGTGATTAAATGGTTAAGCCTGGAAATTCAAAAAAAGAAAGATGATAAGAAAGATGTGGACCTTAAGATGGCCCATAGAAAGGACGGGGTTTTAAGCGATTTAAAGACTACTTCTGACAGTTTACAGCTCAAAATCGATAATTACAGTCTTCTATTCAAAGAAGCCCTTTTTCATATTGATCGAACTGATTCCTTTGTGCTTTACACACGCGGCGCTATTGAAGACCTTAAGAAAAGTTGTTTTGATTTGGAAGCGTTAGCCAAAGAGGAGAAGAACGAAGCAGACCGGAAGAAACATGAGGACACAATCGTTTCTCAAAAGGCAAATATTCAAAAATTCCAACTGCAGATCATCAGTGCTGAAGCTTTGATGCATGCAATTTATCCTTATCACAGGCCATGGATCCCCATACCTTTTACAGCAGGTTTTCTCGCATATCCACAAAGTTCGGAAAATAGTGAACGGTCAGACATCACCGGTTTTCCTAAGCTTCCGACCTCTTTTAATATTACCCCAGAAATGTTAGCGGATAACGTCGGCGACAAGGAAAACCATTATCTGAAGTATCTCAAATGCATGCTGAACGATGATGCCTTTAAACTAAAGGCTGCAAAACAGGCAAAACGAGTCGTTTTTGAATCGGCCCCGACAACGGCGGCAGCTGACTCGACCTCTACATCAGCTGCGACAGTAGCTGCAGCCACAACAGCAGCGGCAACCTTAGAAAGCAAAGAAGAAAAGAAAAACTTGGAAAAAAATAAACTTTCCTGAAAAAGGAAAATAAGAAAAGGGCAGAGTATGACAAATTCCTTAGATCGAACGTGTTATTCATCTGCCCTTTCATTTTTTTTAGCAGCTTGCGTTTCCGATTGCCAAGCAACCGATCAGACTGGAACTGATCGGCCGCCTGGCGTAAAATGGGCACAACGAAGGGCAGCGCATGAGCCAACCTTGTTAGACCTGAATCATCCCTTAGGACAGCGAGTGGATTTTGCTTCGATCACTTTGCCAAAAGAGAAACCTTTAACTAATGCCGGAAAAGTTTTGGGGCCGTCACGGGATAGAGAAAAAGTCCTGAAGTATTACCAGTCCGAATCGTTTATGGAACCCTATACACAATTGTTAAAAAGCCGATCTTTCTTTATTCCCAATTTTATCGACCGAGACAATCATTGCAACCATTTGGCTTTTCAAGAGGATTTCAACCAACGCATTCAATAACTAACCAAGAGGATTTTGAGCAAACAGAAAGAAAAGCAATATCTTTCAAGATTTCCCACAGACAATTTCTTTACATTTTCAGATGAAATGAAAGCATCTGTTGAACAATTAGACGATGACATCGCAGACCTTAAGGCCCGACTTTCTAAAGTTATCCAAAGTGCTAAGATCATTGCTTCTTGTCCTTTCGAACCCTACCCTGTCCGTTTAAAACGTGAAAACCAAATTTACGGGCACCTTTTCACTTTGGAAAGTCCAGATGCCTAAAACTTAACTCCGTCCAACTACTTCAAGGTGATCTCTTTTTCAACGGAAACCGAGGCGACAGGTATACCAACCGTACCAAGAGCAATAAGGCTTGCCAGAATTAAGACCAAAAAAAGTGAACCTACAATTTTAACAATCATGTTTTAAGGCTTTAGACGTTGATGATATTGATTTAACCATAAACCAGCATCGCTGCCAAACAAATCAGGCGTCAGTTCAGCAATTGTTGTTAGCATGGGGATTAGTTCTTTTTGCTCGTGCCCACTAAAGTTGCTGAGCACATAGTTTGAAACAGCTGAGGCATGGCCTGGATGGCCAATGCCTATCCTCAGGCGCCAATAGTCTTTTCCAATGCTTTGGTCAAGGCTGGTCAAACCATTGTGCCCCCCTGATCCGCCACCCTGTTTCAGTTTTAATCGACCAAACGTCAAATCCAAATCGTCATGAACAACGTACAAATTCTCTACAGGAATCTTATAGAAATTCATCAGGGCACCAAGGGCTTGCCCCGACCGATTCATGAACGTAATCGGCTTACAAAGCAAAACCTTATGAGGACCCAATTTACCCTCTGCAATGAAGGCATTGAATTTCGTCTTGAAAGGGTTAAAAGGGTAGGATTGAGCTATGGTATCGACGACCATAAAACCCACATTGTGCCGATTTAAAGAATATTGAGGCCCGGGGTTCCCCAGGCCAACTAACACAAACATTGCTTTAGATTACCAAATAAATTTAAGCAGTTTTCTCTTCGTCTGTTGTTCCGCTGGGGGCAACAATCGTGGCCAAAACATTGTCACGAACCGGATGGGCCGCTTGTGCACCCTGTGGCAATTTCAGGTGCTCAATTAAAATGCTCTGGTGCATCTCGACGCCGCTTAAGTCAACAACCAAATTCTCAGGAATCATATGTGGTGAACAGGTAATTTCCAGTGAGTGAATAATCACGTTCAACGCACCACCACGTTTCATAGCAGGCGATTTCTCTTCGTTGATAAACGTCACCGGCAGAAATAAGTTCACCTTAGAATCTTTGTTTATACGTTGAAAATCCACATGCAAAGGGGCATCACTGACGGGGTGAAGCTGTATATCTTTCGCGATAACCTCTTGCTTCTTACCGTTAATCTCAAGCGTAAAAACTTTGCTGAAAAAATTAGAAGATTGGTGCTCTCTCGCCAAAGCTTTAAAATTTACAGCGATCATTTCGGGCTCTTTACGGTCGCCATAAATAATACCTGGCACCATGTCAGCGCGACGAAGAGCGCGGGCAGGCCCTGTACCTTTGTTTCCGCGGCTCATCGCCGTCAAAGCTCCGATGTTGCTCATGTCTCTAAACTCCTACAATAAGGGGGGTATATATTTTATCTCAAACTCTTTGATAAACGACTGGGGACAAATTTTCAACTGTTATTGGTTGTTCGTTGGTTGTTAATTTCGCGTGAATCGGCAATACTGGCACTAACTTACGGGAAAAACACAAGGGGAAGCCACCAGTTAAATGGATGTACTTTTTTATTTATTCTCTGCCATTTTGATTGGGTGTGCCGCTGCTGTTGTTTGTGTGCGCAACACCTTGTACAGCGTTCTTTTTTTAATCATGGCCTTTTTCAATGCGGGAGCCCTTTTTTTATTGATGGGGGCCGAATTCATTGCTTTAATTTTAGTGATCGTGTACGTAGGCGCCATAGCCGTATTATTTTTGTTTGCAGTAATGATGCTGAATGCGTCGCAAACGCAAAACCAAGAACTGGTGCGTTACCATTTAGGTTCCATAGTTGCAGCTTGCGTCTTTGCAGGAGAATTAATTGCGGTTGCACTTCAATGGAAACAGGGGGCAAGAACTGTTGATCGGACTTCGTTTCCCATGCCAAAGTATCTTAGCAATACCGAAGCCTTGGGCGAACTCTTATACACCCACTATTTTTACGTTTTCCAGATCTCGGGTCTGATTTTACTTGTTGCCATGATCGGAGTCATTGTTTTGACTTTATCGACACAGAATCAGCGTTTATTGCCCAAACAAAATCTGAAAAACCAGTTGAACCGCACAAAAAAAGACACATTGGTATTAAAGCATGTAGAATTTAGGCAAGGCCTCAAACAAGGGAATCCTTAAAGTGTCAGTCGATGTTCGAAGTTATCTCATGGTTTCTGCCATCTTATTCACCATAGGTATTTTTGGCTTTTTTCTCAACAGACGCCACATCATTCACTTATTGATATCCATTGAACTTATTCTGCTGGCGGTTAATATAAATTTTGTGGCTTTTTCTGCAGATATTTCTGACATGTCTGGTCAAATCTTTTGCATCTTCGTATTAACAATGGCTGCTGCCGAAACTGCTATCGGGTTGGCTATTTTGGTTTCCTACTTTCGAAAACGGGGCACCATTGATATTGATCAAGCAACTCAATTAAAGGACTAAGAACCAGTGTCACTCAACCTTTTGTCCCTTCTGGTTGTTTTCAGCACATTGGGCGGGTTTTGCCTAAGTTTATGCTTACTGCGGCACCCAAGGATCGTCCAGGCTGTAACCTGCATGGCCGTTGCCATCAGTTTTGGCGGCCTTTTGGGGTTATGGTTCAGCCTAAAGCCCGATCTAACTTTTGCGATGAAGCTGTGTTACTGGTTAAAGGTTGGAAAATTAAAGATATTTTGGGGACTTTGTTTTAATGATTTGAATTTTGCCATGACTGGGGTGGTTACGTTTATTTCCTTTTGGGTTCATATTTATTCGTTGTCTTATATGGCCAATGATCCACATCGCGCCCGTTTTATGGCTTATCTAAATTTTTTCACCTTTATGATGTTGCTGTTGATAACGTCACCAACGCTTATTCAAATGTTCGTTGGATGGGAAGGGGTCGGCGTGGCGTCGTATTTATTGATTGGATTTTGGGGCCACCGAGAAAAAACAGGGCCTGCAGCCATGAAAGCCTTTCTGGTGAATCGGGTTGGTGATGCAGCCATGTTGCTTGGCATTTGCGCCTTGTTATATCAATTTGGAACCCTTGAATTTTCATCCCTAGCCACACAGATTCCAGGCCAAGCCGATGCCACCATGAACTTTTGGTTCAGCGAGGTATCTGCCCTTAATCTAATAGGGCTTCTGTTTTTTATAGGCGCCATGGCAAAATCGGCGCAAATTGGGTTTCATGTTTGGTTGCCTGATGCCATGGAGGCCCCGACACCAGTTTCTGCCCTTATTCATGCAGCCACCATGGTAACCGCGGGCATATTTTTACTAGCCAAATTGTCACCTTTATACGAATGTGCCCCTTACGTTAGAAACGTTATGATTGTTGTTGGGGCCTTAACTGCTTTATTCGGGGCCGTTGTCGCCCTGACCCAGACAGATATCAAAAGAATTATTGCCTACTCAACCTGCAGTCAGCTGGGATATATGGTGTTGGCATGCGGATGTTCCGCCTATAAAGCAGCAATTTTTCATCTAGTTACCCATGCCTTTTTTAAAGCCTTGTTATTTCTTGGGGCTGGCTCGGTCATTCACGCCATGTCCGGTGAACAAGATATTCGAAAAATGGGTGGCCTGGCACGTTTTATTCCAACGACTTGTGGGTTGATGTGGATAGGCAGTTTGGCATTAGGCGGTATTCCCTTTTTATCGGGTTACTATTCCAAAGATTGGATTCTCTATTCCCTTTGGGAGGCAGGATCCATCGGTGGCCTTACCATTGCCTTGTTCGTTATAACACTGACGACTTTTTACAGTTGGCGTTTATTATGGTTGGTGTTTCAAGGTCAATTAAGAGCTGATGACCAAGTCGAAGCCCACCTTCACGAATCCCCCCTTCTCATGTTGATCCCTTTATTTGTTTTGGCTTCAGGGGCTGTCGTCAGTGGCTGGTGTGGTTGGCACTTATTGCTCGTTGAGACAACCCACAGCCCCTTGTGGTTGGAATTGATCCCTTTCGTTCTTGCAGTGTCTGGCATCCTTGGGGCTATTCATGTCTATCGCCATCCAAATTTAGCTAACAAGCTGGGCAATGGTCTATTGTATCAATTCTCTTACCGCAAAGGCTATTTTGACGAGATTTACAAGAGCTTGCTCACAAAACCAATTTTGCAGCTGGGCACATTTTTTTGGCGTATCATTGATGTCCGAGTGATTGATCGATTCGGACCAGAGGCCAGCAGTAAAGTCCTGCTGTTTTTTTCTGGACGTCACAAAATTTTACAGAACGGTTATTTATCGCGTTATACATTCATCATGATGTTAGCAATTCTTCTGATTTTGGGATATTATTTGGTGATATTTTATAATTGTCCTGGGTTTTCTAGGGTTAACCTATAATGACTTTACCTTTCCTAAGCTTAATGATTTTTTTGCCCCTTTCAGGGGTCTTCTTTTTGGGTCTTGTTCGTCCAAAAGATGAACGAAACGCCAAATCCGTCGCGTTATGGATATCTTCGATAAACTTCGCCCTCGGTCTGATTTTGTGGGCACAATTTAATCGATTTAATTCTGGATATCAGTTGGTTGAAAAACACGAATGGTGCAACGGAATCAACATCTTTTACTACTTAGGAATTGACGGAATATCCCTCTATTTTGTCATGCTAACCACCCTCCTGACGCCTTTGTGCATAATCTTTAGTTGGCATACCATCCAAAAAAGAGTTCGGGAATATATGATGGTTTTCCTTCTGTTAGAAACCCTTCTTTTAGGCAGTTTTTGTGCCCTTGATTTGGTCCTTTTTTACATTTTCTTCGAGGGAACCCTTATTCCTTTGTTTTTAATTATTGGCGTTTGGGGAGGGGAGGGTCGCACTCATGCTTGCTTTAAGTTTTTTCTCTACACCTTGTTAGGGTCTATTTTTATGCTTCTGGCCGTTGCCAAGCTGTACAGTGAATTTGGAACGACAGAAATCCCTTCTCTTGTAGATCAGAAGTTCTCACCCCTTTTAGAATCATGGATATGGGTTGCTTTCTTTATTGCCATGGCTGTAAAGATCCCTATGTGGCCCTTTCACACGTGGCTTCCCTATGCCCATGTGGAAGCCCCAACGGCAGGCTCGGTTATGTTAGCAGGGGTATTGCTTAAACTTGGTGGGTATGGCTTTGCACGTATTGTGATCCCGATGTTGCCTGACGCCAGCACCTACTTTGCCCCTTTTGTCATGACGTTAAGTGTGATTGCCATTTTCTACACGTCTCTTGTTGCGTTGGCCCAAACGGATATGAAAAAACTAATTGCGTATTCTTCAATTGCCCATATGGGATTTGTAACGTTGGGATTGTTTAGCTTGACCCCAGAGGGAACCACAGGCGCTATTTTATCAATGTTAAGTCATGGACTTATCTCTTCAGCCTTGTTTTTTATGGTTGGGATGCTGTATGACCGCTTTCATGCGCTTGAAATTAAGGCTTATGGAGGGCTTCATAAAGCTTTCCCAAAGTTGGCAGCCTTATTCTTAATATTTACCTTTTCATCCATCGCTGTGCCGGGAACTGGGAGTTTTGTTGCCGAATTCCTTATTCTTTATGGAACATTTCAAATTAATACTGTTTTTACGACCTTGGCGTTATCAGGAGTTGTTTTGGGAGCTGCTTACTCTTTGTGGCTTTATCATCGGCTATTTAATGGAAAATTAGTAACCCCATTAAACGATTCAACCGACATGACATCCTCTGACAATATTTCCTTTGGGCATAAATCGATTGAGACAAAAACCCACCAAAGGACCAATCTTGATCTAACTTTTTCAGAACGTTTTATTTTATGCTATTTATTGGTTGTGGTTTTGGCCATGGGAATTTACCCAAGATTCTTTACGAAACATATTAACAAATCGGTGCGCCAAAGTGTTCTTTTGCACCATCGTATTAGCCGGCCTAATATAGCATTATATTAAACCATGATTGATCAGCCAAAGCCCTTACTAGACCACCTTTTGGAATTAAGAAAAAGGTTGATCTATTCCTTAATTGGATTTGTTATCGTTTTTTCCATCTGTTACGTTTATTCGGAAAATATCTTTCAATTCCTGGTTCGCCCCTTGGCCCAACTGTTGCAAACAAAGGGAGGCGGTCGGCGCCTAATATACACTGGCCTTACAGAAGCCTTTTTGACGTATATCAAAGTGGCAGCCTTTGCTGCGGCCTTTATCTCATTTCCGTTAATGGCTATACAGGTTTGGCGGTTTATAGCGCCCGGTTTATACCACAATGAAAGAAACTTGTTTATAGGCTTATTGGCAACAACACCAGTGCTTTTCCTGTTGGGGGCAGGGTTTGCCTATACAATTATTTTTCCAACAGCGTATGAATTCTTTTTAAGTTTCGAATCGAATGCAGGGCATCTGCCCATTCAGCTAGAGGCCAAAGTCAACGAATA
The DNA here is from genome assembly GCF_004210305.1 of Candidatus Finniella inopinata. NCBI lineage: Bacteria > Pseudomonadati > Pseudomonadota > Alphaproteobacteria > Holosporales > Candidatus Paracaedibacteraceae > Candidatus Finniella > Candidatus Finniella inopinata. The sequence goes on along the minus strand of NZ_SCFB01000005.1, from coordinate 82,616 downwards.
TTTGTCTTTCGTCATGCGCTTAATATTTGCATTTGGTATTTGTTTTGAACTGCCTGTCGTGTTGACGTTATTGGCAAGCGTGGGTTTGATTACCGCTGAAACGCTTGTTAATAAATGGCGCATCGCTGTTGTGGTGATCTTTGCCATTTCGGCCTTTATAACCCCCCCTGACATTGTCAGCATGCTGGGTCTGGCCTTGCCGCTTATTATGTTGTATGGTTTTTCTATTATGATGGTAAAGGTCTTGGCGAAACGCCGAGCCAAAAAAGATGTTTAAGTAATGTTTGATCTTCGTTTTATACGCACCCACCCCGATTTATTTGATCAAGGTTTACAGCGCCGTGGGTTAGACCCACTATCAGCTGTTATTTTGGAAATTGATCAACGACACCGCCATGCTTTGACCGAAATGCAGGCGCGGCAAGCGGCCTTGAACACGTTGGCCAAAACGTACTCGACGGTGAAAGCAACCAATGGGAATTTGCAGGAATTAACGCAAAACATTGATCAAACCAAGCAAGATTTAAAAGATTATAAACACCAGGCCGACCAGACCGAACAAGATCTGCACCGCCTGTTGTCCGAAATACCAAATTTGCCAGCTGACGATTGCCCTGATGGTGCGGACGAGGCGGACAATTTGGAAATTCGCCGGTGGGGGAATTTACCAAGCTTTGATTTTACGCCCAAAGCCCACGATGACTTGGGCGTTGCCTTGGGCTTAATGGATTTCGAAAGGGCCATTAAGCTTTCAGGTTCGCGTTTTGTGGTGTTATACGGCGATTTGGTTCGCCTGGAACGCGCCCTGGCACAATTTATGTTGGATATTCACACGCGTGAATTTGGTTACAAAGAAGCTTACGTGCCGCTGATGGTGAATGAATCGGTGATGTTTGGAACCGGTCAATTGCCCAAATTTCGAGATGACCAGTTTCAAACCAACACCGGTCATTGGTTAATACCAACGGCCGAGGTGGCGTTGACCAACCTGGTGTCGGGTGAGATTTTGGCCGAGGCGGATTTACCTTTGCGGTATACAGCCTATACCCCGTGCTTTCGAGCAGAGGCTGGGGCGGCAGGGCGTGACACACGCGGCATGATTCGCCAACACCAGTTTAGCAAAGTTGAGCTTGTCAGCATCACAACCCCCGAACAGGCTGTGGCCGAACATGAACGCATGACAGGTGCCGCTGAAACTGTGTTGCAACGATTGGGATTGGCCTATAAGGTCCTCAGCTTATGCACCGGCGACATTGGTTTTCAATCGGAAAAAACTTATGACTTAGAAGTTTGGTTGCCAAGCCAAAATACATACCGGGAAATCTCCAGCTGTTCACGGTGCAACACCTTTCAGGCGCGCCGCATGAACACGCGCTATCGCCCCGTTGATGGGGATGGCAAAACCCAGTTTGTCCACACCCTCAATGGATCAGGTGTTGCTGTTGGGCGTGCCTTGGTTGCGGTTATGGAAAACTATCAACAATCTGATGGCAGTATTGCTGTTCCTGATGCGTTGCAGCCTTATATGAATGGGCTGAAGGTTATAGCAAGAAAATCATGAAAAAACAAAACGTGAAAATTGCCGTTGTTGGGGCCACAGGAAATGTGGGTCGGGCTATGCTGAGTATATTAGAAGAGCATGGATTTCCAGCCGAAAACATCACAGCGGTTGCCTCTGAAAAGTCAAAAGGGCAACAGATTTCCTATGGGGAAAAGCATATCTTGGTCGTTAAGTCGTTAACTCATTTTGATTTTTCTGGTTACCACTTGGCGTTGTTTTCACCGGGCGGCAAAGTATCGGCGGAATATGCCCCAAAGGCTGCAGCAGCAGGGTGCGTGGTGATTGACAACACATCGCACTTTCGCATGGATGCCGATGTTCCTTTGGTTGTACCAGAGATTAACGCGGATGCTTTGAAAGATTTTACCAAACGCCGCATTGTGGCAAACCCCAACTGTTCAACCATTCAGTTGGTTATGGCTTTAAAACCCCTGCATGATTTGTCACCCATCAAGCGGGTCGTTGTCTCCACGTATCAGTCCGTTTCAGGGGCCGGAAAAGAAGCCATGGATGAATTGTTTCACCAGACCAGGGGCGTGTTGGTAAACGATGCCCTTGAAAATAATTGTTTCACCAGACCCATTGCTTTTAATGTCATTCCCCAGATTGATGTGTTCAGGGACGATGGCTACACAAAAGAAGAATGGAAAATGGCCGTTGAGACGCAAAAAATTATGGATGCTCCTATTCAGGTGACAGCAACTTGTGTGCGGGTTCCCGTTTTTGTGGGGCATGCTGTGGCGGCGACCATTGAATTTGAAGGGCCTGTGTCTGTTGCCAAGGCCCGTCAAAAATTGAGCCAATTTCCAGGCGTTCGTGTCGTCGACAATCCTGAAGACTATCAATTCACCACACCCATCGAATGCGCCGGCGATGACGACGTTTACATCAGCCGTATCCGCCAGGATAAAACGGTTGAGCATGGCTTATCCCTTTGGATTGTCGCCGATAATATCCGAAAGGGCGCAGCCTTAAATGCCGTCCAGATTGCTGAACGGCTGATACCGCTTCTCGATTCTTTACCGGGTTTTTCTGTTTGATCTTTTTTACATAAACGGCGGCTCAAAAGCCTTAAATAGAATCACTATTCGCGGCTTTCTCGCCTAGTCTTTGTAAAAAACCTCTGCCATCAAATTCCCGAAAAATTACCAAGAAGGGTATGTTAAAGATTATTTGTAACCCTGCACATTACATCCAGGTAAAGGAAGCTAAGTTCTCATTCGTCGCTGAGTGATTATGGGACAAGTTTTCCCCGCCAAGCCATTGGACTTTATTACCATTCTTTTTGATATACTTGTACTGTATTGTCTGGCCTGATGGCACAGTAACGCTGCCAGTCCAGGTTGGGTAGTTTTGTGAAGATAAAAGCATTGCTTGAGCGGTATCCCAACAACCCAATTCTGGAGTGTTACCCGATACATAAACATTCTGGCCATAACTAGTCGTCGTTTTAACTGAAAACTTAACAGGCGTTGCCTTTTTAGCGCCAACCTTACCAACAGACCAAAAATCAGAGGCTAACCCATTTTCAAGCGTGAAATAGTCATAGGGTATATAACAATAACCTTTGTCCCCCCAGCCTGTTCCCCACGAGTTTCTGACTGTAAAGGTGTTGGGTGCTTTCGGATTCGTATTGTATCCAACAACCATTAGCCCGTGACCGCCCAAGATGTCCTCTATGCTGGTGTCAGGCATAGGTACAATACCTGTTGCAGCAACCGCGTCAGATTCAAAAGAATCATAGACGTCGATACCAATAAGAACAGGATTATTTGCAATTAATGCTTTTTTAAAGTTGGTCACAACATTGTCATCTTGGGCAATGCTGGCAACACCTGTATCAAGATCCATGTCGGCAAGTGCTGCGCTGTAACACAAATCGGACGGTTTAACGGTAAAGGGTGGATTTTTACCACTTGTAATGTCGCTGTAGGGCCAAGCAGACCCGAAAGGAGGCGTCTTTCCCGATTCAGAAGGTGCCCCATAATTTGATATAGCCAAGATGCTGTCAGCTATGGAAGCGCCTACGTCCTGGGTTACTCCACCACCATCCGCACTTCTCTCGTTGTAATAAATAAACATACGCGAAGGGGTGGGATAAGAGGGAGTGGTGGTACCCTTTATTGATGCCTGTGCCTGTGCCAAAAGATTTTTGTAATGCAAAGCCCCGGCGGCTGCATTGGCCGTACAAGACCCAAGTTGCCCTTGGTCATAGGGGGTAAAACATGTGGCAGCATTTGGAATAGCGGTTCGAATATCCCAAGAGGTTGGAAGTGTTGCAGGCGCACTTTTAAAAGCCGCCATGACTGTCTTCCCTTTTTCAGCAGCAGGGTGATTTGACAGAGCCGCCAGTATGTGAGGGCGATCTTTATCACGAACCAAATTATACTTATGACCATGAATGGATGTTTTATGCGAAGCAGCTGTTTCATGCTCCACACTTGCAAAAGAAATGGAAGTAGAAACCAGCAATAACGCCAGCGTCATACTTGTTTTCGAAAGAATCATTATAATAACCCCTATAAATAAAAAATTAACTTCACATTTTTATTATAGATATGTAACCTTAATCGTTTACTAATATTGGAAATTTTAAATCACATAAAAAAAGAATTATTCTTAATTCAATAATTTGATTTTGGCGAAGGGGAGCCGTTCAACAAGCCCCCCTTTTCAAGTCATAATTTGCATCACTTCCAGTTATAAGAAACTGGATTTTCACTGGCGGAAGGGGTAACAGACAAATTCGGTCCGTCAAGCCATTGAACCCTTGCAGCTTTAAGCCCTTCAGGCTGCGCTAATTTGGTAACGGGACCATACATTCTCACATATTTGTAACTTACTGTCGTGCCTAACGGTGCAGTGATGGTCCCCTTCCAGGTTGGATAAGCATCGGGGGAAAGTAACAATGCTTGGGATAAGTTCCAAGATCCCAATTGAGGGATATTTCCAGAAACGTAAACATTCTGACCAAAAATTGTAGTGGCACTCACGGAAAATTTAATGGTCCCTTTTGCAACGGACCCAACTTTTGTAATCGTGCGTATTCCGGCGAATTCGAACGGCAATTCTGGTTTTATCCGAATGGCCGTTCCGGTTTAATTCGAACGGCAATTCTGGTTTTATCCGAATGGCCGTTCCGGTTTAATTCGAACGGTGAATCCGGTTTTATCCGAACGCGGATTCTGGTTTAATTCGAATACGAATCAAAGAGAAGCGAACTCTCCGATTTTATCTCATTTTTTCACCCCTTCATTGTTTGTGATTTCCGTTGTGTCATGCAAAGGACCCTCGATGTTTTTTTGTTTGGTGTTTTCCTGATCCTTTTCTTTACTCCTCACTTTTCTCATAGATTCCCCTTTAATTTCAAGCCTATAAGAATTATGAACCAACCTATCGAGGATAGCATCCGCTAACGTCTCATTTCCTATGGTTTCGTGCCAGAGTTTGACAGGAATCTGACTGGTGACAATCGTAGAGCGTTTATCATGTCGGTCATCCAAAACCTCCAATAAGTCACGGCGTTGCTCATCTGTCAGAATAGACAATCCAAAATCATCTAAAATTAAAACCTCCGTTTTAGCAAGTTCACTCATTCTTTTTCCATAACTCCCATCCCCCTTTCCAAGCTGCAATTCGCTAAGCAAGCGACTGAGGCGGCAGTAATGAACTTTATAACCTTGAAGGCAAGCCTTGTGGGCCAGAGCACAAGCCAAGAATGTTTTCCCCGTGCCACACGGCCCAACAATCAAAATATTATGATGAGAAGCAACCCATTGGCATTGAGAAAGTGTGGCCAACAAAGATTTGTCTAGGTTACGCTGACATGAATGGTCAATATCTTCAAGGCAGGCCGTCTGCTGTAGTTTGGCACTGCGCAAGCGTGCCTGTAATTGCCTGTTTTCCCGGGCGATGACTTCTGTATCAACCAACAAGCCAAGACGTTCTTCAAAGCTCAGCTGCGTTATGGTTGGTTGCTCCAGCTGTTCTTTAAAGGCTTTTGCCATAGAATGAAGACGAAGTTTTTGAAGGTTGTAAACAATTGGATTCAGTAACATGAAAGGGTCTCCTTTTTTAGATTATTTAAAGTATTTTTGGCCACGAATATATTCGTGAGAATCAGAGAGGCTATTGACTTCTGAGGACGAGGATAAAGACTGTTGATCCATCTTGTTCTTCAAAATAGATTCAACATTTTTGTAACTGTGGCCTCCTATCTCTAAAGCCCTTTTACAAGCCAGCTCTAAACGGTCTTCACCGTAACTCTTGCCGAGCCTTAAAATCCCAAGACACGTGCGAAACCCCTGTTGAGGATGGGCGCGTGAAGCCATGATGACTTCTATCAATTTTGCCGTTGCTTCCCCCGTTTTCTTGGCCCAAGAAACAATTCGTTCGGGTGTCCATTCCACCTGTGCTTGATGAGCTTTTGGCATGTGCAGAGTATTTGTCGTATATCCGTTGGCACCATAACTTCTGACATGGGTCGCGACACATTTATTCTGACAAAAAATTTCAACAATCGTCGGTCCATAGCGAACATAGAGAGATTCCTTTGCCAAGGCATAGGGAACACTGTAAAAATGCTTGTCTAACTCAATATGGTAGTTGAAGCCGGCTTTAACTTTTTTCCACTCGGCGTACTCATACCGAGTTGTTGGAAGGGATTTTAATGCCTGTTTCTCAAGGTCTTGAAAGTGGCTTAAACGGGATCCTGGCAGTTTTTGGAAAGGACGTCGGTTTAAGACATCCAAAAGTGGCTGAATAGCTTGGTTTAACTCGCTCAAGCTAAAAAAGGTACGGTTACGAAGCTTGGCCAGAATTTGTCTCTCGACTTGTTGGACTGCATTCTCAACTTTAGCTTTATCCTTCGGACTTCTTGACCTTGTTGGAATAATTGCGACGCCGTAATAAGAGGCCATATCTTGATAGGTTGGGTTGATATCAGGTTCGTAAAGATGCGCCTTATGGACCCCACTCTTTAAATTGTCTGGCACAACAATCTCTGGACAGCCACCATAATATTCAAACGCATTCACGTGAGACTTGATCCAGTCTGCAAGCGTTTGGGTCCATGTGGCCTCCACGTAGGTAAAACTGGACGCACCAAGCGCAGCTACAAAAATCTGTGCTTCACCGACTTCCCCTGTCGACGTATCCGTTACAACGGACATCGTTTGACCGGCATAATCCACAAAAAGTCTCTCTCCTGCTTTGTGGGTCTGGTGCATCCAGACATCAAGTGTTGAATTACGCCATCCTCGGTAAACGTCGCAGAACTGGCTGTAGCTAATCCCTTGGGGGTACTTTTCTTTATACTCACTCCATAATAATTGTAACGTAACATGCTTGCACTTGAGTTCTTTATGAATATAAATGCAATCAATCTCTCCCCGTTGTTCTTTATTGATTTTTTGAGCAGGCGGATACAGCTTGATCTCCAACTCTTCGTCGCCTAGATTGTCGGGCACAGGCCAGCTTAAGTTAACTGCTTTTGCCCTCTTGACGCCTTCAACCGCCGTACTCGCGCTAATGCCAATGCTCTTGGCTATCTCCTGGTAACTACATCCACAGCTGTACCGTAAACGTAAGATTTCTCTGATCTTTCTCATTGATATGTGACTCCGTGACATGGGCTGTTCCTTTCATGTTTTGTTGAACAAAAAAAGGATACAGCGTTCATAAAACGCGTTTTATAACCAAAGGTCTCCTTGATACAGGAGGTCAAAGGCCATCGCTTCGTCTTGGAATCGTTATTCGATTTAAACCAGAATCACTGTTCGATTTGAGCCGGAATTGCCGTTCGGATTAGACCAGAATCACCATTCGAATTGAGCCGGAATTGCCGTTCGGTTTAGACCGGAATCACTATTCGATTTTCGCCGGAATACGCAGTAATCGTCCAGAAGTCAAAGGCTAAATTGGGGTTTGCGATATAGTCATAAGGTATATAATAATATCCGTTATTACCAATAGGTCTGCGTTCATCTCCAACCGTGTAAGAACTCCCCCAAGAGTTTCGGACAGTGAATGTGCCAGGTGCGTACTTGTCATTGTAACCAACCACCATTAAGCAGTGCCCTCCGAAAAGTGTTTCTTTAGAAGTGTTGGGTATAGGGACTTTGCCAGTTTTTGTTGCTTCAGCCGATTCAAAAGAGGAATAGATCGCTACACCAATCAAAATTGGGCAATTATTAGACAATAATTCTTGAAAGGTCTTCACCACATTGGAACCACGAGGAATGCTAACAGCGCTGGTGCCGCGAGCCACATTCTCCAATGCCTTACTGTAACAAGCATCGGTTGGTTTCATTGTAAAGTTTATTTTAGCAGTCGCACTGTCGCTATAGGGCCAAAGGGTCTCAGGCGGTGCACCCAAATTGGTTACGGCCAACGCAACATCACTCACAGAGGCACCTGTGTCCTGATTTACACTATCACCAGCAGCGCTTCTTGTATTGTAATAGATAAACAGCTTAGAAGGCACAGGATAAGAAGGGCGTGCTGTGCTGTTTAATGACTGGTCTAAGAGTTGTCTGTATTGCAAAACTCCTGCTGCAACTTGGGCTGTACAAGATCCAAGGCCACCTTGATCGTAGACAGGGTAAATTGAGGTATCGATGTCATTCTGAGTAACAGGTGGTTTAGACGCAGGGTTGATCAAGACACTGCGCATGTCGTAAGAAGCTGGCGGAGTTGATGCCCTGAGAGATTCAAGAAACGTTTGCGTTTTTTTCAAAGTTGAAAGGTTTGCAAGCTTCGCTAGGGTTTGAGGCCTTTCTTCATCCCGAACTAAATTATATCTGTGGAAAGGGGCCGCAGCCTGTTGGGATGCATCTGCTTCTTTCTCCACACTTGCAAAAGAAACGGACGTAGAAGCTAACAATAGCGCCAGCGCCAGTCCTGTTTTATAAAAAACCATAATAATAACTCCATTAATTAATAACATGCATATTAAATATTACATATAAAAATTAATTATTGGTTAATATCATGTATTTTTACTAAGTGATATCAAATATATGGGGCTTCGCTATTTAATCGACAAATTTACAAGGACATGCCCGGTCTCGCGCAGTGCAGCGTTAGAAAACTGTCTGCGTTCAAAAACAACTAAAAATTGATTTCTTTTCTTTCAAGGCCTTCTTTTCCCTAATCTCTTGCTGAAAGGACCAAATTTGTGTGATCAATCTTTGGTAAAAGCCCCCCAATTCTTGGTATGAACCAAGAGGCAGAGTAAACACAGGAACATCTTCATCTAACTTTTTCTTCCCGTTTTGACTTTGTATTATCGTCACTTTTAAAAATTCCATCATGCTGAAAGGCTTTTTTTAAAATCGTCAATATTGACTGCGACCAGACTGCTTTTTTTACACTTTTTGATCAGTTGATCAAACGTAGGTGGCAATAAGAAAGATGGACCGTCTGGACCCATGCCAGAAGAATTTGCCCCCACACCCAAGACAACAAAAAGATCAGGGTTTAAGGTAATCAGGTAAAACAAATCATTTAAAATCAGTTTTATATCGCTAACTTGCTGAAATTTTTCTTCCAGTTCCTCTTGCCGTTTGATTAATGTCTCTATTTTTTCTCTTATCATCGTACAATTAGCTGCCTCATTTGTTAAAAGGCACTCCGCTGACGTGACAATAGAACGATTTGTAATTGTGATCTGATTATCCATATGAATTTTTAAGCCGATTTGCATTTGATTAACTTCAGACCAGAATGATCCGTCGAACTGATGGGTTTGGGGAAAAAACGTAAAATCCTTATATTGAACAGGGGCTAGTCTTGTTACATCCCTGTCAGCATCTTTCCAACAGGCAAAACACAAACCCGGAACGGACAACATAATGCCAGCCAAGGCGATCAATCGAAAATACAAACTCATAGAATTTTTCATAGTAGTGGTTGATTAAAAAGGAAGTTTTATTGTAATATCAAATATTAAATAAAATCAATAAACAAAATAAATATTGAAGATCTATTTTTAAGAGATATTAACCGTTTGTTTACATGTTTTATATAATATATGTAATTCAAAAGCCATTATTAACATTAGCGATCATGAAAAATCATTCAAGTGTTTTTTTAGTTTTAATAATAATTTTATGTTTTTGGCATTCCCCACCAACCTGGGCCACCGACTCTTGCATTGGGCTTTTTTCGATTGAAGTCGACGATGAGCAAACTCAAAAAATTATTACTACCGCCGATCAGGCAGAATTTGTCTTAAAGTCTCTTGTAAAGCTTGATGACGGTTTGCGGCACGTGCCAGTTGTTTCTGTTATTTCGCCTTCAGATACATTTCTTGTGACGCTGACCGAAAAAGTAGCATTATTATCTGCCTTTGCAGATGAACATGAAAAAAATGCCAGTTATTGGTGCGGCTGCTTTTTTTCAAGCATTGAGGGACAAAATGAGCTTTTAAGTCAACTTGAACCCATTATCGCTGATTTTAATCTTTGGCTTTCAAACACGAAACAGGCTCTTAACCCCCCACTGAAGACCGTAATCAATCCAAAGGTTTCAGGCTATCCGAATCAAATTCAGGTGTTAACGGGCATGACTGGTAAGCTGAGGGGTTTGAATACATTAGGCCATCGTTGGATGGGCACAGAGCAATATGAACAAAACCTTGCCCTAAGTGATATTGTTAAAACGGTTGAATTTTGCTTACGCAAAATAACAAAGTTGCAAGGTCACTCGTTTTTTAATGGGAATCGGCACAAATTTTCTGTTTGAATTTTCTGTTGAATATTTTGGATTTTTATTATATTTATTCTAGTCTTTAATCAAAAAAAATTCTTAGTTGTAATGCATAAAATTTATCTATTATTTTTAGCCCTCAGCCTATGTTCTATTGTTTATGGGCAAGATGATGATCTAAGCTTAGAGATCCCTACTTTCCACACAGACATTCATCACGAAAACTATTGCAGAGAGTCCTCTTCAGGAAATACGCGTGCAGTCGCAACACTTAGTATATGGCCTAATACATACTCGATTGTCCTTGTAGACATGCCCCCCATTTTCCATGAAGACCATCCCTTAAAAACTTCGTATCCTATGGAAGCTGGCACTTCTTTTGAGATAAATGATGACCCCCACCTCTCAACCCCCAGCTGCTCCAACGAATAAACCAACATCTTGTTGCATTGTGCAGTAATACCACCTATACACTTTGACTGATTTTGTCAGGCACGTGCACCGCTGGGAAAAACAGCTTAGGAAAAGATAGACAAAATTGGAAAAAATAGTCGATAATTAATCTATAATTAAATTAAAAATTGATTTTTCATGTACGCAAATTTTTTCCTTGTTTTTGTTTTTGGCCTCTGTTCAATCGGTTATGGAGCCGATCTGCGCCAAGAAATACCCCCAATCAGAGATCTACAGGACGTACCACTTGCCCTGATAAGTATGGGAAGTGGGGAAAAGAAGGAGGATTCTGAAGACTCAGTTTCAAGTCTTCAACAGGAAAATGATACACCTTCGAATGAGAAAGAACGGTACGCGCTTCTAAAAAGTAAGATAGAAGACAAATCCATTAATGATGATAATTTGTTAGACCTGCTGTATTTATATTGGTGTCGTAAGGTGAATTTTGACACACTTCACTCAAGAGGACAGCCAACCCTGGCCAGTCTTTTGGTGAAAGTCACCCGCCCTTATGATGATGGATATGACATAGACAAAAAGCAGTTTAAAGGCCGCTTTCGGGACTTAGGCAATATGATTCGCCAGGTCGATGATGAAGAGTCGCCCGTTCCAGATAACCTTTTATTTGCAGGTTCAGCCCTTGAAAAAAGATTTGAAGGAACCTCATATTACTTGCGCACTGGAGAAAGCATAGGGACCTGCTGTAATATTCTGTAGATGCGCTTAATTTTAAATAAATTCTTTGTTGAATTTTTATTTCTTTTCTTTTATAAATTTCTGTATCCGTGTTAAAAAATATTGACCCCCATGCGTAAAATTCTGCTATTTGTTTGTGCTTTGATTGTTTATTCAAATGTTTATGGTGGGGTTGAAACTGCTGTCCTTAATGAGCGGGACTTTTCTGCACTCATTAAGCAGGCTCCTTCACCGTCGATCCTTTCTGATGAAGAACACTCAGATTTTAGCCCTCCTCGCCAAGCTGAACACCTTGGACCTGACTCCACCGACGAGGAGAAAAGTAGCTCTGATGAGGATAGTAGAGAGAACTCCGATAAGGAAAATATCTCTAGCGATGAGGATCACATCCCACCCGTTTTTCATAACTTATCCCCGCCAAAGCTTAGCGGAATTCTGGAAAGTAGAGTTGGCGAAGCCCCAGTTCTCTCTAAAGAGACCGAGGAAGAGCAAGAGATGCTTAAATTCCTCAAGCGCAACTTACACGAACAAGAATTCTTGCTCTTCTCAAATTCCTTAAAGATTATGCGCTCCCCGGATGCTAAGGAGAACAGGTTTTACGCCTGCGCAAAGCGGACAGTGGAGAACCTATACGATAGTGCCACCTTGCGCTCTTTAGAGGCCATGAGCAACTTTGCACTGAAAGAAGGAGAATCTTCTTCTTGTATTGTGCAATAGCCTTAAATACAGCCTGACTAACATACAATTCATAATGGGTGGCGCTTCTAATAGGAAATGCCTGGATTTTCGTGTTATTCCGGCCAGCTAAGAATATCTTGAAACTCCACAAAAAATTAAGATTTTATAGACAAAGCTCAAAAAAACAACTTACAATTAAAGAATAATTAGATTAAAAATTGTTTTTTATGCGTAATTTTTTCCTCTTCGTTCTGGCCTTCAGTTTTTTTGGATCTATTCATTCAGCCGACATCATTGACGAAGGGATTCGGAATAAAAAATCAACTCCCCCACTATTCATTTGCGGTGCACCCTTTGGACTGGACATAATTGAGGACTATTTAAGAGAGTTTCCGTCCCTGAGTTTTGATGATTGTTACCACGGGCATTTTTCTCCGTCCAGTACTTTTTTTCTTTTTTGACTCCCCTAATTTTCCCCTTCACTTTTCCAACAAATTCCCTTTATCAATCCACGGGACGATGCTATTTTTCTCCCACGGAACAGGCTGGAAAGCCGATGGCCGTGCATGGTTAAGGGAAGGGTTGCTTCGGTGACCCCCTTCCTTCAAGCTCACCTTTAAGCATGCTTTAAATATTCGGGGGTGTGGGGCAGAGCCCCGCCATATTAGGCAGCCTCTTTGATCTCCCCCACCAGATATAAATCAGCCGGACGTTTGTTCTTGATCCCCTGATGGCGGCGTTTCGTATTGTAAAAGATCAAATAGTGCTCCAAGCCCTTTTCGAGCTCCCACATGGTTTGATGGCAGTAAAGATGGATATGTTCATACTTAATGGACCACCACAACCGTTCAATCCGAATGTTATCAATGCAGCGCCCCACGCCATCATGACTCACCTTGATCCCATGGGCTTCTGCCGCTAGGATCCAAGCTTCCCCTGTGAATTGGCTGCCTTGATCCGAGTTCACAATCTCCGGCGATCCGTGACGTTTTATGGCCTCCTCTAAAACTTCAATCCCATGACTTGCTTCCATTGTGTTGGCCAACTTCCAGCCCACAACAAATCGTGTGTGCCAATCGATCAAGGCAAATAAATAGACCATGCCGCCGGGGAGCTTGATGTAGGTGATATCCGTGGCCCAGACTTGGTTTTTGTGATCAATCACAAGCTCCTTCAAAAGATACGGTCTGACAGCATTTTCACGATTTGCGATGGAGGTGTTTGTCCGGGGTTTGGGTAATATGGACCGCAATCCCATAAGTTTCATCAATCGCAGGGCGCACTTGTGGTTGATGCGTATTCCCCGATCCAAAAGCCAGCAGGTGATTCTCCTATAGCCAAAAAAGGGGTGTTCCCTCCATATGTCCATGATTTCGTTCATAATCTCAGTGTAAGATTCATCTTCCTTTTCGGCATAGTAATAGCTTGAACGGTGAAGCCCTAGAAGGTCGCATTGTCTTTGAATTGTCAGGCCTTGGTCCGGGGAAATAATGGAGCGCTTCTCTCTAACGCTCATTTCCCCAACGCTTTTTTTAGAAAATCTAAGTCCATGGTGAGCTGGCCAATCTTGCGTTGAAGATCGTCAACTGTGGGGCCATTTTCTTTAGGTTTTTTGCGACGGCTGAAAATCTCAGGCCCACCATCCAAAAGCTCATTCTTCCACCTCTGGAGAACGCTTTGATGAACGCCATATTTTTGTGAAAGTTCTGATACGGGGCTCTTGCCACTGATCATCGCAATCGCTGCTTCTAATTTCGTTTTGCCGCTGTGTTGTTGGCGGATCTTTCCCATTTTTTATTTCCTTCAGTTGCTGTCTTTTATACAACACTCAGGAGCTAAAAAACTCTCTTAACTTTGTGTCCAGTTTTTGGGGTGCAGGGCAATTCACCCCGACCTCTCTTCAAGAACACCTTCGCTGGTTGACGCGCAAAGCGAGCCCCATATTCACTTGACATTGAACAACACAGAGGATGTGTATGCTGAGGACTCGGTTGTAGAGACACGACAAAGCATTCTTGCATCCCCCAATTCCAGACAATACGCATATCAGAATTTGAAAACACAGATAGAAGATAGAAAGATTACAGACGAGAAATTGTTAAACATACTCTTTGCGCGTTGGCTTCTTGATCCAGATTTGGACAAACTCCATTTGGGATCAAATGAACCCAGTTTAGCTTGTGTTTTAATGAAAGTGATCCGTCCTTATGACGCAGTATACGATATTGTTGGTATCAGTAAAGATGCTGATAAAGATGTTTTCAAAGGCTGCTTTCGACAGTTAGGCAATGAGATATTTCAACTGGGTTGGTCTAAACATGATTATGAACAGGATAATATTTTTTTCAATCGTTCTCGTTTATACGAAAGCTTCAGTAAATCCCTACACGACCTGAAAAATATGAGCTTGCCAAGTGATATGCCAGTCCAAGCTTGCTGCACGTTACAATAGTTTTACTTCAATCCAAATAAAAAATATTCGATAATCTTTTGCAAAATCTTTATAAAATTTTTACTAAATAGGTTATTTTTTTTCTATTAGTAACTTTTATGGTCAAATTAAAATTTTCTATGTGTTTCAAGCGCAAGGTCTTATCGTTGATTTTTTCCCTTTTTCTCTGTTCGATCGTTTATGGATCTGACCAAGATGATATCTTCGATGATGAAAATTTCCCTGTCACTTTCGATAACAAGCTTCCTGAAAATGATAAATTGCTTCGCCCCATAGCCGTAAAAATAGCCATTTCTTTAAGCGAAACTTCTGCCCCCATTCCTTCTGTTAAATGCAAAGCACCAATGAAAGAAGCCACAGAAACGGGTGATAATGGCTTTTCGGAGATCTTTGCAGACAACTGTCAGAACAACACTTGCATTGTGAATTAGCGTTACCTATATGTTAAGGAAACTAACACACATAAAGCTGCCGGCATGCCCCTTCAAAACATCATTGGCCTAAGCCGTGAAGAACTGATCACCCATTTTCAAGCGCACCAAATACCGAAATTTCGGGTGCAGCAGGTTTGGAACTGGGTTTATCACCACGGCGTGACCAACTTTGATCGTATGCTAAATATATCAGCCGCCATGCGCCAACAGTTGCAGGAAGTGTTTGTTATAGAGCGCCCCCAGATCGCCACCTCGCAGGTTTCTAATGACGGCACGCAAAAATGGTTGCTGCGATTCAATGATAATCAAGAGGCCGAGACGGTTCATATACCAGAGGTTGACCGGGGAACCTTATGCGTCTCCTCGCAAATTGGGTGCACGTTAACCTGTAAATTTTGCCACACGGGAACCCAAACCCTGGTCCGAAACCTAACCTCTGCCGAAATTGTGGGCCAGATGATGGTGGCCCGTGATGTGTTTGGGGAATGGCCGTCGCCCGTGGGTAACCGGCACGTATCGAACATCGTCATGATGGGCATGGGCGAGCCGTTGTACAATTACGAAAACGTCAAGAAGGCGCTGCTCATTATTATGGATAACGAGGGGATCTGTTTGTCGCGGCGGCGCATTACCCTGTCAACATCGGGCGTGGTGCCCATGATGCAAAGGTGTGGCGAAGAAATTGGGGTGAATCTGGCTGTCTCGCTGCATGCTGTGCGCAATGACGTTCGTGATCACCTGGTTCCCTTGAACAAGAAGTATCCGGTTGAGGATTTGCTTGATGCCTGCAGGCATTATCCAGGGGCCAGCAACTCGCGGCGCATCACATTTGAATATGTCATGTTGAAAGATGTGAACGACAGCAATGCGGACGCCAAGGAATTGCTGCGCCTGATTCGGGGGATTCCCGCCAAAATTAACCTGATCCCTTTTAACCCCTGGCCCGGGTCGACCTTTGAATGCTCATCAGCGATGCGTATTGAAGAATTTGCCAGTATTATTCAAAGGGCCGGCTATCCGTCGCCCGTTCGAACCCCCCGCGGGCAAGACATTCTGGCCGCCTGCGGACAATTGAAATCGGCCAGCGAACGACAAAGGAAAAGTAAGTTGGTGGAGGCAGGTACACCGATGGCAGCTGCTTGAAGCACCCCACCAGAGCTCCGTTAATGAAATATTAATTTTAACAATTTATCTTAAAATAAGAGGTTTTTTAATGCGCGTTATGTGATCGGTGATAAAGAAAATGATTATCAATAAGTCTCCAATCACATTATTAAAAAGCTTGGGCGATAAAAGATTGGCCCAATTCCATGCAGAGCGCGCTTTTAAAAACGTCAAGGCTTACGCGCATTTTTTAGAAGGAAAGGGTTTAACAACCCTCCCCGCGGCTTTTGAAACGCTTCCGTTAATGAATAAGCAAAACTATTTATTAGCATCTAATTATTTTGAGCTTCTTGCTGACGATCACCACAAAGAAACCTTATATCTGCGTTCCTCAAACTTAAAAAATTCTTTTTTTTGGCCTCAATACAACACAACAGCCATGAAAGGCCTTCTTTTAAGAAGCTATGCCGAACTGAATTATAATATCTATACAGCGCCAACAGCTTGTATCATCGCCGCATCTTTAGGAAGCTGGGCAGGTGGCACCAGTTTTGCCTATTACGCTGAAAACGTATCCGACATTACCGAATATCCTTTCTCTGTTTTTACAGCCGGCAATAATATCGATGAAATTATCGAATTCATTCTAAAATATGAACCTCTGTACGAACAATTTTTGTTAGTTCTGTGCCCTTCTTTTATAACGTATATTCTTGATACCGTTGACAGCCTGGGCCTGCACGCAAAATTTCCCTTTCACAAATTAAGATTCAGTACCCTTGGTGAACCCTTTAATGAATCATTCAGAGAGCATTTAGACACGCTTTGTTGCCCAGCGGGCGCCGGGGTCGCAACCTCCATGCTCTCTATTTATGGAAGCGCCGACACAGACCTTCTGGGGGCTGAATCTCAGGCCTCTGCCGCTATTCGTAAACTTCTTTACCAAGACAAGTCCCTTGCCACCAAAATGGGGTACAATGGGATCCTGCCCAATTTTTTTCATTTTTATGCAATCGACTATTACATCGAAGAAATTGGCGGCGACCTGTGTATCACCAAATGGCAAGGAATTCCCCTTATCCGTTACAATTTGCATGACTCCATTCAATTGTATCCTTGGAAAGAATTGCGGGCATTCATCCTGGCCCACAGACCTGACAATGATCAAAATAAAGCCTTGTATGACGTAATTCAGGATATTGGCGACCATTTGCCGGACATTGTAGCCCTGTTCGGCCGGTCAGACAGCAACTTGAAATTAAAAGGGTCTTTAATAGCCGAGGTCATCTTAGACAATGTTATTCAATCCAAACCCCTTACGGAATTTTTAACGGGACATTACAAGGCCAGTGCTGAATATGACGAGCATGATCATCAATATCTAAGGCTGCTGGTTGAAACAAAAAAGTCCACCAAGGAACCCTCGCCAGAATTGTTTCAGTTTCTGTATCAGAAAATTATAGAAGGGTTGTGTGACCTGCAGCATGAATTCAAAAAAGATTATGAAGAGATTTACAAGCAATTTGACCAAGACCCAGAAAAATGCGTCCTTCGTTTGGGCCTTTGTAAATGGCCAGAGCTTTCCCAAGAGCTTTTTAAAAAGACGAAGAGAAGGGGGTTGGTTTGATTATATAGATTTTTGAGTATATTTAAAATTCTATTTTTATCAAAATATTAACTATTAACAAATAAAATATACGAATTAAATCCTGTTGATGGTGGTTCGTTCATGAATGTCTTTGCGCATTTTGTTGTGTGGTTATATGACCTGTATCTTCGAATAAGGATGCCGTCTTATTACTTGTATTTAGACCAATTTGAAAATATTGATGCGTATTATAGATCACTTGATTATTCATTCCGACGTTATATTTTTTCAAGTATAAAGAAGTTTGAAAATCAGAAAAAATTATTTACGTCAAGTGATGGCATTAAACGCTTAAATAGAGAAATCAAAAATTTTATATGGAAAGTTTTCCAACAAAAACATAACCCTGCGTCTTTTTATTATTTCTACATTATCTTTTATTCAATAATATTAAAAGCAGGTTGTGCAAAAATAAGAATGATTCGAAATACATCCAAGGAAATTATTGGGTTTTATGTGTTTTTCCCCACAAGAAAAGTAAATTATTTACTATCGGCATTGATAGATATTTCAGATCCCTCAAGCAGGAACTGTTCGTACTTTTATTACATTAACGAGATGATTGAGTTATCTTTTAATCAATGCATTTCTATCGTACGCCTTGGCCCTACTGCAGATCACCTCAAAATCAAACTGGGAGGGCGCGTTAAAAGAATCAATAGCATCTTTCCCAAAAAGGTAAGGGAAGGTGATGCTAACCACGTGTCATAGGGAGCAGGGATAATAGATCGATAAGAGGAGCGAAGAAATGTGGCAATCCGGAAATACAATTGCCACATCCTCTTTTTGGTCACTTCCTATGACGGAGATTCTATCTTTGACTTATTAGGAAGCCGCAAGGTTTTGCTGCAAACGCTCCAAAAACCCTTTCCTTAAGTCTGAGTTAAAAGCCAGTTTGTGCAGCTGTTGAACCACAGGTGCAGGCATTCTTGTAATCCAGAGACGCGCATCACGAATAAACTCAACCACCTCGTCAGACATAACACCAGACGGATCTGACAAAGATTTCAACCTTTCCAATTTTTGAAGGATATTTTTGTCGACGACATTCACCAGCTTGTGCGTCCAGCGCTGTAAAAACAACGTTTGAAGCGCCCCAGAGGCAATCATGGCAACGCCAGCCGCTGGATACCGAATTCCAGCTGGAAAAGTTGGCAATGCGTCATATACGCTTTTCCCCATCGTAAGACCCAAAAGGGTTCCATTAAGCTGATTATAGGTGGTTAGAACTTTCCTGGCTTTAGGGTAACTCGTATAGCCAGAGGAAGTGTTATTGTACAAGGATGACGCCATATCTTCTTGATTCTTATAACCCGTCCAGGAATCATAAAGCTGATGGAGAGAGTTTTTCACCACACTGCGTGAAAGCATGGTTGTAAAAACACTGCCAATGGAGGCCGCCGTGTAGGCAAGACCGCTGCTGGTTCTATCGTCACATCCAAGGGATGTTAATTGAGATTTTGCAGAAGTGCTTATGACTTCGAAAGCAAGGGGACCAACCAGTGCAGCAACACCCTCTGAAAACCATCTTAAACCCCTTCTTACCAAAGGCTGTTTTTGTACTCTGACGGGTTCCTCTCTGGACTCTTGTAAAGGCAGCACTACAGATTCTGCCGCTTTTGCAGAATCAAACATGACAAATAACATCTCATAAAGCTTTGCTTCCGACATCTGATCCGTTGCAAAAGAAAATTCTTGAGCTTTGTTTTTCCGTTGGTCAGGGGAAAGCTCTAACCATTTCGTAATAGAATTTTGAGACAGATCTAGCAAAATGGATCGGCAACGGGCCGTATCGGGGTCATCTCCATTCAGGTGACGATCTATTTTGGAATGGACATAAGATGTTGAAGAGTCAAGGAGTGTGTAAAAATTGGACAAATAGTAAAACGACAGTGATGTGTTCAGAAGGAACCCTCCATATACGCCTGTTTGTTGAAATCTTTGTACTAAACTGTATAATTTTGGAAGAGTTGCAATCCCTGCGCCGGCACCTAAAACTACTGAGGCTACCGTAGCCAAAGTTGAGTTTTTGGGATTATACAAAACCCGTTGTCTTCGAGATTTTTTCATTCCCTGTAAGAAATGGCTTAATCGCTGATATCCTTCATAGGTCTGTGCTCCAAGAGAAGGCGTTGCAGTTGCAAGCATAAACAAATATAAAAACCCCGTTTGTGCTAAGTCACTCGCATTACCATTGTTAATGGCTTGATATGGATAATAATTTTCTTTACCAAAGATTTGCTTGAAAAGGGTAAAATTGAATAATCCAATGGTTGTATCACTGATATCATAAGACAGATAACACAATCCCGCCCTCAAGCCCAATTTCAACCATCCTTTCGGCGTCAAAAATAAATCCTTAACCGTTGTCACATCCATCATATTTTTAAAAACAGAATCACTGACATTGTAAGGCCGATAGATTGTCTTGCTTAAGGCTGCTCCGTAAGCTTTCAACAGCTCTACATCGTCCTGTGTCATAGTCTGCACCAGCGCATCCCTTCGAACCTGCACCCCTTGAGGCGGCAACGGACTCTCCATATTAATCGTCATCTGAATTCCGCTTGGACTTGTGGTAAGTTGAGGGCTGCTTATGGTTGACCTTTCAGCGCTTACGCCTGCATACTGTGACAAAGGAACCACTTTATTGGGACGGACTTTATTAGCCAAAGGAGCTGGAGAACTTAATGGCATAAAAGACTGATCCGACGGAATTGACGATGAAATGTGAATCGTCAGATGGGGCTCTTGGGATTTTTTCTCTTCTGACGCATAAGCAGACGATGCAATCCATAAGGCGCCTCCCATAAGAAGAAGGGTTGCAAGTTTTGTTGATCCATACCGATGATTACGTTCCATATGTTCTCTCCTTGGGAAGATATAATCACGCATCAAAAAGGGGCAACTTTTGCGCCATTCGTTGAATACGTGATATTATTACTTTGCTCTAGAAGGGCATATGGTGAATTAATTTTAAAAATTCAACCTCTTATTTCAAAAAAAAAGAGATTTACTTTCTATATCCAATTCAAATAATTTTGCGGGATTTTTATGATAGATATTTTTTCCAAAAACAAGGTCGATTCCGTAAATCACTTGAATGGCATATGGAATGATGCCGCCTGATCGGTCTGAGTTTGATCCTCTCTGGCCAATAAACCAGGTGGGCATCGTAAATATTAAGACCACGGTCTTAACAGGGACGATTCCCGAGAATAAAAGTTGGGCCAAGGGAATACGCCTCATAACCAGAACTGCAGCATCATCTTTATTTCTACCATAGTTCCGTTTACATTTGGTTAAAAAAGAGGGACCTATCGTGAAGGCCCATTTCCTGATAATAATTCCTTATGACTTTTTCTTCCCCCCGTTTTGTCCATCTTCGCCTTCACAGTGCCTATTCTTTGGCCGAGGGGGCCTTGCCTATTAAGCTGATACCACAATTGTGTCAAAAAAATAAAATGCCTGCGGTGGCGATTACCGATACGGCGAATCTTTTTGGGGCTTTGGAATTTGCCACCACATGTGCCAAATCTGGTATTCAACCCATGATTGGGTGTCAGGTTAACCTGTACCTGGAGGCTTTATCGGGTTATGCCCCCCTGGTTCTTTTGGTGCAATCAGAGCAGGGGTATAGACATCTTTTAAAGATTGTTTCGGATTCATATTTGAACCCCCTGACAGGTACCGACAAACCGGTTGTTTCGTTGACTGATTTGCAAGGGCGATCAACCGGATTGATTTTGTTGACGGGCGGACATAAGGGGCCCCTTGGGCGGTTAATCAGCCAAGACCCAGATGCAGTTCCTGATTTCGTGACAACCTTAAAAACGTTGTTTGAAGACAGAATTTACATCGAATTGGCGCGTCATGGTCTGGCAGAACAACAGCGGCTTGAGCCTAAGTTTTTAGAGCTGGCCTTAGACCATAACCTGCCAATTGTGGCCACGAATGATGTCTTTTTTGACCAACGTGATATGTATCAGGCCCATGATGCGTTGCTATGTATCGCAGACGGTCGCTATGTCAGCGAGAATGATCGCAATCGCGTCACGGCGGAGCATTATTTTAAGTCAGCTGATGAAATGGAAACGCTGTTCAAAGACTTACCAGAGGCTGTGGAAAACACTGTTTTAATCGCCCAACGATGCCATTTCATGCCAGCAGGCCAGGCGCCCATTTTGCCCCCTTTTCCAACAGTAACAGGCCGGGGTGAGCAGGAAGAATTGCGCGAGGAGGCCGAGGCTGGTTTGGAAAAACGGCTGAAAGAGGAAGTTTTCCCTCGATTCAAAAATGAAGAAATCCATGCCAAAGTTCGGGACGATTATTATGAACGCCTGAATTATGAATTCGACATTATCAGTCGCATGGGATTTGCTGGGTATTTTTTGATTGTGGCTGATTTTATCCAATGGGCCAAATCCCAAAATATCCCCGTGGGGCCAGGTCGTGGGTCGGGGGCGGGGTCGTTGGTCGCATGGTCGTTGACCATCACTGATATGGACCCCATTCATTTTGGCCTTATTTTCGAACGGTTCTTAAACCCAGAACGCGTCTCCATGCCGGACTTTGATATCGATTTTTGCCAAGACCGCCGGGACGAAGTGATTCAGTATGTGCGGCGTAAATATGGTGACGATCGAGTTGCCCATATTATCACCTTTGGTAAATTGCAGGCCCGGGCTGTGTTGCGGGATGTAGGGCGGGTTTTGCAAATGCCCTATGGGCAGGTTGACCGCCTTTGCAAAATGATTCCCAACAACCCCGCCAACCCGGTCAGTTTGCAGCAAGCCCTTGAGCTGGAGCCAAGTTTAAAACAACAAAGGGAACAAGACGAAACGGTGGGGAACCTGATCGACATTGGCATTCGGTTGGAGGGGTTATACCGGCACGCCTCCACCCACGCGGCCGGCGTCGTCATTGGTGATCGCCCTTTATGGGAATTGGTGCCGTTGTACAAGGACGAGCGGTCAGAACTACCAGCGACCCAGTTCAGCATGAAATATGTGGAAGAGGCCGGCCTGCTGAAGTTTGACTTTTTGGGGTTGAAAACGCTGACGGTTATTGAACGGTGCAGCCAGCTGATTCGAGCCCGTGGTATTCCCTTTCAAATCAATAAAGTTCCCTTGGATGACCCCAAGACGTTCGACCTTTTGTGCCGGGTGGAGGTAGTCGGCGTGTTCCAGGTGGAAAGTGCGGGCATGCGCGATGTGCTAAGGCGCCTGAAGCCAGATCGGTTTGAAGACATCGTGGCGTTGGTCGCCCTGTATCGGCCGGGCCCCATGGATGATATTCCGCGTTATCTTTCCTGCAAACATGGCGAGGAGGAGGTGCGGTACCTGCACCCCGCCTTGCAGCCCATTCTGGAGCCCACCTATGGAGTGATGGTTTACCAAGAACAGGTGATGAAAATTGCGCAGGTTCTAGGTGGATATACATTGGGGGCCGCGGATTTGTTGCGGCGCGCCATGGGTAAAAAGATTAAGTCCGAGATGGATGCCCAACGGGATTTGTTTGTGGCGGGGGCCATTAAGGATGGCGTTGATAAGGGCGTGGCAGCCCAGATTTTTGATCAGATGGCCAAATTCGCAGGGTATGGGTTTAACAAGTCACACTCGGCCCCGTATGCTTTGTTGACGTATCACACGGCGTATTTAAAGGCCAATTATCCGTTGGAATTCTTTGCCGCCACCATGACTTATGACATGCACAACACCGATAAGTTGACCCTTTATCGCCAAGATTTGTTGCGCGCAGACATGCCCTTGTTTCCGCCTGATGTGAATCATTCCATGGCTACGTTTGCAGTGGAGAATAACGGCATTCGGTATGCTTTGGCGGCGATCAAGAATGTAGGGCTGCAGGCTATGGAAAGCCTGGTGGCGGAGCGTGTGGCGAATGGGCCTTTTAAAAATCTTGCTGATTTTACGGCCCGCCTTGATGGTAAAACGGTCAATAAGCGCCAGTTGGAAAACCTGATTGCGGCGGGGGCGTTGGACAGTTTGCTTCAGGCTGAAAATATTAACCGCCGGCAAGTTTTTGAGGGGGTTGATTTTCTGTTAAGCCAAAATCATTTAAGGAGGCAGGAAAAGGCGAACAAGCAAACGTTACTGTTTGGCGGCAGCCAGCAGGCGCCAATCACCATAACGTTGCCGAATGTCAGGGCCTGGGGATTGTTGGAAAGTCTGCAAAAGGAGTTTGAGGCCCTGGGCTTTTTCCAAAGTGCCCACCCTTTGGATATTTATAAAGACAGCTTGGCTATCCTGAAGTTAACAAACAGCGCAGACTTGGCAGCAAAGGCCACGGAAAGTCTGGCTGCGGTTAATGTGGCCGGTATTATTTTGTTTAAACAGGAACGCACATCAAAGAATGGGCAAAAGTTCGCCTTTGTGGGTTTATCAGACACCACCGGTGTTTATGAAATTGCCTTATTTTCTGAAATTTACCAACAAACCCGTGATCTTTTAACCCCGGGTACAGCTGTTTATGTGGCTGCTGGCCTTCGGGCAGAGGGGGAAAGCTATCGTCTAACCGCACAAAGCTTGGAATTGCTGGACCAAAAAACGCAATCGCAATCGGTGGTCTTGACGGTAAATCAACGTTTTGATGTTCAGGCTTTGAAAGACTTTTTGCAAACCTGCCCCACCGGCAAAACAAAAATAAAATTGGACATAACGTTGCCAGACTTACCCCCCGCAAGAATGACCTTGCCAGGGGGGTATCATTTAAACGCTGATCAACGCAGCCAACTGTTTAGTTTTTGTAATACTTAACAAAGACCGTTTGCCGCCGC
Organism: Candidatus Finniella inopinata; assembly: GCF_004210305.1. Classification (NCBI taxonomy): domain Bacteria; kingdom Pseudomonadati; phylum Pseudomonadota; class Alphaproteobacteria; order Holosporales; family Candidatus Paracaedibacteraceae; genus Candidatus Finniella; species Candidatus Finniella inopinata. The sequence goes on along the minus strand of NZ_SCFB01000005.1, from coordinate 58,088 downwards.
ATCATCAGCGCTCATGCCATTCTCTGCCCCTGCCAGTTCACAAGGGGATTGTTGGGCTTTTTTTCTTGGCGGTGCGACGTCTTCATCGGCCGCAGCATCATCCATGGCTACGTCCTGATCATCCTGTTCAACTACACGAGCAGTTTTTTTGGCATTTTTGCGTGGTGGAAGGGGGGCCTCTTCTTCGGCCAAACTATCATCATCTATCATTTCGTCTTCATCGACAGGCGGAGGAGGGGCTTTTTTGGTAGTCTTCTTTTTGCGAACCGGCTTCTCTTCTTCATCTTCGTCCTGTGGCTTAACTTTGGAAGCCACTGCTTTACGCGCGTTTTTAATGGTATTGCCCGCAAAGTCTGAAGCACCTTTCTTTACGTCTTTATAGGCGCCTTTAACATCATCAAAAAAGCCACTGCAAGCAGGCGTCACTGCCAACCCCTGCAAGCCAAATAATATGGCGCAGGTTGACATAATTTTCATGGTTAACTTCATAATTTATTCCTTACCAGAATTATTCTGTATTTTTATATTACAATTCAATAATTAAAATACCGTTAACAAGTTTCTAAAATATTTCTTGAGATTTTTTTGGGTTTTTTCTTTAACATATTGTTAATTTTTTTACTGTACAAACACTACATAGGCCAAAACAGAGAAAGGTTTCCATTTATGTACGTTGTATCTAAAATGCTGCTTTTGTTTACAGGCATTGGTTGCATTATAGCACCCGATCATTTGCAGGCACGTGTCAGCCTAGATCGAGATGACCTCTATGTCGATAATCTTATGCCCTCACCCCCAGCCATCTCTTCCCTTTTAGTGAGAAGAGGTATCATGAGGACTCTGGCTATTACCCCCGCTGCCCCGCCTTCTAGCCTTTTGCCAGAGGAAGCCAGGACACCGGCAGTATCGATGACGCCCAAGGAACAGGCAACGTGCACAGCAATGAGCATAAGCCCTTCGTCTGATCTGAAAGAGGAGGCAGGATAAACAAAAGGCTTCTTTGTTATGCCTTTGTAATATTGATGCTTTTCAGGAAGCACCTTAATACTCTTGAATCGTCTAAGATGCAGTTTCTAAAGATTATTTAGCTTGATCTGCCGGTGGGGTGAATTTTGCTTCAGTATCTGCAGGCATAATGGATAAACGTGAACGACGTTTGGCCTCCATCATTTTCAGAAACGCTCTTAAAACTTCTTCGCCTGTGTATGTCAGACGAAAATTAAGGGCGAGATTTTTGCAAAATACAAACGCATGGTAATCAATTTCAATTTTGAGAGACTTATTTTTTTCTGGAAAAATGAGTGTCCATATGACTTTACTTGAACTCTCAAGGCCCGCCTCCTCCATTCCATAAAAACCATTCCCAAAATGGACAAGTGACGTTGAATCTAAGCTTGCCTCGATGGGAGTTTGAATTGAGGGTTTAGGAATCTTCGGTTTGTCTACCAACGGGTCAACACATTTTGCCAACTCAGCTTGATCCGCTTTATCCACCAACAAAACGGTTGCAACATTGATGCTTTTAAAAAACAAACCCAGCACCCTTGAATCGTCTGACATCCCAAGTCCTAGGGGTGAGTTTGTTTGATCAACGTCCAAGGTGAATTTTGATACGGTATCTGTGGGTGTGTATGTAAACGTGAACGGAGTTTGGTCTTCATCGTGTTCTGCTGTGCCCTTAAATACTTCTTTGCTTGCATCTGTTAGGCGAAAATTAAGGGTGGGGTTTTTGCAAGATACGAAGGCATGGTAATCAATGCTAATTTTATAAGGTTTGGATTTTTCTGGAAAAGTGAGTGTCCATGTGGCTTTGTTCGAACTCCAAAGCCCCGGCTCCTCCATATCATAAAAACCATCCCCAAAAAGAACGGGTGACGTTGAATCAAAGTTTTTTCCTAAGGGAATATGGATTAACGGTTTAGGAGAATCTGAGTTGTCTATCAAGTGGTCGACGCACTTCATCAACCCAGCATGATCCCCCTTGTCCATTAAAAGAACGATAGGCTTTAAAAGCCCCTGGTGTTTCAAATATTCTGACACAACATGCTCGGATGTTTTTAAGGGGAAAACGTGTCTTTTTTGGGGGTCGCTAACAATCAAAGGCAGCCCATCACTATCTTCGATGATGGTACGATCTATTGTGTGATGGGATCCAAAAAATACATAAAATTCACACGAATTAAAATTTCTTGGCGCGTTAAAAATAGGCTGCAGGTTCAATAGTTCTCGCCATCTTGCATGGCCTGCTCTGTCTATGTCTTTAAATTGAAATCGTGGAGCAAAGGCTAGCACACGGTTGGCTTTCAATTGTTCTGAGAATAAGACGGCCCCATATCCCCCCATAGAAAGTCCATAAGTGATAACATTTTCATAAGATCGACCTTGAATGTATTTATTGATGATGTCTAAAACTGGTTGCATTTCAGGGGTTTGATACCAATGATTGGCTAGGTTGATAACGTTTATGGCATCAATGCGATTCTTACTGAGGAACGGCTGGCCCCATCGGTCGTTGCCTGGCTTAAAATGAGTTTGGCTGTGGTCTTGTAATGTGCAGCCCCATTGAGGGTCTTTTAGGGCGCTAAAACACACCCATATATTCTTGGAACCAAACGAAGTCGCCTCAACCAAAACATCTTTACCGTTATAAAGAATCTCAGAAGATTTTGAGGACGTTATGAAATAAAATAATGTCAACAATCCAAATATTATTTCCCTCATGAAAGGCATCCAAATCTATTATAATAATTAATTATATAGTCAGCCTTGGATGGTAAATATTTGATTAAAATCAAATATCAAATACATGGAAAGAATGATTGACAGACGTTTATCATACTTTTGTAATATTAATGCTTTTCAGAAATAAACCCAACACCCTTGAATCTTCTGAGATGCCAAGTTCTAGGGGTGATTTGGCTTGATCAATTTCTAAGGTGAATTTCGATATATTATCTGTAGGTATATAGGTGAAACTGAAGGATGGTTGGTTCTTTCCATATTCTGAAATGCCTTTAAATATCTCAACACTCCCATTTCTAAGACGAAACCCAAGGCTAGGGTTTTCAGATGGCACAAAGATATCGTAATTAATATCAATTTTGTATTTTTTGGCTTTTTCTGGAAGAGCAATGCTGAACGAAGCCTTGCTGCTACTCCAAACACCTTCTTCTTCCATCTCATGAAAACCATCTTCTAAATTAATTGGTGAGCTTAAATCAAAACTTTTTCCCAAAGAAATAGTGCCCATTCTAGAAGTGATCTCAAAGACGCCGAATCGAGAGATGTAAAGACCAAGTTCCCGCGTATCATTACCAACTCCGCACTCTTTTGGACTTAGAGGATTCTCAATCAAAATTTCAAAAATTTCCTCAGGTTGCTTCATTTCTGTTATAAAACCAAATTTCTTTTTCTCTGGATTAAAGAAGCTTAAAGAAGTGATCAACCCAATTTTTTGTTCTTTTTTGAACGAAAATTTTAATTGATCGTATGGGGCCGGCCGGAATGGAGAAGCTTCAAAGTAACAACGTATTAGTTGAGAATTTTGAGGCTTATAAATTCTAAATTGAGCTTTTTTACCGATTGTCCAAACCCCCTGAGGTTCCAGAACCCCGAACGAACTTACTAGGTCGGCAGGCAAAGAAAGGCTTTTGTCAATTTGGTTGAAGGGAACTACTTGATTATACGTTAAAGAACTTCGGTTAAGGCTTTTTTTCACCGGAAACAGACATGTCGCACAGGTCTTTCCGCCAAATATCGAAGTTAGATTATAGTGTTTATAAATATTTTCAAAATATTCAGAAAGCTTCTCTAGTCTATTGGCAAAATTTACTTTCCACAATGAACTTTCAATTTCTTGTGTTCCATCTACGTTTAATATTGGCTGCATATTTCTTGGAATTTTTACAACTTTCTTCCCGGCGGCAACAATCATTGCATAAGTCCACAAATCATCGTCCGTCGGACACAACGAGAAAAACAGGTCTTTTCTCGGAAAATCTTTGTGAAAAGTATGCGGGGGAATCAATATACCAAATACCCCTTCTGGAACGACATCACTCCTGGCAGCAAATTCGGGAGAGCTAGGTTGCCAGCCGCTAAAATGCCATGATGTTACTGGCAGTATGAAATTTCCTGTCGTCCCCACCACTCTCACATCCGATGCAATAACACAATCGGGATGTTGTCTGTATCCATCCAGCAAATTTTTCAAACGATCCTTTGGATAAATCACATCATCATCCACCGCAACAACCGCAACAACCGCAGCATCGGGGTATTTTTGGATGGTTGGAATAACTTTCAAATAAACTTTTAAATTCTCAGCATTCCAATTAATTTCCAAACCCCGTCGCATTTGTTGCTGAATAAACCACAGCAAGACACGCCCTAGAAACTCTCCTTCGAACAGGTTTAAAACAATCCGGTCGGGTTTTTCTTGTTGCCGCAGCAACGATTCAATTGCCAACCAAGTGGTTGAAAAACGGGCGGGATAGGACGTCAGACTTATGATCACCTCCTCGGCCCGTTTGGTTGCGGTAACGCCGGAGGGTTGCCGGATGAAATCTTGCCAAACGTCATTGCCTTCAACAGCTTGATCACTCAAGAAATACTTTTTATACAATTTCCTCTGATGATCCAGATCTTTTGGGTCGCCTACAAACTCTCTTGGATGAATTGCACTCAATCCAGGATCAGTTCCTACAACCTTAACGGAAAAGGCGCCCTTTTTGGTCGTATTATCAAAAAACACCCCATCCATCCCCACCGGTTTTAATTCAGAAATAAAATTGGGCCACTGGTTGACAGAAACCTGCACACTTTCGCCCGGATTGACCCTTAATATGATCTTCTCCAGCAATGTTAACGTTCTTGGGCTAATTGCGTAATTTTGAGTCCAAAATGATGAAACTGGATCTTTTACATTTTCAAAAATGAAGGTTCCCTGGCCGGTAATACGCTTTTTTTCCTGGGCCTTTAAGGTCTCGATACGCGTCAGCATTGCTTCCACATCAACCGGCCTGCCCAGGCTGTTCACGATCTTAACCGTCTGGGGGCGCGCTTGTTCTAACATCCTATTCATCACGGCTAGATTATCACCACCAGAGCCCATTGCCATGGATGCCGTCATCAACAGGAAAATCACGAAACCACTTTTCTTCATCACGCCATTACCAAAAAATTTAAAAAAACTTACTTTAAATATTTTAGGTTTCAATGAGTAAACAGATAGTTAACAGCCTTTGGAAAATTCCTTGGTTCTGGTCACCTTTCTCTTATGACGTCCCACTCTAACTTAAATAAAATTCAATCGTTTATTAACGTTATTTAAATATATTGCAGTTAAGATCTACGCATATCATAAGTAAAAAGGGAAGCTTAAAAATGTTGTTTTTTTTAAGAAAATTATTTTCTCTATCAATTCTATGCGTCGTTTCGGTGGGACTATTGAATCTGATTTCTGCCAAAATCATGGCCTCCAGCGCCGTTGAAATCCGGGCGAATCCTTATTCACATCCTTCGGCTCTCAAATACCAGACGTATCAATGGGATCCCACGCGCGTTCAGCATGCGATGGAGGAGGCGCTTAAGGACTGTGAAGAACAAAACCCAAATCAAGCAGAATTTCGGAACCAACCAGGGGGCGAGTGTTTTGCAGCCTTGATAGGCTCCAACCATGTGGTACGTCTTACGAAAGGCACAGAGGATTGCAAAGAATTGAACAATGCAAATTTCATTGTCAAAACTTTTTTGGAAAAAAAAATTGATTTTTCAAACGATGGCTTGACTATTTGTTTGCCTGTTCGCTCCTTTTTTCTGACGCCCGCTGATGGTTCCAATGAATACGCCAAACTTTTTATTTTGCCAAAAGCTAAAGGACAGTGTCTGAAAGACTCTGTGTGCCAAGGAACCCATGCCGATTGTATGGGCGATATTTTCTGGTCTGTGGGTCGAACATTGAGCATTTTTCAGATGTACTTTATGAAGGATCATGGCACCCACCTTACCACGGCCATACATGGGGATCTGCACCCGGGAAATATTTTTTACGATCGCAGTGAAATTATGGGAAAGAACCAATGGGATATTTCTTGGATCGACTGCACACATATGCATGTGCAAGATGGAAATCCCCTAAAGGAACTGGGGTATATGATAGCTCAGATGGAATATAATTTCTTGATCGAGGGGATAAAGCTTTCGCAAATTCGATATTTTCAAGAAAAATTTTTAGAAGGCTATACTGCCGGTGTTTCAAAAGACCTTATTCTTAGATTATATGAATCTTCTCATAGTTCCCAATGTTTTGAAGCTAAAGTATTGTTTTTGGCACAAAAGCTTGGTTTCATGGGGGACCCTAAAAAGTTGATAGGCCTCATTCACCAGTTTTTTGGCCGCCATCTTGAGAAGCAAAGTCAGAAAGAAAAAGCAGAGTCAGCCCAACCCATCACCACGATGCCATCTGTTGCCGAACAGCAGGAAGCGGCCATTTCTCAAACACATAGCGATGCTGTAAATATCCCATCAAGTTCAGGGCAGGGCTCCGTTCTTGCTGTGACTGAGCAGGTTGTCGCTGCAGTAGCCGTCCCTGCGTCAGAAAAGTAGTTAACTTTGATAAAACGATCGGCATAGGGCTTTCAACTCTTCACTTTAGGACCAGTTGAAAGCCACTGGAGTCGTGCGGCCATTGTATTTTTCCTGGAAACCCCCGCATCGGCTGGGGCTCTTCCCTATGACGCAACCAGGTTTTAAGATCGTCTTATTGGCCAGCCTTCGGCGACCAGCCCACGTTCATCACATCTAAACCAATTTTGGGGTCAATCTCAGGAGTTGCCAATTTATCCACCCAGTATGCCCATCGAAGGTTATTTTCATAGGACAAGGGAATCTGATAACACATGTGCATGACATACCGATCAAAGGCATGAACGGCCGCCTCTAGGGCTTCTATATCACGGGCGGTTGCGACACCCGTGGCCAAGGCTTCTGCCACTGGATCCTTAACACCAATGTAATTACTGCTTCCTTTAATGTCGGCATTTTTCGCACTGAAATAATAAACCTGTTCATTGCCAGGCGACAGGGTGTTGGTAAAGGCATGAATGATCATGTCAAAGTCAGATTCAATAACGCGGTTTTCATATTGCACGGTATCCATCATGCGAACCGACAAATCAATGCCCAGCTTTTTCAAGCTTTCCTTAAACGAAAGGGCAATCTTTTCCAAGCGCGGATCTTTAATCATAATCTCAAAGGTTAAAGGCTGACCCTTAACGTCGACGCATTTACCGTTTTGTAACGTATATCCGGCCTCTTTCAGTAAAACAGCAGCCCTCGCCAGGTTTTCGCGCTGATCCCCATCACCATTGGTTTGGGCGGGGGTAAAGGGCTGGTCTAGCATCATTTTAAGAAGCTCTGGTTTAATCTTGTCGGCATAATTTTTTAAGATCTTGGCCTCTTTACCGGTGGCCGGCCCTTTATGGGCTAAATAGGTGTTGGCGAACATACTGGATGGGCACAGCATGCTGTTACAAAACACCATTTTGTTCAGGGTGTTAAAATCAAGGGCCAGGGTCAAAGCTTTGCGCAGTTTCCATTCTGCGAAAATAGGCCGACGCATGTTGAAAATGATAGTCCGGACGGTCACAGGTCGTTGGTGTCGAAGTTCGGCCCTTTTCACGTGGCCATCTTTTAGGGCTGCAAAATTATACCCTGATTCCCATTGGTTCGGATTGCCTTCAAAATGGACATCAAATTCACCAGCGCTGAAGGCCTGAAATTGAACCTGGGCATTCTTAAAATATTCGATTTTTATGGTATCAAAATTGTAAAAGCCTTTTTTAACGGGCAAATCTTTACCCCAATAGTTCGGATCCCGTTCCAAGCTGATGGACCGCCCTTGATTGACAGCCCCAACTTTGTAAGGACCACTGCCAATAATTTTTGTAAGGCCGCTGTCGGCAAAGTTAATCGATTCGATCTGGTCTTTCTTTAAAACCCTTAACCCAGCGATGATAAAAGGAAGTTCAGGGTCATATCCGCCAGTTTCCAAGGGTTTTAGAGATATTTTAATCACGTGGGGGTGCAAAATCTCCATTTTCTCAATTCGCGTGTAATGCTGACGATAACGCGGCAGGCCTTTGTCCCTTAATGTCTCGATCGTCGCTTTGACATCAGCGGCTGTAACCGCAGATCCATCATGGAAACGTGCCTTTGGATTTAAATAAAAGGTAATAGATGATGCATCAGCAGCCAATACCACAGCCTGTGCCAACACGGCATAAAAGGTAAAGGGTTCGCTGGCTGACCGTGCCATTAATGGGTCGTAACATTCCAAAATACCCTGGGCACAAATGCCTTTTACAATGTCTTTATTGACGGTATCGAAAGTGCCGATGGTGCTAAGGCGCAAAGTTCCACCCTTAGGAGCATTGGGGTTCGCATGGTTGAAATGGGTAAACCCAGGCTTGTAGGCAGGCTCACCAAAGCGCGCAATCGCCGTTACGGCCGTTGGGGGGATAACCACCTCTGACACTGGTTGCGGTGACACAGATGCTTCGGGCGTTTTCTCTAAGGTCGCTTTTTCAGGCTTGGGACAGGAACATTGTTGATAATAATAGCCAACACCAGCCAGGATTAAAGCACCAAGAATGACAGGCAATTTTGTTTTTAAAGACATTTCGACTGGCTCTGAATTGTAAACTGAATAGTTGTGTTATACCCCATTCAGATGATTTTCGGGGATTTTTTGTGTTTGTGAAGAGGGCTTATTCGCCCCCCTCGTTCCCTTCAGAGGGGGCGTCATGATAGCATGGCGATTGCACTGACATCTCCTCAGCCTAGTTTTTAAAATTACGGTTTCTGCTATTTCCCAAACTTTTGTAGATTGATTTGATTTTGTAGGTTTTGAGAGATCTACTTCCTGTTTTTTTTATTTTTAGACACTATCCTCCCCTTTAAAAGACTTACCGTTTATATCAGTCAATCCGCTCAAACGCGCTTTAAATTGTGGTCAGCGGTTAGAATTTTCAATAAGTATTTGTTGTCCCAGCCTGCTACCTTCCGTCGACAGCTCACCCCTCGTTTATTCGTTTTTTCTTGCTTGAGTAGATTCAAAGCAATACGTCTCATGACAGCCAAATTCTTGGCCGCGTGGCCAACATGCACCTGGTTATGGTCTTCCCTAAAACCTACATCCAAAGACCAGTGCAGGTTAATTTCTATGTTCCAGTGTTTTCTGACAGCAACCATAAACTGATCAATATTTTCATAGGCTAAACTTGTTAGAAAGTAGCGGGTACTACGCTCAACCTGATTATTAGTTGTGCGTGTTGTTTCAAGCATGCCAACACCCTTTAACCCAGGCCAACGAAGTTGAAATACTGCCGGATCGCGTGCTGATACTAATGTATAGCGACGTGTTTCTATGCGACCATGATCATGGATCTTCTCTACTTTCCGTCGATTAAGCATCTTCTTGTACTGACGTGATTCTCCTATATGGAAAATTGCCTTGACCATTTCATGAAGCTTCGGTTGATTATCTTTTAGAGCTAATACGTAGTCTGCACCTTGAATTAAGATCTCTTCAGCAATTGACTGCTGACAACCCATGGCGTCAATGGTGACTGTACTACCAGTAACATCAATCATCTTGAGTAATTTTGGAATGGCTGTAATTTCATTGGATTTTTCATCCGTTTTAACTTGCCCTAAAAGAAGACTTTGATTGCTTGCCCAGGCACTTACAATGTGTAGGGCTTTTTTCTCTTTTCTTCTGTTGCCAGAACCCCGTAGCGTTTTTCCATCAATAGCAATAATCTCAGAATTAACATCGATAGAGAGTGACTTGATCCATGCATAAAAGCAGGATTCAAATTGCTCTGGGTCAAGTATGGAAAACACACGGCCAAAAGTATCATGAGATGGCACACCATTAGGCAGCTCGAGAAATGTTGATAACCAATCGTATTTGGCTTTGCCAAATTCACTAATATCAACCCAGTTATCAGCGCCACAAATTGTGGCCAATATTGTTATTACCAAGATATCGTGCAATTTGTGAAGCTTGTTGTGGTTATCAATACGAGGATCGGCAAGAGGTTCAAAATGTTTGAGGAAAGTATCTGATAACTGCATCCCTGTTTCCTTTTTCTTTATTGAGAAAAAAGAATAATAACAACGGATAGAACAGCAGAAAAGCCGAATAAAAAATTAGGAAATAATTTTTAGAATACTAAACTAATTTTCAGTGCAATCGCCATGGTCATGATAGTGGTGTTATAAGAGCCGTTTTTCCTTGAAACAGGAGAGGACCACCTTTACCATCAAGTGAGTCTAGGGGAATGCACGAACATAGAGGTTTCGTAAGCCGCTTCCTTTAATTATAACATTGGATTTTGGTGGATGACAGAAGAGTATTTCGTTAAACCCTCACAAAGGCATATTGTTGCTCCTATCCTTATCCTATTAATAAGTGCTGTATTTGCTTTGCAGTACCACTTTAGTTTTCTTCCTTCGGGGGAATCTTTGGAATTTCATATATCAACTTTGGTTGCAATGGGAGGATCAGGGAAAAACCTTGTAAACATGACGGGCGAATATTACCGGTTATTAACCTGCAATTTTTTACACAGTGGCCCTGCTCATTTTCTTTGCAATATTATTGCTCTTTTTTTTGCCCTCAAAATGCTTGAAATATATATATCCAGAAGCTGGATATTATTTATTTTTATGCTTGGGTGTCTAGGATCCTCTTGCCTTTCTCTATTTGTTAATGATCCAGCTATTGTTTCTATCGGAGCATCGGGTGGAATTATGGCCCTATTTGCTAGTATCCTGCTGGTTGCTTCTTCGCTGGTTAAAGATACACAAGAAAGAACCGATCTTTTTACCCACTCTCTTCGTGTTCTCATTCCAAGTTTAATTCCTTCTTCGAACGATGCGTATCATATTGATTTTGCTGGGCACCTTGGAGGAGCTATTACTGGAGGGATATTAACATATACCCTGATAATGCTCACCAAGAGGAATCTTATCAAATATACAATTTATTTGATGATGCTTTTCTTTGCAATAACTGCAGCGTACTTAACCTATGGCGTTATCGATTTATCCAATAAATTTAATGAAACTAAAAATGCATATTTTTCTCATACTATGGATGATATAAAAAAAGGAGATAAGTCTGCCCTTGAATGGATTAAGAAAGCTGCTGAGGAAGGAGAGTCAACAGCTCAACTTTATTTTGGGATTATATATTTAGAAGGTTATGGGTTAAAAAAGGATATTCAGAAAGGCCTAGAATGGATTCAAAAATCTGTCAATCAAGAAAATACACTTGCTCAGTGGTTATTTGGATTGATGTATATAGATGGAGTAGGAGTTCAGAAGAATTTAGAAAAAGCTTTTGAATTGATTAAGAAGGCGGCATTAAAAGGCAATATGAGAGCGCTGTCTTTCTTAGGGAAGGCATATCAGTTAGGAGATGGGGTTAATCAAAACCACGATGAAGCTATCAAATATTATAGGCTCGCTGCTAATCAAGGTTACGCTTTAGTATATAAAAATTTAGGTTATCTTTTGGAAATGCAAAAGAACTATAAAGAAGCCATTAAATATTATGAATTAGCTGCCGCTAAAAATATTGCTTTTGCCTGCAACAACCTTGGTTATCTTTACCAAAATGGTATTGGTGTAGAGAAAAACGAGGAAATAGCTGTGCAATGGTTTAAAAAAGGTGAAAAAGAATTTGAACAATGGAAAAAGGCGAGAGGAATTCAATAAATTTTGAAAGCGCATTTCCAAAAATACCCTCGCAAAATCATCTGAAAGATGTGTAGTCTAACCGCAAATAATTGGATACAGAATTTTGGGTAAGGGTTTCATGACTTTGTCGTATTTTATTGCCACCTTGGCATCGTTAATCGCCTTAGCATTCGCCATTACCAGTTATGCCGCTGTGCGAGGCATTGTCGCTGGCAAATTTGGCGATACGACAGCCAAAGCTGAACACCGTAATACCTTTAACCCTTTGGTTCATATTGACCCCCTGGGAACCTTTATTCTGCCAGGCCTTTTATTGTTGATGCAGGCACCTTTTATAATGGGCTGGCCAAAACCACTTCCCATAAACTTTAACCGTTTGCATCCCCATAAGTTGGGCACCGTTGTTGTGACTCTTTCTGGGCTTTTTGTTCATCTGTTTATCGCCTGGACCTCGGTTATGTTGATTCATTTGAACCCGACCGCGGACACTTTGGGCAATGAAATTTTGATTAACTCCTTTCGTATTAATCTTATGTTTATGGTTTTTAGCCTGCTGCCTTTGCCCCCTTTGGATGGGGGACGTTTGATTGCCAGCGCCCTGCCACCCGCGTGGGCTGAATCGTATCTAAAAGTGGAACCCTACACACCTATGATCATCTTGTTGATGTTATTTTTGCCAAGCGCCTTGGCAACGATAGGCATTCACTTTAACCCCCTGTTAATGATCTTGATGCCTTTGTTAAAGGCGTTGCAAATTGGGGTTTTGTTTTTAAGTGGGCATTTATAGAATTTAAATGTGCTATTTTCAAAAATCATAAATAAAGAACAAAGGGAGAACTTGAAGAGTGAAAAACCTGATCTTGACGCATCTTTCAGCCACGATCACAGAACTGAAAAAAAATCCCATGGCAACTTTCAAAGCGGCAGGTGGGGAGCCGATTGCTATTCTTGATAGGAATGAGCCCGTTTTCTATTGTGTCCCTGCCAAAACATTTGAGGGTATGATCGAGGCTTTGGACGACTTGTATCTTGCGAAAATTGCGCAAGAGAGGCAGGGGGAAGAAGAAATTGAGGTCAGCTTGAGTGACCTATGCCTAGAAGATTTAGAACGTCGTGAGGATAGAGCGCTTACTACTTTTGCTGAAAGCAGAGACGTCGAAAACATTAAAACAGTGAAACATGATGATGTCTGGGAAGTAAGCCATTATCACTATTAAACATCGAAAAGATGTGTACGACGCATAAACCCAGACTGGAGCAAAATGGAAAGTCGCAAAAAGATCAACATTTTCATCTGAAGGCAGTATAAGATAGGGGAAATTTTTAATTCTTTAATAAAGATATAATCAAATGACCCTAGCCGTCCCCATTCAAAAACTACCCCATGGCATTGACTTGGACTTACCTTTTTATGCAACAGAACAAAGCGCTGGCATGGACTTAAGTGCGGCTATTGTCGCTGACATAACCCTGAAGCCCGGTCATCGTCATATGGTGCCAACGGGAATCGCGCTTGCTTTGCCCGCGGGGTTCGAGGCTCAGATACGGTCCCGGTCAGGCTTGTCCGCCAAAAACGGCGTCGTTGTTTTGAACTCACCGGGCACCATTGATGCCGACTATCGGGGCGAAATTATTGTTATTTTGCATAACCATGGTGACCAGGATTTTACGGTGACACCCGGCATGCGGATCGCCCAGATGGTGATTGCGCCAGTGACAAAAGTTGTTTGGCAAGAACAAAGTGAACTTTCGACAACTCAGCGTGATGATAAAGGGTTTGGGTCCACCGGCCTATGAGTACCCTTCCACTTTCAAGAATTGGCCCCGAAAAATTTCGTCACCGGCGCTTCTCATGTAGTCGTCTACACTCCGATGCTCGTTCCTTATTTTTCGCCCCAATTCTTGAAACTGTTTGGGTAAAAAAAACCGTCCTTTTATTGATTCTATTGGTTTTTTGCCAGCCGATTTGGGCTCTACCGAATGCGCTTCCTCTTCCCCGGTATGTATCCCTGCGCTCAAACTCTGTCAATTTGCATGTGGGCCCTGGGAAGAACTACCCCGTGGAATGGCGCTATGTGCTGCAAAATTTACCCGTTGAAATTATCGCCGAATTCGACACATGGCGCCAAATTCGTGATTGGCAAGGGACCGAAGGTTGGGTTCACAAAAGCCTTTTATCTGGTAAACGGACGGTTTGGATTTTGCATAAACAAAGACCCCTTCGAAAAAAACCTGATGAAAAATCCACAATCATTGCGCATCTTCAGCCTGGGGTTATCGCAAAGGTCCTTGAAGGCCAAGGAAACTGGTGCAAAATTGAAATAAAATCCAACAACACCACCTACAAAGGATGGATCAAACGCCGCTGTTTGTGGGGTATTTACCCGAATGAAATGAAATTCGACTGATGACGTGCCTTATCCGTCTTGAGGGCGTCACCTATCAGCAACAGAACAAAACCATCGTTGAAGGGATCAATCTTCAGGTGGATTTGAGGGAAATTATCACGATCATCGGCCCGAATGGGGCGGGCAAGACAACCCTTTTAAAAATCATTTTGGGCCTTATTCAACCAACAGCCGGAACAGTTTGGCGCTCTCGCCCCCTACAAATTGGCTACATGCCGCAAAGAATCGACATTAACCCGTTATTGCCATTGACGGTGAAAGGCTTATTGGAATTGTCGCAACCAACCCCTATTCATAAGCGTGATTTGAAGGCAGCGCTGGAATTGGTTCGGGGTCATTACCTTATCAACCAATCCTTGCAAACATTATCGGGTGGCGAATGGCAAAGGGTTTTGTTGGCCCGTGCCCTTCTACGCCAGCCAAATTTATTGGTCCTGGACGAACCTGCCCAAGGGGTGGACATCATCGGCCAGACGGAGTTTTATCAGTTGCTGGCAAACCTCCGCACACAATTAAACTGTGCCATCGTGTTGGTGTCCCATGATTTACATTTGGTAATGGCCGCAACTGACAAGGTTATTTGCCTTAACCGCCACATTTGCTGTTCGGGACATCCTGAAATGGTCATGAATGACCCCCACTATCAAAAATTATTTGGGGTTGATCTGAATTCCAGCATCGTTCCCTATATTCATCATCACGACCATCGCCATGACGGCCACAATGGCTATGAAGGAGAGTGTTCTGAACCTTTATAATTTTTTAATTGTGCCGTGGATAGCCGGAATCGGTTTGTCGGTGATGACAAGTGGCATTGGCTGCATTTTGGTATGGCGCCGCCTTTCCTTTTTTGGTGACGCGTTGGCTCACAGCACCCTTTTGGGGGTGGCCTTAAGCCTGGTTTTAAACGTGTCGTTGTTTTGGGGCGTCCTTGCCATTTGCATTATGGTGGGGCTTGTCTTAAGTTATTTCCCCAAACAGACCCAGTTGGGGTCAGACACGGCGCTGGCGATTTTGTCATATGGATCTTTAGCCATCGGCATGGTTCTGATGGGTAAAATTTCTGCCAAACCCACCGACCCTGCCAGTTACTTATTTGGTGATATATTAACGGTCACCTTTGGGGACTTAGCCGTTATTTTTGTGGCCGCCAGCTTAGTGGCGGTTTTCCTGTATTACAAATGGCAGCCACTTTTGTTGATCACACTCAATCCAGATTTGGCCCAGGCCGAGGGGATTAACCTGACCCTTCTGGAGCGCCAGTTAACCGTGATTGTGGCCATTACCGTTGCCGCGTGCCTGAAATTCATTGGTGCATTGTTGGTGCCCGCCTTGTTGGTGATACCACCCGCAACAGCCGCATCGTTTGCCCGGTCTCCAAAGTCCATGGTCGTGTTAACCTTCTTCATAGCCTTAATCAGCATCAGCTTGGGACTATTTTTATCAGTTCAGTTCAATACAGCCAGTGGAGCGATGATTGTGGTCACTGCACTATCTTTGTTTTTGATAAGCCGACTTAAAGTCTATCGTTCATGACAATAAAGACAGGAAAGAATGCTTGTGGCTGATTACTCTTTGGTCTAATATCTGGTACGATTATCTTATTAACCCTTAGCCGTTTGTTTTGGTTGGGAAACCAAAACAGGCGTTAGTTTATTTTCAAGGAACCCCATGTCTAATCTTACTTCCCAAGCCCCTATCGAAAAAGAATCATTCTTAGCTTTGCTAGAAGGATCCTTCGCTGGCCAGAAAAATTTTGAAAACACCGTTGTAAAGGGCACCATTGTTGCCATCCGTAACGACTTGGCAATCGTTGACGTCGGACTTAAATCAGAGGGTCGTGTTCCCTTAAAGGAAATACAGACCAAGGATCAAGAAGAAGTCCGCGTCGGAGATAAAATCGACGTTTACGTTGAACGGTTGGAAGATAAAAATGGCGAAGTTGTTCTAAGCATCGAAAAAGCCCGTCGTGAAGCGGCTTGGGATGAATTAGAGAAAGCCCATGCGGAAGGTCTGTTGATTAACGGAACGATCTTTGGACGCGTTAAAGGCGGTTTTGCGGTTGATTTAAATGGCGCCATTGCGTTTTTGCCAGGCAGCCAAGTCGATATTCGACCCATTCGCGATATCTCTGCATTAATGAATATTCTACAACCCTTTAAACTGTTGAAAATGGACAAGGCACGCAGCAATATCGTTGTGTCGCGCCGTTCCGTTTTGGAAGAATCAAGGGCAGAGGCTAGAACAGAATTAGTATCGCAGCTAACTGAAGGCCAGATTCTTGATGGTATTGTCAAAAACAT
Source organism: Candidatus Finniella inopinata (assembly GCF_004210305.1). NCBI lineage: Bacteria > Pseudomonadati > Pseudomonadota > Alphaproteobacteria > Holosporales > Candidatus Paracaedibacteraceae > Candidatus Finniella > Candidatus Finniella inopinata. The sequence goes on along the minus strand of NZ_SCFB01000005.1, from coordinate 41,608 downwards.
TACTGATTATGGTGCGTTCGTAGACCTTGGTGGTGTTGACGGTTTGCTGCACGTAACAGATATTTCTTGGAAACGTATTAATCACCCAAGCGATATGTTGAAAATTGGTGAGTCAATCAAGGTTCAGGTCATTCGCTTTAACAAAGAGACCCAAAGAATTTCCCTTGGCATGAAACAGCTAGAAAATGATCCATGGAAGGGAATCGAAGAAAACTATGCAATCGGCTCACGTCACATGGGCAGAATAACCAACATCGCTGATTATGGTGCCTTCGTTGAGTTAGAGAATGGAATCGAAGGGTTGATTTACGTCACTGAGATGAGCTGGACCAAAAAGAATGTTCATCCAAGCAAGATTGTAACCGTTGGTCAAGAAGTTAACGTGGTCATACTAGAAGTTGATACAAACAAACGACGCATTAGCTTAGGTTTGAAACAATGCAGTGAGAACCCATGGCAAAAGTTCATGGAGCAACACCCAGCGGGCAGCACCCTTGATGGCGTTGTCAAGAATGTAACCGAATTTGGTTTATTTGTGGGCGTTAGCGAAGAGCTGGACGGCATGGTTCACTTGTCTGATTTGTCCTGGGATAAGCCTGGTGAAGAAGCCATGGCTGATTTCACGAAGGGCCAGACCATTACGGTTAAAGTTTTAGATGTGGACTTTGAAAAAGAACGTATCAGTTTGGGTGTCAAACAGCTGTCTGTTGACACGTTTGCCGAAGCCAGCGATAAAGTTCAAAAAGGCCAGGTTGTAACTTGTACTATTACTCAAACCACAGATAAAGGACTGGACGTTTCAGTTGCTGAAGGATTAACAGGTTTCATTAAAAAGATCGATTTGTCACGTGACCGTGCCTATCAGAATCCTGATCGCTTTTCTGTTGGCGAGAAAGTTGATGCGAAAGTATTAACAGTTGATCGCCAAAGCCGAAAGATCACTTTGTCAATTAAAGCGAGAGAGATTGATGAAGAGAAGCAAGCCTTGTCCGAATATGGTTCTTCCGATAGTGGAGCCAGCTTGGGTGATATTTTAGGTGCTGCTTTGAAAAAGAAAAAGGGTAACGACGAATCTGCTGGGGCATAAGCTACTGGCGGCATCTTTATGAATCCGGGCGAGACTAAAGCCACTCAAGAAGGCCAAAACTTTAGCCCGGACCTTGTGAAAAAGGCTTTGGATGTGTTTTTTGAAACCATCCAAAGCGCCCTTCTTGAAAAAAGACGTGTTGAAATAAGACGTTTTGGTATTTTCTCCCTCTGCACACGTCCCGCACGCAAAGCCAGAAACCCTGGCACGGGCGAAACTGTTTTCATCCCAGAACGAACATATCTACAATTCAAAATGGGAAAACAGCTTCAAAGTGATATCAATCAAAGCAAATGACTTCAACAAAGTAACCTTATAAATTTTAGCTATACCTAATTCAAATCATTTTGCGGGATTTTCATGACAGAGATTTTTTCCAGAAACAACGCGAGAAAGTCGCGAATAGTCATTCTATTAAAGGCTTTTGAGCCGCCGTTTATGGGAAAAAGATCAAACAGAAAAACCGGGGAAATGGTTTGAATGGGCTATATTGCCTTGGATAAGACCTCCAGAAACTACGGCGGCTATTCGTAATCTGTCGAGCTAGCTCGATGTTTTTTATATGGATATGCGGCAGCACCAGCAGAGTACGATGAACTTTCATCAGCTCCGCAACTAGTAGTGTTTATATGGTCTATTTTTTCTTGCTGAACATCTTCTTCTACTAAAGAATCATCTAATTCACCTCGTCCCTCTATCTCTTTATTTGTTTTTACCAAAAAGTCGAGGTTGCTCATCAATGCCAGTTTTACATTTTTAATATTCTTTAATGCCGCGGTTCTAGCCGTGGCTCTGTCAGTCGGTAAATTTGTAAATTTTATTTTTATTCCTGCCCCACTCAAAAGTCTAAGATTGTCTTTAGCATTTTCATATTTATGGTACAGGGTGGGGAAAGAATAATACGACGATTCTCCACTGTTATTGCTGATAAGCACATCGATAAATCGGCGCGATTTTTTGATGCCCAAATCAGCTTCTTTCTGAGAAAAGGGGATGAAGCCGGTGGGCACCAAAAATGGCTTAGCTGCATCCAAATTCCTCGAAACGAGCTGCACAATTTCCTTGTCTGAAAGATTTGGCACCCCCATGGCGATTGCACTGAAAATTAGTTTAGTATTCTAAAAATTATTTCCTAATTTTTTATTCGGCTTTTCTGCTGTTCTATCCGTTGTTATTATTCTTTTTTCTCAATAAAGAAAAAGGAAACAGGGATGCAGTTATCAGATACTTTCCTCAAACATTTTGAACCTCTTGCCGATCCTCGTATTGATAACCACAACAAGCTTCACAAATTGCACGATATCTTGGTAATAACAATATTGGCCACAATTTGTGGCGCTGATAACTGGGTTGATATTAGTGAATTTGGCAAAGCCAAATACGATTGGTTATCAACATTTCTCGAGCTGCCTAATGGTGTGCCATCTCATGATACTTTTGGCCGTGTGTTTTCCATACTTGACCCAGAGCAATTTGAATCCTGCTTTTATGCATGGATCAAGTCACTCTCTATCGATGTTAATTCTGAGATTATTGCTATTGATGGAAAAACGCTACGGGGTTCTGGCAACAGAAGAAAAGAGAAAAAAGCCCTACACATTGTAAGTGCCTGGGCAAGCAATCAAAGTCTTCTTTTAGGGCAAGTTAAAACGGATGAAAAATCCAATGAAATTACAGCCATTCCAAAATTACTCAAGATGATTGATGTTACTGGTAGTACAGTCACCATTGACGCCATGGGTTGTCAGCAGTCAATTGCTGAAGAGATCTTAATTCAAGGTGCAGACTACGTATTAGCTCTAAAAGATAATCAACCGAAGCTTCATGAAATGGTCAAGGCAATTTTCCATATAGGAGAATCACGTCAGTACAAGAAGATGCTTAATCGACGGAAAGTAGAGAAGATCCATGATCATGGTCGCATAGAAACACGTCGCTATACATTAGTATCAGCACGCGATCCGGCAGTATTTCAACTTCGTTGGCCTGGGTTAAAGGGTGTTGGCATGCTTGAAACAACACGCACAACTAATAATCAGGTTGAGCGTAGTACCCGCTACTTTCTAACAAGTTTAGCCTATGAAAATATTGATCAGTTTATGGTTGCTGTCAGAAAACACTGGAACATAGAAATTAACCTGCACTGGTCTTTGGATGTAGGTTTTAGGGAAGACCATAACCAGGTGCATGTTGGCCACGCGGCCAAGAATTTGGCTGTCATGAGACGTATTGCTTTGAATCTACTCAAGCAAGAAAAAACGAATAAACGAGGGGTGAGCTGTCGACGGAAGGTAGCAGGCTGGGACAACAAATACTTATTGAAAATTCTAACCGCTGACCACAATTTAAAGCGCGTTTGAGCGGATTGACTGATATAAACGGTAAGTCTTTTAAAGGGGAGGATAGTGTCTAAAAATAAAAAAAACAGGAAGTAGATCTCTCAAAACCTACAAAATCAAATCAATCTACAAAAGTTTGGGAAATAGCAGAAACCGTAATTTTAAAAACTAGGCTGAGGAGATGTCAGTGCAATCGCCATGTTGGCACCCCATCCAAAGGCGACGTCTCAAAAAACTCATACTCGCTTTCCCAAGACCAATAAGCGCTTATTGATTCTTTTGCCTGTTCTGATATGTACCCCAATGTTTCGTGGAATTGATCTTTCTGTAAAGTCCCATTTGGTAACAAATTAGATTCCAAAATCAACCAATATAAACCGATCACACAACGGCAATACTCTGATTCGTTCATTTTATTCCCGACAAGCTGATAGTCTAAATCAATTAAAAGAGATTTGAATTGATCTAATAATTTTCCATATTTAATTGATATTTGTTGAACAACTTCAGGGGTTACTTTTTGGCGATCAGAACCTTTTGAGACGGCATCTTCTATTAATGAAGCTGCGGCCCTTCTTAAGACGTTATGAGGATTACACTTTAAATATTTCACCCATCCACACACACTAAAACCAAAAGCCGACATATCAACCCCATAGGCTCTAATGTGCTGCCCTTGCTTTGGTACCGCGATTGGGTGGCGATGATTCAGCAAACAATCAAGCATGTAACGATGGCCAAGCGGGCTTTCGCCTGATACGGGGAAATAGCTTCTTTTTGGCAACACCTTTGTAAGTTGTTGGCTTAAATCATCAGCAATTAAGAAAGTTGACTGCGGCTGCAATCCTATAATTGCGTCAATAGCTCGCACGATTAATGCTTCGGTTAATGGTTCGGTTCGCACACGCCTGGGTTCAGTCTGGTGCAGATATACTTCGATCTCATCCGGATACGGATGTTGTTGTGTGGCCTGATTTTGCAGAAAGGGTATAAAAGTTTTGGAAGTAAAGTCTGCAAATTGGGATGATCGAGCCTCACCCGTGAAAAATTGCGGGTAGATATCTCTAATTTCTTCCGCAATTTGATCATCATCTAACCCCTCCTCCCCAAGTTCATCTTCCTCATCCTCAATGTCATCACTCAATCCTCCTAACTGGGCGTAGGAAGCTTTATTAACATGAACCATGGAAACAGATTTATGGATTCCCTTGGGGTCTGAAGGGGAAAAAGAGGATAGAGGACTGAAATTAGTGCCATTTGCGGGGCTCAGCTGCGAAGTTAAAGATGGAGGACTGGCAGTAGAGGAGGCAAGGCTGAGGGGTGAACTGGCAAACAAAGGATTAAAATCACCAGAATCTAAAGAACTTGAAACAGATGATATCGACGACGCTACTAACGAAACGGCCAGAAAAAAACACCTCTGCCATAATAAAACCATACAATCTCCAATATAAATACCGGATAAAATTGTAACAAAATTTTTATTAATCTAGCAAGTTTTTTTCTTAAACTTTAGATACCTATCAGAAGCGGACCATTTTCCCTAGATCATCGATCTTTAAGCTGGCGCCTCCAACCAAAACGCCGTCAACATTCTCCAAACTTAAAATAAAGGCGTGATTATCCGCAGTCACCGAACCGCCATAAAGCAGTTTTACACCAACACCCAGTTGTTGCTTCAAAAATGCATGCACCTGCTGAATGTCCTCCAGGGCAGCAACGCGACCCGTGCCAATGGCCCAAATCGGCTCATACGCCACGTAAAAGTCGGTGGCATTGTCAGGTATAGACTGCTCAACCTGCTCTTGAAGGACAGAAAGAGCCAACCCTTGTTCCCGTTGCTCCAGCGATTCCCCAACACAAATAATTGGCGTTAAACCAGCGGCCACGGCAGCCTGAGCCTTGGCTTTGACCATCGCATTCGATTCATGGTGATGCTGGCGACGCTCAGAATGACCAACCAGCACGTAACGACACCCCGCATCATACAAATGGTGCGCACTGGTATCCCCCGTGAAGGCGCCTTGAAGAGCAGCATGGCAGTCTTGCCCACCAAGGAAAAAATTCGGCTGCCGCAAAAGAGTATGGGCTGCGGACAAAAAGACAGATGGCAGACACAAAATTACTTTATTGGTGCCGGATTTCAGCTGCCACGCCTCCATGGCCTGATTTAGCAAATCCAAGCTGCCATTCATTTTCCAATTTGCAACAATAGTTTTCATGAGTCTAAAATCCCTGCTTCTCTTAACAGATGGGGTTTGTCCATCCAATCATCGGTTACTTTAACAAACAAGAACAAGTGGACCGGGTGACCCAGATGCTTTTCCATTTCAATGCGCGCCCGTTGGCTGATGGCTTTGATGCGTTGACCTTGGCGGCCCAGAATAATCCCTTTTTGCGCCAACCTGGCCACCACTACCGCCTGTTGAATTTTGACGCTGCCGTTTTCAAAGTTTTCCCACGTTTCCGTCTCAACATACGTTTCATAAGGCAATTCGTGTTCCAATTGCAAAACCAGTTGTTCCCGGGTTATTTCTGCAGCCCACAGTCGCAAGGGCAGATCAGTCATCTGATCCTCTGGGTACAACCAAGGGCTTTGGGGCATTCTGACGGCCAACCATTGCAACAGGTCCGAGACCCCCTCTCCCGTCAAGGCAGAAATCATGAAGGTATCGCTAATTTGGGGGAAAGCTTGAAACTTTTGGATAATGGCCAACAGCCGTTGACGATCTATCAGGTCAATTTTGTTCAAGACCAAAACAATCGATTGATGTTCGCCCAGTTGTTTTAAAACGGCAAAACTGGCCTCGAACGATTTTTGCCGCGCGTCCACAATCAACAACACTTTGTCGGCACCTTGACGGGCCTCCAGCGCAGTTTTGACCATGCTTTTTTCCAAAGATCGTTTGGGCGTAAAAATACCAGGTGTATCCACAAAAATCAGTTGGGTCTGCTCGTGAATGGTCAGCCCCAAAATTCTGCGGCGGGTGGTTTGAACCTTGGGCGAGACAATCGAAACCTTGCTTCCCACAAAGGCATTCACAAGGGTTGACTTGCCCGCGTTTGGTTGGCCCAAAACGGCTATAAAGCCACACCTTTTGGCAGCGTCATTCATATTCATCAATACCAGCCTTATTTCTAATCTTAGCCATTTATAGAGGTTAATTTCCTAAATTCAAATTTTAAAAATTAAGAGAATCCAAAACGCCTTGTAAAATAAAAGTTGCGGCCAATTTATCAACGGCCTTTTTCTGTTTTTTACGCGATACATCGGCCGTTATAAGGGTACGGGTCACCGCTGCCGTTGACAACCGTTCATCCCACAGCAAAAGGGGGATCTTGTGATTTGTCAGCAACTTTTCAGAGAACTGAACAACTTTCTGGCTTTGAGGGCCGGCGCTGCCGTTCATGTTCAAAGGATATCCCATCACAATGGCCATAATCGAAAATTCTTGAATGACCTTTTTTAAGTCGTCTATGGCCTTTTGATCTGATGAACGCGCCAAAGTCTGATAGGGACTAGCAATGGTCCAAGTAGTATCAGACAAGCTTAGGCCCACTGTCTTGTCACCCAGGTCAATTCCCAGCAAACGCATCAGCGGCTTCTTTTCAGTCTTAAGGGCTTGTAAATCAGCTAATAACATAAAAGTCTAGTACCTCATCAACCTTCGATTTTGGGGTAAATTAATTTTCATCTTATACGCTCTGCGCTACGGCCAAAACAGTAAGGGCGGCGGTTTCAGCCCGCAAGACACGCCATCCCAAACTGATAATCTGCAGGGAAGGATGCTGCCGGAATGCCTGTTGCTCAACGGCTGAAAATCCCCCCTCTGGCCCGATAATAAATCCATATGGACCCTGCGGTTTTTTTTGAAGGGCGCTCAACAAAGGCGTCTGATCTGACCGCTCTAATGCCACGAACCACAAAGGCTCAGAGGGCAGATTGCCCAAAAAATCCATTAACTTTAAACTGGGCAGTAACACAGGTATATCTTGACGTTCGCATTGTTCTGCCGCCTCTATCATGATTTTTTGCCAGCGTTCCTCATTCAGGCGTTGGGTGTTTGAATGATCCATCCATAACGGTTGCACGTGGGTCACCCCAAGTTCTGTCGCCTTTTCCAGAACAAAGTTGGTCGCCTCTTGCTTCAAAGGGGCAAACGCCAGCCAAAGGGGATTTGTTGGAACAGCCGGCTTTATTTGTGAGTTAATTTCAAGAACAATTTGTTTCCTCACCGATTCCCTAACGACAGCAGACCAATCCCCATTTTCTGCGTTAAAGACAGTCACCTTATCCCCTGCCCGTTGCCTTAGCACATGCAACAGATAATGAGATTGCTCTAGGCTTAATGTGATTAAGGTCTTTTCTGTCAGGGGCTGGTTCAAGTACAGTCTGGGCATATATATAAAAAGTTAGCGATAATCTTGGTATGGTTATAGCCCGTTTGACGCCGATGATCCATCTTTGTCGCCTTCACCGGCCCATCGGCATTTGGTTATTGATGTTGCCGTGTTGGTGGGGGGTGGCATTGTGTTTATCACCTTTTACCAAAGAGTTTTGGCAATGGCTGGGGCTGTATTTTATTGGGGCGCTGTGTTTACGAAGTGCAGGGTGCGTTGTCAATGACTGGGCCGATCAATCCTTTGATGCGCGAGTCGCTAGAACACGCAATCGTCCCCTAGCCAGTAAAGCCGTGTCAAAAACCCAGGCCATCTGTTTGTTTTTGGTCCTGATGATGGGGGGCATCGGTGTTTGGATGTGCCTAAACCCCACAGCCAAAATTTTATCCATCCTGGCCTTTGTCTTGTTGTTCATCTATCCTTTTATGAAACGGCTAACCCATTGGCCCCAATTGGTTTTGGGATTTGCCTTTAATAGTGGCGTTTTAATCGCGTGCGCCAACCAAGATGCCTTGCACAGCAGTCGACCCTGGTTGCTTTACGGTGTGGGCATTTTGTGGACCCTGGCGTACGACACAATCTATGCCTTTCAAGATATCGAGGATGACCAGCTGCTGGGTCTAAAATCCACCGCCCTTCTTTTCAAAAATCGACCGCGTTTGTTGCCAGCGGTTTGTTATGGGGGAATGTTTTTTGGGCTGTGTACGTTGAGCTACTCAACGGTATCTTTTCTCATTCTTGGGGTGGTTTTTGGGGGGGCTTTTGTTCGGTTAAAACGATGGAAGCCTCATGATGCCATGGATTGCATGGCCTTTTTTAAAGGCCATATTTATCTGGGATTGTTTATTCTGTTTTTGTTGTTGTAGATGTTATGAATGAAAAAAACAAGCGCGTTAAGAAGCTGGGGGTTTTTTTCTGTGCATCGATGTTGCCAGCGTTTAAGTCCATTGTAGCCAAAGAATCAAGCATCTGCTGAACATGCTGTTCTTCAGGGTTAGTAGCGTTAGCCATAAGATTTGCGCGCACTACCTCCATAGAAGACTCAAGTTGAGCGTTTGTTAAGCTAACCCCGTTATGGGGCATCTGTGAACCTGTCTGAAGGAAACCTGTTGATCCATTTTCATTTTGTATAAGGGGTGAAGATGAAGCCTGCGCACCCATGTTGATGAACAAAGACAGCAGCATTAAAAGAGTTTTGTTTAGCATGTAATTCCTTTTATTAAAATGGGCCCCTTTGATTATCGTATGATGCGCCATCTGTCCTTTTCAATAAAAAAACAGCCCGTTTTTCGTTCAGATTGGGTGTTTAACCATGGCGATTGCACTGAAAATTAGTTTAGTATTCTAAAAATTATTTCCTAATTTTTTATTCGGCTTTTCTGCTGTTCTATCCGTTGTTATTATTCTTTTTTCTCAATAAAGAAAAAGGAAACAGGGATGCAGTTATCAGATACTTTCCTCAAACATTTTGAACCTCTTGCCGATCCTCGTATTGATAACCACAACAAGCTTCACAAATTGCACGATATCTTGGTAATAACAATATTGGCCACAATTTGTGGCGCTGATAACTGGGTTGATATTAGTGAATTTGGCAAAGCCAAATACGATTGGTTATCAACATTTCTCGAGCTGCCTAATGGTGTGCCATCTCATGATACTTTTGGCCGTGTGTTTTCCATACTTGACCCAGAGCAATTTGAATCCTGCTTTTATGCATGGATCAAGTCACTCTCTATCGATGTTAATTCTGAGATTATTGCTATTGATGGAAAAACGCTACGGGGTTCTGGCAACAGAAGAAAAGAGAAAAAAGCCCTACACATTGTAAGTGCCTGGGCAAGCAATCAAAGTCTTCTTTTAGGGCAAGTTAAAACGGATGAAAAATCCAATGAAATTACAGCCATTCCAAAATTACTCAAGATGATTGATGTTACTGGTAGTACAGTCACCATTGACGCCATGGGTTGTCAGCAGTCAATTGCTGAAGAGATCTTAATTCAAGGTGCAGACTACGTATTAGCTCTAAAAGATAATCAACCGAAGCTTCATGAAATGGTCAAGGCAATTTTCCATATAGGAGAATCACGTCAGTACAAGAAGATGCTTAATCGACGGAAAGTAGAGAAGATCCATGATCATGGTCGCATAGAAACACGTCGCTATACATTAGTATCAGCACGCGATCCGGCAGTATTTCAACTTCGTTGGCCTGGGTTAAAGGGTGTTGGCATGCTTGAAACAACACGCACAACTAATAATCAGGTTGAGCGTAGTACCCGCTACTTTCTAACAAGTTTAGCCTATGAAAATATTGATCAGTTTATGGTTGCTGTCAGAAAACACTGGAACATAGAAATTAACCTGCACTGGTCTTTGGATGTAGGTTTTAGGGAAGACCATAACCAGGTGCATGTTGGCCACGCGGCCAAGAATTTGGCTGTCATGAGACGTATTGCTTTGAATCTACTCAAGCAAGAAAAAACGAATAAACGAGGGGTGAGCTGTCGACGGAAGGTAGCAGGCTGGGACAACAAATACTTATTGAAAATTCTAACCGCTGACCACAATTTAAAGCGCGTTTGAGCGGATTGACTGATATAAACGGTAAGTCTTTTAAAGGGGAGGATAGTGTCTAAAAATAAAAAAAACAGGAAGTAGATCTCTCAAAACCTACAAAATCAAATCAATCTACAAAAGTTTGGGAAATAGCAGAAACCGTAATTTTAAAAACTAGGCTGAGGAGATGTCAGTGCAATCGCCATGGAAGCTTATTACTACGCGCCATCTCTTACCTGGAGGAGGTAGAGGTATATGAGATCCCTGAATCGCACACAATACTGACATTATTTGGGACCCACCTGGCAATCCCAAAAAAAACGGCACCGCAAAACAATTGGCAATTGTTTTGCCAACCGCTCCACCTCAACATAACCTACCTTTACCCTTTAATCTCTCGATTTTTGGGCACATCTCGTCACCGGGTTCCAATCCGGTGAAAATTCGTCTACAGTAACAAAGCGCTTCGTCACCTCAACAAGGTAACCTTGTGAAAAAATCACAAGGGGGCTTTTATATGCCCAATCATGCACCCACCGATGTGTGGGTGTTTCTAGCTCCAACCACAATCAGACTATCATGAGGAACGTTAAAAAATGATTAAAAAGGTGTGTTGTACTAATGGCAGCAGTTAATGCCGCCTGATGGCCAAAACATACACCAGGCTCCCTATATACAATCCACCCGCCACCAAAACAATGGTCGGGCCAGAGGGCCAATTGAAGTGGTACGACAGCAACAACCCCGCATAACTGGACATTAGGGCGAACAGAATGCTGATAAGAAAAATGCTTTTTAGGCGATGCGCCAATAAGCGCGCCGCCACAGCTGGAATCATCATCAGACCCAGCGCCATCAACGTTCCCAATGCCTGATAGGCCGCAACAAGATTGCCCACCATTAACGTCAAAAACGTAAAGTTATAGAAATGCGTCGGCCCCTTTAAAGACCGCATGAACAAAGGATCAAAACATTCATAAATAAGCGGCCGATAGATAATCGCAAAAATGACCAGGGATACAACCGAGGTCGCAACCATAAAAATTAAGGAGGGGCCATCAACGGCCAAAACATTGCCGAACAATAAATGGACCAGTTTAATAGATCCCTCTTGTAACGACAGAATCAGAATACCCAAAGCGAAGGCGATCATATAAAAACTGCTGAAGCTTGCGTCCTCCTTCAAACACGTATTTTGCGATACAAAATGGCTAAAAAAGGCAACCATTAAACCCGCAAGGGCACCGCCCAAGATTAAGGCGGGCAACCACATGCCGGCGACTAGGTAAGCCAGTGCAATGCCAGGCAACGTGCCGTGGGACAGCGCTTCGCCAATAAGGCTCATGCGTCTTTGAATCAGAATAACGCCCAAAGGGGCACTTGAAAGAGAGATAGCAATGCATGCCGCCAAAGCCCGCTGCATGAACAGATAATCATAAAACGGAGCAAACAAGTTTTCATACAACACAGCAAGTATCGTCATAAAGCACCCATCATAATACCGTGCGTTCGCAAAAGATTGTCGGTTGTTAAAACCTCTTGACTGGGGCCATAGGCCACTAAATTCCTGGCCAATATAATTGTGTCGGAAAAAAAACGTCGCACCAACGATAAATTATGCATCACGGCCAAAATTGTTTTGCCCTGTCGGTGCCATTCTTGCAGTAACCCCAAAAGGTCCTGGGTCGTTGATTCATCAACGGCGGCAAAGGGTTCGTCCAACAATAACACATCCGCATCCTGAAGCATCAACCGGGCAAACAGAACACGCTGAAACTGCCCCCCACTTAGGTCGTCAAGACCCCGGTTTTCCACATTCTTCAGCCCCACCCTTTCAAGGGCCTGTTCAAGGGAAGCGTGTTGGGCGTGACTGATGCTTTTGCCAATACCAAGCTTCGGCCACAATCCCATTGCCACGACATCTTTTACCGAAAAAGGAAAGGTTTTGTCCAAGCTAGATTGTTGGGGCAGATAAGCCAAGTTGAAAGGGTCTTGGTGGATAAATTGCCCTTGGCTTGGCTTCACAAGGCCGGCGATAATTTTTAAAAACGTACTTTTTCCAGCCCCGTTTGGGCCAACAACAGCAGTCAGGGTGTGCGCAGGTATGCTTAGGCTGATATCTTCTAAGGCCGCCTTTTGCCGATAAAAATGTGATAATTTGGAAAAATGGATCATGGGTCCTTGTGTATTCCTGAAAGCATAAACGCATCTATTCGACAGTAACCGACTTGGCTAAGTTTCTTGGTTGGTCAATATCTGTCCCTTTGTGCAAGGCCGCATAGTAAGCCAGCAATTGAACCGCGACCGTGTAGACAAACGGACTCGTCAAGCTTGCCACTGTTGGCAAAATAATTATGTCCAACGTTGATTTGTTCGAAACCTGTTGATGAATATGATCAGAACCGATCGCATCGGTTAAAATAATCACCTGAGCATTACGGGCCAAAACTTCTTGCATATTCGACAGGGTTTTCTCAAACCACTCGTCATAAGGGGCCAAAACAACCACGGGCATCTGGCCGTCAATCAGCGCGATGGGGCCATGCTTCAGCTCACCCGCCGCATATCCCTCCGCATGTACATAGGACAATTCCTTCAGCTTCAAAGCCCCCTCCAGCGCAATGGGGTATTGTAACCCGCGCCCCAAATAAAGGGCATGCTGAGCCTGAGCCAGTTTCAAAGATACCTGTTGATAGTGCGACTGATCGTGCAAAACTTCACCCACAAGCCTTGGCAGCAACCTCAATTCCTGGCACAAATCCTGATTATTTTCCCCTTTTAAATAAAGCGCTAAACCCAGTAAATTAACCAGTTGAGCTGTGAAAGCCTTTGTCGAGGCGACTCCAATCTCTGGCCCCGCAAGGGTATAAAAAACCTGATCGCTTTGACGCGCGATTGAACTTTCTGGCACATTAACAATAGCTAACGTCGCACAACCATGGTTCTTGACCAACGTTAAAGCGGCCAGCGTGTCAATGGTTTCGCCTGATTGAGAAAGAAACAGGTACAGAGCATTTTTATCCAAGCAAGGCTGCCGGTACCGAAACTCAGAGGCGATTTCGACTTGGGTTGGTAATTGAAAATACTTTTCAAACCAATATTTGGCAACCAAGCCAGCATAGTAGGACGTTCCACAGGCAATAATATACACCTGGGTTATCGCCTGACGGTCAAGCCTCAGGGATGGCAAATGAACGGTTGTCCCCTCCACCCCCATAAGGGATTGGATGCTATCACTCAGGACACCGGGCTGTTCAAAAATTTCCTTTAGCATAAAATGGCTGTAATCAGCTTTGGTAACGGCAGCGGCTGACAGTTGACTGGGGCGCCAGTTTCTTTCAACTGACTGCGCCTCGCTGGTGTACAAGCTGGTCGAAAGGCCAACCTCTGTCTTTTCCAGAACGGCTATATCCCCCTCCTCCAGATACCAAAGTTGGTCGACCCATCCCACCAAAGCTAAGGCATCGGAGGCCACAAACAGTCTATTTTGCCGTTCATCTTGATTGCGACCCACAACCAAAGGGCTGCCACGGCGGGTTGCAATCATCAAATCTGGATAATCACGGAATAAAATCACAAGAGCAAAAGCCCCTTGCAACTGATGAAGTGTTTGTTGAACGGCCTCAAAAGGCGGTAATCCGTTCTTTAAAAAATCGGCAATTAAATGAACAACAACTTCCGTGTCTGTTTCGCTTTCAAAGACGACCCCTTTTTCTTGAAGGGATTGTTTCAGGGTGGAAAAATTTTCAATAATACCATTGTGAACCACCGCCACATCGGGGCTGCTGTGGGGGTGCGCGTTGGTTGTATTCGCAACGCCATGGGTTGCCCAACGGGTATGACCGATGCCGATGGTTCCGGTCAAAGGGTTCGCGTCGACAAGGGTTTTTAGATTCTTTAATTTGCCTGCCGCGCGACGACGCTCAATTTGTCCATCATGAACGGTTGCTATACCCGCAGAATCATACCCGCGATATTCTAAACGGGACAATCCCTCTAACAATTTGTCAGCAACTGTTTGAGAACTGAGGATACCTAAAATGCCACACATAGTAAGTTGATCTGGTAAGTGAAATGTTAGGCAGAGTATATACCCCTTGTATCACAAGGGGCTAGGAGAATATAAACTGTCTATAAAAGTTCAGCTAAACATTTCTTTGGTAAATCCTGCATCAACCACAGAAGGCCTAATAAAGTGATGTAAAATTGCTGGATAAAAAGGGTCATTTTCTTCATGGGGAAGGTGGACATGGAAGAGCATAAGCTCTGTCCCCGCATTGGCGTTAAGATTTGGCAGCTTATAGTAGGTCATCCCCTTGGGGCGAGGCCGGGCGATCTGTCCTTTTACCTGGTTCAAAAAAGCCTTAAAATCCAAGGTATTAACCGTCCCGCGTTCATGTCTCACAACAACGTCAGAGAAAGTAGACTTTGAAAATTTTGTTGTTTTATTCAAAACTGCAGAATCTTCCTCTTCTTCAACAGGCGTTTTCTTAGCCTCTTTTTATGAATGAAGCGCTGCAGCCAAGTCAAATTCTTCATCCTCTCTGTCTAGCTCATCCTCTTCATCCTTTTTAGATGTCTCATCCTCTTCATCATCATTGGCCTCTTTTTTTGGTTGTGTTGCCACAGAAGAGGAGGAAGCCAAATCAGAAGCTGCCTTGGATTCTTTTGCTGCTAGGGTTTTCTTAAGTTTTGCCTTTTCCTTTTTTTTTCGATTTTTTAATGCCTTCTTTGCTTTTGCTTCTTCCTCTTTTAACTGCAATTTTTCTTTTTCAGCAAATTCAGCAAAGGGCTTTAAAAGCCTTTGAATAAATATAGTATTTGGAACCACAAGTCCACGCATCATTTGGTTACGAATTTGATCTATAACAAAGCGTCGATCCGATGATGAATTAGAAGTTTGTTTATTCAATAGCCCTAAATCAGAGGCATTTAAACCCATCGCATTGCAAATAACCGTCAGAAGATCATCAGCCTTAGCATCAACAGGTGGTTTTTCCATACATGATGCGATAGCCATATTGACTTTCTGATAAAACATCAATTCTTCAAATCCTTGGGCGGCAAGAGTATTATCTCCGCATAATTGATAAAATTCTTCTTGGCCTGCTTCAGAAGACAACTGACTAAATGCGCGTTTATCTTTACCAAGAAGGTTTAGAAGGTCTAACTTTCTTTGCACACCTTCTGTGGTTAAGTCTCCAGAATACTCAATATTCCGAGAGAAAAAAGTTTGCGGGGAAATAACCCATTTTGGGTCTTTCCTTTGCCAACCCCCAGCAAGTAATGTCATAAGGTCAGCTGCTGTTCTATTGGATGCTTCGTTAATTTCTTGCCATAAATTGCCAAGATATTCATCCTTTGCTTTCATATAGTCTGCTTGCCTATTTTTAACCTGGGCATGTATTTCTAAAAACCCTTTTAAGCTTTGATACATGAAGTCAGAAAAGCGGGCTGTATTATGAGCATCCAACTTTAACATGCGTTCAGTAACCTCATCTCCCACACATCGCCTTATTATTTGTGTGTAGTGTACTGAGTCTGTATCCCTAGCAGCTGTTAAGGCAGCAAAGCTGTGGCTAAAGTTCACTTGGCTATGCACAAGCGGCATGACAGAAAATATGGCTTCTTCAACCCCAAGTTTTTGTGAACTGTTAGAAGATTCGCGTGTCTGCTTAGCGTTTGTTATAGAAGAATACAAGGCACAAAAAGCTTCGAAATCTAAGGAGTTGGACACTTTCCTGTCGTCTGCGCACAAAGCTGGAAAAGCAGATAACAACAAAAACGAAAAAGCCAGAAACTTATATGAAATGGATTTAGGCATAATTTTTAGATAAACTCCAAAAGAGAGATGATGAAAGAAGCACACACATTGCAATAATAAATATTATATAAACAATTCATAAATATAATGCAAATACTTCTCGATCTTATAAAACATTTAATTCTGCAGATTTTTACTAAAATCACAACAGATAAAGATCTGTCTTCTCTCTGCAAAGCGTTAGCGCCTTTGAAATACCGACAGTCCCCGCAACAGATCAATAGCCCTTTGCAATTGGGCATCGATAAGATCAGCCTTGGTCGATTTAGAATTTTCCTGGGGTACAGTGTTTTCAATTGTAATATCCGGCTCTACCCCCCGTTCCTGAATGGCATGACCTTTCGGTGTATAGAATCGTGCCGTTGTTAACCGCACCCCCCCATGCCCTGGAATGCTAAATAAGGTTTGGACGGACCCTTTTCCGAAAGACCGCGTCCCCATAATAATCGCCCTTTTATGATCGCGAAGTGCGCCTGAGACAATTTCCGATGCTGAAGCCGTCCCTTTGTTTATAAGAACCACCATCGGCACCCCTTTCAACAAGTCATACCCCTTACTGTATAATTTTTGGTTATAGGCAGGATTGCGACTTTTGATCTCAACAATAAGGCCAGAATCCAGAAACTGGCTAGCCACCCCAACGGCTTGATCCAAGGCACCGCCAGGGTTATCCCTTAAGTCAAGGATCAACCCCTGCAATTTAGTGGGGGACTTTCTTAACCCCTTTAGAATCTCACCCAATTTGTAAGAGGCGTTCTCGCTAAAAAAGCTCAGGCGAATATAAGCCACCGTTTCTTTCATGACAAACCGTACGGGACTAACCTCGATCACAGCCCTTTTAAGCGTCACCACAAAAGGTTCGGCATCTTGGCGAACGATCGTGAGGGTTACTTCTGTACCAGGCGCCCCTTGCAAAGATTGCAAAACAATCTGATTGGAAAGCTTATGAACTTCTTGGTTGTTAATGTGCGTGATGGTGTCACCAGCCTTAATACCTGCCTTAAAAGCAGGGGTTTCGTCGATGGCAGCAATAACTTTGATAACCCCTTTGGTCACCAAAATCTCTAACCCCAAACCAGCAAAATCACCTTTCACCCGATCCGTCAAAGATTTGTAATCTTGGGCATTTAAGTAACCTGAATAAGGGTCCAGATTTGCCAAAAGCCCATTCAACGCCCCTTCAATAAGCTTTTCCTGAGGAACATCATCCACATAGTCTTGCCGGATTTTGTCAATAATTTCAGAAATCAAAGCTTCTAAATTTAAGCTGATCGCTTCTGAATCTTGGTCTTGTTCTTGATTGCAGCCAGTTAATGCCCACCCCAAAAGAAATAATATGATAAGGAATTTTGAGGATATCATCATGCCTTACCGCCCCAACAAGGTTTTTAACTCACGACGCACCTGGGCAATATCGTTACACAGCTTTATGATCTGCTCATTTTGATTTCTAAAGGGGCCCTCTAAAGACCGCATGGCTAAATTCTGGTGAACCAAAGCTTTAAGGTTTTTAAAGCATACCATGTGAATATGATGTGTGGAGAATTGTCTTTGCCTTAACCGATGTAGAACTTTTCCAATTTGACTTTGCTGTTGATGCCATTGTTCCAAAAGGATGCCCTCCCGTTGTTGAAGGGACACAATAGAGGGGTTAGCTGCGTACAGGTTTTGAATAAGACATAAAATAATGAAAGATAGTACTTTCATGGCTTCACAAGCAAAGATTGCCCGGTCATCTCAACCGGAATGGGATGCCCCAATATTTCCAGAATTGTGGGTGCTATATCACTTAATGCCCCCCCCGACCGTAATGTCCCTTCCCCTTGGTCCATCACCAAAAAAGGCACGGGATTGCACGTGTGGGCCGTATGAATATGCCCCTTATCGTCGGTCATTTGTTCCGCATTCCCATGGTCAGCTGTAACAATAACAGTCCAATTGTTGATAAGAGCCTCTTTTTCCAATTGCTTCAAACACCCATCAATCGTTTGAATCGCTTTTTTTGTGGCTTCTAAATTGCCTGTATGACCTACCATATCAGGGTTCGCATAGTTCACAATAACCAGTTCATGCTTACCTTGCTGAATGGCTTTAACCACGTTCTCTGTTACGACAGCCGCCGACATTTCTGGGTGCAAATCATACGTAGCCGCATCGGGCGATGGAATCAAAATCCGATCCTCTTGGTCAAATGGTTGTTCACGCCCACCATTAAAAAAGAAAGTGACGTGGGCATACTTCTCGGTTTCGGCTATGCGCAGTTGAGCCTTACCGGCACGGGCTATCACCTCGCCCAAACTGTTGTGCAAAGGGATTCTTGGGAAAATGGGAGGCAAATAGGGGGTCAAGTCATCCGAATATTCCGCCATCCCAATGGCAGCGGTCCATTTAATAAAATTAGAACGATCAGGAAAAGTTGGATTCACCAGCATGGTCAACAATTGGCGCACGCGATCAGCCCGAAAATTCACCATAAGAAGTCCCTGCCCATCCTCCATACCTTCATAAGACGGATCAATTACGCATGGAGGGATAAACTCATCCATAATACCCTGTTCATAAAAGAAATCAATCGCCTCAAACGCATCTTTAAAATGATGATCCGACTGGCCGTGAGCAATAGCCTGATAAGCCTTGGTCGTTCTATCCCATCGTTGGTCACGATCCATCGCGTAATAACGACCACTTAAAGTTGCCAGCTGAATTTGATCGTTCAAAAAGGGTTGCAAGGCTTTAATCGAATCTGTGGAGCTCTTCGGAGGGGTATCTCGGCCATCCAAAAACGCATGAATTTTGACAGGGATTTTAGCTTGATTCAAAATTTCCAACAAAGCAAAGAAGTGATCTTGATGGGAATGCACGCCGCCAGAGGATAACAACCCCATCACGTGACAAACACCTTTGTTTTGACTTAAGTCTGCGATCAAATCTTCAAGGGGCTCTTGGGTCTGTAAAGTTCCATCCGCAATCGCCTGATTAATCCTTGGTAAGTCTTGCATCATGACCCGTCCCAAGCCAATCGCCATATGACCAACTTCGGAATTGCCCATCTGTCCCTGGGGTAATCCCACTTTTGTTTCAGAGGCGGCAAGGGTTGTGTGGGGATATTTTAAGAGCATCTGCGCCCAATAAGTGGCAGCTAAACTGATGGCATTCGTTTCACTGGCCTCGGCAACACCCCAACCATCCAAAATACATAAAACAAGGCCCTTGGTTTTTGAATTACTCATTTTTAAAAAACAAAGTTATTTTTATTTGGTTAACCCTAGCAGAGTTGGATTTTCTTGCCCAGTGATTGTAGAAGGGACCCTAAAGCTGAAACAGCTAAAGGCACGACACATCGCCCCTCTTTTAACTTGATTTAAGCTTAACCCACCCTTATATCTGTGAATAATTCATAAAGGAGTTACATCATCATGAACATATTTTCAAAACCCCAGAAAAAGTTGAATATATTATTGTTTTCTTTGGTTTTAGCATTAAACTCTAGAGCAATAGCTTCATCAGCCTCGTCTTCTTCATCAGACTCCTCTGAAGTCATTCCAAATGAGCAAGTCATAAAACCACTACTGACGGAATACTCTCCTAGCGACGTTACGCTTATCAACCAAGATCTCGATAACATTCGAAAATTCTTCTTCGCAGGTAAGAAAACACTGGAAAAGCCCGTTTATGTGGCAACAGCAGGGGGGCCTGGTTCTAGTAAAACTACAATCCTTGAATCCTACATGCAGAATCATCCCGATCTGGATCTTACCTATATCGATCCTGACCAAGCTGCCCTTAAATACATGTTCACCTATATGATGGCTAAATCAAATTTCCAGATTGCACGAAGTCAAGCGGAAGGAAAGGATTACGCAGCCGTCTCAAGTCTTGCTTATAACAAATGGCGTGCGGCATCTAACTACATCGCAAACACCCTTCTCAATGAAGCAGTTAAGAATCGCTTTAATGTCAGCCACGGCACCACTTCTACAGGTGGCGCAATTGAGAATCTTTATAAGAACCTTAAACGTAACTGTTATAGAATTGTCCTCCTTCTGTGTGGCTCTGGTGATGAAAATCGTGAAAATGCCTTAAACCATCGCGAAAAAGTCCAAGCCTTTTACCAGGCTACCCATACTGATAGTGTTGAGAAAGGAAAGCTTTTTTATTCTCGGTTCCCAATTTACTTCCAGAACGCGGATGAGATAGAGATTTACTGGACAGGGGATTTTCTAAGGGGATCTAAAAAAGTCGCAACATTTGACCGTACAAAAGGCCTGAACGTTATTGATACGGCAGGCTTCAATATGTTTAAGGATGAGTACGAAAGGAATAAAGCTAAAGATTTACCTACTTTAGATGTGCTCACCACTTTAAAAACTTGATAGTTTTTTTCCTAAAGCCCCCGCCTTTTCGCGGGGGTTGATGACTAGATATTCAGATTTTCTTCTCACTTAATCTCTTGAATACCCCATTGTTCTTTATCAGTATCAAATCGATAGAATTTAGGCGTATCAAATTCAGCCTGGTATTTTACCAATCCTTGCCGTTCAAGACGATCACTCAGCAGCATCGCATCGAACCCTAAGGTTCCAATCAAATCCACATATTTAACAACCAATATTCTTTTGCTCTTAATCGCTTTAATGGCTTTTTCCAGATCTTCAAGGTTTGTTAACTTATACCCTTCTATGGCGGTTATTTTAATCGGCTGACTTGGGAAAAGAGGCATGTTACTTAAAAGTTCTTTAAAAGGCGACACAGAATCGCTGGGCGACATGTAAACGCTTGGCCCCAGATCGCCAATCATCAACCGTGATTGTTCGTTATCGGCAAACCAAGTAGCCCCCGCAAAACGAATAAAATGTTGTTGTTTATATGTTGTCAACACATAGGGGGTGATTTTGATTTCTTTAAGCTGACCGCCTCTATAAACGTGTAGGGTAATTTCCCTGTTTTTACCGCTGCCAACTAAATTTTCCAGTATGCTAGTATCTTTAACTTTGCTTTGATTAAGGATGGCTTCAAATTTATACAGTTCCGGACCTATCAGCTGGCCATCTATTTTCCAAATGATGTCGCCTCCCTCCAATTTGGTAAGGGCCTCAGATCCTGCGGCTCGCGAATCAACTATCAAGACTTTGTTATTTGCCTCTGGAAAAGCTGTCAGGTATTCCTCTGCAGCCTTAGAAGGAATCAACCCGGCTTCCACGCTGTCTCTAAGATCGCCATACGTCAAAGTAGTCCCAATGGAATATCGCGGAGGAGTTGTTTTCTCCTGCACATATTTCAAGGCATCTTTCACATATTGAATAGGTAAGGCAGCGCCAGAGACAAACTTGCCCCCACAAATAATTCCAACGACCTTACCATCCTCAGAGAAAACAGGGGAACCGCTGGCACCGCCGACCGTTAAACCAGAAAATCGAAAAGATTGGTCTGAAAAGGGTCCCATGTTTTCATAAATGCTAAACACCGTGCCCTTAAAGGTTGAGAACTCATCATTGGCTGAATTCCCCATGGAATAAACAGTGTCGTTTACTTTGGGACTTTGGTCGCTTAGTTCAAGCGCTAAGCTTTTTTTGGGAAGCTTTTCAGGGTCAACCCTTAAGAAAGCAAAATCGTGAAGAGGGTCAAAATATGCCAGTTTTGCTGGTGCCGTGGTGCCATCAGAAAATTTGATTTCATAGGTACAAACTGTATTGCCCACCACATGGTGATTGGTTGCAATCAATCCTTTTCCTAAATGAATAATGAATCCGGTCCCTGACCAAGAGGCCGCATCGCCGCTGCCCCCAATCTGGGCCTTTGTCTTAATGATCACAACACCTTGGCGAATGGTATCTAAAAGCTTTCTGCGATCGGAAAATTTTGATGTATCTTTTTTGTCAGTCTCTGACTTATCATTCTCCGGTTCTGCCATAGGGGCTGATGGTTGAGGAGAAGGTGTAGGCGCTTGCGGTGCCGCAAAAGGTGTGGATGCCATCAAAGGAGATGCCATTAATAATCCGATTACCGCCCCTGTCATATGTTTGAAAATACGCATAATCCTCGTCCTTTTTCTTAAAAATTCTTGGGCCCAAGATACACAAAATTGAGAGCTTAGAAATCAAAAAACAAAATTATGCCATGAAAGCGAAGGTTTGGGTTGCATGGCTAAATCCCAAAACATTTTTTGAAATTATGGGATTTTAGCTGCAACAACACTCTTAACTATAAATTAATTATTTCGAGTTTAAAATAAATCAATTGATCCATTTAAATCGAATTTATCATGAAAATAAAATTCATATTATTTAATATTTTTTTAATTTATTTCACTGTACCGTATCGACCGGGACTGAATCATCCTCCATCATTCGTGTCCATAATTTTGATATTAACCTAAAACCTAAATCATCAGGCTTAAACCATACAGAGTCAGATTTTCTAAAATGTCTGACACCTGCTGAACAGGCTTCATCTTATGGTGGTGAGCTGAAGCTTACCGATACGTCACTTCTTCCAGGCGCTGCCGTTAATAACCCAAGTCTGATAGAATATGCAGGAAACAAGTATATGACCTTTCGAGTTCATGTTCCAAAACATAACCCACCGCATTACGCAGAAACGTTTTTCGCAGAAGTTGATCAGAATTTTGGGATAACTTCCTATTGCCCACTCATTCGACTACCTAAAATCCAGGAGGATGAATGGTTGGTTGTTTTTCACGAAGATGCACGTTTGGTCGTTTTTAAAGATAAACTTTATGCAAGCTATGTCTCAGATGTTTCTTATCAAGATGATTCCTACCATTACCAATCATGCATGCAGGTCGGATCTTTTTCACCAGGTTATCAAATTGTAACTTCTTTTAGACCAAATATAGCTAATAATAACGCCAAAAACTGCTTACAAAATAACTGGTTATTTTTTGAAAAAGATCAAAGACTTCTGATCATGACCATTCTTGACCCAATGGTTGTTTATGATGCGACTGACAGCTTAGAAAATCCTAGAAAAATCACCGAGCAACCCAAAGTTATAAAGAACTGGCATTTTGGGCACATTAAAGCCTCTACCAATCCTATTTTCATTAATGAACTTGAAAGGTATTTATCATTTTTCCATTCTAACCTTCTTACAACTGACGGCATTAGGCAACATTTCTTAGGCGCTTTACTTTTTGACAGAAATTTCAATATAACCGAATATTCTAAAATCCCATTGTTTATGTCTACCCCTCACACACCAAGACATATGACAGCCAACACAATAATGCCTCATGGCTGCATTCGTGAGAACGACAATCTTCTATTATCTGTCGGCATCAATGATAAAATTTCTGGAATTATGAAATTACCGTTAAAAAATATACTAGCTACGCTTAGCCCCAGTCCCCCACAATCATTAAAAAGTGAAGTTGTCAGTCTCTCTGGAAAAACAACAGAAGATATAACCGATAAGATATTGGAAGATTTCTGTAGAGTCAATTTCACACCCTCCATTCGTGTCCATAATATAGATATTAAATTTCATCCTTCAGAATCATCACGGTTAAGCCATGCCGAGTCGGATTTTCTAAAATGTATAACACCCGCTGAACAGGTTTCTTCTTATGGTGGAAAATTGAAGCTTATCGATACGTCGGTTTTTTTAGGAACAGCAGCCCATAACCCAAGTCTGATAGAATATGCAGGAAACAGGTATATGACCTTTCGAGTTCATTTTCCAAAACATAACCCCCCTTATTACGCAGAAACGTTTTTTGCAAAAGTTGACCAGAATTTTGGAATAACTTCCTATTGTCCACTTATACAACTTCCAAAAATACCTGAGGATCAATGGCCGGTTGTCTTTCACGAAGATGCTCGATTGATGGTTTTCAAAAATAAACTTTATGCAAGCTATGTGTCGGATGTTTCTTATCAAGATGATTCCTATCATTACCAATCATGCATGAAAATAGGATCTTTCTCACCAGGTCAACAAATTATAACCTCTTCCAGGCCATGCATAGATAATAATAATACTAAAAACAGTTTACAAAAAAACTGGGCCTTTTTTGAAAAAGATCAAAGATTAATGATCATTACCATGCTTGATCCAATGGTTGTTTTTGATGCAACTGATAGCTTAAAAAATCCTAGAAAACTTATTGAAAAATCCTTAGTGATAAGAGATTGGCTTTTCGGGCGCATTAGAGCCTCTACCAATCCTATTTTCATTAATGAATGTAAAAGATATTTAACATTTTTCCATTCTCACCTTGTTACAACGGACGGCATTAGGCAATATTTCTTAGGGCTTCTACTGTTTGATAATGAATTCAATATAACCGATTATTCTAAAACACCCTTATTCGTTTCTACACCCCACCTAGAAAGACACATGGCAGCCAATACGATACTTCCATATGGTTGTATCCGGGAAAAAGACAATCTTCTATTATCTATCGGCATCAATGATAAAATTTCTGCCGTTATGGAACTGCCCTTGAAAAAGGTTTTAGAAACACTTAGCCCACATCCTTGTGAAAAAGAAAAAAAAGATATGACCGATAGAACAGCTGAGGA
Organism: Candidatus Finniella inopinata; assembly: GCF_004210305.1. Classification (NCBI taxonomy): domain Bacteria; kingdom Pseudomonadati; phylum Pseudomonadota; class Alphaproteobacteria; order Holosporales; family Candidatus Paracaedibacteraceae; genus Candidatus Finniella; species Candidatus Finniella inopinata. The sequence continues at coordinate 16,855 of NZ_SCFB01000005.1, read as the reverse complement.
TCCTTCCTCGGTCAACCTTGAGACTCCAACCTTTGCGTCTTTAGAAAGTAATTTTGTCAGTCCGCCTGCGCCAATTCTATCGCCAAGTTCATTAAATTCTCAAATAGCCGTTACGTTTATAGTCTCAGGAATTGACTTCAATTCAAGAAAGTACCTTACACAGCCAGGTGAAGGTTTATTAATAAGATATGGTCGCCCAAAACCTTGGAGACGAATATCAATTGATCCTTTTTTTGATGAGAATGCACCAACTTGTTCTGTTATTTTAAGCAACCGCAAGAGTATGTGCTTTTCTTTAAGTAATGGTAATCAAAGAGATGAGACTGTTATCGAATGGTCTTGGTCCGGGTCCGTAATGTTGACGCCTGAAATTTACGCATGGCAATTATGGAAAACTCACGGTTATGGAACCGCTATTGCAAAAGATCAAATTGATGACTGTGACGGTTGGTTGGCCCAAGGGAAAATAGACCTTACACAAGATAACATCCAAACTCTAACATACCAAATTCAACCCGGCGAAGGATCAGAATAAACCACCTTCTCAAAACAAAAAAAATACGCATAACATGTTTAAATTTATATTTGGAGATAAAAATGAATAAAGTCAAAAACTACATTTTACTATTAAATATTATAGCTTTTATATTTTGTGCACATATCGGCCATAGTACTACACTTTCAAAAAATGATGAGAAGCCAGTAACAGACGATTCGGCATTGCCTTCCTATTTTGATGATGGTTTCTACCAGGCACAATACGCTGATCAGTTAAAAGCTTCAGGGCAAAAACCTTTAGATCATTTTCTTTCCATTGCTTTTACCAAAGATTGGAACATCCACACGGACCCTAACGACTGGTTTAATACAACGTTGTACCTAAGAGCTTTTCCATGTGAAAGCAATCCCCTTAAAAACTTTTTAAATCAACCCCCCTTATCCATTAATGATTCCGCAGAGGTGATTGATGTCTACACAACAGAAACTGAATTTACCCGAACATGGCTTGCTGTTGAGGCGCTTATAAGACTCAATCAATTTAAAATTCATTTACATACTCCTGCAGACTTTAATCCAGAAATATCCAAGCGATTTATCCCTCAACAAAAAAGAGGGGTCAACGTGTTGCCTGACAATTCATCAAAGAAAAGCTTTTACCAGAGCCCCTTTTTGGATCGAATATTAGATCAAAGTGTGTACCATAAAGACAAGTGGTGGCATCGTGCTATATCTGCACACGATTATCCACGACCGTATTTGATGCACAGAGCTTATGGATATATTGAGATTGGGGAATGGCACAAACGATTACTTAACCCCTTAAGGGTCAATTTTCTTCATGCAGTAGAAGAACCTTTTCTTTATGCGTCTTATCCCTATTTTTCAACCAAACAATATAAGGAATATATCAAAAGAATTTCCAAGGGATTCGATCTGGTGTTTTTCCCTATCATTTTTGGGGAAAACACAAAAGTTATACCGGGTTATATGCAATCTTGGATTGACGTCAATACATTGAAAATCAATAAAGAATTTTCTATATCAAATTTATTGAGCACATCCCTAAATGGAGATGGAACTAATTTTAATAACCCTGAGTTTTTATATCAAGTCAGAGCTTTAATATGGAACGCTGAAAAAAGCCTAGAAAAGCCCACACGTTTCTATGTTTCCAAGCGTGATATAGAAAAATATCCTCAAGAATACCAAAGCCGCGTCTTGCCAACAGACACAAAGAAGTGGATTTTTGATAGTCAATTTAATATTGCCATAGAAAATTGCAGGCAAGTGAATTACATGACGGAAAAGTTATTGGGTTGTTTTGTGTCCTTAACAATTCCCATATATTTAGGCTGTCCTAACGTCCGTGATTACTTTGATGAAAGGGGCATGTTCATAGCCGAGACGGTTGAGGATATCATCTCAATGGCTCAATCGATCCAACCAGACACGTATGAGAAGATGCTGCCCTATTTACAAGAAAACAAAAAAAGAGCCGAAGCGTTAATGGAATTAGAATCAAAATATAAAGCTGAATTTTTTGAACGTATGGTGCCTTTGGTCAAAGGATAAAAATATTCAAAACCACGGGATAGCTCTCAAATCCGAGAAACTATCCCCTTTAAGCCATTTATTTAATATTGCTTTGCCTTAGCTTTTTCTTTCAAGTCTGCCAAATCCCCTTTACCAGCTATACGCATAATCCTCATCCTTTTTCTTAAAAATTCTTGGGCTCATGATACACAAAATTGAGGGCTTAGAAATCAAAAAAACCAAGTCATTTCCTGGTTTGTGGGTTTCTCCAAATATATTTCTAATAGAAAGAAATGGAGGTCACCTCAAAAACCACAGAAGGACATAAAAAAAGCAATTGATCTATTATTGACGCTTATATGTTTAGATGCTATTATGTAATATAAATTTTATATTTGAGTTTTATATGGGCGCTGTTAGGCACTTTATACTTGTATTATATATCATGTGTTTTAGCTTTTATACCCATGGTTCTGATTTTGAAAAAGCTGAGGATGAGACTAAAAAAGATGCAATTGCGTTGTCTTCGTATTTCGATAGTGATTTCTATCAAGCACAATACGCTGACCAGTTAAAAGCTTCTGGAAAAGAACCTTTAGATCATTTTCTTTCCATTGATTTTCATAAAGGTTGGTATACCCACACGGATCCAAATTCTTGGTTTAACACAACTTTGTACCAAAGAGCCTTTCCTTGTGAAGGCAATCCGCTTAAAGATTTTTTAAATCGACCCCCATTATCCATTAGTGATTCTGCAGAAGTCATTGATGTTTACGCAAAAGAAGATGAATTGACCAGAGCATGGCTTGCCGTTGAGGCGCTTATCAGACTCAATCGGTTTAAAATTAATCTACATATTTCGCCAGATACCAGTTTAAAAATGTGCATGCGATTTATCCCTCAAGTCAAAAGAGGAGTTAACCTTTTACCTGACAATTCATCGAAGAAAAGCTTTTACCACAGTATGTTTTTGAATCAAGTAATAGATCAAAACGTTTATCCTGAATTTGCGTGGAATCATGCTGTTTCTGCATGCAATCACCCACGACCACATTTGCTACACAGGGCCTATGTTTATAATAAGTCGTGGCATAAAGAATTGATTAACCCCCTAAGGATTAACTTTTTTCATTCTGTGGATGAACCTTTTTTCAACATATATTTTGAACGATTCACTGAATATGTCATGAGAATCTCTATGGGGTTTGATCGTGTATTTTTTCCTACTATCCTTGGCGAAAACACACGCGTAATACCAGGCTATATGCAGACCTGGATTGATTCTAGCTCCTTAGCGGAAAAGAAGGAGTATTCTATTTCCTTCCTTTTAAGTATGGGGGAAAATGGAATCGACTATAACCTCGAAGGGACTTCTTATAAGATAAGAGCCTCAATATGGAATGCGGAAAAAGATTTGGGTAACGGTAAGGGTAAGGATAAGACCACGCGTTTTTATGTCTCCAGACGAAACATCGCGAAATTTCCTGAATACGAGGGCCGTGCCCTCCCAACAGATTCAAAGAAACCAGTTTTTGACAGTCAATTTAATATAGCTATGGAAAATTGCAGACAAAAAAATTATTTCACAGAAAAATTACTGGGTTGTTTTGTGTCTTTAACAGTTCCCATATATTTAGGCTGCCCTAACGTCCGTGATTACTTTGATGAAAGGGGCATGTTCATAGCCGAAACAGCCGAAGAAATTATTTCGATTGCTCAATCGATCCAACCGGATACGTATGGCAAGATGTTGCCCTATTTGCAAGAAAATAAAAAAAGAGCCGAAGCATTATTAGGATTGGAAGCAAAACATAAAGCTGAATTTTTTGAACGTATGTTGCCTTTGGCCAAAGGGTAAACTGTTCAAAATCACGGGCCATCCCTTTCTGATTACTATTTAAGATTGCTTTGTCTTGGCTTTTTCTTTATTGTTTTGAGCATAACAAAGCCTCCTTGCTTAAAGAATGTTTAAGCTGTTGCTTGTTGCAAGTTACCAACCATAAGGAGTTTATTTAAGTTGAGATACTACGAGACCGTTTTTATTGTTCGACAGGATGTCACATCATCCCAGGTCGAAACCATGACCCAGCATTTCACAGCCCTTGTCAAAGAGCACGGCGGTGAAGTCACAAAGACCGAGTTCTGCGGATTAAGAGCCTTAGCCTATCCCATCAAAAAAAATAAAAAGGGGCATTATGTCCTTTTGAATATTGCTTGTCCTTTTAAAGGAATTGCAGAGATGGAACGCCAAATGAAATTAAACGAAGATATTTTGCGTTTCTTAAGTGTGCGTGTAGAAGCATTGGATAACAATCCATCAGCGTTAATGCAGCGTAACTACCGTGAAGATAGTAATTACTCATCTTTTAACGATAGTGAATTTGAGGGTGAGACTCCGCCCAATCGGCCAGCACAGCAGCAAGCTTATTAATTTTTGATGAGAGAATAATTTCATGTACAATAATCAATCCAATAGAAATCAAGATTCAGGCGCTGGTCGTGGCGAAGGCAACCGTGGCGAAGGCGGGAAGCCTATGGTTAAACGTCAGTTTTTTCGTCGGCGGAAAAGCTGCCCATTCTCAGGACCAAAGGCTTTAGTAATAGATCATAAAGATGTGCGCCTTTTGTCAAAATTCGTTTCAGATCGTGGCAAAATTATCCCCAGCCGCATCAGCTCTGTTTCATTAAAAAAACAGCGCGAGTTGTCTCAAGCTATTAAACGTTCCCGTTTCTTGGCCCTTATGCCATACGTTAATGGTTAAAAATTGCAGGAAGGGGCAGCCCCCCTTCCTCTTCTTATGATAACTTCTTTTTTTAATTTACCACCGCTTCTACAAACCACCTTAGCTGGCTTGGTATCGGCTTTGTGGGCAGTGATTATCCCCCAAATTCCAGTCATTGGTTTGATCCTAAGCCCTTTTTTACTGGTACCCTTGTTTTTTGTCAGTTTCAGCCTTGGCTTGAAAAGTGGACTACAAGCCGGATTAAGCGCCGTTTTTTTTGCTTTCCTTATTAGCAGTCCTTTGGCAGGCTACGCCTTTTTTATTCTTCATTTTATGCCTTTTATGGCCATTTCGGCCCTCTTCCTCTACCAGAAAAACGATCACTGGACGCATGCGCCTGGTATGATTTTGTCAAAAATGACGATGACTTTTTTGTTGTTGGTTCTAGGCGGGCTTGCCCTCTTGAACGCCCAAGAAATTGACTGGCAACAAAGCATCCTGCGGCATTTAGACCAAATGACAACGGCTTCCCCTTCCCTTTCCCCCATGATCGAACAAATGGTGGGTTGGCTGCCCAGCCTTGTGGGACTATCCATGATGGCCTCTTTAACCGCAAACGTTTATACAGCACAAACCCTCTTAAAAAAGGTTCATCGCAACCTTAGACATTTTCAAGGTGAGGCCTGGCAAGTCCCGACGTATTGGGACATTATGGTCGTTGTGAGCATGATGGCGTGGATGTTGTTCAAATTTTTATGTTTACCCCAAACCTTACTTATGGCCAAAACAGCGGCCCTTTTAAGCTGTGTCCCCCTTGGGTTTACGGGCTTTCGTATTTGTTATTTGCGTCTTAGCGCCTTGGCTTCAGGGCGCCTGTGGTTCCGCGTCCTTTGTATGGCCTGCTTTCTGCTTGTTTGGCCACTTGTTTTTATTGTATTGCTTGGGTTCATAGAACCATGGTATGCCTTAACACAGCGTTTTTCTCAAAATCAACGCAACACACACCATAACGACGATTAGTAGGGAGCTTCTAGGATGCAGGTCATCTTACTGGAAAGAATAGAAAAATTAGGGCAAATGGGACAAACTGTCACCGTAAAGCAGGGGTATGCGCGCAACTATTTGTTGCCCAAGAAAAAGGCATTGCGTGCCACAGAATCTAACGTAAAGCATTTTGAATCACAACGCGCTCAATTAGAGGCGCGCAATTTGACGCATCGAGCAGACGCTGAGCATGTCGCCAAAAAGATGGCCGGTCTGACCGTCACCTTGATCCGCCAAGCCAGCGAGGTCGGACATCTTTATGGTTCCGTTCGGGCGCAGGATATTGCTGAGGTTGTGCAAAACAAGGGCTATACGGTTACCAAAGGCCAAGTGGTTTTATCAGTTCCAATTAAAACATTGGGCATGCATCAGGCAAAAATTATGGTCCACCCAGAAGTTGAAGTCCTAATCACTGTTCAGATTGCCCAATCGGAAGAAGAAGCAAATGCGCAATTAGAAAAGCAAGCAGCTGCTAAGACTACTGAAGAAGCTTAAGAGTTACTAATTTTAACGATTCGTTAAACCCTTTAAGTTTAGACTTGTTTTAGCTTTATTTTAACAAGTCTTCCTCCATGATTAGTAAAATCTCAACGGTTGCTTTCCAAGGCATTCAGGCTGAAGAAGTAACCGTTGAAGTTCAAATGTCCCCTGGACTGCCGGCTTTCAATATCGTTGGATTGGCCGATAAAGCAGTTGGCGAATCACGCGAACGCGTTCGTGCCAGTTTCCATCATTTGGGCCTCATGGCGATTGCACTGACATCTCCTCAGCCTAGTTTTTAAAATTACGGTTTCTGCTATTTCCCAAACTTTTGTAGATTGATTTGATTTTGTAGGTTTTGAGAGATCTACTTCCTGTTTTTTTTATTTTTAGACACTATCCTCCCCTTTAAAAGACTTACCGTTTATATCAGTCAATCCGCTCAAACGCGCTTTAAATTGTGGTCAGCGGTTAGAATTTTCAATAAGTATTTGTTGTCCCAGCCTGCTACCTTCCGTCGACAGCTCACCCCTCGTTTATTCGTTTTTTCTTGCTTGAGTAGATTCAAAGCAATACGTCTCATGACAGCCAAATTCTTGGCCGCGTGGCCAACATGCACCTGGTTATGGTCTTCCCTAAAACCTACATCCAAAGACCAGTGCAGGTTAATTTCTATGTTCCAGTGTTTTCTGACAGCAACCATAAACTGATCAATATTTTCATAGGCTAAACTTGTTAGAAAGTAGCGGGTACTACGCTCAACCTGATTATTAGTTGTGCGTGTTGTTTCAAGCATGCCAACACCCTTTAACCCAGGCCAACGAAGTTGAAATACTGCCGGATCGCGTGCTGATACTAATGTATAGCGACGTGTTTCTATGCGACCATGATCATGGATCTTCTCTACTTTCCGTCGATTAAGCATCTTCTTGTACTGACGTGATTCTCCTATATGGAAAATTGCCTTGACCATTTCATGAAGCTTCGGTTGATTATCTTTTAGAGCTAATACGTAGTCTGCACCTTGAATTAAGATCTCTTCAGCAATTGACTGCTGACAACCCATGGCGTCAATGGTGACTGTACTACCAGTAACATCAATCATCTTGAGTAATTTTGGAATGGCTGTAATTTCATTGGATTTTTCATCCGTTTTAACTTGCCCTAAAAGAAGACTTTGATTGCTTGCCCAGGCACTTACAATGTGTAGGGCTTTTTTCTCTTTTCTTCTGTTGCCAGAACCCCGTAGCGTTTTTCCATCAATAGCAATAATCTCAGAATTAACATCGATAGAGAGTGACTTGATCCATGCATAAAAGCAGGATTCAAATTGCTCTGGGTCAAGTATGGAAAACACACGGCCAAAAGTATCATGAGATGGCACACCATTAGGCAGCTCGAGAAATGTTGATAACCAATCGTATTTGGCTTTGCCAAATTCACTAATATCAACCCAGTTATCAGCGCCACAAATTGTGGCCAATATTGTTATTACCAAGATATCGTGCAATTTGTGAAGCTTGTTGTGGTTATCAATACGAGGATCGGCAAGAGGTTCAAAATGTTTGAGGAAAGTATCTGATAACTGCATCCCTGTTTCCTTTTTCTTTATTGAGAAAAAAGAATAATAACAACGGATAGAACAGCAGAAAAGCCGAATAAAAAATTAGGAAATAATTTTTAGAATACTAAACTAATTTTCAGTGCAATCGCCATGGGTGTTTAACGAAGAAGTTATCTTTAAGAAGGCTAATTTTTCCACTCATCCGGAGTCAGATTTTGAGGGCTTGTTGTCGGACTGAAAGACAAGTTGTCTCCAGACATCCAAATAACCTTCCCCTTTGCATCCTTTTTGATGTATTTATAATTTATTATGGGCTTGCTAGCTGCAATAGTACGACTGCCCGTCCAGTTTGGATAATTTGGGCAAGTTAATCGAAGCGCTTGATTAATATCCCAATTTCCCAATTCTGGAATATCACCTACCAGGTAAATATTTTGACCCCAAACCGTATTAGCAGTTACAGAAAAATTTACATTTATATTGGCCCCAGAACTTGAAATAAACCAAAAATCAAAACATAAATAAGGGGATGCGACGTAATCATACGGCATGGAATAGTAACCCTTGTTACCATTCCATGTTCCCCAAGAGTTTCGTGCTGTAAATCGCCGGCTCACGTCATCATACCCAACCAGCATCAGCTCGTGCCCCCCATTCAGTGATTCATTCGCTGGGTCAGGTATGGGCACAACCCCACCATTCCATAAAGAAGACCAGAAAGAATTGTACACCAACAGGCCAATAAGGACAGGAACATTTCTGCTTAAATATTGTTTGATGGTATCTAAATCTTGAGGGACTGGACCGTAAGCCAGAGCAACATTACTGAGTCCGGCGCTATAACACGGGTCGTTTGGTTGTTGGCTAAAAAAGAGGGGTGATGGACCATACGAAACATCACTGTAAGGCCATGACGTTTCATAACACGCCCCGTATTCTGCTATGGCAAGAACGCTGGTGGAGACAAAGGCCCCTGTGTCTTGGGTAGGATCCCATCCCAAAATACGGGCTCTTTCATTATAATAAATAAATAAACGGGATGGAGCATTAGGTCTTACCCCTTGCAAGATACTTAGATATTGTAAAGCCCCCGCTGAAGCATTGGCCGTGCAAGATCCAAGCCCGGCTTGGTCGTATACAGGAAAAATTTCTGCAGCCTTGTCGACGCCTCCAATAGCAGTGCGCATATCATAAGAGGGCGGAAGCGGCGCAGACGTTCTCTTAAGCGCCTCAGCAGTAGCCTTCCCTCTTTTCGCAGCTGGATGCTGCAATAACTTCTCAAGAACTTGGGGTGGGACGCCATCACGACGCAGATTACATTTATATCGAATTTGAGAGGTTGGATTTTTAAGGGCTTGCCCATCTTCTGTGGCTGAAAAACCTCCTGAGGAAGAAAGCAGCGATAAGACGAAGACTGCGGTCTTTATAAAATATTTATTGAAACTAAAAGCCATTTAATATTGTGATTTACAGATTTGTGTTAAATATATTATATGCCTCTATATGTTAATATTTAATTAAAGAAGAATTTTTTTCACAAGGCCTATTAGATTAATTCTTCGTTAAAAACCCCCTGGCTTGATCCGTCAACTCATCCATAATTTCTTGAACGGTTTGCTCTTTCGTAATCAGCCCTACGCTTTGCCCCGCCATCAGGGAACCATTCTCGATATCCCCATCAATAACAGCTTTTCGCAAAGCCCCCGCCCAATAGTGTTCAATTTTTAACTGGGCCTGTTTTAAATCAAGTTGGCCGGCATCAAACTCTTGAATGACCTCGGCCTGAATTTTCATGAACTGTTGACTGGCTGGGTTGGTCAGCGCCCGCACGGGAATAACGGGGAATCGGGGGTCAAGCTGAACCGATACGGCAGCATCCCGGGCCTGGGCACGAATAAAGGCTTTTTTGAAATCAGGGTGCGCCGGCGATTCGGTCGCGCACACAAAACGCGTCCCCAACTGACAACCGGCCGCCCCCATCCGCAAATAGCTGACAATCGTCTCACCGCGACCAATACCACCAGCCACAAAGACCGGAATATCGTGAACGTGGGGAAGGATTTCTTGGGCCAAAACACTGGTCGAGACGGGCCCAATATGCCCACCGGCTTCATTACCCTCTATTATCAGGGCATCGACGCCCATTTTTCCAAGCTTTCGGGCAATGACCAAAGCAGGGGCAAAACCGATAACCTTGCACCCATGATCTTTCAACCGTTGAATACTGGCAGCTTTGGGAAGCCCACCGGCCAGGACAACATGACCTATTTTATAACGCCCGCACACATCAATCAAATCATCCAAATCTGGGTGCATGGTAATCAAATTCACGCCAAATGGTTTTTGGGTCAGATGTTGGGTTTTATCTATTTCGGCTGCTAACAATTCTGTGTTCATCGACCCACAGGCTATGACGCCAAAGCCACCTGCATTAGAAATTGCCGCCACTAACGTGTGATTGGAAACCCACGACATGGCTCCCGCTAATATGGCTGTTTTGGTCCCTAAAAACGTCGTCCCTTTTCCCCACAGCTTTTCTAAGGTCATCATGCAGCAACCTTTTCTAATTCATACGCTTGGTGAAGGGCGTTCAAGGCCACATCTGTGTGGTGTTTATCGATAATGACGCATAGTTTAATTTCCGACGTGGTCATCAACTGTACAGAAATATTGTGAATAGCTAAGGTTTGAAACAAAAGCTGAAGGCTGTTCAAATCGCTTCGAATGCCAACGCCAATAATAGAAATCTTGACGATGTCTGTATCAATATCCAGCTGAGAATAAGGGATGATCTTTTGAACCTCCTTCAACACGTGCTGGGCTCGTTCAAGGTTGGAATGCAACAAGGTAAAGGTCAAATCCACGTGATCATGGACGACACTGGTTTGAACAATCATGTCAATCGGGATAGCGTTCTCTGCCAAGTGCGAGAAAATTGTCGCAACACTTTGGGCGTGGTTTGGAATATTTTTGATGGTGATTCTTACATCATTTTGACTGTGGGCGATGCCACTGACCAATGTACTTTCCACATTTTCCCTTTCTTTGACGATATCTGTGCCTGGGGTTTCCACAAAACTTGATAAAACGCGCAGCTTAACACCATGTTTCATGGCTAATTCGACGGATCGCGCCTGCAAGACTTTAGCACCTTGGGCTGCCATCTCAAACATCTCATCATACGTAATGCGCGATAATTTGCGCGCATTTGCCACCAATCTAGGGTCAGCGTTGTACACGCCATCAACGTCCGTATAAATATCACATCGATCCGCATTTAAGGCGGCGGCCAAAGCCACAGCGGTCGTATCTGACCCCCCACGGCCCAATGTTGTCAAACGCCCCTCAGAATTAACACCTTGAAACCCAGCCACTACGGGGATTCTTTTGTGCCGCAGGCATTCTTCTAAACGCGCTGTGGAAATATTTGAAATGCGACCTTGTGATGGCGTGTCATCGGTCTGAATGGGAATTTGCCATGCTAGATAGGAACGTGACTGAAACCCCAGTTGGGACAAGGCCAAAGCAAGTAAGCCAGATGTTATCTGCTCTCCTGATGATAAAACAACGTCATGTTCATTGGTTAATTTATCGGGACATAGGCTGTGGGCATATTCAACGAGTTTGTTGGTAATACCCGCCATAGCAGAGACGACAACAACCAATTCATGGCCTGCATCGGCTTGCTTTTTGATGATATGGGCGACATGCTGCAATCGTGTGACATTCGCCACCGACGTGCCCCCAAATTTTAAAACATAACGGGCCATAACATACGTTGAATAACTTTATTGTTTAATCGTGGAGACTATATTAGTAGCGTATCTACCCTAAGAAGTCATCGTAAAAAAACCGATGAAGGGGTGATCAAAAAATTTTGAAATTAATTTACTTTAATTTAGCTGAAAATGCTATAAACATGAGGTCAATTTTTAATATTTTAAATAAGAGTATTTATGAGTAAGCGTTTTAGTTTTTTAATAATAACCAGTGCCTTGATGTGTTCCGGCTATGCGAGTGGGGCCTCCAGCAGCACTCAAAATCTGAATTATGATAATCCAAATGATTGGGCAGCCAAGTATAACTACATGAAAACACATCATCCCGCTGAGTTAAGACAGTATAAAGAAAGGGTTGGAAATATTAAAACCCAGAGTCGCCAAAACTTAGAAAATGCTTTTAGAAAAAATGGATGGAATGCCGTGCTGGAAAATGGATGGGAAGAAGTCGCTGACTGGGAATATGATTACCAATCTTTTTTTAACGAAGAAACGATAGAAGATTCTGAGATGGAAGCTATTTTGAAAAGCTCTGTAGATTGGTGCAGTATTAGTGCAACAACAACCCGGAATGGATTGTTTAATGTGCATTTTGAGCGAACTGCCCATGACAAAGATTCGATACCCTGTGAACATTTAACCGTAACAAGAACCTTCCGTTACAAGATGCCTTCTTTCAAAGATACCAACACAAAGTAACCCTTTTAGCTGAAAACATGAAAAAGCGCGCCCATCAGCGCGCTTTTTTGTCGCATGCAACTGATTGTGAGGATTAGGATGTTAGTGACATTCATGACAAAACATATTGCATTTTCCAACAACGGCGTCTATCCTGAAACAGTATTTACATGAGGTTATCTGTGACTTTACTTATCTTAAAACGACATTGGCGATGGCCAGCCAGCTGCTAAATTCAGCACACGCATTCCTATGTCTGTCGCGCTAGACGGTATTTCTAGCCGATATTTTTTAAGATAAGAGAGATACAAATGTTTACGAAACCTTTCAATTCAATTCTTAAATACATTCTGTTCACATTTTTAATCGCCTTTTCGGCATACTTGACGTTTTCCCTCACCAAGGATCTTTATCTGTCGACCCCTGGTAAACCCCACAGAATTATTGCTATTACGCAAATTGCCCCTCATCCCTCTTTGGACGAGATTCGTCGTGGTATTATGGATGTGCTCAGTGCTGAAAATCTGAAGGCAGAAAAAATCAAACCTGTTGAAATTTTGTTTGAAAATGCCCAGGGAAATGTGGCGACGGCCACACAAATTGCCACCAAATTTGTCGGCCTAAAACCTTTGGTGATGGTCCCTATCACCACGCCATCTGCGCAAAGCATACACAGTGCCGCGAAAGGTCATGATTTGCCAATTGTTTTTGCCGGAATCTCTGACCCAGCAACGGCTAAGCTTTTGCCGACCGAAGAGGCACCATTCATTACAGGTGTCAGCGCTTTGGGCCCGATAGAACAGCAGGCTAAGTTGATTGTTGATGTTTTGGTAGACACTCCTTTGAAAACAGTTGGGATTATTTTCAATCCTGGGGAGGCGAACTCCGTGCGGATGGTTGAATTGATTACCCAATATTTAGAAGCCTTTAAGATAAAGGTTATCCAGGCGACAGCTACCAACACCAAAGAAGTTTCAACGGCTGTCCAATCGTTGGTGGGCAAGGTGTCCGCCCTTTATCTGCCGAATGACAACACCGTTATTTCCGCATTAGAGACTGTTTTGAAAACAGCCCAGCTTCACAAAATACCCGTTTTCTCCTCTGATCCCGAATCAGTTTCTAGGGGATGCTTGGCCTGTATCGCACCTGACCAATATGCGGTAGGTGAACAGGTAGGACACTTGGTTATAAAACTTTTGAAAGGGGATTCCATCAAAAGTTTGCCCGTGGAAGTTGCCCATGAAAATGTTTTTGTTTTGAACTTGAAGGTGGCTAAAGACTTGGGCATCGTCATCAAGCCAGAGCTTATTGAAAAAGCTGATTCTCTTATCAAACCCCTTGCCTAAAGCGGAGACCCCTTATGTTTAAAATTCTAAAATGGCTGATCGTCATCGTTATGATGGGCGGTATTTTATTAATGGCCCAAAAATACTTGCGCGATGATCAAACACTGCCTAAAGAAAAAATGCTGTCCATAGGTGTCATTCAAGTTATTGAACACCCGGCCCTTGATCAAACACGACAAGGTATTTTAGATGAATTGAAAGAGGCGGGCCTGATTCCCTTGGAAACGATGCAATGGGTTTATGAATCAGCCCAAGGTAACCCGGCCTTAGCAGCCCAAGTGGCTCAAAAATTTGTCGGTCAAAAAGTCGACCTGATCGTGACATTGGGGACAACCCCTTCCCAGGCTGCCGTTCAGGCCACTCAAACTCCACCCCACATTCCTGTTGTTTTTGCCTCGGTCACAGATCCGGTTTCGGCCAAGTTGATAACCAATCCCCAACAACCAGATTTAAATGTTACTGGCGTTTCCAATTACGTTGATGTCGATAAACAGTTTGAAGCCTTTTTGAAAGTATTTAAACCATTAAAGAAATTGGGTATCTTGTATAACCCGGGCGAGGCGAACTCGGTGATTTTGGTTGAGAAAATGCAAGAAAGTGCGAAAAAGTATGACATCACTTTGATCTTGGCCCCAGCTGGTAAAGCGACTGAAGTCCTGGCCGCAGCCCAAAACCTGGTTGGAAAGGTCGATGCGATATTTATCAATAATGATAACACGGCCCTGGCGGCTTTTGGTGGAGTCGCCAAAGTTGGCGAGCAAAACAACATTCCGATCTTTGTCAGTGATGTGGACTTTATTGCCAAGGGTGCTGTCGCCGCGTTGGGTCCTGATCAATATGCGTTGGGTCGTCAAACAGGAAAAATGATCATTAAAGTACTGAAGGATCGTCTGCCAATTAATCAAATTCCAGTAGAATGGCCGTCCAAAGTTGAGCTAAAAATCAATTTCGACATTGCCCGCAAACTTGGGCTGCAACTTGTTGGAAATTTAGCGAATGATGCGCAAGCTGGCAATTAGACAATGAAAGAACCCTTAACCGATTTTGGTTTTGAAGATATTCCCGTTGGTGAAAAAACGGGGAGGGTTCGGGATTTGTTTTCTAAGGTTTCTTCCCGGTATGATTTAATGAATGACCTGATGAGTTTGGGTCTTCATCGGTGTTGGAAAAAGTCGTTTGTTCATCGCTTGCCGCTTCAGACAGAATTTCGCATTTTAGATGTGGCGGGAGGGACAGGCGACATCGCCCTTTTGATCCAAAAAATGTACCCTCATTTAAGCTTACAGATTTCTGTTGTTGATTTAACGCCTTCCATGTTGGAAGAAGGGCGGGACAAAGCCGTCAACGAGGGGCTGTTAAAGGGCCTAGAATGGTTTTGTGGCAATGCTGAGCAATTGCCGTGGCCCGATGGTACGTTTGACATTTACACCGTTGCGTTTGGCATGCGCAACATCACCGATAAAGATCAAGCTTTGAGGGAAGCCTGGCGCGTTTTGAAGCCGGGTGGGTGGTTTTTTTGCCTGGAATTCAGTCAAGTGACGATTCCCTCTTTGGCAAAACTTTATGATCTGTATTCTTTTCAGGTTTTACCCAGAATCGGCCAGTGGGTCTCTAAAAACGAAGCCGCATACCAGTATTTGGTGGAAAGCATTCGTCAATTTCCCAACCAAGAGCAATGGAAACAAAACATTGAACAGGCTGGATTTGAAGGCGTCAGCTTTGAAAACTGGTCGGGAGGGATAGTTTCCATGCATCGGGCTAAAAAATAACTAAATTTTTAAAATAAATGTTGTAAAAATAAACTAAATACCTGACAATTCCTCTGTTCTTATCTAACCAACAGAGGATTCCATATGTGTTCATTGGAAATTGTGCGTTCTTTTTTTATCTTAATTTTTTTCACCTGTCTGTCTTCGGCGGCTTTTTCAAGTCATTCGAATGCTTCGGGCTATTCAAGTTGCGAAGACAACTCTCCTACTTTTTCTGGGATAGCAAGCCAAACCGCTACCCCCATGTCAATGTCAGCAAGTGTATCACCCTACAGCTTGTGTCGTTCAACCCCTGCTTCTGTCGATATGTCTGGTTCACCAGCCCTCAAGCTCCTGCAACTTCCGACGCCAATTTTTCCAAGCTTAAATGAGGGGTCTGTGACGAAAACACCAACAACTTTCAATTTGGATAGGTCCATTTTTCATACCGAGGAGAAAAAAGCATCTAGAACTATGGTTAAGGAAATTTTCTTTTCAGGTTTACCGGCTCTAAAAGGCTTGACGGCAACAGAATCCATCACGGCCTATCGGATTCTTGTAGAAAAGGTTGAAGTATCCTTGCAAAACAAAAAAGGCGATGCTCTTTTTCAGGGACTTTCACTGCGTATTCGTGACCTAACAACGTGCACTGTTTCTTCAGGAATGACCATATTATCAAGACTGCAAAATATTGACGGTTGGTGTTCTAAAACTATGGATCATCATTGGTCTGTTTATCGTCACGCTTGCCATTTATTAGATATAGCTGCTCAAAATGAGGTCGATTGGAAACAAGCCTCCTATGGTATAGCAGAAGCTGTGGCAGGACATTATGAAGTTATTGCATCAACCCTTGATTCTCTATTGCATAAATTTGATGAATTAGTCCTTGAACAAAAAGAAAATGAAGAATCAGTAGAACAATATAAGGCTGTATTAAAAGTTTTTTCAGCACTGACTCATGACACGCCTGGCCTGCTGGAAGGAGCTTTTGATAAAAAAACCTTACCTGAGTTTTTAGACCATATTGGAGCACAAACTTTGAAAGGTAGAGACGGTATGAAACGATTGATCGACTTATTTTTTTCGATAAGCAAGTCTTTTATTGATCTGCCAAATGCACAAACAGGCACCCAACTGAGTCGAAAGTTCCAAAATGATATAACGCCCATACTGGCTAAATATAGAGATATCGCGACCAAAAAGCATCCTTTTGGCAGGTGCTGTCCTTAATCCAGGAACAAGGTGACAGGTTCCAGAGTTTCCCAACGATCAGGATTCCCTTCGCTCAAGATGGGAATCCCAACACTAACCTAAAGCGCTCATCACGATGAGCGATGGGCGAGGCAACTATTGTATTTCCTGGTGTCTATCACCAGGAACCATGGCGATTGCACTGACATCTCCTCAGCCTAGTTTTTAAAATTACGGTTTCTGCTATTTCCCAAACTTTTGTAGA
>NZ_SCFB01000004.1:112500-373660 GCF_004210305.1 Candidatus Finniella inopinata | reverse complement strand
AACTGAAACCGCCGTATGCGACATCGCACGTACGGTGGTGTGAGAGGACGGGGTCGTGAGGCCCCTCCTACTCGATTTAAGCATTTTTCGTAGTAGCGCCTTCACTAATGCGACGGTCAGCATATTCAACCACGATAATCGCGCCATCAACCAGCATACCGACGGAAAATATCAAACTGAACAGAACGACGACATTGACCGTATATCCCAGCAAAGAAATAGCCATAATGCCAATAAGGAATGACCCCGGAACCGCCAGCCCTATCAGTAAAGCTGAACGCCATCCCAACGAGAAGATGATAACGGCCATCACCAACAAAATGGCCAAAATAATGCTGTTTTGCAGTTCATTCAACATGTCGCGAATATGATCGGACTCATCCTGGGCATAGCTAACTTGAATATGCTGGGGCCAGTTCTTTTGAAGGTTGCTGATAACTTTTTTAACCTTTTCCACTGTTTCAATAAGGTTTTCCCCTGTGCGCTTGCTGATTTCTAAAGCTACGGTTGACGCACTGCGCCCCAATGCCACCCGGTCATGGGCAATGCTGGTGGGGTCTTTGAAAGATCGACGAACTTCGGCAACATCTTTTAGGCGAATGATGGCACGCTCATTATTCAATAAGGGGAAGTTTTGAATGTCGTTGATGTCTTCTAACAGGCCAGGAACTTTTATGCTGAACTTACCCGATTTCTTTTCTAAGTTCCCGGCTGGAACAATTTGGTTGTTCTGGTTAAATTTTTGCACAATCTGTTCGAAAACCAGATTGTATTTTTCCTGCCGTATTGGGTCGACCAGAATCTCTATGGCGTCCTCACGATCACCGACAATTTCTGCCTTTAAGACGCTGCTAACGTTGCTTTCAATCTCATCCTTTAAATCACGGGCTAAATGATAAAGGGCGCGAAGCGGCACATCGCCTGAAAGCTTTACGACCAGAACTGGTAAAAGACTCAGGTTGATCTCGTGAATTTGTGGTTCCTTGGCATCCTTTGGCAAATCTGGTTTGGCCAAATCAATTTTTTCACGTACATCACTTAGGGCCTTATCGGAATTAAACCCTGCGTGAAATTCTAAAACAATCGAAGCGCCCCCTTCAAAGGCGGTTGCTTGCATTTGTTTAACACCTTCCAATGATCTCAACTGTTGCTCAATGGGTTTCAGCAAAAGACGGGCTGAGTCTTGTGGGGAAATACCCTCGTAGCTCACCGACACATAAAGCATGGGGATTTTTACGTCAGGCGTTGATTCCTTGGGAATGTTGATATACGCCACCAATCCCCAAACAATAAAAAGCCCTAAGATTAACAAAACTGTTCGGGTTCGTGAAAAGGCAGCAAGCAGGAGGGCGGTCATGATAGGGCTTTGCTATGTATGGGTTCGACCACATGATTGTTCTTAACAAACTCGGCGCCCGTTGAGATGACCACTGCAGTATCGGGCAGACCTTTAACGTAAATTTTTTCAGCCGTGGCTTGCAAAAGTTCAACGGGTCTAAACACAGCCTTGTTGTCTGCGTCAACGATCATCAAGCCCACAACCCCTTGATCATCTAAAATCAAGACGGATGCGTTTAAGATATGAACGGTTTGGGCATCTTTTTCCAAACTTACCTTGGCAGTTAAACCCTCTGGCAGCAGAAGATTCTTATTATCCATGGTCAGCTCGACCAAATAGGTGTGGGTTTTTGGGTCGGCCACCTTTGAAATGTAAGTCACTTTGGCTTCAAGCTGCGCTTTGAAAGTATCTATGCAAACCTTAGCTGTCTGACCGATCTTAATGCTGGCAATATCATTTTCAGATACGTATACATTCAAGGTCAAAATAGAAAGGTCAGCGATCGTTGCTAATTTATCGCCAACACTAACGTAATCACCCACCTCCACAATGCGATCTTGATAATACCCTTGGATGGGTGAACTGACGGTAAGCTGTTCATGTTCGTATTGAGCATGGGCCAATTCGGCATTGGCGGCCTCTAAATTAGCCTTGGCTTGTAGGAAACTATTCTCTGCTACAAAATTTTTTGTTTTAAGTTTAGTAGCCGAATTGTATTCAGCCAGTCGATGATTAACGGCTGCTTGAGCCTGGGCAAGGCGTGCCACCCGATCATTGTCAACGATTTTTAATAATGCTTGACCCTTGTTAACTTCCTTCCCCTTATCCACAAGAATTTCCGTGACTTTTCCTGCAATTTCAGCACGCAGTGTTGTGAGGGCGTTGGCTTTAGTTTCTGCAGATAGGTTCAAAAGCGGCTTGGTTATTTGGGCAGTCGAGGAGATTACTTCAACGCGTGGTATTTTGATGACGGGGACGTCTTCTTTGGTTTTAAAAAAAACTTTGCTGATCAACAGAAAAGTTACTAACAAAAGAGCCCCTCCGCTGATAAGCGTGCGAAGGGGAATAGTTTTTAAAGTTTGTAAGATTTTCAAACAGGTATGAAAGGAATGTAATATTCTTTCCTTAGGTCTCATCAGCATTTTCATTTGCGGGGTTAAAACCTTCTGTTAACGGTTTGTCGGCCTTGATATTGTCGATAATTTTACCGAAATCCTTTGCATCTGTTGGAGGTACAATAACAAAACCCCCGTTTCCTTGAACAGCAAAAACTGTCGGAACACCAGTAATTTTTAAGTCTTTGGCCAAATTGTTGTTTTCGGCAAGCTTATTGTGGGTCTCATTACTATTTAATTCTTTTTCGAATTTCTTTGCATCCAGGCCGGTATCTTTTACCAAAGCTGCGAGTTTAGCCTTGTCAAGTTTGGTGTATTTTTCAACAAGCTTTTTAATAAATGTACTAAACTTTTGTGGGGAAAGTTTGGCTGCCGTGATGATCGCTTTACTAACAATTTCCGAATTCTCTCCTAAAATAGCAATTGGAATAAAATAGAAAGTCACATCTTTGCGCTGATCCATGGTATTTAAGGCTAGCTTTTCAAAGGTTTGACAGTGGGGACATAAAGGGTCGATAAACGCAATTAATTTCACCTGTGCTTCGTGGATATTTAAGGGAATCGCCGCACTTAGCAATCTTTTGCTTTCGCTTGTAGCGGACTTTTCTAGGTCTTTTCGGCCTTTGTCTTGTTGAGCTTGCATCCCGTCATTCACAGCACTGATAAATTGCTCTGATTTTTCGCGGATGGTTTCCAATAATATTTGTTGGATTTCTGCTATTTGATCGGTGTTAAAAGAATACTTTTTCGACGACTGTGTCGCCGGGCATTGAGAAATGCCCGATGTCGGATGTTTCTTTTTGGTAATAACTAGAAATATAACTACTAATATCGATACGATGACAAGTGCCATGATAATTGGCATTTTACTTTTTTGAGAAGATTGACTCATGCGCTATAAACCATTAAAAATAAACTAAATTTTAGTTTAATGCATGATAATCAGAAAACAAGATATTTCTTACTATTCCACAGGGGCCTATGCAAATAACCGTTCATCACTATCCAAGCGTTGCCAGTACAAATACGACAGCTAAAGATTATTTAGTCCTGGGGGCCGAAGAGGGAACGGTGATCATTGCTGATGAACAAACGGCGGGCAGGGGGCAATTCGGTCGTGTTTGGCAATCCTTAAATGGAAATTTACATTGTTCTTTAATTTTAAAACCGCCGGTGAGGTTAGAGCCTTTTTACCCAGAATTAGCCATGGTAGCGGCGGGGGCATTACAGAAAGCTTTGCAGGAAATCATTCCCGATTTGCCTGTTACGCTGAAGGCGCCAAACGATCTGTTGATCGATGGAAAAAAGGTTGCTGGGATTTTGATTGAGGTTGAATCGGGTGCCCTGATCATAGGTATTGGGCTGAATATTAAAAAGGCCCCTGAAGGTTTGGACCAGCTGACGACCCGGCTAAATGATTACACGGAAAAATCTTTTAGTGTGGAGGACGTTTTCCCGGTTGTTCTGCGGTGTGTTTGGCATCAGTATCAAAATTGGTTAAGCCTTAAAAATACCTAATTCAATTGAAACTATAAAAACATAGAAAGGTTTGTGAAACCAATTCTAGTTTATAAAACTAATTTCTGTTGAGGCAGTTTCACATAGTGCCTGTCATATGAAACCATATAAACACGAAAAAGTTTGTGAAACTAATTTTAGTTTATGAAACTAATTCCTGTTAGAATGGTTTTAAATGGAGTCTGTCATATGAAACCATAAAAACATAGAAAGGTTTATTAAACCAATTCTAGTTTATGAAACCAATTCCTATTAGGATGGTTTCATATGAAAAAGAATGGAAAAGACCATGGATTGGAAAGCGTTTGGGTTTCAAGATGACCCTTTACAGACATCCCCCGTCAGAAAATTAACGTTGGACCTTTTTACTGGGCATAACGAAGAGCTTAACTTATGCCAGCGGGTATTGAATGGACATAACGTTCGCCTTGTTATTGAAGGTGCGCGCGGTGTTGGAACCACATCCTTTTCCAATTATTTACGTTTCAATGCTGAAACTCAAAAAAAATATTTTACACCCCAAACTGAGATTAAAGTTGAACAGGGCTGGCGCTTGGAAACATTGCTTGCCGCTATCATCAGTAATTTTATCAGAGAGATTGAGTTGCTTGGTCAAAATGAAGCTATTCTATTGGACAATCGTTTTAAGAATGCAAAAGCCCTTTCAGCGCGTATCTCTGAGACCTACCGTTCTTTTGGTGTAGATGCCTTCGGGTTTGGAGGAAGCTATTCAACACATCCAGGTGCCGTTACACAACCGGTTATTGTTCCGTCATCAACGCTTGGCCATCACCTGGAAGATCTGATTCAGCTGGTTCAATCATTTGGATACACACATGGGGCTCTTTTCCAGCTTAATAATTTAGATATTGGTGAAATTCACAGTGAGCACGAGATGAAGTATATGCTTAACGCGTTGCGCGACTATACGCAAATTAAGGGGAGTAATTGGATTTTCGTTGGAGATAGAGGACTTCGGAAATTTATGGCCCAACACGTGGATCGGCTTGATGATATTATTTCCTATGAAGTTAGCTTGAACCCCATTGCCGTGGCCGATTTACCAGAGATAATTAACAGACGGGTTAACTTTTTTAGGGAATCCCCCAAAGTTGAACTGCCTATAGAGGAAGACGTCTTCACCTATCTCTACCATATTACGCAAGGACGTCTTCGCTATGTCTTTGGTTTGGTATCGCGCCTTTTAAATCGCCTTCATGTGGGGGCTTTAACGGACAGGATTACACTTGATTTGGCAAAACCAATGCTTGTTGTTCTTGGACGCGATCGGGTAAGACGTGCAGATATTACCCCAAATGAAGAATACATTTTAAGCCATTTAGTCGCTAATTCTGCGTATTCCGGCGAATTCGAACGGCAATTCTGGTTTTATCCGAATGGCCGTTCCGGTTTAATTCGAACGGTGAATCCGGTTTTATCCGAACGCGGATTCTGGTTTAATTCGAATACGAATCAAAGAGAAGCGAACTCTCCGATTTTATCTCATTTTTTCACCCCTTCATTGTTTGTGATTTCCGTTGTGTCATGCAAAGGACCCTCGATGTTTTTTTGTTTGGTGTTTTCCTGATCCTTTTCTTTACTCCTCACTTTTCTCATAGATTCCCCTTTAATTTCAAGCCTATAAGAATTATGAACCAACCTATCGAGGATAGCATCCGCTAACGTCTCATTTCCTATGGTTTCGTGCCAGAGTTTGACAGGAATCTGACTGGTGACAATCGTAGAGCGTTTATCATGTCGGTCATCCAAAACCTCCAATAAGTCACGGCGTTGCTCATCTGTCAGAATAGACAATCCAAAATCATCTAAAATTAAAACCTCCGTTTTAGCAAGTTCACTCATTCTTTTTCCATAACGCCCATCCCCCTTTCCAATCTGCAATTCGCTAAGCAAGCGACAGAGGCGGCAGTAATGAACTTTATAACCTTGAAGGCAAGCCTTGTGGGCCAGAGCACAAGCGAAGAATGTTTTCCCCGTGCCACGCGGCCCAACAATCAAAATATTATGATGAGAAGCAACCCATTGGCATTGAGAAAGTGTGGCCAACAAAGATTTGTCTAGGTTACGCTGACATGAATGGTCAATATCTTCAAGGCAGGCCGTCTGCTGTAGTTTGGCACTGCGCAAGCGTGCCTGTAATTGCCTGTTTTCCCGGGCGATGACTTCTGTATCAACCAACAAGCCAAGACGTTCTTCAAAGCTCAGCTGCGTTATGGTTGGTTGCTCCAGCTGTTCTTTAAAGGCTTTTGCCATAGAATGAAGACGAAGTTTTTGAAGGTTGTAAACAATTGGATTCAGTAACATGAAAGGGTCTCCTTTTTTAGATTATTTAAAGTATTTTTGGCCACGAATATATTCGTGAGAATCAGAGAGGCTATTGACTTCTGAGGACGAGGATAAAGACTGTTGATCCATCTTGTTCTTCAAAATAGATTCAACATTTTTGTAACTGTGGCCTCCTATCTCTAAAGCCCTTTTACAAGCCAGCTCTAAACGGTCTTCACCGTAACTCTTGCCGAGCCTTAAAATCCCAAGACACGTGCGAAACCCCTGTTGAGGATGGGCGCGTGAAGCCATGATGACTTCTATCAATTTTGCCGTTGCTTCCCCCGTTTTCTTGGCCCAAGAAACAATTCGTTCGGGTGTCCATTCCACCTGTGCTTGATGAGCTTTTGGCATGTGCAGAGTATTTGTCGTATATCCGTTGGCACCATAACTTCTGACATGGGTCGCGACACATTTATTCTGACAAAAAATTTCAACAATCGTCGGTCCATAGCGAACATAGAGAGATTCCTTTGCCAAGGCATAGGGAACACTGTAAAAATGCTTGTCTAACTCAATATGGTAGTTGAAGCCGGCTTTAACTTTTTTCCACTCGGCGTACTCATACCGAGTTGTTGGAAGGGATTTTAATGCCTGTTTCTCAAGGTCTTGAAAGTGGCTTAAACGGGATCCTGGCAGTTTTTGGAAAGGACGTCGGTTTAAGACATCCAAAAGTGGCTGAATAGCTTGGTTTAACTCGCTCAAGCTAAAAAAGGTACGGTTACGAAGCTTGGCCAGAATTTGTCTCTCGACTTGTTGGACTGCATTCTCAACTTTAGCTTTATCCTTCGGACTTCTTGACCTTGTTGGAATAATTGCGACGCCGTAATAAGAGGCCATATCTTGATAGGTTGGGTTGATATCAGGTTCGTAAAGATGCGCCTTATGGACCCCACTCTTTAAATTGTCTGGCACAACAATCTCTGGACAGCCACCATAATATTCAAACGCATTCACGTGAGACTTGATCCAGTCTGCAAGCGTTTGGGTCCATGTGGCCTCCACGTAGGTAAAACTGGACGCACCAAGCGCAGCTACAAAAATCTGTGCTTCACCGACTTCCCCTGTCGACGTATCCGTTACAACGGACATCGTTTGACCGGCATAATCCACAAAAAGTCTCTCTCCTGCTTTGTGGGTCTGGTGCATCCAGACATCAAGTGTTGAATTACGCCATCCTCGGTAAACGTCGCAGAACTGGCTGTAGCTAATCCCTTGGGGGTACTTTTCTTTATACTCACTCCATAATAATTGTAACGTAACATGCTTGCACTTGAGTTCTTTATGAATATAAATGCAATCAATCTCTCCCCGTTGTTCTTTATTGATTTTTTGAGCAGGCGGATACAGCTTGATCTCCAACTCTTCGTCGCCTAGATTGTCGGGCACAGGCCAGCTTAAGTTAACTGCTTTTGCCCTCTTGACGCCTTCAACCGCCGTACTCGCGCTAATGCCAATGCTCTTGGCTATCTCCTGGTAACTACATCCACAGCTGTACCGTAAACGTAAGATTTCTCTGATCTTTCTCATTGATATGTGACTCCGTGACATGGGCTGTTCCTTTCATGTTTTGTTGAACAAAAAAAGGATACAGCGTTCATAAAACGCGTTTTATAACCAAAGGTCTCCTTGATACAGGAGGTCAAAGGCCATCGCTTCGTCTTGGAATCGTTATTCGATTTAAACCAGAATCACTGTTTGATTTGAACCGGAATCACTGTTCGATTTGAGCCGGAATCACTGTTCGATTTGAACCGGAATTGCCGTTCGGATTAGACCAGAATCACCATTCGAATTGAGCCGGAATTGCCGTTCGGTTTAGACCGGAATCACTATTCGATTTTCGCCGGAATACGCACTAATTCTTCTATGACCGCATCACAGATGGCAAAGGAAATGGGGAAAAGTTCTCAATATGTGGGTCGTGTTATGACAAGTTTAGTAGAAAAGAAGCTTATTTCTATTCAACGAGATGGCCGTGATAAATTCTACGAGCCGGCAATTGACGCAATCATTGCCTATGCTAACCCTAATCAACTCTAAGATTTTGGGGTAGAGGGGGTGAAAATAGATCGGACCAAAACCCCCACCGCTGCTGCTACAGGTATGGCCAGCAAAATGCCCACAAACCCAAACCATAGACCACCCGCCAGCAGGGCGAACAAAATCCAAATCGGGTGCAGACCAACCCGGTCACCAATAAGGTAAGGGGTCAAAAAATTGCTTTCTATCAGATGAATGGTTGCATAAATTCCACCAACCATAAGGATAGATGACCAGTCTTGGAACTGTTCAAAGGCAACAGCTAAACTGGCCAAAAGTCCGACCAACATACCGACATAGGGAATAAAAGCCAGGCAACCTGTCAGCATCCCGATAAAAATAGCTTGCCTGAGTCCAACCAACGATAACCCTATGGAATATAAGACCATCAAAATAGCACATAAAATGACTTGCCCATGCCCATAGGAGGCGAGTGTCTTGTGAATTTTTACAACAACCGTTCGAGCAGACTCAGCGCTGGATTCAGGCAACAGTTGGTTAAGGGATGCAATAAAACGAGGCCAGTCTTTTAAAAAGTAAAACATGACCAAAGGGCTCAAAAGGATGAATGTTACAATGTTCGCAAAGGCTGTCCCATTGCCGATAATATTAACGGCAAAATGAATAACCCATTGGGCCAGAAAGCTGATGGATTGATTCAGTTCCAGATTAAGGCTTCTTAGGTCTAGATCCCCAATTTTGGCAGAATTCAATGAATGGAAAACCCGTTCCAGAATCTCATAAGCTCGGCTGGCTAGGCTTGGTAAATTTTTGCTTAGAATAATGAGTTCCTTTTGTAGGAAAGGGACAGCTACCATTCCCAGAACAATCAAGACGACAAGTAACGTAACAATGATCAACAGGGCGGCGACTACTCTTGGAATCTTATAATTTTCGAGCTTTTGGACTAAACCGCTAAAAATGTACGCCCCTATAAAGCCAGCGATGAAGGGTGATAGAATACTGCTGATGCTGCTAAGGAATACGGTAAAGGCGTAGCCCACTAATACTGTCACAACAAGGATGCGCCAAAAATTAGGGCTTTCTAAGGCTGCAGCAAAAGACTTTGGCATAGGCTAATCCAGAAAAAGTTGTTGCTGTAAGAGTAGCGTAAAACAGAACGGCTAAAAAGCTTTTTGCTAAGGCCGGTGGAGCAACCAAGATTTCCAAGCCTAATAAGAACAAACAAAGGAAAATTTGAAGGAAGGTGCTTACCTTTCCAATAACCAGGGGTTTAAGATTGATAGGCAGGTGATAAAGCCAGACTAAGCCCGATCCTGCTAAAAGTAATACATCGCGGCCAATAATCGCAACGGACAGCCACACAGGCATTCGGTGAGACACCATTAAGGCAATAGTTACGGTGATGATTAAAAACTTATCTGCCAGTGGATCAAATAATTGTCCAAGAATGGATTCTTGATTGTAATAACGTGCTGTGAAGCCATCCAACCAATCGGTTAGGCCAGCGATGAAAAAAATCCAAAAGGCAAGGTAAGGATGGGAATTATAGATTCCGTAAACAACAACAGGTGCCGCAACGACGCGGACACCCGTTATCAAGTTTGGTAAGTTTAAATTAACCAACAATTTCAAGTTGACTGAAAAAGAAAGCAATTTCAATTTGTGCATTTTCAGCAGAATCAGAACCGTGCACTGAGTTTGCTTCTATGGATTCAGCGAAATCGCGACGGATTGTGCCTTCAGCTGCATTAGCAGGATTGGTGGCACCCATGACTTCACGATAGTGGGCCACTGCATTTTCACCTTCTAGAACCTGAACAACAACTGGTCCAGCGCACATGAAATCGCACAGGTCATTAAAGAAAGCGCGTTCGGCATGAACGGCATAAAACAGTTGTGCTTGCACTTTCGATAGATGAAGACGTTTTTGAGCCACAATACGCAGGCCGGATTCTTCAATTTTTGCATTGACCTTTCCTGTTAAATGGCGACGGGTCACATCTGGTTTTAGGATGGATAATGTTCTTTGAAGAGTCACGACTTTACTATTCCTTGTTAAAATATGATTGACTTGATTATGCGGATTTAAGGTAAGCGAAAACGGTAAAAAAAACAAGTTTTACAGATTCGCTGACCGGTGGTGGCGTGGATTGTTTCGTTAAAGTCTATTTTTTCCCGTAATCAAAAGGGACTAACCGCAGCTCCATCCATAACGAGAAGGGCTTATGTGATAGTGACGTACCTCTCCAGTCAAAAACTGAAGATCTATAGTCATTGTGGAGCCATGAAAACTATCGCCACGTTTCACTATGCTGCTTTCAATTTGTGAAATATCAGCTGCAGCAGGTTGATAGGATATTAGGTGAATTTGATAGGCCTGTGGCTTACTAAGCACAAGTTTTACAATATCTGTGTCATCTGTAAGCGAAAACAAATCCTCAGCTGGTGTTTTTACAGGAATGTATTGTGTCTTATCCTTTGAGGAATCTTCTGTGAGCTTTGGTGTCGCTGATGCAGGTGAAAATGCAGGTTTCAGTAGGGAAGTTAAACCCTCTTTTTTCTTCTCGGCGTCTTTTTCTTCACCCTGAGAAGCCATGCTTCCGGTTGATAAGAATGATACTGCTAACGTTACTATCAGATAAAAATGGCTGACCTGCGATTTACGCATACGCTGCTCCTTGCGATTAAAAAAGTGAATGCATTAAATTATGTAAACAATTCTTAGTATTTGACAAGGTTTATTTTAAAATAATACAAAATATTGGAAAAATTTTTTGATGATTGTGGATATTTAAGTATAAAACGCAAGATGGCCATGCGTATTTTGCATTAATTAGTCAGCAGGAAAGCCGAAGGAGGCGGAAGGTTCGGTTTTCAATCGTTGGATAAATTCGATAAAGTCGCTCACATCAGTGAAATCATGATAAACGCTGGCAAACCGAACGTAGGCTACAGAATCAAGGTGGAATAAAGCCTGCATTGCCATTTCGCCAATCAGTTTGGTGGAAACCTCTTGATCGCCCGATGTTTCAAGTTGTCTGACAAGGCTAGAAATTAACTTTTCAACTCGTTCTGGGTCAAGATTGCGTTTGTGAACAGCACTTGTGATGGACTGGGCCAATTTATCCCGATCAAAAGGAACACGAATTCCATTTTTTTTGGCAACCACCAGGTCACGCAACTGAATGCGTTCAAACGTGGTAAAGCGCGACCCACATTCCCCACAAAAGCGCCGCCGGCGGATGCACGCCTGATCATCGGTGGTGCGGGAATCTTTGACCGATGTATCGTTATGACTGCAAAAGGGACAGCGCATTATTAGAAATCCTGATAAATGGGAAACCGTTGGCAAAGGTCAAAGACCTGTTGTTTCGCCTTTTCTATCGCAACGGATGTGTTATTTTGGCGAAGGGCTTCTAAGACATCGCTGATCAAATGGCCCACTTGGATGCATTCGGCTTGCTTAAAACCCCGGGTGGTAATCGCCGGCGTGCCTAAACGAATGCCTGATGTTGTGCTGGGGGGCAGGGGGTCAAAAGGAATGCCGTTTTTATTGCAGGTAATATTCGCGTGTTCCAAGGCTTCGCAGGCATCTTTGCCGTTCACGCCATAATTTCTAAGGTCAACCAACATAAGGTGCGTATCGGTCCCCCCGGTCACAAGACTCAATCCACGTTCGACAAGGGTTTGACCCAAGCTTTGGGCGTTATCAATAATCTGCTTGGCATAGGCTTGAAAGCTGGGTTGTAGGGCTTCCCCGAAAGCCACTGCCTTGGCCGCAATCACATGCATCAAAGGTCCACCCTGCAGACCTGGGAATACTGCTGAATTAATTTTCTTACCCAAAGCCACATCGTTGCTAAGGATAATGCCACCCCGGGGGCCGCGAAGGGTTTTGTGGGTGGTGGAGGTGACAACGTGGGCATAAGGTAATGGGCTTGGCAAAGCGCCACCTGCAACCAAACCGGAAAAGTGGGCCATATCCACCAATAAATACGCACCCACCGAATCAGCAATGGCGCGAAAGCGGGCAAAGTCGATTTGACGGGGGTAAGCCGAACCGCCCGCAATGATCAGGCGAGGTTTATGGGTTTGGGCCAGGTTTTCAATGGCATCATAATCAAGCGTATGGGTCTCGGGGGAAACCTCGTAACTAACGGCCTGGAACCATTTCCCAGACAGGTTAACGCTGGCCCCATGGCTTAAATGGCCGCCGGCACTAAGCGACATTCCCATAATGGTATCGCCGGGGTTCAGCAAAGCCAGCATGACGGCCTGGTTCGCTTGTGCGCCCGAATGGGGCTGGACATTCGCAAATTGGCAATTAAAAAGTTTGGTGACCCGTTCGATGGCCAGCCTTTCAACCACGTCTACATGTTCGCACCCGCCATAATAACGATGACCTGGGTATCCTTCGGCATATTTGTTGGTAAGGATTGACCCTTGGGCCTCTAACACAGCCGCTGAGACAATATTTTCAGAGGCTATCAGCTCAATTTGATTCTGCTGCCGCCTCAATTCATCTTGGATGGCATTGAAAATATCTGGATCAGTTTTTGATAAGGTGGTGGGAACCATGCTGCAGACTCCAACTTGTGTGGGGGGAAGAATGTGGTGCCGCAAGAGGGAATCGAACCCTCGACCTCACCCTTACCAAGGGTGTGCTCTACCACTGAGCCACTGCGGCATAAAAATATTTTTCTTAAAAAAGTAGACTGATGATGTCACAGCTTTTTTTGTAAGGCAAGGGGAACTTAACACCTGTCATCACCAGAGGTAGTGACAAAAGCTGCTTTTTAGAATTCATAATTTCAAAAAATTTAACTATTTAGTAAGATTGTTTATTTTATTATTAATTATAGATTTTTGATAGATTTGAAAAAATAGGGGTTATTTATGCGTTCAGGTTATATTTCTTCGTTATTACTATTTTCAGCGATCTTTAGTTCGCAAGCTTCGACCCAAGAATTATGGAGTTTTGAGGATTCTGATGAAACTGTTATTTGCGTGATCAATGCAAATTCAGTGGGGACTTCACCCATAACCGTTGGCCTGGAGTATAGGGACGGAGGGTCCGAATCCCATACGATTTTTCCCATGAACAACTATGTTTTTGGTGGGGGAAAAACGCATGGGGCCCGGCTAGTGTCAACAACGCCTGCCGCGATCACAGCACCGTCTACAAAGCCCGCTTGGCTGACGGCTGGTGATTTGGGACACCTGGAAAATAACATCCTGATGTTGCGTAATGGTTATGGAGAGGTGTATCAACGAATTTTGGGTACGGGAGCAGCAGATCAGTTGATCCTGAAATATCAAAATGAACTCAATAAGTTTTTTCAGTCTGAGGGGAAAAATAAACCAGATGAACGTGCCGAAGTAGTAGGCCCTACTTTTACTTGGGATTCTGGCGTTATTGACAACGCCTATAGGTTTACCTGGGTGCTGTCCTATCAACTTCTTCAAAAAGGTGTCCCTTATATATTGGGGTATAAAGGGGGATTTACCATCATTGATCCGGACGGTAACACGGTACATGCCCTACCTGCTGAAACAAGTTTCCAACGTGTTGTGGGGCTTGGGTCGTTCCAGACAACGCCCGTCGTCAGTGGTTCTGTGGCATTGCGTCCTGCCGGTACAACTCCCGGTACCCGCGAAGGAGCTACAGTTGCCCTGAAATCAGTCAGCACCATTAACCAACCTTATGTCGAAGTTCTTATTCGGTGACGTAGGTATTCTTAGGGCGGCGGCGCAACCAATAGGCACCGATTACCACCAGGGGCAGTGATAAAAGCTGCCCTTGGGTTGTGGTGCATCCGGTCAGTGCATAGGTAATTTCAGGTTCACGTATATATTCAACCAAAAACCTGATCAGGCCATAGCCCACAAAAAAGAGCCCTGTGATGCGGCCGGGTCGGTCGCGTAAAATGGGAATTTTCCAAGCTTGATTCAATAATATCCATGACAACAATCCTTCACCAAAGGCTTAGTAAAGTTGACTGGGGTGACGGGGCAGGGGCCCCATCTTGCTTGACGTATGCCCAAAAACTCCCGTGTATTAAGAGGATCAAAAAACTGGTTCAAAAACTTTCATGGACGTTAAATTAAGAGCCTTCAAGCGCCGGCGCAAAAGGAATCATCGGCATCGGAATATGGCGTTTTTGTAATTCAGGAATCAACAGTCGATAGAATTCATTCAAGAAAATTTTATAAGGGTCGGGGGTGATTCTAACGGCCGCATGCACGGTCACATTCCAACTGTCCATATGACTGACGCCCAGTTTTTTTATGTCTCCTTTGATAAGGACCGAATATTGTTTATCGCCTTTAATGGTTTCATAGGCGGCCTGCAACGCGTCTTCTACCTGTTTCAAATCGGCTTGAAAAGAAACACAAAATTCGACGTTCGCCAGCGCATAATCACGCGAATGATTGATCACATAATTCACCTCTGAAAAGGGGATGGTTTGCAATTCCCCCGTGGGGTAGCGCAGATGAACACACCGAAGCGATATGGACTCTACCTCGCCCTTAAAGGCCCCAATTGTGACAACGTCACCAACAGCCATGTTACCTTCGAACAGCATCATGACACCGTTGATTAAATCTTTGACCAATGTTTGTGAACCAATACTGATGGCAAGTCCGATTACGCTGAAGCTGTAGATAATGGGCATGATATTGATGTTCAGTTCGCTTAAAATAAGCAATGCTGCCAGGATGATTAAGACCCAATGAACTGTTGATCGAATAATGGGTGCGGCGGTTTTAATAACGGCAACCGTGGTGCTTTGACTGTGCTTATCCTGATTTAACAGGGGGATTCTTTGTGTATAATACGTGATAAGTTGATTCACCAACCGTCGCAATATGACGTATATGATAAGGATCACCAGAATTTTCAAAGCGGCTTTCAGGGCAAATATGATGTTATCACGCTTAACCCAGTGATAGGCGGATTCCCACCAATCTTCAGGGGCTTCTGCTTTAGGCGAAGAGGCGATAGTTCCCTTTCTTTTCAAACTGTCGATGGCTTTTTGGCGTTTTTCGGGGTTTTCAAGAATTTCCAACAGTTTTAAGGCTTCGGCGCTGGCGATCGCATTCGTGGCTTGGGCTTCAGTCTCCTGTTTTGTTTGGTGTCCGTTGTCCCTAACAGCACTGCCTATGATGATGTCTTGGGGTGAAAGGGCTGGCCCCTGAGCTGCCTTTTCTTCGGCATGAAGCAGGTTGATGTTCAGAAAGGCGAAAAGAAGGATAATACTGATTTTGAGTAATTTCATGTGATTTTCCAATCAATACAGGGCCTTGATCATTAGAGTGCCATGACGCGAGGGTTGTGGCAATCGCAATTGTTTAAGAGGACTTAATCGTCATCCTCTTCGTCTGAATCAGGTTTCCTTTTAGATTTGGATGGGGGTGGTTGAGGTGGGGCCGTCCCGTTCTTCAATTTAGGCGGCGTGAAGAGTTTTTTTGTTGGAATTGTAATGTCTGGGGGTGTTGTTGGTATCGACAGATTTCTTGAAACGGCAAGCGCTGCCGGCGCACTATTTGATGCGCTTAGACCACTTGAATTTCCTCCGCTGAGATTCTTTTTTGCACTCTCGGGCTGTTTTGCTGATCCAGACACACCCGACCTATTGGCCGTAATCCTGCTTAGATCCAGATTGACTTTCGCTGCTACTGCAGATTCCTTGTTCCACATATCAACCAAGCGTGCGGCTTCTTGAAAACGGGAATCTTGTTTGTAAATCTCTTGTGCGGGTAGTGGATCGTCCTTGCTCTTATCCACCCAAATCTTTAAATCCCTTTTTACGGTTTTAAACGAGATATCTGAAGTTTTGTATTTTTCCTCAGTTTCTAGCAGCGCCTTATACATATTCAGTAAACGTATTAAATCCGGTTTTGTGTTTTTCTTTTTTGTGTCTTCTTGAAATTTTAGTACTCTTTCTGTATAGCTTTCCAACTCTAAATCGTACTGTTTTTTTTGTTTTTCTAAGGCTTTGTATTCCACGCTATTGATGTTTTTAAGGGCATTTATGTCTTTGACTAAAGCTATGATTTTAGTTCCATTCTCTTTTTTGATTTGCTCAAGCTCTTGGTTCCTCAAGAATTTTTTTGTTCCTGTTACAGTGGGATTTTGTAACTCGGTCTTTGCAGCCTCTAGGATAGTCTGGCCATTCGTTTTCTCTCCTTCTAGTTTTGCTATTTTGGCCTCTCGTGTTTCGAATTCCGGAAGGGGCGGACCAGGGTCAACTGGTACTGTCAATTCTGATAAATATTTTGTTAAATGTGTTATTGAGCTCGCCTCACTGGTGAGGCTGCTCGCGTCAAGTCCAATATGTTCTGAAATCATTTTGCCTTTAAGTGCAGCCGATTCTTGTTTTAATTGTTCCAGCTGGGACTTGTTTGATTGGACTTCTGCTTCCAATTTTCTGAGTTTATCAAGTTTAGAAGGTATGTGTTCTAGGTACGGCTGAACATAACTAAGATCATCATCAGATGAAGAACTGGAAGGTGATGAACTATGTTGTTCAAGGTCAGCAACTTTGTTGGCGAGATTTCCACTTACTCTACGCGAAGATGGGGTGTTTTTAGGGGGGGGAGTAAGGAGAGTAGAGTGGGAAAGACTTATAGGAGGGGCGGTAGGAGTATCTAAAGAAGGCGCATCAGGCGCATCTGATGAAGGAGATGCCGTAGTTACGGCATTAGCACTGGGTGAAGGTGACAGGACAGTCGGCGTGCTGGAGGAGGAAGATGGCGGTGATGGAGTGCTAATTCGGTCATAATCAAGCGCCTCATCAGGTTTTAAAGGGACATCCATCACTTTTACAGCGCCGGGGTGTTTCACAAAGAAATTATATAGCCTGAAAAAACCAACTCGGTTTAGTTCACCTTTAACCAGTTCTTCTGAAAAGGGTATCCCTAATTTATATTTATCCAAATTCTGATGGGTTAGTTTTATCCGTTGGTCTTCTGAAAGTCCTTTATCTAAATGTGCAGCAATATAAATAATCAAAACCGATTTCAAATGATTTAGGGCACTGGGGTTCTTGAGTTTCCCCTCTCTATAAACTTTCAAAACATCTGTTGCGAATTGTTCTTCGGTGTATTTGGCAACCAAAGCCTCGCGAATCAGGACATGCACCATATTGGCTGCTTGTACAGGTGTCGCCGGCGTATCAGAGATTCCATTGCCGCTGCCACCCAGTAATTCATTGATTCGTTTATTAAGCCCTTCCAGGCCTGTGCTGGCCCGGTCAGTAACAATTTGGTTATGCAAAGTGATAACGCGCTGATAGTCAGGCTCCGCCGTTGCAAAAGTTGTTAGCGCCAAAACACTATAAAAACAAAATAGTGACGTCCCAAAGCCCATCATTCTGTCAGCCTAATTTACAAATACTCTCTTTAAATCTAATGTGAAAGGGCTTAAGAATTGGTTAAGGGGCTGTTGTTCACAGGAAAAATGAGGGGGAATTATTTGATGGATATCGTTTTTTACCAGTTAACCGCCACATCCATGGAAAAGACATTACCCAAATTGCTTGAGAAAGCTTACGATGCCGGCCAGCGGGCCGTTGTGCTGGTGGATTCAGAAGAACGGCTGGCGGTTCTTAATGCGTCGCTTTGGACCTATTCGACGCTGGCTTTTTTGCCCCATGGCTGTGAAAAAGATTCTGCCGGCAATGCTGATCGCCAACCCATTTGGCTAACGACCCGTTTTGAGAATCCCAACCAGGCCGATGTTTTGGTGATCACTTCTGGGGAAACTGTTACCCGCGATGATTTGGGTTTCCAGAAATGTTTGGATATATTCGATGGCAATAATCAGGACACTCTTGATCAAGCCCGTCTGCGCGCCCAATCTTACCAAGAAAAAGGGCACACGTGTACTTATTGGCGCCAAACCTTGCAAGGTCAGTGGGAAAATCTGCGGTTGTAAATTATAGATGCCCCCATCACCATTTTGCTATAAGATCAATTTTAGTGATCTAAGATTAAAACTTTACAGAGTTTAAAATATGACAATAGTGGTTAGCGGAAAAAATATAGAGGTTGGCGAAAGCCTGCGCGAGTTTATCAACCAAGAATTAAAGGCTGTCGTTGAACAGTATGTGGGCGACATCATAGAAGCGCATGTTATCATGTCAAAAGATAACCATGAGTTTGGTGCCGATATCACGGTGCACATTGGACACCATTTTGTGGTTCATTGTCATGGCCAAGACCAGGATCCGCATCGTGCTGTCACGAATGCTTTGCACAAATTGCAAACCCGCATTAAACGATATAAAAATCGCCTGCAAAATCGCAAGCGCCACCCCCGTGAAGAATTGCATGATGCCATGCCGGCCTTGCAGTATGTGGTGAATGCGACCGAGGAAGATACGGGCGGCGATGCCCCGTTGATTATTGCGGAAATGAACACGCAGACGCTTTCTTTGTCGGTGGGCGAGGCTGTGATGCGCATGGATTTGTCCGAAGTGCCCGTCTTGCTGTTTCGAAATGCCGCGACCGGCCAGTTTAATGTGGTTTACAAACGCCCCGATGGCAACGTGGGTTGGATCGACCCGTCTTTGAAAAACTAAGTTTACTTCTTTCAGATAGGGCGGTTCAGGTATTTCTGAGCCGCCCTTTTTTTGTTTCTGATGATTCGGTCCTTTTATGCGTGATCAAGTGGTACAGGTAATGAGGGTGTTACTGTGCCTGATGCGTCCACTGTTATCTGATTCGGGACTGTCGTACCCTTGTTGATGAATGCTTTGAGAACATTCCCCTGATATTGTGTGGTTTTCCAAAGTTGCCAGTTGTAGGTGCCAGCTGGCAAAAGGGCCGAGCCTGTCCAAGTCGGAGGAGTTCCGCCTGCCCAGCTTAAGGGCGCCGTATAAAGGGTATCTGTTGTGCTAAAGACATTCGGCGATGTCCTTGGGGTGCCAACCTGAACCAAAAGCCCTTCTCCGGTTTTCGTAATATAATCCTGTCTAGGGGTCTTATCCTTAGCATCCGTCGTAAAGGTGACGGTTGTGTTTGTGGGTGCAGGAGTCGCTTGCGTTAGGATCAGAGAGTTAGACCACCCAGAACCAGCTTCGCTAAGTTGCAGGCCATACTTCGCCAGTTTGGTATTCAGGGGACTTAAACTGGTGCTTAATATATTGTTAATATACCCTGTCGCCACAGTGTAAGAACCACCAACTGGAAAAGCTGATGCCACAAGTCCATCATTTCAATGTTTGATGGCAGCGTTAACTGGCCAGTCATATTCAAGACGCCACAGGGTGGAGTGGTGCCGGTAGGGTTAATACCGATAAGCCAGGTGGATTGCGTGCCTGTTTGAGGAACAAAGTTTACACTGGTTGCATAAATCGTTCCATATCCTCCCAAGGTTCCCCCAGTTACAGCTCCTGTTGTCGAGCCCACGTTGATGGCTCCTCGGTTAACAGCACTTCCCCATTGCGCGCTTGGATTACTGCTATCACCAATAATCAAACCACCCGCATTGACGGTTGTACCACCCAACCAATTGGCATTAACTGTGTTCAACGTCAACGTCCCTGTCTTTCCTACGGCTGCGTTTACGGTGAACATAGATCCGCCACCTTGACAAGCAATGTCGTTGTCTCCCCCAACGCTAGCAGCTGTGGCTGCAGTAGACGTTGAGTATTGAGGATTCAACGTCACCGCCTTCGTCACGTTATAGGTAAAGTTTCCAGTCGTGTACACAGCTCCCCCCGATGTTGTCGCAGTGTTATTGGCAAACTGGGTGTCTGTCAGACCTACCGCTGGAGCATAAATGGCCCCCCCTCTGTTAACTGAGCTGTTCCCTTTAAAAGTCGCAGGTTCTGAAATTTCCACTTGTCCAAGAGAATAAATGGCCCCTCCATTAGCGCTACCCATGACACTGTTTTCTGTAAAGGTCACTGGGCTTGAAATTTGCACCGCACCAGAAGAAGAAATCGCAGCCCCGCCTTTGCCACCATTTGAAGAAGTGTTTCCCGTAAAGGCCATAGGTTTTGTTCCAGTAATTGTCACCTGGCCGGCAGAAATAGCCCCTGCATAGGCAGTACTAACAGAAGAACTGTTCCCTGTAAAAGTAACCTGATTCGTGGGATTAATCGTCAAAGCATTAGCACAACTAATGACACTTCCAGGAAAGTTAGAATCAGTGCTAGAAAACCCACTAAAGGTCAGGTTGGACGGCTTCAGCAGCAAGGCGTTGGAACCGGAAGTGGTCAAAAGGGAACCGGTGAAACCAGTTGCCGGGATGATCGTGGTTCCCCCTGCGGCGCCCGTGATAGAAACACCACCAGTGAAGCTGCTTAAATTAGTGCTGGTTGCCTCGACTGTATCCGCCGCTGTCGTGAAGGTGAGGGATGGCGTGGTACTGGCAGTAGTCGTAAGAGCGCCATGAAGGCTTGTATGATTAGTACCATCACTGCCTGCCGTCAAAATGGTGGGAACAGCTGGAATGGGGGGAACAGCAGTGAGCGTTAGGCTAAGAGTATAAGGTCCAGATCCTGTTTGGCTTAAGCTCAGGCTAGACGATGGATTATGCTGCAAAATATTCACCGCGCTTAAACTTCCGATCAAGGTACCATAGGTAGCCATAGTATAGTTTGTGCCCGGGGTAAGTGTAACTTGCGTTGCGTCAATAATAGTTCTGGGATCAAGACTGAGTGCCCCAGTCACATTCAACCGTGCCACTGTGGGATGGGCAGAATCAAAACCCACCTGCCACGTACTGCCCGCACCAAACGTCACAGCACTTGCATGAATCTGCCCATATCCTCCCAGGGTGCCGCCGTTCACGGTGATGGTGCCTGGGGTTCCCTGTGAAGGCGACGCACTGGGATTAGGTCCCCACTGCGCACTTGTATGGCTGCTATCCCCAATAATCAAACTACCCGCATTGACTGTCGTATTCCCCAACCAATTGACGTTAACGGTATTCAATGTTAACGTCCCTGTGCCAGCTTTGATGAACATTGCAGCACTTATAGCAGCAGCGATGTCGTTATCTCCGCCTACGTTAGCAGCCGTGGCCAAAGCAGGCGTTGAGTATTGAGGATTCAACGTGACAGGATTCGTCACGTTATAGGAAAGATATGTAGCAAAATCTGGATTTGCCATAAATACAGCCCCACCCCATCTCCTCGCAGTGTTATTGGTAAAGGCCGTTGGCCCAGAAATATCTACGTCGCTGCGGCTCCAAATGGCTCCTCCATCTCCTGCACTGTTGTTCGAAAAGGTTACCAGACGTGTGCCGGAAAGTGTTAGGCCATTGCAAGAAATGGCCCCTCCAGCATCGGCACTGTTGCTCGTAAGGGTTACCAGGTTTGTGTTAGTAAAACTTACAACTCCCTGAGTACCATAAACTCCTCCAACGAGGGAGTTGTTTCCCGAAAAAATCACATTGGAGGTAGTATCACCACTAATGGAAGAATGATTCAGGTTCACACCAACTCCACCAACGATTGCACCTAGGGTCGAGTTATTAGAAAAATTGCTAAAGGTGACGTTAGAGGGATAAATATCAAGAGTACCAGAGAGTCTTAAAAGGGTAAAGTTTCCAGCCCCGGTCTGTCGTGGTATCGTATGTCCCCCACCATTAATAGTCAACGAGGTGATGGTGGATGGCAGAGTATTCTCCGTAGTTTCCGCAGTATCATCCCCTGTAAGCGTAAGGACGGGAGTTGTGGTGAGTGGGACGCCAGCAGTACCACCAGTAGCAGCCGCATTAAGGGCCGCGTTAATCGTTGCATAAGGACTGGAGCCTAATGGATTAGAAGGTGCCCCAGAATCACTTAACATCGCCACATTCCCATACGCACAGGACATAGCCGACAGGCTGACGCCTAATAAAAATAAACTGGACCTCATTGTAATTCTCCATAGTAAATAAATCTTTTTTATTATTATTATGGATAATATTGGTTAATATATTGTTAATTATGGGGTTTTTGATAATAAAAATACATGGATTGCCACGTCGCCTAGGGCTCCTCGCAATGAAGAGGGAGACAGGAGGCAGGTTCCAGATAAAATCATTGCTTGGATTCTTGGCCCAACCTTGCTACGATCTCAAAAAAAATTCTAAAATTTAAAACACAATGTACAATATTTTATTACCCATACTTTTCCTTTCCATGGGGTTCCTATCAGCCCCCGTGTTTTCTATGGTTGGCCCCGAACAACTGGTTGGCGATGCGCCTGCCAGCTCTGGTGGTGAGGCGACACCCTGGTGGGCCGAGGATCAATCCCAGGTGGAAAAACTGGACGAGCCGGATCCCTTGGAACCCTTGAACCGGGTTGTTTTTAATTTCAACCGCGTTGCGGATGGCGTTCTTATCAGGCCGATTGCCATTCTTTATGATGACATTGTGCATGATGTTGCCAAGACGGGCGTTAGCAATTTTATGGAGAATTTATTTTCGCCTGTGACGTTGGGGAATAACATTTTACAAGGGGAGGGGGAGCGGGCGTTTCAC
The DNA here is from genome assembly GCF_004210305.1 of Candidatus Finniella inopinata. NCBI lineage: Bacteria > Pseudomonadati > Pseudomonadota > Alphaproteobacteria > Holosporales > Candidatus Paracaedibacteraceae > Candidatus Finniella > Candidatus Finniella inopinata. The sequence goes on along the minus strand of NZ_SCFB01000004.1, from coordinate 350,852 downwards.
ACCATTTTCCGTTTTGTGATCAATTCGACGATCGGTCTTTTGGGGCTGATGGATGTGGCGAGAGAGATGGGGCTTCCTGGGCACCCGGCCACCTTAAATCAAACGTTCGCTAAATGGGGCGTCGAGACGGGGCCTTATTTGGTGCTGGCGCTGTTAGGACCGTCTTCCTTCCGCGGGACCTATGGCATGGTTGGCGACTGGTTTATGAATCCGTTAAGTTATGCCGTCAAAAATACCCATCGTCGTCATAATCGACATCATCAGCAACGGTGGTTGTTGTATGAATTGTATGGGCTGGATATTACCAATCGTCGTGCGAAATTGATTACGGCCTTGGATGATATTGAGAAAAATTCCCTGGACCCTTATGCCTCGATGCGCAGTGTTTATTTCCAAAAGCAAAAGGAATTGGAAAAGAACGTGCGGGCTGCAGAGCCTAGGGAAACAGATCGTGAGTATCGCCGCCACCAAAAGGAATTGAACCAGAAAGAGTTTGTGGGAGGCTAATCCTCAGCAGTATTTTTGCCAATCGACTTTATATCGTTTAAGAATATCTTCCATATGGGCTGGGGGTGGGGCCGTGAAGGTTAAGAACCGGCGGGTATCTGCATCAGGAATGCTTAGCTGGCGGGCGTGCAAGCACATATCCTCCTTCACCTTAGAGCCGTACTTGGCATCGCCCCAAATGGGGTGACCTCGGTAGGCACAATGAACACGCAGCTGGTGCGTGCGACCGGTTTGAGGCGACAGCTCAAGCCAAGAGCCTTCTCTCTCAAATGCCTTAATCAGGCGGTAATCGGTTAGGGCGGGTTTGCCGTGCTTGGCATCAACGACAACTTTTTCAAATCCCTGGCCGACTTCCTTGTAAATTTTGGCATCTATGGAACCAGAGGGGGGATTGGGGATGCCGTCGACAAAACCCCAATAGACTTTTTTGACGGTATGATCTTGAAACGCCTGCGCCAATTCAACGGCTTTTTGTAACGTTTTTGCGACCACAAAGACGCCACTGGTATCTTTATCCAATCGGTGTACCAGGCGGAAAGGGTGGCCCTTACCGTAATATTGCAGTAAACCATCCAGGTGATAAGGGGTTCCCGTTCCACCCTGCACCGCAAGGCCGGCGGGTTTATTCAAAACGCACAGCTCGTCATCTTCCCAGATAATCAGTGATTGCAAAAAATCCAGGTCATCAGGGCTGTAACGGTGGGGTCTGAACACATCAATATTTTGACGTTCAGGAATGGCCAGGGCCGCTAAATCAAAACCCTTAGCAATGGATATGTCATCTTGATCCGTCACACGGGTGCTGGCGGTGGCCTTCTGCCCGTTGACCAGTATCTTTTTTTGACGAAGAAGTTTTTCGATTTGCGCCTGGCTTAGGTTCAAACTTTGATAAGGTTCGTTGCGTCTTAACCAGCGATCAAGACGGTGAGAAAGGGGATTTTCCTGATTCATAAATTAATCGTTACGCAGTTGTTTGGTTAAACGCTCAATTTCCTTGGCAACGGTCAATTCCACCAAGCGGGGCAAATGCTGATCAAGCCACTGCTTGACCATGGGGCGGGCCAACTCACCAATCAGCTGATCAAGGGTTGGACTGGTCGGTTCTGATTTGGGTGCGGACTGAACGTGATGTGCAGCCTCAGCCAGTTTGGCAAAAGATTGAATCGTTGCGGCCTGAGCCTGGGGTGATAACAACCCTTCTTGAAATTCTGGTTGAATTTCCGTCTTTAAAACAGCCTCTTGGGGGGCCGGTCTGACCATATGTGCTTCGGTTAAGCGAATCACATTTTCTGGAGCAGGGGCGGATCTGAGGGGTGGATCAATAGGGTCAGGATTCTGAATCGATAAAGAATCAGCGAAAGCTTGGGTCGTTTGCTCCTTTTCAACTTTTATAGGAGCGGGAGCAGGAGATGGGTCAAACTTGGGCGCTGAAAAGGAAGACACCTCTTGGGGTTGCGGTTGGCTGTCATCGCCCACGTAGCGGCGAATCGACGCTAAAATCTCCTCAATCGACATTTCTCCGTCATCGTCTCGTCTCAAGTTTGCCATCCTTATTCCTCGTCAAATATTAAAAAGACCCTCTTATTTCCTGATAATGGGATTGAGGATCAAAATAATCAACTTCTAATTTCAAATTTTTAGCAGTTAGGCGACCAATAACCGACAATAAACGATAGCTTTCCAGACAGTAACTCTTTGAAGCGTCGACTAAAGCCAGTTGAGCTTGCAATAGGTCTCGTTGGGCATTTAAGACGTCCAAAAGAACTTTACTTCCCACGTTCATTTCTTGAGTTGTACCATCAAGGCTAACTTGTGAGGCCTCTACCTGCTTTTGGTAGTTATCTATGTTATTTTTGGCTGCCTGATAGTTTTCCCAGACTTGTCTAACCTGTTCCTTAATTTTTAGCCGTGCTGTGTCAATGGCAATACGCTTTTGTGAGGCGTCTTCCAGGGCCTTTCTTCTTTGAGAGCGAATAGTTCCTCCCTCGTATAAAGGCACTGACGCCTGAACGGCCACTTGATTGTTCGTATAGTAATCTTTGCTTTTAGCTGAATCAGTCCCATAAACATTTTGACCAGTTCTGGATTCATTGCGGGTGCTGGAGGCAACAAAATCAACAGTTGGCAAGAGACCGCCGGTAATTCTTTCAGCCTCCGCCTGGGCGGCTAAATGCTCAAATTGGGCAAAAATAATAGAGGGGCTCTCTGATTCGGCAATCTCGAAAGCCTCTTCCATGGTCTTGGGCAAGTGTTGAAAGGCCTTAGGTTTTGTAAGTTCTTGGGGCGTTTTAAGCCCTGTAATTCTTTCATAGGTTGCTTTGGCGCCTTCTAGTTCTGCTACAGTCTGTTGTAGTTTAGCGTCAGCGTCAGCAAAGCCCTTTTGCGCATTGGCTAGCTGGGTTCGTGTTTCTTCACCGACACGTAACTTCTCTTGGGCATCTTCAAGGTTTTTGCTTAAGGCTTGTTTGTTGGATTTGTATAAATCAACCTTAATAAATTTAGAAAGTAACTCTAAGTAAGCCTCGATAGCTTCCAGTAAAACCTTTTGCTCGGTTACTTGCAGGGAAGACCAAGCTGCACGAATTGCGTTCTCAGCACCCCTTGTTTGCGCCAGTGTTCCGCCGCCTTTATAAAGATTCTGCTTAAGTTGAACAGTGCCTGAACGTGTATTCCCCTCATAACTAGACGGGTAACTGCTAATGAAATCCTTATCCTTCAAATTGCCGGAGTTGACTTGTTTATTCAAAGCCATATTGGTGCTGAGCTCTATTGTTGGGCGCCAACCAGCCAGGGCTTGAACGATTTTCTCGTGTTCTGATTTGACGGTTTCTTGTTTTTCCTTAAATTCAGGATTTTGGTTATAGGTATTGACCAAAGCTTGTTGAAGGGTGGCGGACCATGCTGATGACAAACTTGTGGCCAGCAGAATGGTGGAAATCAAAGCGCGCATGAAGACTCCTTAAAAGTCAGTTCTAAAATCTGTCTAAAACGTTAAAAATTCATTAACGTAAGGTATTTTAGTAAACCTTATCTTAAGGTAAGTTGCAATCAGGAATTTTGTCTCAACTCGTCTGCCTCAAAAAAATCAAAAGATCCGTATGATCTTTACCAGTAACCGGTGTTGAATGGGGCTAATTGAATAACCGCGATTAGCTCCGTTTACAGGTGAAGTATCCATACGTGGCTGCACTTTTTTGATGAATGAATAATTGTATTCTCCACCAATAAGAAGATTCTGGCTTAGTTTATAGTAAGCTCCCGCCCCGGGTGCAAAGCCGACCAGCGAAACAGAATATGTCTGATAGCCGGGGGTTTGAAACGTCAAGTTGGAATATTTTAGTGTGAATTTATTCTTTTCAATGCCAAGTTTTGCATAGACAAGCACTTTTGGATTCAGCGCCATTCCTGCAAAGATGGCAAAACTATACTTATAAGGCTCTCGAATGCTAACCTGACCTTCTACGGGACCTCCCTCAACCCTTAGGGTTTTGGTAGCATTCAACCCTGTGATGCTAAAACCAAGTTCGCCGCCCAAAACAAATTTTGAATCCGCCAGATAATGCATATATCCACCTTGCAAACCCGCAATGTAAGACAGGTTGCTAAGTTCCACAGAACCTTGCTGAGGGGTTGCATTGGTGTAGACGTGTTTACCTTTTAAAAGTACGGCCCCTAAGTTGCCGCCAAGATATAATCCCTGGAAGCGAGCATAGGCGGACCCAGTTACGGCCGCTACAAAAATAAAAACAAAAAAGCTAAGTTTATACAGTTTAGTAAACATGGCGACCAATTATTTAAGATTTTAGCTTAAACTAACCAATCATCATGTTGTGGTCAATGCCATAAAAGGGTAGGTTTGCAAACACCACTTGACAACAATTTTTTGGTTTTTATATTTTTTTGTTAGCTTGTGAAATTGACTAGACTTTGCCTAAAAAAATAGTTAATAATGTTCATATGATGCCGGCTTAGCTCAGTTGGTAGAGCAACTGATTTGTAATCAGTAGGTCGCGAGTTCGAATCCTGCAGCCGGCACCATTCTTTCCAAGGGTTTCAGAGATTTTACCGAGTACTAAAAAATCTCATTCTTCCACAGTTCTACCGCCTGTCTTATTTAGCACAGAACAAACTTTCTTAGTAGAATGTGACCCCTTCATATGTAAAAATTCCTTGCGTAAAAATTACCCATATCATTTCTGGCCGTTATCCATTAAAAAAGCATCCCAACTTAATAAAATTTTATTTAAATCTTGAGGATGCAAATCATGATGATAAATAACAAAATGCCAGCTATGGAAATAACAAAAAAAGGGAAAATCCCAAGGGTCCTATTGAATCTTTTGAGTCCTATTTTTATCCTTCAAGACCTCTCATTCTCCATCTTCTTCTTTTCCCGGACAGGCTTTGAGCCTCTTTTCGTTTTAGAAGATTTATAAGAAAAATTAACGTCTAAGTTAACTGTTATGAGAGGATTCATTTTATGTGTGTATTAAGTCCTATCGGCAAGCTTCGATTTACTGATTGTTTTAGAAAAGTCTTATATGACTTGTATGGAGAAGAAGAATCCAAAATCTATTGGTTTTTTCAAAAAAAACGTCATTATATTTTGGATGTGGGTGCTGATGAGGTTGGGTATGACCTCTACTATTATTATATTCAAGAAGCTATTTTAAGGTTTGAGAGGTTATGCCTCGCTCATAAGGACGATATCCATCTTTATGAGATTATTTTCAAACAATCAGGCGACGAAGTGATTCAGCTTACATGGCCTCAATTTTTTGGCAAGCGCATGGAATTCTATAGGAATGATGGTCAGCGATTTAATGCCGAGTATAAACCTATGAGCGTTTTATGCGTGAGCGCGAATTTTATCTCGTGCCTTTCCAATAAAAGGGTATCCTTGTTTGCAGAAGATTTCACGCTCAATGACTTTGCCCTTAAATTTGATGTGATGTATAAGGACATGAAAAGACGAAACTATCGTTTGACCCCTGATATTACGGTTAAGGAGTTCTACAGGGATATTATTAAACCTTTATATCCTACTCTTAGTCTCAATGAGCAGAATCTTCTTTGGAAATTTTTCATGTTGAGAGAATCTCTTGTTGAGACTAAAACTGGATCGAGTTTGATTGGCCTAGAAGCCCACTCTCTAAAGTTGCCTGTCCCACAAGCAGTAAGACAGGCGATTACATAACAAGCTTATTATTACTATCAGCAATGTCGTTAGGATGTAAAGCCGTCCTAACGGCTTTTTTGTCATCGTCCATGACATTCCTTGTTTTTTGGCCACGTTCCTAATGTTTCTGGGGGGTAAAGCTGAGGGTTTGGGGTGGGTTGGCAAAAGTTCCTATTCTTTTTCTTCTCAAATGTCAATACCCTGCGTTTCATGACGTAAAAAATATTTTCATCTTCCGCGTCATGACGTGCATTTTTTTACAAAGAAATTAACTTAATTGATCTGAATTTGAACGGCGCTGTTTTGCTCTCAAAACCGCAGATTACCTTATGTTTTGGTTTTTTGTCTTAAAAGGCTCAAGAGGAGAGAAAATGGAAAAATATTTCAATGAGGATGTTGCTTACATTATCTTCACGCAATAGTCAAGATGCTTCGTTCCATGACGATCAACCATTTTGAGATGGGGTGAGTCATGACGGTCATCTTCATTTATGGTCATTTTTGTCTCCGCGTCATGACGGCCGTGATCTAGAAATCTTTATCGTCATGACGTTCTTTTTCTCTCTCTAAGAATAGCCCAAAGTTTGTTCAATTTTCTCTGACTCCTTCGGTATTGAAGCCCGCAGAATCATTGCATTTTAGGTGCTATGAGGGTCGAAACCAAAGGTCAAAGCTTCCTTATAATATTCTAAAATCAATGTCAACACCTCGCGTTTCATGACGTTAAGATTTTTTTGGCAGTGACCGTCATGACGACGCCTCCATTTTGGAGAGGATTTTTCATTTTCGTCATGACGAATGAGGCTGCAATTTTTTTATCGTCATGGAACGCAAAAGTTTCTTTTTGTGTTTTTTAAGGCTTTCATAAACCCATCAACCAGCCTTTGCGGGCTTTTAATTGAGAAAGGATATCCATGATGGCAAAAAAATTTATCAACGCAGACGGTCTGACTTCTAAGACACGGGTCGCTCCAGAATTAGAAGCAGGGGACGAGGAATTCTATTACACCACCCAGGAACTGAGCGGTCTTTTAGGCGTTGCTCCTAGCACCTTAAGCGCCTATCGATGTGCTGGCGTGGGTCCTAAATTCATTGTTTTTGGTCATCGGACGCTTCGGTATGCCCGAAGTGATATACAGGCCTACATGAAGGATAGAGCGCGTCAATCGACCTCTGAAGAAGGCCCCTTAATGCCTGCTTTTAATAACCGCCGCTAGATAAGGAATACTTTATGTCGCTGCATCTTAAAAAACCAACCCTTGAGCATGATGACCTGAGTTTTTTTAAAACTCTTTATCACACATCGGTGAAAGACATCATGGAGATGGATGCTCTCAAAATCCAAAGCCTGATGACAAGAACCGAAGCCCTGAGCCGCTGGCTCGAAGGGATTCACAAACTGGCCCACACTTTAAATATGAAAGGACACTAAACAATGACTCTACCAAGCCAACACCCCTATCCCTTCCTTTGCGTAGATGATGATGAACCCGCCTTTGAGGTTCTGCTTTCCAAGAATTTGAAGAAATTATTCGGGCTTGATCAAAAAGAGATGGACATGTTTATGACGGACACAGGCCTTTTTCCGATGTGTTTTATGGGCATTGGAGACGTCTTTGCAGAATCGGAAGAGGAAGGAAACTAAATCATGACGTTACCTATTTTATCGGCTGATCAACGCCTAGCAGAACAACGCGGGATCAAAGGCTGTATCTTTGGCAAATCCGGCATTGGCAAGACAACATTGTTATGGACACTACCCCAGGAGAAAACCCTCTTTGTTGATTTAGAGGCGGGTGATCTAGCTGTAGAAGGGTGGAAAGGCCATACCTTACGCCCTCGAACCTGGACAGAGTGCCGTGACTATGCCGTGTTTATAGGCGGTCCCAATCCCTCTTTACGGGATGAGCAACCCTATAGCCAAAAGCACTTTGATGGAGTTTGTGAGCTCTTTGGCAACCCTGAGTCTTTGAACCGTTACGACACTGTGTTTATCGACTCCATCACTGTGGCAGCGCGTCTGTGCTTTCAATGGTGCAAGGGTGAACCCCAAGCGTTTAGCGAAAAAAATGGTAAACCGGATACCCGAGGAGCCTACGGTTTGCAGGGGCAAGAAATGATCGCCTGGCTGACTCATCTCCAACATACCCGTAATAAGAACGTTTGGTTTGTCGGCATTTTGGATGAAAAGACGGATGACTTTAACCGCCGCCTTTATCAGCCCCAGATTGAGGGCAGCAAAACGGGCTTAGAGTTACCCGGTATTGTGGATCAAGTCATCACCATGGCTGACGTCACAGCGACCGAAGGGATCAAAGACAGCAAGTTCTATCGCGTGTTTGTCTGCCAAACCTTAAATCCCTACGGCTATCCCGCCAAGGATCGATCGGGACGCCTAGAGCTTCTGGAAGAACCCCATTTGGGGAGACTCATGGAGAAGATTCGCAAACCCCTCACCAATCGATCCGCAACCCTAACCTTTCCGATTCCACAACCTTCTAAACCCCACCAACAAGGAGCATAAATGATGACTTATAACAATACGACGAACATGTCCCATACCTATAATGGCCTTGATCATAATGGCCTGGATTATAACGATGCCAAACCCCAAGGCGTCTTTGATGTCATTCCCAAAGGAACTGTAGCTCGGGTCATCATGACTATTAGACCTGGGGGATATGATGATCCTCAGAGAAACTATACTGGTGGCTGGGCAACCCTTAATCCAAACACCGGTTCTATTTACCTATCGTGTGAATACAGCGTTTTAGAACAAGGAGAGTATTACGGTCAAAGAATCTGGGGGTTTATTGGTCTGCACAGCCCCAAGAGCGATGTCTGGGCCACCATGGGACGCTCAATGATTCGAGGGATTTTAGATTCCGCTCGAGGGTTTTCTTCCAAGGATGAGTCCATAGGCGCTAAAGCTGCCAGAAAGATTAAGGGTTTTGGCGATTTGAATGGCATTGAGTTTGTGGCCCGCATTGATGTGGAGAAAGACAAAGATACCGATGAGCTTCGCAATGTGATCAAGGCGGCCGTGACCAAAGACCAAAAGGATTATGCGGGTCATGACTCAGGCTATTATGCCGGGACGTCATCCTCAACAGCCTCTTGGGCTCGGTAAGGAGGGGTTGAGACGATGTTACTCAGACCCAGGCAAAAAGAATTGGTGGATCGGGCTGTTGAAGCTTTACAAACGCATGGTAACACGCTGGCCGTTGCTCCCACAGGGGCTGGAAAGACGATCATGTTGTCAGCTGCGATTGGAGCGTTATGCAAATCCACAACGGCTAAAACCGATTGGGTTAAGACCTGTGTGATTGCCCACCGGCATGAATTAATTTTACAAAACCAAGATAAGTTTTGTCGGGTCAATCCTCATCTCTCCACCAGTATTTTTAATGCTTGGGAAAAATCATGGCAAGGGGACACCACCTTTGCCATGGTTCAAACCTTGTCTCGGTATAAGAATTTGATAACCATGCCGCCCTTGGATTTGTTGGTTATTGATGAAGCTCACCATGCGCGGGCTGATACGTATGTTCGTGTCGTGGACTATGCCAAATCTTTAAACCCTAACATAAAACTGTTGGGTGTCACCGCGACCCCTAACCGAGGTGACAAAAGGGGTTTAGGAACGTTATTCAACAATGTCTGTGACCAAATCTTCTTTAAGGATCTTATGGATTCTGGAGACCTGGTCAGACCTCGAACCTTTGTGATGGACCAAGACGCTTTGGAAAAATTCCAAGACGTCAAGAAAGTCGAAGATGGTGAGTTTGATATGGTTGCCGCGGCTGGGCTTATGGACACCAAACCTCAGAATAAGGCTGTGGTGGCTCACTGGAAAAAGAAAGCTGGCGATCGGCAAACCGTAGTGTTTTGCTCAACCGTGGATCATGCCTTGCATATCTATCACGCCTTTACCCGAGCACATATTAAAACTGTGCTCATCCATGGGAAAATGGATAAAGACGAACGTGAGGAAGCTCTACGCCTCTATACCAGCGGACAAGCCCAAGTCATTGTGAATGTCTCGATCTTAACCGAAGGCTGGGACCATCCACCGACGTCTTGTATCGTGTTGCTTCGCCCTTGTGCCCATCAGGCCACTTTTATCCAAATGGTGGGTCGAGGTCTTCGTCCTGTTAACCCTGAAGAGTATCCGGGGGTTCAGAAAACCGATTGTATAGTCTTGGATTTTGGCAATGCCACGCTGATCCATGGCAAGCTCGAACAAACGGTTATCTTGGAAGATCGCCAAACAGAGGAAGAGAAAGAAGCCGCCTATCAGAGACATTTTCCCCAAGTTTGTCCTGAATGTAAGGAGCGGGTTGTTTCTCTTGAGCCGGAATGTCCTAAATGTGGTTATAAAGCCCCGGAACCTGAACCGAAAGAGCATCAGGAAGGCTCTTTAAAGGCAGACGAATTTAGTATGAGGGAAGTCACTCTCTTAGAACAGTCTGCGTTTTCATGGATTTCTTTGGACGATGATCAACAAACCTTGATGGCAGGTGGCCTTGAGGCCTGGAGCCGTGTGGTGTTTAGAGACGGCCAGTGGCATGCGATTGGGGGTCTTCATAAAGAAAAAACCTATCTTTTGACCACAGGAGACAAAATGAGTTGTTTAGCCGCGGCCGATGATTGGATGGACCAACAAGAAACCGATGATCGTGCTCATAAAACGAGAAGTTGGTTAACTCTTCCTCCTACACCCAACCAACTTCGGCATTTGCCTGAGCACGATAACGACTACGACATGACCCGTTATCAAGCAGCCCTATTGATAACCCTAAAACGCAAGAACGACGAAATCGAAACGGTCCTAACCCAAGGAGGTTCGTTATGATGCCCCACAAAATCCCTAACAAAACACAGATAGCCTTGGAATTCGCGTTAACGCTGATCCAAGGAACGACTGATTTTTATCAGGAGGACCTCTTCAAGAATGCCTCCCCCCAACTCGAACCTAAGGATTGTCTTTGTATGCCTGTTACCCATGATTTTAATGCCGTTTCGTCAACGGGAGACACGCCCAGCGACACAATTAACAAGCTGATTGACGACGCTTTGCAACAAGACCATGCCTTAAAACTCGGTCGTGACTATCTGGGAGCATCGCGATTAGGAGAGCCTTGTGCTCGGGCTTTGCAATATGACTACACCCAAACATCTCGTGATAAGCCCTTTACAGGCCAAACATTACGGATCTTTGAGATGGGCCATATGCTTGAAAAGAGGACGTGGCAGTGGTTGCAGGGCGCTGGTTTTGTCATTGACACACATGATCCTGCCACGGGAGAGGTTTATGGCTTCTCGGCTGCACAAGGACAGCTACAAGGGCATGTGGATGGAATTATGTGGCAGGTTCCAGAAAGTCTAGAGCCAGCGATCAAAGTGCCTGCCATTTGGGAATGCAAGTCCTTGAATGCCAAATCCTGGAAACACCTGGTCGACAAAGGGGTAAAGGTTTCTAAGCCTGTCTACGCCGTTCAAATCGCTTTGTATCAAGCCTATATGGAAGAACTGATCCCGGGCGTTTCGCAGAACCCAGCTCTTTTAACGGCGGTGAATAAGGATACCTCAGAAATCTACCATGAGTTCGTGCCTTTTGACGCTGCGCTGGCTCAAACGGCCAGCGATCGAGCTGTTCATATTCTACGGGCCACCCAAGCTGGAGAAACCTTGCCCCGTATCTCCCAGGATCCTGATTCTTTTTATTGTCGTTTTTGTGACTGGCAGAACACCTGCTGGAAGGAGATTGTCTAATGCAGCCCCCTCTGACCGTGATGACCAATCCCAACTGGCTGGATTTTAATGATGCAGCTCCTCAAAGCTTTATCGTCCCCAACCATGAGCAAAAGCTGAGTGTTGAGATGCTCAAACAGCGCCTGCATAATCAACTCACCACCGTCTTGGTTCATTTGTTTCCTTATGGCAGAATTAGGCAACCACACTTCGTTATTGGCAATGTCCAAGGTGACGCTGGCGAGAGTTTAAAGGTTGAGCTGACAGGGCCTAAAATCGGCATGTGGCATGATTTTGCCACCGGAGAAGGGGGTGATATTCTCTCCTTATGGGGAGCTGCCAAGGGATGGGATCATCGTCACGAATTCCCAGAAATTGTGAGTTCCATTCATGAATGGTTGGGAATGCCTCTGGGAATGGATACATATTCTCCAGGCAACACCCTTCAGCCACCTTATCAACCACCTCTATCTCAGACAACCTCTGGATCATATGAAGAATTAGGGGCCCCGACCGACAGCTGGAAGTATGAAGATGCTAAGGGGAATCTGCTGGCGTGTGTCTATCGGTATGACACCCCTAAAGGCAAACAGTTCCGACCTTGGGATGTCAAAACACGGGCCTTTAAAACGCCAGATCCTCGCCCTTTGTACAATCAACGAGGCATGATCAATTCAGAAACGGTTATTGTCGTCGAAGGCGAGAAATGTGCGCAAACGTTGATTGATTTAGGTATCTGTGCCACCACAGCCATGAATGGGGCCAAGGCGCCATTAGATAAAACGGATTGGTCGCCTTTACACGGCAAACACATGATCATCTGGCCTGATCATGATACAGTGGGTCAAGAGTATGCTGACAGGCTTGTAATCAAACTCAAAACATTAGGGATTACTTCTCTCTCAAAAGTAGTCATCCCTGACGACAAACCTGAGTCGTGGGATGCAGCCGATGCCTTTGAGGAAGGGGTGGACATTGACGCGTTGTTACAAGCTCAGACACAACCGATTGACCTTACAATCGCCAATACTGAAGAAACGCTGCCTTCAGCGACTGCCGGTGAAGTGATGACAGACAGAACACCCTCCCCACAAGATTGGATAGCCCCGCGTATTTTGACGCCTGGCGGTTTATTGGTACTGGGAGGTGCTCCTAAGGTGGGTAAAACAGACATGATTCTCAGCTGGCTAGCTCATATGGCCGCTGGTTTGCCGTTCCTGGGTATGATCCCTCCCAGACCCTTAAAGATCTTTTATCTGCAAACGGAAATTATGCGTCCTTACTTAAGAGAAAGGTTACAAAACCTAAAGTTTGATCCCAATTTCCTACCACTTCTCCACAAAAATTTGGTTGTCACGTTTCAAGTGCGACTGTTGTTGAATGAAGATGGTGTTAACAAGGTTTATGAGACGGTGAAACGCTTCTTTAAGCCAGAAGAAGTAGACATTTTAGTCATCGACCCGTTGCGCAATGTTTATGATGCGGGTAAATCAGGCAGTGAAAACGACAATATGGCGATGTTGGCTTTCTTACAAGATCGGGTAGAAAAACTCCGGGCCATGCTAAACCCGACTATGGGCGTTATTTTAACGCACCATACCAAGAAAGTGACCAAAGCGATGGTGGAAGAAGATCCTTTCCAGGCTTTAAGCGGAGCGGGCAGCTTACGAAGCTTTTATACCACGGGCATGCTGTTGTTTAAAGCGGATGAAAAGCAAAGTGTGCGGAACCTGATGTTTGAGTTGCGCAATGGGGAAGCTATTCAGGCAAAGCTCGTGGATAAAATTGATGGCACTTGGCAGGAGATGTCATTCAACTGCGAGAGAATTGTCCAAAAAGAATATGGCGCTAAACTGGATGCTGAACGTCATCGTCGCCACGATGTGATCTTGCAGTTAATATTTGATGAGGCCCGTGAGGGACGTTTGTATACACCAGCCCAGTTTAGAGAGGCTTTTGAGGGGCATGCAGGCCTTGGGGGTGAGAGAACCATTCATAATCGTTTGAGTGTTTTAGCAACCAAAGGCTACATCAAGTTCAACAAGGATAAGGCGATTGCCATGGGCATCAAAAGCAAGTATGGCATCATGTGCGTAGAAGACATGGAAATACCAACGAACATGGAAGAAGTAGACATTGATACAGGGGAAGTGCTGCCTATTATGCAACCTGTGCTACCTACCCACTTTAAGGAGAGTCAGAGCGGGGCCATTCTGCCCGTGGAAAATCCTGACGTGTGGGTTTATTTGGACTGATGTGTAGTCATCTTCAAAATAAGAGCTCTGAGTGTTATTCTCGTACGTAAAAAATTCCTACGATGAAAATACGGATATGAAAGCTCATTCCATTAATTTATAGGTTTGCGTGGTAATCGGGTGTGATTATATGTTCTGTACTTTACATCTGCCTGATATTTTATATCAACGCAAAAAAATAAAGGATTAAAAAATGAAGAAAAGTAATAAAATGTTAGCGATTTTAGGATGCTGTGCTGTCCTATCATCTCATGGTTTTTCTTCTGAGTGTAACTGGGCTAAGGATGAGGACTTGTCAGGAGGAAAACTTCTTTCCTCTGTCTTTAGAATTCCCAACTCTCTAATCGCAAGCTTAAGGAGAGATTTAGCAGAAGGATTTGCTGAAAGGAAAGCACGTAAAGCAATTAATAGGCTAAGCGAATCTTTCTCTTATTTTTGTGAAAGGGGGTCAAGTGAAACAGTCTTACTGAATCTCTCTAATAACAGTTTATTAGATTATGATATTGCTTATTTACCCTCAGTCATTATATCAAAATCCAGCCTCTTGAAATTAGATCTTTCTTCGAATGGCATTACTCCTATAGGGGCAAAACACATTCTGCATTGGTTGATAGATCAAAGATATTTTTTCGATATTATCTCACCTGCTAGCCACAATCAGACTTTGGCAGAAATTGACTTAAGAGGAAATAAAATTCCGACTATTTGCAACAAAGAATTAGATCAATTGGTTGTTAAAGTAAACAAAAGCCGAGATTTAATGAAAAGTCCAAAATTTGTATTAAGGTTAGACCGTTAAATATTTGATGGGTTGATAGACCATTTATCATTGGCCTTGATGGATCAGTGACAAACCTGTTGCATCCGGGCCCACTCCAGTAAAGCCAGTGCATCCGCTTCATTGTCATCCTGGGGTTGATAACCTTTGGCTCTAACGGATGCCAGCACTTCCTGTTTGCTGGCATTGCCTTTACCGGTGGCGTGGTGCTTAATGGTGCCAACGCTAACACCCTGATACGGAATAGATTCCTTTTCGCACCAAGCTGTTAAGGTGGCTAAGAATCCCCCGTAGGCATGCGCGGCATCGACACCTAAATGCCGTCTAACTTCCTCAAAATAGACTTCTGCAAGGTTACCTCCCGCTAAGGCTTTCATCTCGTCTAGCCAGCGACAGAAGCGAAGATAGCGCATGCCACCCCCTTGATACCGATCGTTCTTGAAGCTCAGGGTTCCGCTGGCTATGATGCCATCATGATGCAACAACGACCAACCTGTTTGGGTACCAAGATCGAGGGCTAAAAGGGTTGTCATAATGTTTCCTTTTTTACTTACGCGCTGGCGATTATTTATTTACCTATCATACCCTATACTTGTAGGGATGTCCACAAGGAAAACTGCGGATTTGAAGGTACATCGCCGCTATGCCCGTTTAATTGCACGCACAGCGGTTTTAGGGGTCGAGGATCACTCACCTATGGAATTTCCGATCAAAGCCATCACAGCCTCAAATTTGGGGCATTAAAGACGATGTTTAGTCATGATGCAAATCCCAGTTTGCAAAATCGGTCCAATTTTACCACATCGTCGCTAGGGTCGTTTAATCGCTCAGCCACGAGTTTTGGGGGTTGAGGTCTACTCTCCGGTATGGAATTTCGGGGCAAAGGCATTACAGGCTCAAATTTGGGGCATTGGCGAGGGTTCTTGTTCGTGAATCTTTCCCCATCCAGACAACAACGGCTGGTCAAATCGTTTTTTGGTTCAGCTAGGGGATGGATCGTGGGGTGGTGGTTTTGGGTTCCTTGACCCCCTCTGAATCAAACTGTCGCACCAACACCACACCACCCCTCCCCAGGATGGTATTATATAAAACCCCCTAGGGGGTTTATATATAATAACCCTCCGGGAGTGGGGGATATTTAGCAAAATCTAGGTTAGTGCCATTCTGAAAGCCGCAGAAAACAAAGGGTGGCACAGGATGGCAACAGAATGCAAATCCATAATCTCCGTTTTGCCATTCTGGAGCAAAAACTTCCAGAACCCATAAAATATAAGGATTCCAGGATGGCAAGACACTAGTCACCCCAACGGCATGACGAAAGGTGGATATGTCTAAAAAATAGGCATAAAGGCATTGGGGTGGAGGTGAGGTTAAAATAGGCTTAACACAAGGAGCCACAAGGCTTTGAGGCGGTTTTGAGGGGATGGTAAACCTTGACTTTTCCCACGAAATAGCCCACCATGGGCCCTGTTAATGTTGTTTTTAGCAAGGATGGTTCAGCAGATGACTTTTATGCCTGGAAAGAGCGGAAATCCTCATGGTCGGCCGAAGCGCATCGATCCTTTATCCCAACGATTACAAGCGTTTTACAACAAACATCAAGCGGATATCGACAAAGTCGGTGAAGTAGCCTTGAAGAAGGCTGTGGTTGAAGGCGAACCTTGGGCCGTTAAGCTTTGCATGGAGTACTTCTACCCCAAGCCAGGAAAAACAGTGGCTATCAGCAAGGAGGAGACGAGCTCAGTCAATCTGAGCATCCATTCTTTCACTCAATCCTTGAGCTTTGAGGATAAGCGCGAGTTCCTTCGGATGTGGACGAAGAGTAAAAGGGGCACGCCAGCGTTTAGATCTGTAGTCGAGGGTGATTGTGTGACGGTGGAAGAGGATGTCTTCAAGGGGGATAAAGAGGGCTGATTGGTAACATTGTGGTAGAATCCGATCATTTGCCTGCTTTAGTCTGTTGTTTCATAAGGCCTTTGGGAGATAGAGCGTCTGCTCGTACATCAGAAGGTCGTCGCGTTATCGATCATCAATCCAATGAAAATATGGCTTTACAAGTATCTAAGTATATGGATGATATGCTAAAAGTATTGAATACTTCCATTTATTGATTTTTTTTTTGGACCCTGGGGGGCAGGGGTGAGGGGTATTCAATTCACCAACCCCCATACCCCCCTTGAGGTTAATGGCAGGCACGGTTTGTCCTTGTTTTTGGACGCGTTTCTTAAAACACGTTTCCTTGAAAAAATCCCCCAAAAATGCTAGGATTTTCCTAGGTTCCAGCTGATTTTTAACCCCCCCCCTTTGGATGTGTTTTGTATGCTTAATTCTCAGGCAGCGGATAAGGTCGCTGAGACCCTGTTCAAACAGTTTGCTTTTTACCAACCTACCCCAAAACAGTTGGCGTTTCATGAGGCCGGCCTTCTAGCCTCCGAGCGATTGTTTCTAGGGGGTAACCGGACCGGTAAGACCAACGCTGTGTGTATGGAAATGGCCATGCACCTCACAGGTGTCTATCCCGACTGGTGGACAGGCTATCGGTATCGGCGACCCATCCAAGCCATCTCGGCTTCTATCAGCCTAAAGGACACCCGGGATATCTTACAAAAGAAACTGTTTGTGGGTGACATTGATGGCTCCATGCCACCCATCTTGCATGAAAGCTACATTGTGGAGAAGACCCACACGACGATTGCCGGCGCTTGGGATATGGTCAAGATTCAGCATATTTCTGGGGGCGTGTCTGAATTAAAGTTTAAAGCTTTCCAACAGGGCGAATCGTCTTTCCAAGGGGTGAAGGCCGACTTTATCCATCTGGATGAGGTGCCCAACTTTAAGGTCTATCAAGAAGCCCTGGTGCGGACCACGTCCTTTGATCACGAGAAAACCTTCCTCGTGTGCTCTATGTGGCCAGAGAGGGGCAAAGATGATCTCATCTCCCACTTTCTGGACTATGCCCCTGAAGGAGAAATTAGAAACGGTCGCTTTTACATTATGGCCAGCTGGGCTGACAACCCCTACCTCAAGGAAGAAGAACGGGAACGTCTTCGCCAATCCGTGCCAGCGTGGCAATTAGAAGCCCGCGAACATGGCATCCCGGTGTTTGGTCAAGGTAAAGTCTTTACCATGAAAGAATCCCAGATCTTTGTGGACCCCTTTGAGATTCCCAAACACTTCGCTTTTGTGTATGGGCTTGACCCCTCTTCGTCGTCAGGTGGCACCTGGGGATCCGTCCTTCTGGCCCATGACCGAGATCATGACATTCTTTACGCTGTCGCTGATTACAAGCTCAGCAATGCGACGCCCACAGAACATGCCTCTAATCTGTCTCGGATCATTCCTGACTGGTGTACTGGTATGGTGGATCCAGCAGGCGCTGGCGAGAACATGCACACCAAAGAAAAGACAATTGATTTCCTACAAAACCGTTCAGGGTTGCGCCTGCTCAAAGCGTATAAAGCCAACAACACCAAAGAAGCCATGATTGATGAAATCTATGAACGGGTCCGAGGCGATCGTTTTAAGATTTTCTCAGGCACAAAGGGAATCGGCTGCTGTCATCTGGTGACCGAGTGGCGGCAATACGCTAGGGATGATAATGGTTTGATCCTCAAAAAGAACGACCACTGCATCGATGCGCTCTTTTATGCCTTGAACGGCTTGGCGTATGCTCGCACTGAAACCCAGTTTGCTCAAGAAAGAAGTCCCCGCTGGCAAGAGGCAGGATACCTATAAACCAGTCCTTTACAAAAGCTCCAAAAATACCCTAAATCACCCGCTGATATAGGTTTCAAATGTTGACTGCGTGATGTATAATAAATCTAATTAGATTATTAATTAAAATCTCGACATGGACTTAAAGTGCCAAATTGATCTTAATAGTAATAAATACGCTATAAATAGCTGTTTTGTGATTAATTCGACAGCCTTTAATGATCTTGCTAAAGACTGAGTTAACTTTGATATGGCTTATCCTTTGTCTTCTTCCCGTCAAAAGGCCCTGACCACGGCGCAGGAGTTTTTTCGCATGGCTAACCTCCATCCGTCATCGGCAGAGTTCCGTTTAAAATGCCTTAATGATTATGGTTTTTATGATGGTACTGGCCAATGGGAAGCTCATGATTTACGGATCCTACAAGAACGGGGTCAGTTGCCTATTACGGTGAACATTTGTAAAGGATTTATCGATAACCTCTCTGGCGTTGAAATCCAATCTCGATACCGTATCGCGTGCCGTAACGATTCCCAAAACCCCGAAGATGATGCTTTGGCGGATGCCTTAACCCATCTGCTGTTTCATATCCAAGAAAACCAAGAAATCCCCTACAAGGGATCGTTAAAGTTTCGAGATTCCCTCATTTGTGGTCTGGGTTGGAGCTACCTTTACCAAGAAGATGGTGTTGTGTCGTATGATTATGTACATCCCTTCAACATGCTCCCTGACCCCGATGATTTGACACCCCAATACACGGCTATGAAATACGTCTGCCGCAAACGCTGGATGCGCCCTGATCGGGTTAAAGCGCGCTGGCCGCATACCGCTAAAGACATCGATTTCAGTGGGGACTTTGGGTATTACCAGGGAATGGAAAGTCCTGAGTTGATGGATCGAGAAGCCCTGTATACGGATCCTAATCTAGGTAACGGCACCAATCGCAGTCGGGTGTTGGTGGTGGAAGTCCAATACAAGGTGCCCGCTAAAATTTATAGGGGCTTGGATACCCAAGGACGATCGTTTGAGACGTTTCAGCTTGAAAAGGCTGAATCTCTGGCAGGGTCGGAAAAAAACCTAGAAGAGGTCCAAGGCGAACGCCTCATGCGTACCTTGTTCTTGGATAATACGCTTCTCGAACATGCACCGTTAGACGCCACGTTTCCGGATCAAAAGGATTTCAGTTACATCCCGATCGTCTTTCAGCGCCGGTTTAAGACAGGGGTACCCTATGGCCTCTTGGAAAGCATGAAGGACATCCAGCGTGACTGTAATGTGCGGGTGACCAAATCCGTCTATGCTATCAATTCGGCGAGGGTGGTCTTTGAAGGGAACCCCATGCCAGGGAGGGACATTGAAACCATTCGTAAAGAACTCAAAATCGCTGATTCTGTCATCCTGCTTCCCAAAGACTCCAAGTTTCAGGTCTCCAGTAATAGCCAACTGGGGGAAGAACAGCTGAAGATTGTGGAGTTATATTTGAACCTGATTCAACGGGTCACCGGCATTTATGATGAAATGCTGGGGATCCCAACCAATGCCACCAGTGGGATTGCTCAAAACATTCGCCAAGTCAACTCTGTGCGGAACAATGTGTTCGCCTTTGACAACTTCTCGCAGATGAAGAAACGTGAAGCCCGATTTTTATTAACCCTTCTCCAAGCCGGAGGTGAAGAGAACCTGGCGGTGGAGATTCTCAACCCCGAAGAGCGTAAACGCATCATTTTAAATCTTACCCGGATCATCGATGGCAAGCCGGTGGTCTTTAATGATATCCGCACCTTGCCTTTGTCCTTGTATGTCGAAGAAGTCCCAGATTACCAAAGCTCGTTTGCAGAACAAAAAGCCACCTTTGAATCCCTTCTCAGCAATGCCCATGCTCAATGGTTGATGTCCTCGCCAGAGCTACTAAGACGCCTCGGGGTCAGAGACCCTGAAACCGTTGCCAAGGAGATGCAAGCAGCGATGCAACAAAAGACCATGATGGAACAAGGTGTTGCTGGGCGAGGTCAGCCTATGCAGTTCCCTGGGCAATCCTCTCATCCACAACAACCCTCTATCCCTCAAACACCAGGAGTGCCATGATGACAAACATTTTTAAACAGGAGAATAATCCAAATGAAACCCAAAGTGCCAAAACACTTGAAGAAATGGGTGGCCCTTTTCTCAAAAATAGCCTGGATAAAGATACGATCTCTGATTTATTTAAAGATCGCGATTGGAACCCTTCTTCTGACAGAGATCAGAAAATACCTGAAAAGCCGTTACCAAAAAAACCCTCTTCCCCCGAAGAAGACGTCAACAGGGATACCATTTCTAAACAAGAAGAAAAGGATGAAGGCGAACCCCAACCCAAAAAACAAGAAACGCCGGTAGAGCTTCAGCGCCTGCAAGAAGAACTAACCAAGACCCAAAAACGCCTGACTGAAAACCAACAGTATGGCCGGCAAAATGCCCAGCGTTTAAAGAATGCTCTAAAGCTGACCAAAGAGTTTATGGAAGAAGGCTCATTAAGCGAAGAAGAAGCGGCTAAACTCATGGGCACGTTGGACACTGATGCTGAAGAGGATCTGTCTTCCTATTCCCCTCATCCCTTTGGAAAAGTGCTAGCCATAGCCAATCAGGAACTCGAGAATATCCGTAAATATACCGATGATGCTAGCTTAGATGATAAAATCCGAGCTTTTGATTATTTCCTGATGGTTGCCTCCAAAGAAGACCAAGACCAGGCCTTAGAAGACTTGACGGATATGAAAGACAACCCTCTTAAATTAGCTAAAGCGATGCTTGAAAGAGGGCAACGGTACCAAACCTCTTACCAAGAAATGAAAGCCGCTGGCAGCCTTTATGACTTGCTCAACAAAAAAGATCAAACCCTCGCAGATTTAAGGAAAAACCTTGACAAATTAACCAAAAAACTGGCACAGTATGAGGACTACGACAAGCCACGATACCGTCTGGATGAGATGGGTGAATCCGAAGAAGCTGCTTCCCAAGATTCCATCAGTTCTTTGTTCAACGATCGTGACCGTATAAGAAGAAGATAGAAAAGCCTCGCCATTATAGGCCCTTTTCAACTCTTCCGCTTGGATGGAAAGTCGATTGAGGTAACAGGAAGACAGCCCTGGTCATAATCAAGGCTCCTCTCTTCCTCGGTTAATTTCAGTCCCTCCTTTTTTGAAAAGACGAAATAGAAATATTTTTTGTTTTTTTAAAGCCTGAAGGAGGTTTTTGACCATGGCTCTCTATCCTGTCCCTGCTCCCGGTTATAACGGGATCAACCAAAACCTGTTTCCATTTGAAGTGGCCTCTTCTTTGTTCAAAGAATGGGTTCAAATCACGCCTCTCTACAATCTCATAGGCAATGAGCCCACCCGTCCGATTGTGCGGAAGAAACTGGGACCTAAAGAAGGCCTCCAATACCGCATGGGCAAACTCCAAGCCCTGGACTATAAAAACCCCATCGTCAACTTCGATCAACGCCGCGGTAATGCGCAACAGCAAAAGGTCGATTATGATGCGGTCAACGTGGATTTTAAAAGCTTTTTGGTTCAGATCAAAGGCTATGACATCCTCAATTACGGAACCCCCATTGAGTTGCCACCTTATGCGAGAACGCAGCTTGTCGAGGCTTTCTCACGGGCCTTAAACCGCGATTTATTTTTAGCCGCTACCACCGGGGCTTATCCAAACATGACCAATGGCGGCGCCAACTGTAACGTGGCCAACACCATCCCTTCCTATGACCGAGCGGTGATGGCTGGGTTAACCCCCACATTAGCTCAGTACTACGCCAATGCTGCGTTTCCGGTGTTGTTCAATGCCACCAACCCCGCGCCTGCCAACAATGGCCTCAGTGCAACGCACCTTAAAAACCTAAAATTAACGGCGGAACGCGGCGGCACAGCCATTAACCGAGAAGATGCGATTCAACCTGCTTACGTTCGAAACAAAGCCGGTTGGCCGATGAACAAATACATTTATCTGGCCCATCCGGAGAGCTTAACTTCCTTATTCGCCGATCCCTTATTTTCCACTTCGACCTTTAATCGAGGCACGGTCATCGATGCTGAGAATACGCCTCAAACCTTGAATGGGGCCGATTACATCGGGGAATTCTTTGGTATCAGCATCTATTCCTGCAAGGACTTGTATGAGTTTGAATTTACCAGTGCTGCCAACAATCACCGCATCGCTTGGAACCTGTTTATCGGCGCTGGGGCTTGGTCATTGGGTTGGGCAGAAGAACCGATGCTGGGCATGGAAAATGATCTGGTGGAAAGGATTCAGTTGTACTTTGGTCATGAGTTTCGGGGGCAAAAGATGCTGAAGTTTGCCAGTCAGCAAAATGCCAGGAACGCAGCCACCAACTTAGCGACCACAGTGGAACAAGGGATTTTGCATTCCTTTGTAGCCTTGACTTAAAGCAAAGCTGGAAGAATTTCCATTCGTAAAAAACCCCTGGGGAATAATCCCCTAGCGGGATGACCTTAAAACGATAAAGGAGATAAAAATGACCAGTGTTATCCGATATGTAAAAAGCACCACAACCGCGCCCAACGTCAATACAGCAGTCGGCTCAACAGGCAGTGACTATCAGCTTGTGGCCTTTGACATAACGACTACAGCCGGCATTGCCCAAGGAGCCAATTCCAATATTCTCACCTGGACAGGGGCTGGGAAGATCAAGTCGATCCAAAACGTCTTTATTAGAAATCCCGCTGATGGCGAAGTCATTCCGATGGGAGAAGTGGATCAAGCCACCCATACCATCATCACGCTCAATGATACCGGCAAAATCATCAACCTCAGTGTTCCTGGAGGGGGTGCTGCTCTGGATGCGGGGTGTGTGGTGTCGTTATTGTTGGTCATTGGTAACTATTAAGGGCCTAGGAGCGTTCTCTTGACTTTTCTTATTTTAGTTCTCCTCTTTTTGCTGTTCCTCATGAGCAAATTCTTTTCCAATCAGGGTTTTTGACTATGACGGTGGTACAGCTCTTAACATTGATGGGCCATTTATCTCTCGGCAATGATAATATCACGGCCGGTGAGCGGTCTATTTTCTTGCAATACCTGAACCTTGCGCACTATGAGCTTTATCAAGTCACAGCCACCTTTAACCAGGACTTGTACACCAAACAAGAAATCAATAAACCCGCCAATGTTGGCCTCATCGACCTGCCTGAAAAACCGTTTGTGATGGGAGGGGTCTCTGTGCCTTCTTTAAGAACCACCCTTAAGAAGATTTCCATCCAACGCGCACTGGAAATGGACCCAGAGTTTAAAAAACCGGGACCCCTGACAAGTTATGTCCTGAAGAAAAACACCATCCTCTTGGTGCCCTATCAATCCATGCCTTTGGATGTTGTGATTTGGTATATCCCAGAGGTTGCTCCCTTGACCGAAGATACTCAAGAGTCAAACATCCCCTATCCCTTAGCTTATCATCCCGTGTTAGTCGATGGGGCTTTGTATTATCTGTTTCAAGAAGAAGGGGGGTTTAAAAATGCCCAAAAAGCCTTGGCTGCTGAACAACGGTGGGAGATGGGACAATCTCGCTTGTTGAGTTATCTCTATAACGCCAGTGGCGAAACTCTTTCAACCTTTATGAATGTGTAACGCTGATGCTACAAGAAGGCAATTACACGGTTTTAGAGTTTTATCCCCCAACCGAAGGGATGAACCGGCTGATAGCCCCAGAAGCGCTTCCTCAAGGTTTTGCAAGTTCCTTGGAAAATATCCTCCCAACGCCTCTGGGTTCAGCGACGGTACGCTATGGCACCCGTCGGTTACAAGGCATGACCTTGGATGCGGATGCCTCCATCTTGGAAGCGTTTCCCTTTTCAATGCCCAATGGGGATAAGCAAGCGGTTCTGTATGTCCAAACCTTTGTCCATGACGCCACGGCACAAAACTTTGCCGTCTTGAACCCGCAGAGCTTCCGGTTTGACACCACCAATGCCGTTGCTTTTCAAACCGACACCCCGGTTAAAATCGAATATACCCATCGAGGCGATACCACTCTCTATTCTTCGATTGTGAATAAAACTGTCACAGGACAGACCGTGACCATAACGGTAGAAACCAATTCATTTCCGTTTCCCGTTGATGGTGTGACGCTTCATCGGGTGAGTTTTGCCCAAGGGTGCCTGTATGTTTATGATTTTCAAACGGCGACTTTAAGACCCGTGCTTAAAACCGGCCTCAGTGCAGGTTGCGTGCCAAGGTCGGTGACCTTCTTAAACAAACTGCTGATTTGTAATGGCGTGGATCGGGTTCTTATTTGGGATGGCGACACCCTCAGTGAGATGATGGAGTTTGTCAAAGAAGAAGCCACCCAGATCACACGCTTGGATGACCGACGGTTTTCTTTTTCCTGTACGGATAGCTTTGAGGCTTCTCATTATGTTGCAGATCGTATCATCCAGCTGCGGATCAATGGCTCTACCAGACGGCGAACGGTTGTCAATGCTGTCAGAGCCGGCAATACCGTGACCGTCACGGTCAGTATGAACATTCCTGCCTTTGTGGCTGATCATACGGAAATCCTTTACCAAGATTGGCCCCCAGCCTTTAGTTTTCTATCGGTCGCCCATAACCGACTTTGGGCTTTGGGTCCGGGGGCTGTCGGTCTGAAGTATCGAAATCCCGACCAAGCCTTGCGGGTCCATTTTAGTTATCAGTCCAATACCTTAAACGGCTGGTTTAATCCCACTACCAAGACCGTGCCCAGTATCAATCTGGCAGAAGGGCATGGCAGTCCTGATAATCTTGAAGCGATCGCTTTTGTGAATGGCCTCATGGTGTTCATGGGACGGCATAAGACTCAAGTCTGGACAGGATCAGAACCTTTAGGGGGATCGATTGACCCCACCAAGCCCAAGTTTGAGTTTTCCTCTCTGTTACCCATTGGTATTGTGCATGGCAATTTGGTGGTGGACATGGCCAATGATCTCTACTTTGTCAGTCAAAATGGCCTGTTATCGTTTAGTACCCTCAACATAGCCAGACAGTTTGCCGCCACGTCCAGTGACAGTGTGGATCCGTTAGTCAGGCAATACGTCAGCTCCACTACAACCTCCAATCAAGCCTATCGGGCATGTCGGTCTTTCAAATACCAATCCGGTGCCTTCTGTGGCTTTAAGATTGGCCTCAATAAGGTTTTGGTCTCTCTCTATTCAGCTAATCTGTATGCTTGGACGCTGTTCTCGGGGGATTTTGCCAAAGCCCAAACATTCTTGTCTGATTTGGATAATACTTTGTATCTGTTGATCGATAATCAACTATACCAATATGCTGATAGTACCGATTCGATCCCTGTTTATGGGGATAACAATGGAAAGGATTTAATATCCTTTTTATGGACGCCGCCCGTTATTAATTTTCCAGGCAAACGCTATGCCAACAAGCGTTATGAGATTGCCTGTGATTACCCCTCGAGCTTTGTCCTCAAAGACCAAAACACTGTCTGCTTGATGATTGCAGGGGATTTACGCAAGACCTTTCAGCTCCAGGATGACTATAAGCTTCAGTTTAAAGGCGACAGCGTGGGGGAGACGCCTTTTGTGAATCCCGCTGATGTAGGTTCCAACCCCAATGATCCGAATGAAGACGCTTTAGGGTTTCGCTTCGATGAACCCTATGGTTTTGTCAAAGGGCGTCTCAAGTTCCTCAGCTCCAGCTTTAGCTTGACCCTGACGGGCTCCACCCTCAGTGGCCCCCTAGTATTTAAAAAGATTCGTCTCTTTGGAATTGTGGAAAGGAGTTCGTAATGCCATTACCCACCAAC
The DNA here is from genome assembly GCF_004210305.1 of Candidatus Finniella inopinata. Classification (NCBI taxonomy): domain Bacteria; kingdom Pseudomonadati; phylum Pseudomonadota; class Alphaproteobacteria; order Holosporales; family Candidatus Paracaedibacteraceae; genus Candidatus Finniella; species Candidatus Finniella inopinata. The sequence continues at coordinate 324,878 of NZ_SCFB01000004.1, read as the reverse complement.
AATAGCAGACCCAGTTTACCCTATACACCGGACCAATCCTTGCCCAATAACCAACGGTTTAATTTACTGGGCAAACGACCTCCGACAGCTCAGATGTTAGATGCGGAATTCAATTCCTTACAAGACGATGTCAATATGTTGGCCCATGGGATTAACGAGGTGGAAGCTGGCAATATTCCTGGATTTGATGATCCCTTGAATGCCAACAAGGTGTTAAAGACAGACGGTCATGGCACGTTATCCTTCACGCTGATCAACAGCAATCAGATGGCTCCTAATTCTGTCGTGGAAGCGGCTTTAGCGCCCCAAAGTGTGACAAGCCCCAAGATTGGGGATGGTGCTATTACATCCGCTAAAATTGCTAGTGACTCCATTCAAAACCGACATCTTCAAGCCAATTCGGTGAACACAAATGAACTGGTTGATCAAGCAGTAACGTCAGAAAAGTTAGCCCCCATCTCCGTGCAGACAGCGTCTATAGAAGATCAAGCGGTGACCACAGATAAGATTGCGGATCGAGCCATTACGACAGCAGAGATTGCCGATCGGGCCGTCACAACAGCCAAAATAGCCAATGCAGCGGTATCAACGCTTCAGCTGGGCTTAGGAGCGGTTACCACGAATGAGTTGAGTAACCTGGCGGTAACCAACCCTAAAGTTGCCCTGAAGGCCATTCGAGATACCAACATTGATGCTCAAGGATCTGCTACCAGTACGGTCCTCATGGCCACAGGGTCTGGGAATGTCAGTTTTAACAAAATATCTTCGGCGTCTTTTGATGGCTCGTTGATCCAAGACGGAACAACCCTTGGTTCGATCAATGGTTACAGTCTAGGCGCTGTGGGTGGCCTCATCTTTTGTATGTTCCAGATCATTTCTGGAAGTGATTCAAGCCTTCAATGGAAAGGATTTAACATTCGAAGAGCCACCTGCACTATGGAGGATGATTTTGGTGACTGCCTTGTCACGGTTACTTATAGGCGTCGCTCGCCAGGGCATTTGATTGGTTTTGCTGCGAGTAATATCTATTCTCCCACCTACTCAGACACTGGCTTTACATACAGGACACCTCACCATACAACTGCCTCCTATTTGATATTAGCCTACTTACCAGAAGGCAGTTAAAGGAGAACCGTATGCCTCTTCCCACCAATAAAAGTCGCCCCTCTCTCCCTTATGAGCCTGATCAATCGTTGCCCAATAACCAACGTTTTGATCTGCTGGGAAAAAAGCCGCCCACAGCGGAAATGTTGGATGCAGAGTTTAATGCCGTAACGGATGATATCAATCTTTTGGCCCATGCTATTAACGAAGTGGAAGCGGGGAATATCCCTGGGTCTTCTGATCCTTTAAATGCCAACAAAGTGTTGAAAACGGATGGACAGGGGAACCTGTCATTTGTCTTGGTGAATGCGGCGCAATTGGCTCCCAATGCGGTGGTTGAAGCGAGTTTATCATCTCAAAGTGTCACGACAACCAAGATTGGGGATGGCGCGGTGACGCAAGCCAAACTGGCCGATGGATCAGTTCAGACCAGAAACCTTCAAGAGAGTTCTGTGACAACCGATAAGCTTGCCGATAGAGTTATCACCTCACCCAAACTGGCGAGCGAATCTGTTCAAAGACAGCACTTGGTGGCCTATGCAGTAGATACTGACGAACTGGCCGATAATGCCGTTACGACCCCAAAGCTGGGCGCTTTAGCGGTAACGGCAGAGAAGCTCGCTTCTTCAGCAGTCACAACAGACAAAATGGCGAATTTAGCGGTAACCAATCCTAAAATTGCCCTCAAGGCTATTCAGACAACCAACCTTGATTCTCAAGCGGCTGCCAGTGGCACGGTTCTTATGTCTCAAGGATCTGGCAACACAACGTTTCAAAAGGTTGGGAGTTCCAGTATTGATGGCTCTTTGATCACCAGAGGAGCGGTTTTAGGATCGACCGATGGCTACACCCTTTCCCCTCAATTTCTGCCAGTGTTTTCTATTTTTGAGAACTTAGGGCCCCCTTCCTTTGGGCAATGGAGAGGATACAACATCCGAAGAGTGGTGATAGGAGGGAGCGGCGCCCCCACACCTTATTCGTTAAGAATCACCTTTAATGGGGGTTATGATTCAGATGAGTATGATCGGTATTGGTTATGGAACCCAGGGGCATATTATTCCTTTCATTTTAGAGGTGACCCCAGTTATCCAAGCCATCTTCCCAAAAATTGTGATCTCATCATCCCTCTCAATGGTCAATCGAACAATAAATTCCTTCTTTATTATTACCCTGAAACGAGTTGACACTCATGACGATTACCTTTCAAAACCTATCGCCTGAAGACGTTTGTACAAACCATCCTCGGTATTATCGAACGGATATTACCTGTTTTTTGATCCTGAAAGATCAAATATCGGCAAGGGCCTCCCCGGCTGGGCTTTATGGCCTGATCGATCGGGGTATCGATCCTGTGACAAACGTTCGTGAAGCGGAAGCGTTTTTAACCATCTTTCCTGCCTTTCGACACCAAATCCTTGGGAAGGGCTTTTTCTTAGGCTTGTTTGATCATGCGTTCAAGTCAGGGTTTGAGAAAGTCTATACCTGGACCCGCCTTACCAGTTGGCAAAAGCTTTTGGATCGGTTTGAGCCGTTAAGCATCCATCGTCTGGAAACCCCACCCGCCTGGAGTCTCGACTCGTCGGACATTGATCCAACAAAGGTTTGGTTCCTGAAACAAAAGAAAAAGGAGGTTTGATATGTGTTTTGGTGGTAATGATTCTGCTCCTCCTGCTCCGTATTATCCGCCGGTACCGCCGCCTGAAGAATTGATGGATGTGATTGACCATGTGACAGGGACCCAAGCGATTACGGTGGTGGGTGCTGATGGCAAGAAAAAACGGGTGATTGAACGGTTACCCAGAACCCCGGAGGAACAAGCCTTGTATGACCAGGCCGGTGACTTAATGACGCAGGCGATTACAGAGATACAACGCCTCAATGAGTATGATCCCTCAGCTCTGGTGGACTTTGCCCCGTTTGTTCAGGTGATGAATGATCTGAATACCGAGCGTAGGCAAGATATGGAAGAATTAGCTCGGGTTCCTGACTTTAATGGGTATGTCCAAAACTTTAAAGACATGAACAAAAGGGTTTTGGAAGAAGAATTCACCAGGCAACAAAATGAAGGCCAAGAATATCTCAACCGTCGAGGGTATGGCGATAGCACCGCCGCCATTGAAATGCGCAACACCTTGGGCAAAAACAAGGCCCAAGCGTTGGAAGAAAGCCAAGTACGAGGGGATCTATATGGACAACAGCTCAAAGGGGCTGACTTAGCCAACCGACAAGCAGCGTATGGTCTTCGAGAACAAGGACGCATGGGTCAGTTGCAACGAGCCCAGATGGAACATCAGTTAAGGTTAGATCAAAGGAACCAGCTGGATACAGCCCGTCAACAAGCCCTGCAGAACCAGATGGGCCTCTTTAATGTTGGTGCTGGGATTCGGGGCGAAGATGCCAACAGAGCCATGGCGAGCCGGGCTCCTGATTTAGCCAATACGATCTTTCAGCAAAGCAATATGGACAGTCTCAACCGTCATCAGGCTCAAATCAATCAGATTAACGCCCAGTATCAAAACCAAATGGCCCAGTATCAAGCCACCCCTCCCAGCTTTGGCGATACGATGTTGCATCTTGGGGGTATGGGTATCGGAGCGTATTTTGGCGGTCCCATGGGGGCGATGATGGGGTCTCAATTTTCTAGCACTGCCACGGGAAGAAGGAGATAAAAAATGTCCAATCCACACATTGAGATGATGAAACAAAATAGATTTCAACAAAAAGCCGGACAAACTGCAAGCAGAGCGGGTGTTCAGAATTTAGGACTCCTTGGGGCCATGGCCAAGCAAGGCCATGATATCCAAGCCAATGCCCCTGATCCCAGAAACGATATGGCTGACCTCTTGGGTAAAGCAGGAAAAGAGGTGACAGGGAATCGTCCCGCACGAGGATGGCGAGCGTTGCTATCCGGCATGCTAGCGGGTGCCGCTGCGGGTCTTAAAGGCAAAGTGTCTCAAGAAAAGAAGGAACAAGCCGAAAAGGTTGGACGTGTCTTTGAGTGGCTAGAAGCCAATGGCATGGCCATGGCTGAGAAGAACAAACAGCATGAGCTCAAGATGCAGGCAGAAGAAGAGTTGGAACCTCTCTTAAAAGATTACTCCCAGAATATGATGACCATGGCACCCTTAGCCAAAGAAAAGTATGCCGAGCATATCTTAGGCAGACTGAACGAGATCACGGGTTCTGATTATGAACTGTCGTCTATTGATCAGGTAAACCCGTTAAAGATCACCGTTAAAAGCCCATCAAACGGCAATGCCCTGTTTGTGCAAGACTTTAGCAAAAGAGTGGGTGGGGTCAATGCTGATCTGTATCAAAAGGCCGTTGACTTTGAAAGCCAAAAGTTCTCCCAAGAGAATCAACGCATTGCCATTGCCCAACAAAACACAGAAGGGCGCTGGAACCCTCAAAAACAGTTTGAGGTGGGCCTTGGTAAAGAAGGCGCTAAAAAGCTTGTCGATTCTATTAAGAAAGCCGAACAAGAAAACGCCACCTTGGAAGATGTCTTATATGCCACCAAGGAAGCCAGAGACCTTCTCTCCTCAGGCAAAGTGATCGCCGGTTCAGACTTAAGCGCCTATCTGCAACGCCTGACTGGCAAGGCCTTTAATACCGAAGGCATGACCGCGACGCAACTGTATGACACAGCTGCAGCCCAACTCTATGAGTTTGCCAAGGGGAACATCTCGTTTGGCAATACTAATCAAAAAGAATTTGAGTTTTTAACCAGTCGGATTCCTGAATCCTCTAAAACCCCTAAAGCCTTAGCCATGATGTTGGACCGGTTTGAGAAGAAGATTGAACGCAAAATGGCCAAGAATGAAGCCTTGATCAGCAAGATTCCTGATTACAGTCAGGGTTTGGAATCCAGGTCAGCGGGACTCATGCCTCAGGGAGGAACACCACAAGCAGGGGGGCAATCCGGTATTCAGGAACAACAAAGGACGTTTAAAGTCAAAGCGCCTAATGGTGCTATTGTTTTAGTGCCGGAATCTGAGATTGATGACGCCATCTCTCATGGTGGAACGGTGGTGCAATGATGGTTTCTAATTACTGGGATCGCTTCGCAAAAGTCGGTGAATCGCAAAACCAAGACAATACTTCCAATTATTGGGGACAGTTCCAAAGTGCGGAAGTAGGAGAATTATCGGAGCCACCAATAAACAATGATGGGGTACCACCCCAAGAACAACAACAAAATCACGGTCAAGATTCTTCTTTTTGGGAAAAGACCAAGCGTATTGCCGGCGTGGCTGCTCATGGCTTTTCTCAAGGTGTGGGAGGACTGGCTGATATAGCTGCCATAGCTGAGCAACGAAACACGCCTGAAGGATTTCCTTCAAAGACCGAGGTGGGGGTTGAGAAACAAACCTCGTCTGTTCCTTCTGATCCTGTCATCGCCGACTTTCTGGGTCAAAAGGTCAATCAGCTGTTCGGAAGCAACCTAAACCCGCAAGATGCCTTTGAGAAGTTTGTCCATTTGGCTGGTGAATTTTCGGTACCGATTCCTGGATTAGGGATTGCCAAGACTGGTGCAAAAGTAGCCAGTCTACCTATGAAGGCTTTAAAGCATGAAGCGTTAGCCGCGGGGGGAGCAGCAGGTATCACGGCAGCAGACGAAGCCGGCGTGGAAAGCACACTGGGCAAGATGGCAGCTGGTATTGGTGGGACGACGGCTGTAACGGCTTTAGGGGCCGTTAATCCAAAAGCATTAGCGTTAACTTTGGCGGGATTTGGCAAGAGCCAGCTGAAGACCAAAGCTTTAGATGCCGCCAAAAGAATTGGCGTTGATTTACCCGGTGTGGCGGCGACCGATGCCGTCGCTCCAGCCGCTGCCCATAATCTGATCAGTCGCATTCCGTACTTTGGTGACAAGATTCGAGAAACCCTATCTAAGACAGGAGAACAGTATCAGCGGTCCTTTGAGGAGTTGTTAGATAAAGTCTCGCCTCCGTTAACCGAAGATTTGTCGCAGGTGGCAAAAAGAATTTACGCCCCTCTAGAAAACCTTCTCCCTGCTACCGATACCATTGATCCGACCCCTTGGCTTCAAGAGATCAAGAAACTGGAAACCAAGCTGCAATCGGTTGCGAAGTCTGAACCCACCAAAAAGCTTTTAGGCGTTTTTAGGGAAATCAAGCAGAACTTGGAGGGCAAAACACAAGAAGCTCTGCCAGAGTATCTGGCAACGGCTTCAGAGACCGTCAAGAAGTCCCTGGAAAAGCAACTCCAGGAAGGGGCCCCTGCCGTTAAACCGATTACTGTTCAAGAGGCGGTACGGCAAAAAATAGAATTTAACAAGATGATGAAAGACAAGAATCTGTTTGATCGAGCGGATAGCGATAGCTTGTCTTATCTTCACAATCTTCAAGCCACCACCAAAACCATGTTAGAAGACTATGGCAAGCAAAATCCTGCCTTCTTACAAGCCCTTAAAAAAGCTGACTTGGAATACGGTGCCTACGCCAAAAGGGAGAATTTAGAAGGGTTATTGGGTGAAAAGCTATCGAGCTTGATCACCGAAGAACCTCAGTACAATCCCCTCATTAAAGCCCTTCAAAAGAAGGACAATCAGAAATTCCTCAAAAACAACCTCGGCCCTGAGAATTACCAAAAGCTTGGTGATTACGTCGACGTCGCCAAGGCCATGGAGAGTATCAAGCGCAATAATCAAAACCCTTCGGGATCGGGATGGGTTGGGGCCCTGGCAAGCATTGCAGGCGGTCTCTATGCAGCACCAGCCTATACAGCCAGTCTTTTAGCAGCAACCCAGGCTGGCACCAAGCTTCTCACCAGCAAACGATTTATCACCCTGGCTCATCGGTATGCCAAAAACCCCACCCAATCGACCGCTCAAAAACTAGAAGCCATTATAAAAGAGACAACAGGTAAGTCCTCTAACATTCTAAGCCAAGAACTGGGAGAGATTCAGAAACGTCAAGAAACATCAACCCATAACAAAGAAGAGTGAGTCAAGCGTATGCGTATTTTTAAACCAACCCCAATCTCCAAAATGATCTTGTGTGTATTTCTTCATCTCGCAGTCTGTCATTTCCTATCAGGATGCTCTGGTCCTGTTGTTGCAGAAATCGCCGAAGGCGTAACCGAGGGGATCATCGATCAAATAGAAGAATACGTCCAGGAGAAGAACCACAAGAAGTAAAAGCTATTAAAGCCTCTACTTCAACTCTGACCATCTTATCATACATCAAAAAAACTTTAACAATAAGGATATATCCCATGAAAAAAATTCTTCTCCCTCTTTTCTTAACGGTTGCCACCCTAGAGTGCGTATTCCGGCGAAAATCGAATAGTGATTCCGGTCTAAACCGAACGGCAATTCCGGCTCAATTCGAATGGTGATTCTGGTCTAATCCGAACGGCAATTCCGGCTCAAATCGAACAGTGATTCTGGTTTAAATCGAATAACGATTCCAAGACGAAGCGATGGCCTTTGACCTCCTGTATCAAGGAGACCTTTGGTTATAAAACGCGTTTTATGAACGCTGTATCCTTTTTTTGTTCAACAAAACATGAAAGGAACAGCCCATGTCACGGAGTCACATATCAATGAGAAAGATCAGAGAAATCTTACGTTTACGGTACAGCTGTGGATGTAGTTACCAGGAGATAGCCAAGAGCATTGGCATTAGCGCGAGTACGGCGGTTGAAGGCGTCAAGAGGGCAAAAGCAGTTAACTTAAGCTGGCCTGTGCCCGACAATCTAGGCGACGAAGAGTTGGAGATCAAGCTGTATCCGCCTGCTCAAAAAATCAATAAAGAACAACGGGGAGAGATTGATTGCATTTATATTCATAAAGAACTCAAGTGCAAGCATGTTACGTTACAATTATTATGGAGTGAGTATAAAGAAAAGTACCCCCAAGGGATTAGCTACAGCCAGTTCTGCGACGTTTACCGAGGATGGCGTAATTCAACACTTGATGTCTGGATGCACCAGACCCACAAAGCAGGAGAGAGACTTTTTGTGGATTATGCCGGTCAAACGATGTCCGTTGTAACGGATACGTCGACAGGGGAAGTCGGTGAAGCACAGATTTTTGTAGCTGCGCTTGGTGCGTCCAGTTTTACCTACGTGGAGGCCACATGGACCCAAACGCTTGCAGACTGGATCAAGTCTCACGTGAATGCGTTTGAATATTATGGTGGCTGTCCAGAGATTGTTGTGCCAGACAATTTAAAGAGTGGGGTCCATAAGGCGCATCTTTACGAACCTGATATCAACCCAACCTATCAAGATATGGCCTCTTATTACGGCGTCGCAATTATTCCAACAAGGTCAAGAAGTCCGAAGGATAAAGCTAAAGTTGAGAATGCAGTCCAACAAGTCGAGAGACAAATTCTGGCCAAGCTTCGTAACCGTACCTTTTTTAGCTTGAGCGAGTTAAACCAAGCTATTCAGCCACTTTTGGATGTCTTAAACCGACGTCCTTTCCAAAAACTGCCAGGATCCCGTTTAAGCCACTTTCAAGACCTTGAGAAACAGGCATTAAAATCCCTTCCAACAACTCGGTATGAGTACGCCGAGTGGAAAAAAGTTAAAGCCGGCTTCAACTACCATATTGAGTTAGACAAGCATTTTTACAGTGTTCCCTATGCCTTGGCAAAGGAATCTCTCTATGTTCGCTATGGACCGACGATTGTTGAAATTTTTTGTCAGAATAAATGTGTCGCGACCCATGTCAGAAGTTATGGTGCCAACGGATATACGACAAATACTCTGCACATGCCAAAAGCTCATCAAGCACAGGTGGAATGGACACCCGAACGAATTGTTTCTTGGGCCAAGAAAACGGGGGAAGCAACGGCAAAATTGATAGAAGTCATCATGGCTTCACGCGCCCATCCTCAACAGGGGTTTCGCACGTGTCTTGGGATTTTAAGGCTCGGCAAGAGTTACGGTGAAGACCGTTTAGAGCTGGCTTGTAAAAGGGCTTTAGAGATAGGAGGCCACAGTTACAAAAATGTTGAATCTATTTTGAAGAACAAGATGGATCAACAGTCTTTATCCTCGTCCTCAGAAGTCAATAGCCTCTCTGATTCTCACGAATATATTCGTGGCCAAAAATACTTTAAATAATCTAAAAAAGGAGACCCTTTCATGTTACTGAATCCAATTGTTTACAACCTTCAAAAACTTCGTCTTCATTCTATGGCAAAAGCCTTTAAAGAACAGCTGGAGCAACCAACCATAACGCAGCTGAGCTTTGAAGAACGTCTTGGCTTGTTGGTTGATACAGAAGTCATCGCCCGGGAAAACAGGCAATTACAGGCACGCTTGCGCAGTGCCAAACTACAGCAGACGGCCTGCCTTGAAGATATTGACCATTCATGTCAGCGTAACCTAGACAAATCTTTGTTGGCCACACTTTCTCAATGCCAATGGGTTGCTTCTCATCATAATATTTTGATTGTTGGGCCGTGTGGCACGGGGAAAACATTCTTGGCTTGTGCTCTGGCCCACAAGGCTTGCCTTCAAGGTTATAAAGTTCATTACTGCCGCCTCAGTCGCTTGCTTAGCGAATTGCAGCTTGGAAAGGGGGATGGGAGTTATGGAAAAAGAATGAGTGAACTTGCTAAAACGGAGGTTTTAATTTTAGATGATTTTGGATTGTCTATTCTGACAGATGAGCAACGCCGTGACTTATTGGAGGTTTTGGATGACCGACATGATAAACGCTCTACGATTGTCACCAGTCAGATTCCTGTCAAACTCTGGCACGAAACCATAGGAAATGAGACGTTAGCGGATGCTATCCTCGATAGGTTGGTTCATAATTCTTATAGGCTTGAAATTAAAGGGGAATCTATGAGAAAAGTGAGGAGTAAAGAAAAGGATCAGGAAAACACCAAACAAAAAAACATCGAGGGTCCTTTGCATGACACAACGGAAATCACAAACAATGAAGGGGTGAAAAAATGAGATAAAATCGGAGAGTTCGCTTCTCTTTGATTCGTATTCGAATTAAACCAGAATCCGCGTTCGGATAAAACCGGATTCACCGTTCGAATTAAACCGGAACGGCCATTCGGATAAAACCAGAATTGCCGTTCGAATTAAACCGGAACGGCCATTCGGATAAAACCAGAATTGCCGTTCGAATTCGCCGGAATACGCACCCTAGAGGGAACCCATGCTGATTCAGGGTTGTTTAACGGCTTTTATTTAGGTGGGAATTTAGGAGGCATCCAACATCATGTCCAGACCAGTTTCCCCTCCATCGATTGGACGGTGAACGTCAAAGATTCTTCCCTCAATAAGAAAACCGCCTATGATTCGTTGGTTTATGGCCTTCATGCCGGATATGGCCACAACTTTTCTGGGTTTTACCTCGGTTTAGAGGTTAATCTTGAACAGGACACGTCTCGTCAGAAAGCAACATATGATATCGAAACCATTAAAACAGGAGCTGTTTCCTATCAATATCCAACAAAACTGACAACTCAATACCAACGCGGTCTTGTCTTGGGTGTCGCCCCTCGTATTGGTGCTGTCACTGCGAATGATAATCTTTTGTATCTGAAATGTAGCCTTGGGATGAGTCGTGATAAGGTTGAAGCCTACCATGCCTGGCAAGAGGTCAATGTCAGAGGATTTATCATCCCTGGAAGTGGAGCTTGCAAAACCGTCTCGGCCTCGAAAAGGCAAATTGTTTTTGTGCCCGGGATTGGATATGAACGCGCTTTTGGAAGCATGGTCATCCGTCTTGAATATAATTATAATTTAGGAGCCAAGGTTAAAACTCCTTGTTTGATGGAGAATACTATGCCCAAAGACACGCTGGCAACGCTTCAATATTCCGCTCATGTTATTAAGGCGGGATTGTCTTATCAGTTCCAGCCTAAGGGACTGGTGATTTTTTGAAGCGCCAGTCCGTCTTCTCAAGACATGCATCATCACCCTTTAAAATTAAAATGGATAACCTCAAAAGCCCTATCTAGTCCCTATTTCCTAAATTGATTATAGACCGACTCTAGCTTGGAAAGATAGGGCAAATGACACCACGGACACCCTGTTCTTAGCATAAAAACAGCATTCAATAACTCTCTCTTAGTGTGTTTAATCGGCCGCGCTAGATTGCTGTCTCTCTTACAACCAATAACCGCGGTTCTTAATAGAATAATACATTAAATATACTGCTCTAAATTTATTTAAAGATGTCTGAGAACCAATATATCCATAAAAGTCATAATGTATCGGTATTGTTGTGTAATTTGGTTTGTGCAGCAAAATATCACAGGGTAGTTTTTAAGGAACGAGTGGATAAAATTTTAGAAGAGACTTGTTTAAAGATTTCTAAACGATTGAGATCGTATTTTTAGAAGTTAGAACTGGCCAAGACCATGTCCGCCTTTTGATTCAATCTGTTCTAATGTGCAGTCCTAAAAAAGTGCTTCAAGCTCTTAAGAGCATTACAGTACGAGGGATTTTTAGATTTATGCCTGAGGCGAAGAAACAGTTATAGAGAGGGGAGTTTTGAGGTGAGAAATATTTTATTAATACTGTAAATCAGCATAGTAATGAAAAAAATAGATAATTATATTAAAAACCAAGAGGAAGAAAAGGCGTATGAAATTCTCCGCAAATAATTACAGTTAGCATTATATCTTGTTTTGAGGTTATAACAAAATTGTCCTTTCGAAAAAATCTCAATACCCCTTTGGCTCTTACTTCACAAGGGATTACCTTGAGCAAAAAAACTCTAATCACAAACTTCCTCGGCTGCTGTAAGAGGTGCAAAAAATTTCTTAGTCAAATTAATTTTTTAAAAGTCAAATTGATTTTTTAAAAAAATTCTCAAACATTGACTCCTGTCAAGTGTGATATATCATGGACAGACTCAATAGTGAGTCTGAATAAAGGAAGGTTCTAATGATGAATAATATTCAGTTGTTTGTATCTCTTGGTGCGGCTTCGGAGATGACTCTCGGGACGTGTAGTAATAGTTTTGAAAACTTTGGTATGAAATGGGCGTGATTTAGGTTGTTGAAATCCTCTGTTTTGAAGCTTTATTAACTTAATAAATAGGTTTTAATATGAAGACAAATGAAAATATAGTAAAAAAAATCAGTCAGTTGTTTGTATCTCTTGGTGCAGCGTCAGAAATGACTCTCGGAAATGGTTGTACTAGTTTTGAAAACTTTGGCTCTAAGTATTGTAACTGTCATTAATTGAATGGCGGTAGGTCAAGGATATTCAGTTATGAATAGTTTCTTGGTTCAATTTGAGTGGGCGCCTGGTGTTTACGGCGCCCTTTGTAATGACAGGTTTGTGATACTTAAAGCCTCCGATGATGAGTATCTATCTATGTCTGTTGAGTCAAGTGTTTTTTTATCCAAAATTTTGAGAGAAGTTTTTGTAAAAAATGGTTTAGAGTATTCCAGTGAGTTTAATTCTTGCGATGGGCTGTACATAAGCCAACACATAATTTTGTTTATTAAAAATGGCTTAATAGTTGAAGCAGCATGTAGACAAAGAAACAATAGAGTAGCTTCTCCAAAGATAGCAGGCGGTATTAAAGTACGTGAATGGGTTTCAGATATTAAAATTGAACACAAAGTAAAAAAAACTTTAGTAATTAAATCTTTTTATTTATTGCTGAAAGTGCATAGAGTCATAAAACGCGACAAGATAAAGGGCATCCTTTCCCTTCTTCAAACCGTCGAAAGTAAGATACCCCGATTTTCTTACTCAAAAAGTGAAGAACTTTCAGCTGCGGTTGAAGCTGCAAGTTTTTTTTATCCTAAAAAAACTATGTGCCTTGCATTTGCCGCAACATTAGCGCTTTTACATAAAAAACAAGGATTAAATTGTGATTTTGTAATAGGTGTTCAAAATTTACCCTTTTATGCTCATGCTTGGGTTCAAGTCCAGGGTAAAGTAGTTAATGACAGAGAAGAGCTCAACATTAAGCTTGCCCCTATATTGTTTTTAAGTGTTTAATTTTTAGGTTTTTTAATATACAATGAATGTAATTTTTTCAGGAATCTTTTATTCAAAAAAAAGTTTTATAACGGATGCTATTAAAAATAAAACCATAAATTTGGTATCCCCCGCGATAAGTGAAAATAAAACTATTATTGAAACACCATTCTCCCAAGTTATTGCAGGAAGACGTAAAGGTTGCCAACAATCATATTACGATTTTTTTATAATAGAAGCTTCCGATTCAAAAACCTCATATAAAGGGTTTTTGGCTGGAAATTTATATAATAAAAGCACTAGCACAGAATCATCCAAAAAAGTGAATTTTTTAGAAGTAAATATAATAAGAAAAATAGTAGAGACAAAAGGTCAATATTTATCTGAAAATTTTTGGGGGCAGTATATTCTGCTATGCCAGGATTTGGAAAACAAGAAAATTTATATTTTCCCAGACCCAATTGGCTATAGTTCGCTGTTTTATGCAGAAACGGAACAAGGTATTTTATTTTCTTCAGACTTATGGTGCCTTGCGGACCAAATAGAGAAAAATATTTCAATCAATTATTTTGTATCTCAGCTAAGCAGTATGGGAGGACTTCTAAATTCAAACACGACTCCTTTTTCAGGAATAAAAGAATTACCCCATGGTAATTGCATTATAATCACCAATGATAATTTTGAGATAACTGAGTTTTGGAACCCTTGTAATACTAAAATACTGGATAGCAAAAATAAGGGATGTTTAGAAGTTTTTTTTGATGTTATCTCTGCTCAGATCAAAGAAAATCATAACACATCCCTATTTCTTTCTGGTGGTAGCGATTCAAGTTCTCTGTTGATGGCCTTAAAGCATCTTAAACCTACAAAACATCTAATAGAAGCGCTTAATTTGAGAGACTTAGAGGTTTCTTCATCTGACGAATCTAAAGAAGCTACCAGAATTGCTGATTCCCTGGGTATAAATTTAAATTTCTATGATTGGGACAATCCGTATTCTTTAATGCAATCTAGTAATATGTATATGAGGTTTGATAAGCCCCATGTATCTCTTCTCAACCGGCGTTCAATCATTGAGCAAGAAAATATTATGCTTAAGAATGGGGATACCGTTTTTTGGAGTGGTCATGGTGGTGATCATTTGTTTTGCCAAGGAAATACTGTTTATAAATCAATAGCTGATTATTGGATTAAACATAAAAATAAGGGGATTACTAAAAAAATTATTGAATTATGTGCCCTTCATAAAATCCCATTGGCAATGGTATTGAAAGATAATATTCAAGCTTTATGGAAATATTACAGAGGCGATCATCAGCAACATGACTTGCTAAATTTTGGGAAACCAAAATGGCTTTTGCCTGAATTTCATAATCTTGAATATGATCGGGATGCTATTTATCCTTATTTTTTTGAAGATTTGAAGAATTGTCCTCCAGCGAAGGCCATTCAGGTTCTTTCTATTTATGAAGGAGTAAATCAAACAAAAGTCTCTGAGAAGCTTAATAGAGTACCAACTATATACCCCTTTTTTGCACAGCCTTTGGTTGAGTTTGCTTTAGCATTACCAGTATATGAATCATTTGATAAGTTTGATACAAGACTACCATTTCGTGAGGAAATTAGGAATTTTTTTAAAAACAATATAGTTTTAAGGAGCACTAAAGGTGAGACCTCAGGAATGTTACAAAGAGGGATAGAACAAAATATTAGAGAAATTTATGCATTATGTTTAGATGGCTATTGCGCAAAACAAAAAATCTTAAATACAAGAATTCTTGAAGAACATATTGAGATGGTAAGAGGTGGTAAAGTTGATGAATTACATTCTATCCTTAACTTAATTTCCGTGGAGTTATGGTGTCGTGACTGGGGATTGTAATTAAATTCTACAATAAAAACTAAATGAATTTTACTAGTGAGGTTAGATACAGTGAAGATTATTTTTGGTCCCAACGATAGATTAAAGAAGTATTTAGCCGTTTTTAAACCGATTTTTTGGGAGTTATTATCAGAAAATAAAGTTGTTTGTCTGTTAAGCTTTTCGCTACTTATCTTAGCATCTTTAATAAACGTTACATTGCCATATCTGTTTAAAAATGTGCTTGATTCTCTAAATACGCAAGAATCTATATATAGTATTTTCTATGCTATCGCTTTTTATTCGATAATATGGATATTAAACAATTTTTCCCCAATAATAAAAGAATTCTTTATCTCAGTAATAAAGCAAAAATTTTCTTTACACTTAATACATAGAACCTTATCTCATATATTTAATTTGTCTTTCTATCAATATATTGATTACAGTGTAGGAAAATTTTCCAATCTATTCGTTAAAGCTAAAAACAGCATTCCTCCTATATTTTGGACTACTTTTTTTATTGTTATTCCTTTGGTGTTAGAGATATTCATAGTTACTTTAATTCTTTTGATGACATACCCGATATTTTATGCCTTTCTTTTATTGACATCATTTTTATTGATTTTTTCTTTTGCTTTTTACACAACCAAGTTGGCATTAAAAGCTCGCGAAAAAGCTAATATTAAAGATATGGAAACTGATTCAACTATCCACGATTGGATTATGAATTATGAGGCAGTCAAGCTTTTTGATATAAAAAAACAAATAATGGAACGAGCAGATGTAATATTAAAAGAGAGAGCTTTGTCCGAAATAAATGTTCAAAAAATATACGATTTTTTATTATTTGCGCAGGCGTCAATATTAGGCTTATGTTTTACAATGATAACTGCAATTCTTGGTTATTATGTTTATACTAGAGAATTAAAATTTTCAGATTTTATCTTAATACATGGGTATTTAACTCTATTTATAAACCCAATAAATGCTTTAGGTTTTGTATTGAGTGACTTAAAAAAGTCTATTATTGATCTAAAACAGTTGTTGGACTTTTTTTTAATGACAAATCAAGAGGAAAAGATAACATCAGTAAAATTATTATCACAACCTCTAAGGATAGATTTCATTAATGCTTCATTCCACTATGACAAAAAAGTTATTTTAAATGATGTATCATTTACATTGGAGGCTGGTAAAATCACAGGCTTGATTGGAGAAAGTGGTATAGGAAAATCCACGATAATGATGCTTATATTAAAACTTCGTAAGCTTTGTAGTGGAGAAATTTTAATTAATGGAAATAACATTTCTGATATTTCTCAAGAAGAAATTGCTAGATTATTCAATATTATTCCTCAAAATACATCTATATTCAATGATACAATTTATAACAATGTTCTTATATCAAACTCTAGTTCAGATTTTAAAAAGGTAAAAGAAGCTGTTGAATTAGCTTGTTTGAGTAATTCTATAGATAGTATGCATGATCAATATAAAACAGTCGCGGCGGAAAGAGGTATGAAATTATCTGGAGGAGAAAAACAAAGAGTTTCTATCGCAAGATTTTTTTTAAAAGATAGCTTGAATTGCTTAATTGATGAACATACAAATTCTTTAGATACGGATGTAAAAAACATAATACAATCAAACATTCACGCATTTATCACAGGAAAAACATCTCTTATTATTTCTCACGATTACTCTATTCTGCAAAATGCAAATAGGGTGTTAGAATTAAGAAATGGTAAGATATCAATCATTAAGTAAATTAGGATAACTGATTTGCCAGCTTTTTCTCATTCTTGTCCGATAAGTATTAATCATGATAGTTATTTTCGCGAAAGGGTAGGACATGTGTTTTTTCATCAAACCCATTCTTGTTCTGATTGTTACCCTCAAAACAATCTATGCTTATGATGGTGTTGACGTTCGATTCGAAGTTGAGAAAATTGGGCACAAACGATTGATTATCAAAGCTTTTGAACGATCCACCTCATTGTTTTCTCAAACTGTCGATTAGTCTTTTAATTCAACCCTTGTGTTTGGTCAGAATATTTTTAGTCGCCATGGTAGTGGTTATAAAGTTGTTTACAAAGGCCGAGACGAAACGTCTTTGAGCCTAGAAGTGAAGATGAAGGTAATATATCCCTTGCAGATAGCAGTAAGAGAACGGGGTTTGAGCGATATAAATCTTGGGGGTTTAAAACATCAGGAATTATCCGTCATACGGGTGCTTCCCTTTGCTACCAGATGTTCACGCGTGCCAAACAGTTCCACAACCAAGGCATTCTGAAATCCTATACAGGCGAGTTTTTGCAAGATTACCTCTTTAACGGAGGAATCATCCATTTTGGGGATGATACTCTTCATGTGACTCCTGAAACTTATTTAGAATGTTTAGCAATGGTTGATGGGAAAGCAGGACCTTCTTATGAAGAGGGTATCATTGATGATAGAGGAGTTATCCTTGCTGACAAAGGACTGCGCATTACTAATTTAACCTATCGTTCTCAAGGTCTAGCCGATATTGGTGGACAAGGATTGCAATTAGAAAACGCAGGAATCGATAGTCGCAATGGAATGAAGGTGGAAGGCCCTATCAGAGGACATCTTCACCATTTTGCTAATTCCTGTTCTTTCTTTACTGAGTCAATGGACCGATCAGGTTTAACAATTTTAAATTGGTCAAACAGTTCTAACGTTTATTTAGGCAGAGAGTCAGACATTTTTGCCCAAGACAGTTGGAATAATACTGGGCAAATCTTTGTCAGAGGAAACTCCTCAGTCGGAAGCCGCAAGAAACCTACAGCTTTAGGCGCTGTTATTGCGGATGGAACAATCATAGAAGAAGCGATGGATGAGGCGTCTTCAAAAGCTTTGTTGGGAAAAGCTGTTTTCTTCTCCGGTAAAGGCAAGGTTATCCTCAACCGACTTCAACACACGGATCATTACCTGAATACGATTACTCGTCACTATGCGGTTGATAAATTGGGAAGGCAACATTTCACTCATACAACAGAAACGGGTTACATTTTTCAAAGACGAACGACAGAAAGGACTGTCAACCGCCTTCTGAAATGCAACACCAGCTTCAATCTGATTTGCCAGATATAGGTTCCTTCTTAAACGGCGTTGCTTCACAAGATCAACGAGCCAGTATTTTTATTTGGCAGTGGGCACAACGGAACGGGCCAGAATTCCTTGAAGGGGTCTGTAATCTTGCTATCCTCACTTCCCGTTTTATACCCCATCCTGCCGTTACTGTCCCTGCTCGAGTATGCACTTTGGGACAGTTGGCCGCTCGTCCTGCTCAAAACCTGCAAAAGGCGTAAGCTTTCTTTAACAAGAAGCACGGTGATGGGGGTAAGAGTCAGAGTGGAGGCGGTAGCTCAGGACATATGGGAGCTCACCAGCCAGTAGTGGCTCCCGTATCTCTACCGGCTTTTCCTGAAGCTGTCATAGCTCCACGCAAAACATATGTGCAGGGGGGAGGAGCCATGAGAAGGAGATGGAAAGACAAAGATTATATCTGCGAGTGGGATAGCAGGCATGGAACCGTTGAAAAGTATAATAAAAGAGGAACCAACCAAACACCTTGGCGAATTTGATCCGATTACAGGAAAGGAGTTGAAGCCCTCTAATCCAGCCAAGACGGTGGAACCTTAGACATGAATCAAATTATTCCATTAACGCTTGAGTGGTTTTCCAAACGAAACGATTCCCTTATAGGGGGGAAACATGCTGTATGGATCTTGAACTGGCTTTAAATCTAATTGGCATAGATTGGGAACTTGATCCATATGTAGCGTATGATTATAAAGTTTCTCAGAAAATCGCCAAAAAGATACAGAAATATTATAAACATCATATAAATCTTAAAGAGTTTTCTTACTTTTTGTGTCGTTATAGTGATAACATCATTCCACGAGGTAACCTAGTATGGCGAGATTACCCTCGCATCCGCGCAGTCGAACACAAACCAAGAATGTTACTGGCAATCTCGCTTTCTAAAAACAATGGTTATCTTGCTTCTTGTAACCGCTTTGTTGGTTATTGTTCTCAATCAGTAGAAACAATAAAAATTCTTTCCATGTGGCGACTTTGGCACGTTTCTTAGCCATGAGCTAGGAATACATAGATAATAGATCAAATTTTTGTTGATATGGTTTACCTGTTTTCTCGCGTGTGCCAAACCCTCAGAATGTAAATTGTCTGATCTCGAATCTCATAACGGATTTCATATTTTTGCACGAGTAATCTTCTCACCTCATGGGGTTCAAACCCACATAATCTATCTCCAATACGAGGGGTTTCTATTAGCATGAGCGGCGCCTTAACCAAAGATTGCACGGACTTATCAGCGGCTATTTTGTTTGAGGGAGAAAGAAATTGATGCAGTCGTATAATATCAGAAACGGCTTTGTCCGTCCATTGCAGTTTCATTAAAGTGGCATTGAAATCTGGTTGTGTGTGCTCAGATTCTCTGCCCAATCTTGCATAAGCGCTTGATTGATTGTTTTCCCAGAATCAACACTGGAAATAGCTTCCCAGGTTAAAAGGTCCTTCTTTTCTTCCTGTTCTATCCAAGAAGAAAGGGCTTCCTTGATAATCCATCCACGAGATCTCTCAAGCTTGTTGGAAAATAAATCAACTTTTTCCGCTAATGTTACCGGAACATGTGCCGTCAAAACCCTGGTTTCTGTTGGGATCATATCATTTCTCCATGTCTTATTGATAAACGTTTGTTTGGTTAATAATAATGATTAACTCTGATTAATGCAAGCTATTGACTTGCTTTGGAGATTATCTTCTAGATATTGATCATCTTCTCTGATCAAAAGAGGAGGCGCGACAAGAAAGAAATTGGACCTTTTTTCTCGCCGCTAATCACAACTAACTTCTAGGGAGCTACATGTTTAGTCTCACTAATCATCATGTGAAGCATGTCGGCGTATTTAAGAAAGTACCCTTTGAATTTTTCTCAGTTTCAAAGGATAGCGAAAAAAAGCCAATTTAATTGATGATATACCCTAGTCAAGGAAAAAATACAGTTTCATTTAAGCTTAACTTTGACTTCCTTGCCGTTATTTATTCTAATCAGAATAAAAGTGGGTTGATGAAATTCATTCAACGCCAACTCAGGGCTATGTTCTATATCTTCTTCACCTCTAGCGCCTGAAGAAGAGGCGTAACAATCGTAACCCGTACCACTTTCTTTATCCAATCTAATTAAAGGCTTTATGACTTTTGGATAAAAAAACAGTGAAGATCCAAAAATATTAGCTTTTTGGTCTCCAGAAAAATTAACTAGTTCAGGATGGTAGAAAGTGGAGGCTTCAAAAGTTATTACAAAGGGCACTGGCCTATCTCTACCAGAGGTATCTTTACCGCTGATAAACTTAAAATCCTTCAATTCTTCGCGGCACTCAATTTGTAATTGACGTAAAGACTCATAACATGAATCACAAGCATCATTCGATGAGAATAATTTAAAACCAATTATGTCAAGTTTTTTATCCTCTGCTGTTATAGATGATGATTGGTGCATAAAATAATCCCAAAGAGCTTTTTGATTTAATTTTATGTAATCTAAAAATACTTTCTCGGTATGTCTTCCATCACAGTTCACGTAAGTATAAGCACGTTTTGAACCATCGGCATCTTCTTCGATCTCATCTTCTATTTTGTCACGTTGAGTTTTCCAAATTATTCTAGATTTATACCCTGTAGAGGTAAACATTTTTCCGTTTCCTACCCGCCTAACAGGCACTTCTATCTGTTTAATAGTCTCTCCATCGCCGGCTGTATTTGTGTAACTCCAAATTCCAAAAAAAATTGCTCCTAAATAGTTTTTGACAGCCGTTCGGTCTAAGCCAAAAATTTTAGTTTTAGTATGAGGGCTTTCCTTTCCACCTCCTGAGAATAAATCACTATCATAATATTTTGCACCTTTAGAATAGGAACCCCCTACTGTGTCACCACAATCAAATGTTCTAAAAAACGTTCCATCAGAAGGGTTATGGAGTTTTAATGCTAGGCGAGAAGATGGATCATCTATTCCTAACTCTTCAACACCTGCAACAATTTCTGCCACATCAGCAGCACTTACTTTATCTGCTGCGATGCTTATGTTGGGAACGAGAAAGGTAAAAGATAAAACTAATATTACGATATAATTTGCTAAAAATTTTGGATTAATCATCTCATTTTTTTCCATAACTATGGCCCACCAAATACCAACAACAGAAGAGTAGAAGCATTATTCAACCTGAAAAACAATCATTTTTTCTCTTATGAGATTCTAATGTCTTAAGTCTAAAACGCTAAATTGGGTATTTATAAATATCATATTCATAGCTGCTTTGTGTGCCAACTAAAAATATATCAATTCTAATTGCTACCTTGTTTTACATCAGAGTAGATCCCATAACTATATTTTTTTTGTAAGTTAAGGGTTCATCCTTGCATATCTCTCATTCTGCTAAATATCGCTGAATTCATATAAATAACACTGTTTTGATACGAATAATATTGTGTTTATTATTCACAAATAAATATTGTTACAATAAAGTTTTTGTGCTTTAATGGTAATCATCTCCCCCGATAAACCCAACAGGAGTCTTCCCTATGGCCTTAGAAACAGCTCTCAATTCCCAAATTACCGATGCCGTCACCCAAGCAAACGTGAAAGTGCTCGCCGATTCACCGGCTATGGCACTCAGTAACCTTTATCAAATTTCCTCCCAATCCTTGGGTCTTGCCGCTCAAAATGCTGTCATGGCCCAACAGCAATCCAATATCATTCACCAAGCTTCAACCACGCAAGGGGTCAACTTGATCTATGCCGTGGACACAGCCGCTGTTGGCGATGCCAGTGAAAAGATTTCCAGAGGCGATATCCCTTCTGACATGGTCAATATCCTGGGTGTCCTTAAAGCGTTATCAAAAGCCTAATATCATTCAATCATTTCTAATTCTTAATGGAGGCTCCCTATGACGCTACCAACACCCGTCAATTCCCAAATTACCGATGCTGTCACCCAAGCGAATGTGAATGTGCTTGCTGACGCCCCCGCTATGGCGCTCAGTAACCTTTACCAAATAGTATCGAGCTCTTTAGGCTTATCGCTGCAAAATGCCACCTCTGCCCAACAGCAGTCTAATATCGTTCATCAAGCGTCGACCACCCAAGGGGTGAACTTAATCTATGCGGTGGATACGGAAGCCGTTGCTGATGGAACGGAAAAAATTTCACGGGCGGATATCCCGTCTGATATGCTTGATGTTCTCGGCGTGGTTAAATCGCTTAACAGGAAACAACCAAGTTCTATTGTTGGCTAACAATACTATAAAGGGAAAGAGAGGGTAAGGCTCTTTCCCTTTACCCTGGGGTTGTGAAGGAAAGGCATAGCTAATGAATGACAAAGTCAATGGACAAATCACGGATGCTGTTACCCAAACCAATGTAAAGGTTTTAGGGGAATCGCCTGCTCAAGCTTTGTCGATGGTTTATCAAACCATGGCCCATTCCTTAAGCTTATCTATGCAGAATGCCAGTTCCACCCAACAGCAGATGCAACAAATTGGCAATGCCATTGTGGCAAAAGCCGTTAAGAATATTATGGACTAATAACCGATGGCTGATTCCTTTGATCCAAGTGTTTCTTTTATTCATGGCCTGGTTACAGGCGCTAGCACCTTGCAAAGCGAATCAGTTGGTAAAGCGTGTCAAGCAATGGCCCATACCCTTGCTTTGGCTTTACAGGATGCAAGCGATAGCCAGCGGAACTTTGATGCTATCAATGGCGCCGCTTTAGCCAAAGCAACCGAAGAGTTTGTCAAAAGCAAAGACCCCGCCTGGTTGCCGGTAATTGAAGGATTGCAAAAAGCAAAGATGACCCAAGATACCGAGTTTTTAAAAATAAGCCAGGGTGTGGAAGGTTTATTGAAAAACCTGCCCTTGCCAAGCTAGAGGTTATAAGCATGGAAGAAACAACACCGACACCATCATCGGACTCTTCGCCAGCTGGATTGATAGCCCGTTTGGAAACGCAAGTGATAGCGGATATGGATGCCCTCGTGGCTCAACTCCAGTCTTCTCAGCAAAAAGGGAAGCTGGATCACTCAGCCTTCAAGAGAGGGGTTCAGCAGGCATCAGGTTTCATCCAAGCAAGCATACTTATTCATACGTTGCCAACCTTATTGGCCGCACCCACCCATGAGTGCTCCTTACAAACAACGCATCTTTATACCAAATTAAATCAAGTTGCCGAAAAGCTAAAAACGCTTTGTCAAGGTCAGGCCAAGCAAATGGTGGCAAAGAAAGCTTCCAAGATTCTGGAGCAGATTCAAGCCAAGGAGCAGGCTATTCGAGAACAAATCGCCCAGAAGCAGAAACAAGTTGCTCAACTTGTCCAAGACCAAATGACGGTGCATTAAGAAACAGCGTCACAGGTCTTATGTTGGCTTACGTCATCCCC
The DNA here is from genome assembly GCF_004210305.1 of Candidatus Finniella inopinata. Lineage (NCBI taxonomy): Bacteria > Pseudomonadati > Pseudomonadota > Alphaproteobacteria > Holosporales > Candidatus Paracaedibacteraceae > Candidatus Finniella > Candidatus Finniella inopinata. Next base: position 301,487 of record NZ_SCFB01000004.1, on the reverse strand, counting down.
CAAAGACTTGGTTTACGATATTGGTGGATTCCTTGAGCTGTTCGAGCTCTAGGTGAGCATATCTCATCGTGGTGGCAATATTTCGATGGCCTAAGAGCTTGGAGACATGGACAAGGGGGACACCCTTCTTGAGAGCAAAACTGGCGAAGGAATGGCGGAGATCGTGGATGCGAAAGTCTTTAATTCCGGCTCTTTTTAAAATCGTTCCCCATGCTCTTTTAATTTCAACAACAGGTTGACCAGGCACTTTGCCATAGAAGACATATGGATTGCCTTCCTGTCGTTTCATGGAAACCAAAAGATCAATCGCTTTTTGATTGAGAGGCCGCGCCCCTTCACCTGTCTTTGTGTCGGGTAGATGAATGTAGCGGTCGTCTAAGTGAACATTTTCCCATTTGAGATTAAGAATTTCACTAACTCTGCACCCTGTATACAGGATCATGAAAATAGCGTTAACAGTGCAGTAAGAAGCTGGTTGCTCTTTGTGTTGTTGTATCAAGGATTCTTCTAATCGTTTCAGCTCAGCATCACTTAAAAACCGCTGCTTCTTGTTTTCCTTATATTTATTGACGCCTGTGCAGGGATTGCTTCTAGGAGGCAAATACTCCCAATCCTCTGCCTTTTTAAAAGCCATACTCAACAAAGCAAAACAGCGGTTGGCTGTTGTGGAAATATGCGCCAGTGAATCCAGAAAACTTCTAATGTCTTTAGAAGTAATCTCGTCTAGTTTTTTTTGACCAAAGTAGGGATGGATGTGTAGGTTGGCACACCCCATATTGTTTCTTCCCTTATCTTTATAGGCAATAAGAATATGCTTGGTCTTGAAGATTTCAAAGAAGTCAGCAAAAAGAATGGATTGTTTTTCCTCAACCAATTTCTCTTCTTTTTCTTTTTTAGGATCGAGACCTGAAGCAACGGTGGCAGCCAGTTTCTTAGCAGCATTTCTGGCAAAGTCTACAGTTATGTTGCCATGACATCCTATTTTGACATAGCCTTTCTTCCTAGTCAGAGGAGACCAGTAATAAAAGACGTAGGTTTTTTTTGTGCCACTTTTTAAAATCTGACATCCAAACCCTTTAATCTCGTTATCCCAAACAATATAATTTTTCTCATTGGGGGAGCTGTAATCTATAATGGCTTTTGTTAACCTTGGCATGGCAAGTAGGCTCTTTAGTAAAATCTACCACAATCCTACCAGTTAATTTGATACAAAAGCAATTTTTTAGAAGAATTAAGTAGAATGAGACTTCAACAAACACCCTTAAAACCCTTACATAGGCTCATGTTTCGCGGATATGCTGGGTTTAGAAGTAGATAGGGCATGAGATTTGTAATCAGTAGGTCGCGAGTTCGAATCCTGCAGCCGGCACCATTATCAAATACTTTTCCTTTCAAATCATCCTTTCAAGCCACTGTTTAACGATGATGATGGTGACCTTCCCATGGCGATTGCACTGAAAATTAGTTTAGTATTCTAAAAATTATTTCCTAATTTTTTATTCGGCTTTTCTGCTGTTCTATCCGTTGTTATTATTCTTTTTTCTCAATAAAGAAAAAGGAAACAGGGATGCAGTTATCAGATACTTTCCTCAAACATTTTGAACCTCTTGCCGATCCTCGTATTGATAACCACAACAAGCTTCACAAATTGCACGATATCTTGGTAATAACAATATTGGCCACAATTTGTGGCGCTGATAACTGGGTTGATATTAGTGAATTTGGCAAAGCCAAATACGATTGGTTATCAACATTTCTCGAGCTGCCTAATGGTGTGCCATCTCATGATACTTTTGGCCGTGTGTTTTCCATACTTGACCCAGAGCAATTTGAATCCTGCTTTTATGCATGGATCAAGTCACTCTCTATCGATGTTAATTCTGAGATTATTGCTATTGATGGAAAAACGCTACGGGGTTCTGGCAACAGAAGAAAAGAGAAAAAAGCCCTACACATTGTAAGTGCCTGGGCAAGCAATCAAAGTCTTCTTTTAGGGCAAGTTAAAACGGATGAAAAATCCAATGAAATTACAGCCATTCCAAAATTACTCAAGATGATTGATGTTACTGGTAGTACAGTCACCATTGACGCCATGGGTTGTCAGCAGTCAATTGCTGAAGAGATCTTAATTCAAGGTGCAGACTACGTATTAGCTCTAAAAGATAATCAACCGAAGCTTCATGAAATGGTCAAGGCAATTTTCCATATAGGAGAATCACGTCAGTACAAGAAGATGCTTAATCGACGGAAAGTAGAGAAGATCCATGATCATGGTCGCATAGAAACACGTCGCTATACATTAGTATCAGCACGCGATCCGGCAGTATTTCAACTTCGTTGGCCTGGGTTAAAGGGTGTTGGCATGCTTGAAACAACACGCACAACTAATAATCAGGTTGAGCGTAGTACCCGCTACTTTCTAACAAGTTTAGCCTATGAAAATATTGATCAGTTTATGGTTGCTGTCAGAAAACACTGGAACATAGAAATTAACCTGCACTGGTCTTTGGATGTAGGTTTTAGGGAAGACCATAACCAGGTGCATGTTGGCCACGCGGCCAAGAATTTGGCTGTCATGAGACGTATTGCTTTGAATCTACTCAAGCAAGAAAAAACGAATAAACGAGGGGTGAGCTGTCGACGGAAGGTAGCAGGCTGGGACAACAAATACTTATTGAAAATTCTAACCGCTGACCACAATTTAAAGCGCGTTTGAGCGGATTGACTGATATAAACGGTAAGTCTTTTAAAGGGGAGGATAGTGTCTAAAAATAAAAAAAACAGGAAGTAGATCTCTCAAAACCTACAAAATCAAATCAATCTACAAAAGTTTGGGAAATAGCAGAAACCGTAATTTTAAAAACTAGGCTGAGGAGATGTCAGTGCAATCGCCATGGGGTGGTAACCTGGAAAACGACCGATTGTGAGCTCATAGTCGATGGTGGATTTTGCAAGACAAAAAATTTGATATTTCTTGAATTGGCCGTTGCGTTGAAGCTACTACTACTTTTTGTATAAGAGCTTCCAGCTTCATCTTTGTATGTTCCATCAGGTATATATGTCGATGGGACTTTTTGAAGATCCACCAGGCTGATTGTCCGATTTCCGCTTGCGTCAACCGGAGAAGTGTTACTAGAACTGCCAGTCCACATATTTATCACCGCGAAACCATACTGGCGGGCAATCAATAACGTGTTCGTGTCAAGAACCAAGATGTACTCGTGCGGGGCGTTTTTTGCATCCATAGCTGTTCTGAAGGCCAGAGCATTTTGAATAATACCGGCAAAGTCACCTGTCGCAACCGTTCCATCAGGGCTTAAGTAACCATTTTCATCCTCAAACCGTAAAATAAGGGGTGATCCATCACGTTTAGTCAACAGGTATGCAATGGATAGTTGCGAATTGATAACGAATGCAGGGCTTGTTCTCTGGGCAGCGCAAATTACACAGTTGCTCGCATTAAGTGCATTTGGGAAATGTGCCTGCATGGATGGGTCGGCAACCGTAGAACCATGATTACTGTCTTCATAAAATGTAAATCTTTTGTTGGCTATGTTCGGGTACATATCGTGAACGACAGAGAACGGTACGGCTGATTGCGAGTTACCAAGAGCCGCGGGCATCAAAAGATTGCTAACACTGCCGTAACCCGGATTAGCAAGGCATGAACCTGCCAGCTGCCCTGTATGATAAAATCCACCAGAGGCATTATGGGAATAAAGGGAGAGACCTGTGGGCTGTAGGACCAGAAATATTCACCATATCCACAATTAAAGGAAAACCCTGGCAAAGTCACAGACGTGCTGCTGCCTTGTGGTGTGTATGTATATGCCGTGTTGGCTTGAGTGAAAATAGATTTCCAAATTGCTGCCGACTGCTGATTCGCAATATATTGGGCATCTTGACCCGATAGTGCAATGATGGATGCAGCACTGATAATAGGCAAATCATCCACGCGAACGCCTGCAACACCCAAATCATAAAGAAGCCTTAGGTAGCCAACAGCCATTTTTTGTACCAATGGATTGCTTAAATCCAATTTAGGACCGAATTGCCAGCTATTTTTGTTCAAATCATCTTGCGTAAAAAAACCGGCTGGGAAATATCTGTTTTTATCTTGAGTAGCACCTTCAGGAAATGAATTGTCAATTTTCATAGGATGCAATTTAGCAGGAACAACTTGACTGTTGTCAGGCAGCGGAAGGGGCGTTTCTACCATAGCAAAATTAGCTTGGTCAAATACAACATCTGCAATCACACCAATATTGGTTTTCGGAGTAGGGTTGAGGTTACTCTGTTTTATGCCAAATGGTGGATTCCCTGCCGCCGTCAAGATAAAATTGGTCAGATCTGAAAGCCCCCCATATAGAGGGCTTTGAAGCATATATCCAACAGTAATTGTTTGACTACTTTTCGCCGTATCCGGAATAGCAACCCCATAGCGTTGAAGGTCAGTAACTGTTGATTTACCCATTGCCGTTAAAGCAGTATTGACCGCGGTTAAGTAATATGCATACGGTGCTGTCGTTTGATCTGAATAGTTTGGGTCATAAAGAACCATGACATAAGGTTGATAAGCTGCGCTCCAAATATTGGAATTGCTTGGAATGTATTGCATGGGGGAAATTTGAATGTGCGTATATCCCCTGGCGCCGGCACGGTTGATAGCTTGTGTAGGATTGACAGCTGTAGAAGGAGCATAGACATAATTCAAGATAGGGCTCATGTCTGCCGTATTAAAATTTGGGTATATAGTACTGAATACTGGGTCACATTGAAAAGTTGGTGGCCGTGTAATCGTCGTTAACGACACATCAAATGCATGCAAGATGGCCCGCGGCCGTGTAACACTGCTGTTAAACAAAAATGATGGTCCACTCACCGATGTGGCTTGTGAAGTTCCTGCATAGGCGCAAGTGACAGACGTTGACATAAGCAACATCAAACGCATAATTTTATTAAAAACCATTTCAAAGCCAATTTAATAATTTTGTGTATACTTAAGTGTAAATAGAGATTATTAATATATGTTTAATGAAACGTATCGAATACATTCCAATTGTATTCCGACGATATCTCTTTTCCCTTAACGCTGTATTGTTACCCCCGCGGAGGCAGGGGTCCAGTTTCATTGATTGTTTGGATTCCCGCCTGCGCGGGAATGACAGGAGGGACTGTGGGAATGACAAGGGTGATTGATGGAATTGATATCCATAGTGTTGAAACGAGGGGTTCTTAAGAAAAATGCCGCCCTAAACCAGCGCTGCTATGGCCTTCACAATTTCGGTCGTCCCCCTCAGGCGCAGTTGTTCCGATGGCCATTCGCGAATAAAAACCAACTTTTGGTCAGGGCGAATTTTGGTCGCGCCAGCCTGATGCACAACGGGCGATTGAAGGTATACAAGCAAGGCCTTGGGGTTGGAAAATGTCCCATCCCTGAAGCCAATCACCAACCCCTTGGGGCCTGCATCGATTTTTTCAATATGGGCTTGGCGACATAAACTTTTCAGTTCAATCACAGCCAGCAGGTTTTTAACCTCCCGCGGCAGGGCACCAAAACGATCCACCAGTTCGGCGGCAAATTCATTAATTTGTGCACGTTCTTGTAAATGGGCCAACCGGCGATATAATTCCAACCGCAGGCCCAAATCTTTGACATAGGTTTCTGGAATCAAAATTGCCATGCTTAGGTTAATTTGCGGAGTCCAAGTCTCTTCAAAAGCATCGGCCTGGTTGGCCTGCTCGGCCCTTGCCATGATGATCGCCTCTTGCAGCAGGTTCTGATACAGCTCGACGCCCACTTCGCGAATATGACCCGATTGTTCTTCACCCACAATATTGCCGGCGCCACGAATATCCATGTCATGGCTTGCCAATCGAAACCCAGCGCCCAGGCTGTCAAGGCTTTGCATCACGGTCAACCGTTTTTGCGCGGTATCAGAAATCGGCTTATCCGCGGGCAGCGTTAAATACGCGTACCCCTGAACCTTTGCACGCCCGACCCGACCCCTTAATTGATACAGTTGCGACAATCCAAACAGGTCAGCCCGATGAATAATCAGGGTGTTGGCGGTGGGGATATCGATGCCCGATTCCACAATATTCGTTGATAATAAAACATGAAACGCGCGGTCATAAAAGGCGGTCATCACGTCCTCCAGCTGGGCAGCTGGCATTTGTCCGTGGGCAATGGCAATTTTAACCTCTGGCACCAAAACGCCCAGCTGTTCCTGCAAAGTTGCCAAATCCTCTAACCGGGGTGATACATAAAAAATCTGTCCGCCCCGATGATATTCCCGCAAAATCGCCTCTTTAATGACAACGCTGTCATAGGGCATCACGAACGTGCGCACAGCCAACCGATCAATAGGCGGCGTTGTGATCAGGCTAAGCTCTCTAACGCCACTAAGGGCTAATTGCAGAGTGCGGGGGATGGGTGTGGCGGTCAGGGTCAGAACATGCACATCGGTTTTAAGGGTTTTCAGCTTTTCCTTTTGCTTCACGCCAAAGTGCTGCTCCTCATCAACGATCAGTAAGCCTAAATCGTGAAAGCGAACGTCATTGGCCAAAATCGCCTGGGTAGCAATGATAATATTAACGTGACCGGCCTCTAAGTCCTTCTTGATCTCGCCAGCCTCTTTGGTCTTAACCAGGCGTGAAAGTTGCTGCACCCGATAGGGAAGCCCATGGAACCGTTGACGAAACGTTTGATAATGCTGACGCGCTAAAAGGGTGGTGGGCACGATCAGGGCAACCTGCTTGCCATTCGCCACCGCCATATAGGCGGCCCGCAACGCAACCTCGGTCTTGCCAAAACCAACATCCCCGCACACCAGGCGATCCATAGGTTTACCAAGCGTCAGATCATTCAGGGTCTCTTCAATAACGCGTTGCTGATCTTCCGTTTCGGCATAAGGGAACCGAGCACAGAATTGGTCATATTCATTAGAAATCTTATCCAAGACAACGCCCTGGTGCAAAGCCCGTTCTGCCGCCAGGCGAATCAGATAATCTGCAATCACCCGAATGCGTTTCTTAACCTTCGACTTTCGATTTTGCCAAGCGGCCGAGCCTAGGCGATCAAGGGATGCCAGGCTGTTCTCATCGCCATAACGACTAATCAACTCAAGGTTTTCAACGGGCAGGAAAAGCTTATCGCCCCCCTCATATTCCAAGCAAAGGCAGTCATGGGCTTTTTGATTGACGGTCAGAGTTTCCAACCGCAAATAGCGACCAATCCCATGGTCATTGTGAACAATTAAATCACCAACGGCTAACTGGCTGGCGTCTTGAAAAACAGAACTCTTTTTGCGTTTGGGCGATTTGCGCACCATACGGTCGCCCAAAATATCTTGTTCGGTCAAAACCAACTGATCAGGCGTCATAAATCCCTGTTCAAAGGGGGCGGTCAGACTGTAAACAACCCCGCGATCGGCGCCGTCTGCGGGCCAATTTTGTACCGCTAAAATACGTTTCAACCCTTGGGCCCGAAGCAGACTTTCCAGGCGCTGGCGTGAGCCATCCGTATGGCTGGTGATCACAACCAGCCGGCCTTGTTGTTGATGCGTTTGAATCGTTTGACAGACTTGGTCGAATACTTTTTCAGGCTGCGATTGACGAATGGCCGTAAAATCAGGCGGCAAGCGCCCCCCTTGGTCTTGGCTGTTTTCAGCAACAAAAGGGCTTAAACTTACAACCTCAACGGTTCGCTGAAAATCTTCCCATTCTGTTTTTGTCCAATACAACTGCTCAGGGGGCAGGGGGCGATAAGTCCCCTCGCGACCAATGGGATTCGCCCGCGCCTGATAATACTCATGGATAGATTGTTGATGGCTGATCAGCGCTTGATCGGCAGCATCTTCCTTAATCATTAAAGCATTGGGGAAATAATCTAATAACGTCTCACACCCGTCGTAAAACAAGGGCAGCCAATGCTCCATACCCGCATAAGATCTGCCAGCAGAGATGGATTCATACAAAGCGTCCGATTCAATGCCCACTTTGCTGGCCCCAAACAATTGACGATACTTCTGACGGAACTGTTGAATGGTCTCGAGGGTTAAGGTGACTTCATGGATGGGTTTCAATTCAACCCGTTCACAAACCGCAATCGTTTTTTGAGTAATAGGATCAAAGCTTTTTAGGGCATCCAAAACATCATCAAAGAAATCAAGCCGCAGCGGATTTTCACAGGTTGTTGGAAATATATCAACGATGCTGCCCCTGACAGCATAGTCGCCCGGTTCATAAACCGTCTCGCAACGGCGAAATCCTTTATGAGTCAGGTAACTTAACAAGGCCTCCCGGGCAATTTTCTGGCCGATCTGCAAGTCAAGCGATTCGCCAATCAATGACAATCGTGGTGGTAGATGCTGGGCCAAGGCCGCCACAGACGTGATCACACAGAAACGCTGGGGTTGATGAATAAGGGTTGTTAACGTTTCCAGGCGTTGGGTTACAATGTCTTGACTGGGGGATACCCGATCATAGGGCAGGCAATCCCAGGCCGGGAAGTTAAGGCATTGGATATGGGGCGCTATCCGATTCAATTGTTCTTGAAGAGCCCCCACATGCTCCTCCGTCGATGTGACCACCAACAAAGGTTGGGCATGATCCTGCCACAACTTTTCAATGACAAAAGGTTGATAGCTTGTGGGAACACCCCCTAAATACACAGATCCAGCCATCACATCCTAATACACATAATCTAAATACCTGCCACTTTTATCTCTTTTTGAGCGTTGTCAGGGCATTATACGTACCCATAGAGCCGATATAAACCAGAAACTTTCCGTATAGCTAAATCAGTTGGGATAGAAATGTTTTAGCAGGAACAATTAATGAATTGTCCGAACTTGTGGGGGCAAAGCAATCTGCATCAATATATTCCGCCTCAACGGCCACCTGAAATATGTGTTCAGCATTAAGTTACTTTTGAAAGTGCATAAGGTTTTTTGATAAAGGTTCCTCAGGATTTGATTTGACTGAAATGATCATTCAGAATTGTTTGGTATATTCTATCCATGTTTTTTGGCGCCTCATATTTGTCCTAAGGATAGCATATCCGGCAAAATTTATAAGACCAATCCGAAATAAGCTTCGGATTGGTCGGCTTTACCGCCCAAACAACCAAACGGCAAATTGGTAATACAACGGAATCCCAAAGGCCAGGTTAAAGGGGAAAGTCAGCGCAATGGCCGAGGTTAGGTAATAAACCGGGTTAGCATCGGGAATCGACACCCGAACAGCAGCTGGCGCTGCTATATAAGACGCGCTGGCCGACATGGCGCCCAATATGGTGGCTCCGCCCAACGATAAACCGGCAAGGTAACCGCCATAAACACCAAGGGCACCGTTCAGAATGGGAATTAAAAAGGCGTATACGAATAAGAAACCCTTAACTTGTTTTAGGTCATTTAGGCGCTCGCCCGCCACCAACCCCATGTCTAACATGAACAACACCAACACCCCTTGAAAGGGCGCAATAAAGAAGGGGGAGATTTTTTCTAAGCCCGGCTTGCCAGAGATAAAACCAATGAGCAATCCCCCTAACAACAACAAAATACTTTTGCTGAAAAGGATACCTTCCAACCGTTGCCAAAGGCTTGATTCTTGTTTAACACCGGGTCGGTGTTCTGCCAACAGTAAGGCGATAATAATCCCAGGAATTTCCAAAATGGCCACCAGGGCGGCCATAAACCCTTCGCCAGGTGTGCCTAAGGTCTCCACAAAAACTTCACACGCCATAAACGTGACCACCGAAACCGACCCATAATGGGCCGCCAGGGCCGCCGAATCAGCCTGGGAAAAACGCCCAATGAAATGCGCAATAACATAGGCAATAACGGGTAACACCATCCCCAACAACAAGGTCATAGCCGCTGGCACGCCAATGATATTAAAAGACGTTTGGGAAAGATACGCCCCGCCCTTTAAGCCCAATGCCAACAGCAAATACATCGACAGGCTGGCGTACAGCCCCTCTGGCAATTGCAGGTCGCTTTTGGCCCAAACAGCCATAACGCCCAAGAAAAAGGCCAGAACCATAGGGGATAATAGGTTGAGTTGTAAAAGCTCGAAGGAAATCATAACTGGGAACCCTTAAGCTAGATTTGAGCCCATGCTCAAGAATTTTTCTCGGCGATGACTAAGGATTTTGTGACTGTCCAGATGGGAAAGATTTTGAAACGCCTGGTGAATAGCCTCTTTGACAGACTGAATCGCAACATCGACAAGCCGATGCGCCCCGCCCACAGGTTCAGGAATGATTTTATCAATAACCCCAAACTGCAAAAGGTCTTGCGCTGTCAATTTTTGCGCCTCAGCCGCCTCCGAAGCCTTACTGGCGCTTCGCCATAAAATAGAGGCACATCCTTCCGGCGAGATAACAGAATAAACCGAATGCTCCAGCATCAGAACCGCATTGGCCGCTGCAATCGCAATCGCCCCCCCGGATCCCCCTTCGCCAATCACCACACTGACCAAAGGAACTTTCACCTTGAGACAAGCTTCGATACACCGGGCAATGGCTTCCGCCTGGCCGCGCTCTTCGGCATCAATGCCTGGATAAGCACCTGCCGTATCGACAAATGTTAAGATGGGAATGCCAAAACGATCCGCCAATTCCATCAAACGAATGGCCTTGCGATATCCCTCTGGCTTAGCCATACCAAAATTATGTTTAACGCGGCTTTCAGTGTCGTTGCCTTTTTGTTGGCCGATGACAAGCGTGACTTTACCCATGAAATAGCCCAACCCGCCGATGATGGCATTGTCTTCACCGAATAAGCGATCCCCCGCCAGCGGAATAAAGTCTTGAATAAGGGTGTTTAGATAATCAAAAAACTTAGGCCGGTCAGGGTGGCGCGCCACTTGAACTTTTTGCCAGGGTGTCAAATTTTTGTATGTCTTACGCAACATGGCATTGGCTGAGACCTGAAGACTTGAAACTTCCTTGGCAATATTCAATTCATCTGTACTGGCAAGATTCCTAAGTTCCTCTATTTTATTCTCAAGCTCAGCTATTGGACGTTCAAAATCTAGAAATTTAGTCATGTAACTTTATTTATGTTGGGATTTTGGAATTACCCTTCGTTTCTAAAAGGTTCCTGCGCACAAAGCAAGCTTTGTTTCACGCACCAGCAGGCTCGATCTGCCCCAAAATGTCTTTGGCACGTTTAGCCACGATAGGATCCTTGCTTTTAGAAGCCTTCTGAGCCTGGGATTTCGCCATGGGGACGTTATTGAACAAGAAAGCCTCTTCAGCTAAACACAAGGCCATATGATCCATTTGATTTTTTCTGCCGTAAGCCTTGGCCAATAAACGCCAGGCAAAAACATTTTCAGGGGCGTGGTCAACAACCTCCATTAGCAAACTAACAGCTTCGTCTAAAATTTTGCTGTCAGGGATTTGGCTTTCCAATAAAGCCTGAGCTAACAGCATAGAAATGGTTTGAGCCTTGGGCAAAAGTTTCAAGGCTTGTCGGAAATAACTTGCCGCTTCAGAAATCTTGCCTGTTTCAAAATAAATCTGCCCCTTCAATTCTAAAAAGAACGGGTCAGAAGGATGTTCATCGATTAAGCCCTGCAATACAGCCAATGCTTCGGAATGTCTTCCCTTGCGATACAAGGCAATTGACCGTGCATACCGGGCCGCAATGCTTTTGTCAGTGGATTTATATTCCCGCAACACAGCATCCGGCTTATTCATAAAACCATTGATTTTGCCTTTGATGCGCTGGAATTTTCCCTCTTCCTTTGGCAGGGTCTGAACGTTTACCAAGGCTTGTCTCTCGAATAACGAAACTTTTTCCCGACGTTCATTCGACAAAGGATGGGTTAAGGTGTAAGGGTCTGTGGGGCCCGTGTAATTGGTATCCAACAGGTGTAAAAATTCCCCCAATCCACGCGTGGGCCAGCCAAGGGCTGTTAAATAGCGAAGGGCTGACGCGTCGGCTGTCTCTTCTTGGTCTCGGCTATGCTTTAAAAGGCCGCGTTCAAATACCTGGGCTCCCCCCGCCAAACCTGCTGCCAAGAGGTCTGGGGATCCTGCAGCTAACGCAGCGGCTCCGCTTAACAACATGGTGGCCACAGCTGGAACCAACGCTTGATTTTGGGCCTCGGCCGCACGGGCGCTGTGGGCGCCTGCAATGTGACCCGTCTCATGCGCCAAAACCCCCAACAGTTGATTGACGTTTTGACACTTTAAAATCAATCCGGTGTAGACAATAATCATCCCCCCCAAAGTCGCACCAGCGTTCACCTCAGGCGAGGATAAAATCAAAACCTTCGGCTTCATGGACACATTAGCAACCTTAAAGATTTGACTTAACCAATCCGTTAAGGTTTGTTCAATTTCTTCGTCGCTAATAAACTGGTCTTTTGGAATGTCTCCGGTTTGGGCAGTCGACAAACATAAAAACAGACATGCGAATAGAAGGGTAAAGAATTTGCGTAGTCCAGCCCCCAGTGGTTTTTTACTCTTCTTTATCATCGCTCTGCCTTCTATTGTCACCCCCGCGTAGGCGGGGGTCCAGTTGTATTGTTCTAGATTCCCGCCTGCGCGGGAATGACATGGGGTACAATGGGGATAATAACCAAAAACCATTTGAAAGAAGTTTTTTAAGAATCTAGAAGACGCCTGAGCCACCCACGGTTCCCTTTTTTTGAAGTAGTGCTTTTTGTGGTATCACCTTGGTCGACATTGGCGGGAAGCCCCTCTATATCAATAACCTGAGAACTTGGTTGATTCCCCTTTACAGTGGAAGGTTGGGTGCTGTCTTCTGCAACCGTGGCTATTGTTTTGTTCGTTGCTGGGCGTCTGCGCCGGGGGCGACGATTCTTGCTGGGCGGACGTACTTCCCCCTCTGTTTTTGGTTGCGCCGGTAAATCCGATATAACAGCTGCAACTTGAGGCTGAATAGGGGATTGAGTACTTGCCGGCTCTACATTTTGTTGGCGTTCAGCAGCTGAACGGCGACGCCGTTGACGACGACGGTTATTGCGGCTTTTTGTTGCAGCCGCTTCCTCTTCATCTCGCCCTTGAGAGGTTGGCTCTTTCTCGTCTTCGTCCTCTTCCATGATTTCGGGTTTAGCCAATAATGGTTTTGATTTAACATCAGGAACAATTTTTTTAAGGGTTTCTTGAATAGCCAAAACATCTAATTTGAAATCAGGCGAGTTCAAGGCAGGGTCCCGATTGACCTGTATTGATACAGAAAACCGATTTTCCAAGGCAATAAGATTCTGACGTTTTTGATTAAGCAGATATAAATCAACCCCACTTGGAACCGTCAAAAGAATTTCCTTTGCAGACTGTTGCAAGGCGCACGTTTCAACAGCGCGCAGGACATGCAATGACATAGATTCAATGGAGCGGACCAAGCCCGTCCCATGACAATGCGTACAGGGAATGGTATAGGTTTCAATCAAACTGGGACGTAACCGCTGACGTGATAATTCCATCAAGCCAAACTGGCTGATTTTCCCCAACTGAATGCGGGCACGATCGGTCTTAACAACCTCTTTCAGTTTTTTTTCAACCTGCTGAATATGATTGTTATCACTCATATCAATAAAGTCGATGACCACAAGACCGGCCAGGTCGCGCAGGCGCATTTGCCGTGCGACTTCATCAACGGCTTCCAGGTTTGTTTTTAAAGCAGTGTCGTCAATATGACGTTCCCGGGTTGAACGGCCCGAGTTGACGTCAATCGCCACCAAAGCCTCGGTCAAATTGATCACAATCGACCCACCAGACGGCAACCTGACAGACGGTTGCATCATTTGGTTGATTTGTTCCTCAACCTTAAAACGATGCAAAAGGGGAGAATTTTCATCCTGATACAATTTAACTTTGCGGGCATGACTTGGGATCAATTGGCGCATAAAAGCCTTGGCTTGCTTATAAGCCTCTTCGCCTTGCACCAAGATCTCATCAATATCCCGGTTGTAAATATCGCGTATTGATTTTTTGATCAGATCGCCTTCGGCATAAACTAAGAACGGCGCAATGGACTGTAAGGTCAAATCGCGGATTTCGCTCCACAGCCGCAGTAAATAGTCGTAGTCGCGACGGATTTCATTCTTATTTCGTTCTTGCCCGGCGGTGCGCACAATCAAAGCCATGCCTTCAGGCATGCTTAAATCTTTGACAAGGTCTTTCAAACGGCGGCGGTCTTCCCCATCATTAATCTTGCGAGAAACTCCACCCGCCCTGTAACCAGCGTTTGGCATCAAAACACAATAACGACCCGGAAGGCTAAGGTATGTGGTTAAAGACGCGCCTTTATTGCCACGCTCCTCTTTCACAACCTGCACCAACATGATATGGCGGCGTTTGATAACCTCTTGGATCTTGTATCTATAGCCAGCGGTTCGAGAAGGTTTTGGTTTTTGACTAACTTTTTCCGTGTCTTCGGAATCGGCGCTTGAATCTTTTTCTGACGCATTTTCATCTGGTTCTGAAACGGCATCCGCTTCTTCATCTAAAGACTCCTCTTGTTCGCTGCCGAACAAGGTATCGTCTATATTTTCTTCGTCATTTTCCAGGCCTGATTCTGCAGCAGGGCGATCAGCAACAGGCACACGATAATAATCGGGGTGAATTTCGCTAAACGGCAAAAATCCGTGACGATTGCCCCCAAATTCGACAAACGCAGCCTGAAGGGACGGTTCAACACGAACCACCTTAGCAAGGTAGATATTGCCTTTTATTTGTTTTTTAGTTGAGGTTTCGGAATCAAAATCTTCTAAGATTTGTCCATTAACGACAGCAACCCGAACCTCTTCGGGATGATTCGCATCAATAAGTAGTTTTTTGGCCATTTGGCAGTGATCTCCACGCGCCGCCCAACCAAAGCCTCAAAGTGATCCTTAGTGTTATTAACGTCAAGGGAAGTAATTCTAGGCATGTCAGGCGTCATCATATAATAATTAAAAATTTTGCGACCAGGTCAGAAGGCAGCTCGATAGACGCCGAAACATTATTAAAGCCTTAAGATGGCGTATGATACCAAGCTGACACAGTAATCCCATTTAATGCTGCGATTTAAGCATACTTTGTTTTTAATCACCAGTGAAAAAATACTCCCCCGGGACCCCTAGAAAATCATCCTATATGGAATCGCCTCAGGACAACCTCATTTTGCCATGCCTTTTCTTGATATGGCATAAATTGGCATGTATTGGAATTCACGTGATACTGAAGGGCATGAGTCCCTATTTTTTGTTCCTTGATCTTTTCCTCTTGTATTAATTTCTCTATGGGTGCCATTAGTTTCTGAAAATAATCCTTAACTTTTTGGCGTTTACACAGACATACAGAAATTCCTATCGAGGCATGGTATTTCCCAATCGTATCGATTGTTTGTGGACCATCCTTGAAAAACTCGTTCAATCCAATATAGCTGTCTTCCCCAACACGGAAAAGATTTACACCTATTCCAGCCCCTGTTATTTCCTCCACATTGGGTAGATAGAAACTTCCCCCCAAAGCAGTTTTTAACGGGAAGGATCCATCTTGTTGAACCCTTTGAGCAGATGGCACAAAATTTTTTATCTTGTTAAAACATTTTTGAAGGTGTCTAAATTTTTGCCATTCTTCATCCATGTTCCAATGCCCAGAAAGTCGATCATGATCCCTTGTTGCAAACTTTCCCAAAGTTTCAATTGTTGGTCCGTCAATTAAGGGAAGGAAAAATTCTTTATCTTCATCCTCGCAATGCTTTATAAAAAGTTGGCTTGTTATGTGGGGCAGTACAACCCAATTAAGAGTTTGACGCAGGCTTTGATCATCAAATTTCGTCATTGAGTCATCAGCGACTAAATCGGAAAAGGCGAATACGGTCGGATAGTGTCTTTTTTTAAAAAAAAATGATATCCCAAAGACTGTCTCAACATACCAATAATCGGACTTGGTGAATGGTTTCTTGTCGTAAGACTTGTTTTTATTCATAGTCAATAAATATTCAAGACGCGTTTGCGCACAATAGGCATCATATTCCTGCTGGCTTTGGGGCGGTGTCCATCCTTGGCGCTGGGCGGGGGTTGTTACCGAACAATAACTTTCCCACGCATCTTCTAAAAGTTGCCTGTTCTTTTGTGTGTAGTAATCGCTGAAACCTTCCGTGGTGAAAGAGGATTCGACTGCCTTCAAGACTAGACGGCCCCCTTCTGCAAGCATAGCATCAGTTGATTGAATTTCTTTAGGTTTAACTTTTGCCTTGGACCCCTCCCATTCTGCTGGAATGACAAAAAAACAGCACGTGCCAGGTTCAACAAGAAATTGCAGTGGGTGTACGCCTTCCTTCTTCTTATATCTTCCCTCTGCAATTAATTTTTTTATGATAGGCATTGTTTTGGTTACCAGCCATTCAGATGTTTTGATTCCTTTGCTTTTTGCGCGTCTTTCAAGTTCTGTTGCAATATCAAACAAACTTTTTGGGCCGTCTACGAACAGGGGGTCGTAGCTTATGTAAAGTTGTTTGGCGATATCAACGCAGAAAAGACTAAGGCCTTGAGAGGGGCCCAATTCTTCCTCTCCCACGCCGGGCAAATAAATGGCTCCACCCTGAACGGTTTCATAGGGGAAATTTTTACCTTGGGGTACATCCTGAATTTTTCGCGGAATTCCCCGTAATTTTCCAAGGCTTTTCTGAAACCATGTCAAGGTCTTGATTGTGTCGTCCAGGCCATCGAGCCAAGTCGAAAGTTGAGGGTTTTTTTTAAGCTCTGCTTTGCTTAAAGTTCGTTGGCTTTTGCGCTGCTGTACCAATGCTTCCGCCAATTGCAGCTTCTCTGACAAAGTGTGCTCACTAATCAAAGGAAAGCAAAGCGGTTCAGTTACCGATTCATATTCTTTGACAAAGTTATCAACAGTATCCTGGGGTAAAATACTCCAAATGCCAATTTGTTCAGCAGTAACGCTGTCAAATTGTGTCTTTGATGTGTCTTGCATCAAGTCTTGAATGGCATGTGAAGTAAGTACATTTGGTTTTTTTAGAAAAAATACATCTCCAAAAATTTCTATCGTTTCCCAAGATGGCGATTGTGTAAATGGTTTTTGGCCGAAAGTTTGTTTTTGATTCATAAGAGAAAAGAGCGTATGCAGAATTTTTGCACAACAAACATTATATTCTTCTTGGGTTGATGGTGGGGGTGATTCATCAGTCGCGTCCAGTGCTTCTTCTTTGCTTAAGGTTGACAGCGTTTTTTCTTTGGCAGCATCGCTGATTTCCAAATCTGGAGGAGGGTTCCAATTCGCCGGCTTTATGTAGTAGGTGTGTAAGGAAGGATCGGTAAGGTACTGCAGGGCGTGGGTCCCTGCCTTTATTTTTTTTTCCTTTATTTTCTGCTTTTGAAGCGAAATCGATATTTGGTTACGGTACCATTTTTCGGCATCTTGTGCTGCGGCGCTGATTTCTGCTTTTACGCGCCTCTCGTGGTCTGTCGCAAGCTCAAACAATGTTTTAGGGCCCGCTTTGAAGAAAGGACCAAATCCGCTATAAAGTCCGTGAATGGCATCCACACAATAAAGGTATTGACCCTTTTCTGGAGTTTTTTCTCCTTCGGCATCTATACCCTCCACACTCGATAAGTAAAGAACTCCCCCCAATACGTCCGTTGGTAAAGCCCCATTACGTGGCACTATTTCAGAACGCGGCAACAAGCCTGCTGTTTTTTTAAAATTTTTCTTTAATAAATCAACCTTCTTCAAATCATCAGGATGGGCGGGCTCTCCAATGAGAGCGGGGCAATGATCAAGCATTTTTTGTAAATATTGAACTATCTGGCCGCTTATTAAGATGAACTGAAAATCATTATCTTTTTGTTCAAGGTCACTGATGAAAATATCCGTTGCGTCCAGCCGCAAAAGACTCCAAACGGGCAATAGCTGGGCACCGAAACAGTCGAATTCAGTTTTTGATCCCACGGCAATTAAATCCTGCAGGGCTGCCGAAAAGGGGATACCTTTTTTCTTTGCAAAAAAGGGCATTTTAAGGAAAGTTATAACTTCCCAAGCTTTCGATTGGGTATGCAAATCGCCTGTGAATCTATTATGTTTATTGATGGTTTCAAAGATAATGCGAAATTCCTTGGCACAATAGGCATTAAAATCTTCTTGGGTTAAAGGCGCTTCTTTTTTAGGGGCGACATTGGTTGTTGCTGCTGCGCCTTGAGCTAATTCATATTTAGCTTCTTCTTCTGACTCTTGGATGGTTGGCAATGTCCCATTTGTTGAGGCGACAGACGATGCTGCTGCGCTCTGAGGTAATTCATATTTCTCTTCTTTATCTGATTCTTGGATAGTCGGCGATGTTCCAATGGTTGAGGCAGCAGCCCCAAGACCACAGCACAAAACCATGGTCAGTACGCGTAATATAGTCATTATTTACTCTGGGAAAAGCATCATAAATATGAACAGATATCCTGACGGATTAAGTCTTGAATCTGTTGGATTGATTGATTGGCATCAACCATAAGACAGCGGCCCTGATTCTGCTGAGCAATCGTAAGGAACCCCTGATGGACCCGTTCATGAAAAGAAAGGTCGAAACTTTCAAAACGGTCTTCGTTTTTATTCCCGTCAATAAATCGGTGGGCAGCCCGCCCTAGACCTTTATGGGGGGCAATATCAAACACATAAGTTCTGTCAGGGTTTCGGTCCCCAACGGTTTTTTTGTAAAGCAGATTCAGAAAGTCAAGATCCAGCCCCCGCCCATAACCCTGATAAGCCACGCTTGAATCGGCAAATCGATCGCAAACAACCCAGTATCCTTGGTCAAGGGCAGGGTGGATTCGTTTTTGCCAGTGGTCGGCTCGGGCCGCATACATCAACAACAGCTCAGCCTCTGCTGACCATTTGTCGGCCCCACCCGTTACCAACAGGTTTCGAATCAGCTCGGCCCCCGGGCTGCCGCCTGGTTCCCGGGTCAAAATGACTTTGAACCCCTGCTGTTCCAGATAGTCGGCCAGATATTTTGCCTGGGTACTTTTCCCCGCACCTTCTCCGCCCTCAAAGGTAATAAATTTGCCCGGCGACATTACGATGAAATCCCCATACGCTGGGCGATAATGGCATTGCGGGCTAAGGCATCTGCCCGTTCATTTTCTGCATGGCCGTCGTGGCCGCGTACCCATTGCCACTCAACCGACTGGTTCTGCGTCAGGGTATCCAAGCGTTGCCACAAATCTTGGTTTTTAACGGGGCTTTTATCAGCCGTTTTCCAACCATTCTTTTTCCAATTTTTAAGCCACAGATTCATACCATTTTTTAAATACTGACTGTCCGTATACAGGACAATTTTTGTTTGCAAAGGCAAACAAGTCAAACTTTCCACCGCCGCCAACATTTCCATGCGGTTGTTGGTGGTTTGCACCTCGCCCCCTGAATGTTCCCACTCTTGCCCTTCACAGCGCAAAACAGCGCCCCAACCCCCCGGACCTGGATTGCCACTGCAAGCCCCATCCGTGAAAATCTCCACCAATGAAGACGGCGTTATCGCGTTTAAAAATGTTTGAAAGTCAAACGTGTCGGTTTGGTTGGAAAGTGTGGGCATCATACCTTGAAAATCTTTATAAAAACCTACTTTTAGACTTAAACAGTTCACACAAAGTTTTCAAGCTGATGATTTATAAAAAAGGAAAAGTGTGCCTCATAAACCAGACGAACCAAAATTAACCATTATTTTAGTTAAATTTTTGTTGAAATTATTAATAGTTTTTAACTAAATTAGTAATTGAAATTAATTGTTTGTTAAGGAATTGTTCAATGACCACCAAAAATCACACTTTAAAGCTGTGTGCCGTTGGCCTAACTTTGTTGCAAACCAACATGACTTGGGCAAGCTGCGGATGTCCAAGCCAGCAGCATACAACGAAACCAGCTGAAACTTCGTCGAATCGATGGGGTGTTCAGGCTAGCATTGTCGACAGCGGCACCACTTCCATTGGTGTTGTCAACTATGGCGAATGTCATTCAGCAGGCTTTAATGTTTCAGGATTTTTAAGAACAAATGGAAAAAGCACTAATGTTTTCTCTCCTGCATTTTTTGGCGGACCCCGTTTCAAAGTCCGGGAAAATACTTATTTCGCCTTTGGAGTTGATATAAGCACAGACATAGGTAAGAAAGATGGAAGAAGTATTAATTCTTCTGTGAATGTAGGGCCTTATGTATCGATTGAGTATCAACCCGTTAGCCACATTGTTCTAAGCGCTTGGATTAATCCCTACACATACCAAAACCAACGGATTGGTGGCCAACGAACCACAACTCATAAATTCGCAGCAGGCGGCATTGGGATCAGTTATTTGTTCTAGGGAAATCCGGGTTATGCACTACAGTTGACGGCCTGGTCATGGAGCAATTCAGAGCCAGGCGTCCAATTGTGTCAGAATAACAAACACACATTTTTCTGTTTGCAATTCCAATTCGACATGGCGTTATACGAATAACAAACACACATTTGTTATCTTTATATTCCACGAGTTTTGTATGAGTCATTTCATAGGTAGACAAGATGAGCTTAAAAGACTTGTAGAAATCACCAAAAAAACACGGCCATTGTTGATGCAAGTGACTTGCTTCTGGCAACGTCGTAATCGTTTCATAGGGGATTGGCTATACGCCGCCCCATATTTTTGGAACCGGGTTGCTTTCTTTATCCAATACCAAATCGGTAAGGGCCCAGACCAAGGCATCCAGGCGGTCGGGTGATTTACTGGTGATGCCCGGAATATACTCACACAATTGGGTTTCTAACAAAGTATGGGGGCGGGTGTGAAAAACTTTCCCTTGTTCATACAACGCCGCAATCGGCTCAGCTCGCGTTGCCTTCCCACGGGTGGCCCGCACAGCGCGATAGCTGACATGTGGGTCAAGGCTTCGAACAATACGCTCAACCATATCGCCGCCTTTGTTCACCTCCGCTACTACACGGTCGGCTTTATGACGCCAATACGCCTGCACAACCCGCTGGCCCCAATCGGCCGGACTGTGGCGCCCGCTTAAATCCTCTAACACATAAGCTGTCTGATCAGCGGTAATGCCAGCAACGACAATACCCGTCTCGTCGCTTTGTTCATGGTGCGTGGTGGCAGGGTCAATAGCAATCACAATGCGTTGATAATTTGTCCCTTCCGGTGGCTGTTGATATCGAAGCATCGACCGTTGCCACAAGGCGCCCTGGCGTTCGGTTAAAACCTCCGCATACAATTCCTGGGCCCCCAGACGCGTCCCCTCAAACTGTTTCACGATTTGTTGCAGATAAACCGCCGCCAAGTTTGCCTGATTCTCAAACGTGGTGCCCTTGGTCACAACCGTATGGGGCGATTTCAAAAGTTGATCAATTAACGGAATCGGCCGTGGTGTTGTGGTGATCAGGCAGCGCGGATTATCGCCAAGACGCAGGGCCAGCATCAGCTGTTCCCACAAAGCCTGGGGGTATCGAAACTTTGCCAGCTCGTCAATCCATACCAAATCAAACTGCGGCCCGCGGAGCTTTTCAAAATTATCCCCTCCGAATAAAGTCGCCACAGCCCCATTGGGCCAAACCAACCGTTGCTTCGAGGCCTCAAACTTGGGCTGCTCTCCCACTGGATGACAGGCCAACAGACCGCTTTGACCCTCCACCATGACGTTCCTGGCTTCATTTAGGCTGCGTCCGATCAGGGCCACATGACGATACAGCCCCTTTTCAATCCACAGACGCAGCGTTTCAGCGCCCGTTCGGGTTTTGCCAAACCCACGTCCTGCCAAAATCAACCATACGCGCCAATCGCCCGGCGGAGGCAGTTGGTTCGGTCGTGCCTGTTTTAACCAGTCATAGCGCAGTTTAAGATCTTGCCGCCGTTTCAGTTCTTTCTTTAATAACTTCAGCAGTTGTTTTTTTAAAACTTTGGACATCCTTTTTCTCCCTTTCGGGATCAGGATCAGGGGATGACCGGCAAAAAGCCAGTTCTGAGATAGCCTGGGATAAATGCGTTGAAAGGCGAAGGGTATAGCTAATTCGATATGAAGCGAGTACAAGGCGCCCAAGTGTCGAGGAGCGGAGTTTACATAAGTAACTGAGCACCGCAGATCACGCCGGGAAACGCCGTAATCGTTTCATAGGGGATTAGCTATATTAACGATTAATTAACATGTTACGCATATCTTCCCTTCTGCATAGCATTGATATCAGGAAGGATTATTCACATGTTCTTTCACAAAACATATTCAGGAAAAAACGACTTTTATCTTATCATTTTTGCAGTTTCTCTTTTATTCACTTTACAAGCCCAGGCGGCCACCGCCAGCCAACAGATTTATCCACAGGACCTAACCCATTTCCCAGAGGGTCTTATTCCCCAAAAATTTAGAATGGCAGAGGATTTGTGTGTTTCTGGAAGTCACCAATTCACCGAACCAGAATTTCAAATTTTACTAAGAACAATCCCTCATAAAAATATAACAATTGTGGACCTTCGAGAAGAACCGCATTTTATGGCGTTTATGACCGAAACGGCGTCTGTTACTGGGCCAAAAGTCAACGCCTATAACGGGCTGACCAGCAAAGAAATCCAAAGGTTGGAGAATGGATTTACCGCCAGATTTCCCGCTTATCAAACGGAAAAAACGTGCGTAGAGGGGCTGGGAATGCGCTATCTTCGCATTCCCGTAACCGATGTGACCCGGCCAGAAGATTCCGATGTGGACACCTTTATAACTTTTCTGCGGTCCATCGAAGGACAGAACAATTGGCTGCATTTTCATTGCTTGGCGGGGCAGGGACGGACAACCACTTTTATGGCTATGTCTGAAATGATAAAAACGGCCGCTTCAAAAGACACCTGCTTGGAGGATATTTTGGATCGACACCATCAAATGGGCGGGGCCAATTTAAAGAACATGTGGTATTCGTGCTCTAAAACCCAATGGCTAAATTTTTTACGAAATTTCTATGATTATGCTGAAAATGGCTTTCACAAAGGAATGTTATGGAGTCAGTGGGTATCTGAGAAAGGTTTGCAAGCTTTTCAACAACAGCCCTCTATAACGTCCTGGTGGAGCCTAAAAGGTTTTTCTTCTTATGGCAGGTGCGCGGCCATGCTGTTTTTCATGCGCGGTTTGCAACTTTACAGAGCGGTGATGAATTAAGCTGCGGTTGTATTTATATGAAAATGTGAGAGTTTTAAGAGAATATCAACCAAGATAATTCCCTTATGGGTATATGAATTTACTCAGGTTTTTAAGCCACAAAACCAATGACACTTTGCATGAATTTGCCCAACTGTTTTTGATAGGTGGAGTCTGTTTTTATTGCTTCTTTAGTTTTGTTCTTAAAAGAATCATCAACAGTCATTCCTTGTGCTTCAGCCAGCTCTATCTGACGCTTAAGGAATTGTTGTTCGAAAACTTCGGGTGTTGCGACAGGAAAGGATTTCGCTTCTGTAATTTTAAAGCCCAGCTTCTGGAGAGCCTGACCCAAAATGGCTACACTAAGGGGGTGAATAAAAGGTTGATCAAAGGGGAAAATTTTTCTATCAAAACCTTTACTACCTAGGCTGTCTGCCAGTTGATTCGGGTTAAAGCCCGTTGGCCAAGAGTTTGTTTTGACTTTCTTGGCCTCCGCTTTCAAATAATCCTCGCACCATTCAAAAGGGGTACCATCAATAGAAAGAGCCGTGATGAATAACCTGCCACCTGGCTTTAAAGCTTTAAGAATGAGCGCAAGGCTGGCTTCAATCTTTGATCCCTCGAAGTAATGGATCAGATGAAAACAAGCAATGGCATTCTGAGAGTTGTCGGGAAGTTTTAATTCGTCAGGAAAAGTTTGATTGTTGAGGAAAATGTCATTTCTTTTGGGAAAATCAAGGGCTGGCCTCATCAAGTTCAAGGGCATCATGTCATTAAAGATGTATTGACCTTTGTAAGTTTGAAGAATCTCGTAAGCCAAGCTACCGGTACCCCCAGCAATTTCGGTCACGCTCTGAATTTCCGTCGATTGGCAATAATCCCAGAAGGCTTTCTTGGTGGGATCGATATGGGCCATTTGGGCTCCAAAATGTCCGGAAGAATTAAGATTGTGTGCTCGCGGAGGGATTTGTCTAGCAGCCCGAATTTCTTCGCCCTGGTAGAGGATCTCGAGATTAATATATTGCTTTGAAGAAGCTACAGGGGCTAGCATTTTGTTCGCATCAATAGCGGTAACAGGCGTTCCCAACGATGTCTTATTAAAAACATCAGGGCCATACACTTTTACAAAAGGACCACGAGGATCAGCACGAAGTTGTTCATTTAAACAATCTCCAGGCGTTTTTACAACAGTTGCCTGAGATGAAGCTGAAGCTAGAGCGTCATATGAATACACGAAGAGGGCAGAGACGAGAGAAAGTAGAGGTAAAATTTTATTAGGCACTTTTAGCACTCCGTTCTTATTTATAGTATTCATATATTCTTTTCCATCATTTAATGCAAACATTATTCACATATTTTGAATGAAAGGAATGAGGGCTTCGCCTGGAAGCCCTTAATAACAGTTTATTTAATGCCGTAAAAGTCCTTAGCACAGTATTTGTTTTCCAAGATACTTCAACTCTAGCTTTGGGGGCGTAATTTTTCTGATCGCTGGTTGGTTTTCCAGGATGATTAAAAAATGATGCAGCAACGCCTGTTCCTAGAAGTATGGTCGCAATCAGCCAAATTTTGCTTAGGTTTGTTTGCATAGGACGTAAACATATCCCGATATAATGCTCGACACAGCGACCCTAGAAAACCTGTAAAAAACAAGAAAATTATTTCTGTTTGTGCCCAATGAATTCTTAGTTCCTTCTTAATCTTCACCGTGATAGACTGATTCCGTCTATAAAAGGTTTTCTAAAATGGGGGGTTAGTCATGCAAAAAATTAAAAAAAGGTATCCAGTTTTGCCCTTGCGTGACATTGTCGTTTTCCCCCACATGATCGTTCCCTTGTTTGTGGGTCGGGAGAAGTCTGTTTTGGCTTTGGAAGAGGTGATGCAGACTGAGCACAAACTGATCCTTCTGATAACGCAAAAAAACTCAGCCCAGGATTTTCCCTCTGCCCAAGATCTGCACAAAGTTGGAATCATTGGAACAATTTTGCAGATGTTAAAGCTGCCCGATGGGACTGTTAAGGTTTTGGTTGAAGCACGCGATCGCGCAAAGGTTACGAAATTTGAACGTCACGAAGATTTTTTAGTCGCCGAAGTTGAAACCATCGATGAAATCGTTCATGACGACGACGAGACAGAGGCTTTATGCCGAACCATCGTCACAGAATTTGAACAATACATTAAGTTAAACCGGAAAATCCCCCCTGATGTGTTGATCACGATTAATCAAATTGAGGAAGCTGGTAAGCTTGCAGATACCATCTCGTCATACTTCAATCTGAAAATTGCCGATAAGCAGGTTTTGTTAGAATGCGCAGACATTAATAAGCGCCTGGAAAAGGTTTTAACTTTCATAGAAAACGAAAACAACGTGATGCAGGTTGAGAAAAAAATTCGCACCCGCGTTAAACGACAAATGGAAAAAACCCAGCGCGAATACTATTTAAATGAACAAATGAAAGCCATCCACAAAGAATTGGGTGAAGGCGAAGAAGGAAAAGACGAAATTGCTGAAATTGAGCTTCGCATTAAAAACACTAAATTCTCTAAAGAGGCCAGAGAAAAAGCAACTGCCGAAGTTAAAAAATTAAGATTGATGAATCAATCCTCCGCCGAGGCGACCGTTGTTCGTAATTACCTGGATTGGTTATTGTCCATTCCTTGGTCAAAGCCTAAGAAAACAAAGTGTGACTTAAAACAAGCACAAGATTTTTTAAATCGAGAGCATTACGGTCTGGAGAAGGTTAAAGAACGCATTTTGGAATATCTGGCCGTTCAAACCCGGGTTGGCAAAGTGAGGGGGCAGATTTTATGCTTGGTGGGCCCCCCTGGTGTGGGTAAAACGTCTTTGGGTAAATCAGTTGCCGAAGCAACAGGTCGTGATTTTGTTCGTGTTGCCTTGGGCGGTGTGCGTGATGAGTCGGAAATTCGGGGACATCGCCGCACCTACATTGGCTCTATGCCCGGCAAAATTATCCAGGGAATGAAAAAGGCCAAGACGTCGAATCCTTTATTCTTATTGGATGAAATCGATAAAGTCGGCAGCGATTGGCGCGGAGACCCTTCCTCTGCTTTGTTGGAGGTTTTGGATCCCGAACAAAACGCCACCTTCAGTGATCATTACTTGGAGGTGGATTACGATCTGTCCGATGTCATGTTCATCACAACGGCCAATACACTTAAAATGCCGCAGCCGCTATTGGATCGTATGGAGATTATTCGTATTCCCGGGTATACAGAGGACGAAAAGTTAGCCATAGCCCAAAATTATCTGGTTCCTAAGCAGGTTAGTGCCCATGGCTTAAAAAAAGGCGAGCTTGAGGTGACGCAAGAAGCCCTGGTATCGCTTATCAGAACTTATACGCGTGAAGCGGGTGTGCGAAACCTGGAAAGGGAGATTGCTAACTTGGCGCGCAAAGCTATTAAACAGATTTTGACAGATTCGAAAACGTCGATTGTCGTGACCAAAGACACGCTGGAGCAATACGCTGGCGTGACCCGGTATACCTATGGCCAGGCAGAGGTCGACGATTCCGTTGGAACGGTTACAGGTTTGGCCTGGACCGAGGTGGGCGGAGATTTGTTATCTATTGAAGCTGTTGTTATTCCCGGCAAAGGTAAACCCATCTTTACCGGCAAGTTAGGCGATGTTATGCAAGAATCCATACAAGCCGCGCTTAGTTATGTGCGATCAAGAGCACACCTGTTTGGCCTTCAGGCGAATTTGTTTGAAAAAAGGGATATCCACATTCACTTTCCAGAGGGCGCTATACCAAAGGACGGTCCCTCAGCCGGTATTGGAGTCTGTACGGCTATCGTTTCGGCCTTTACTGGCATTCCCGTTAAAAAAGATGTGGCGATGACGGGCGAGATTACCTTACGCGGTCGGGTCTTACAAATTGGTGGATTAAAGGAAAAACTGCTGGCAGCACACAGGGGCGGTATTAAGACTGTTCTGATTCCCATTCAAAACCAGAAAGATTTGCAAGAAATTCCCGAGAACGTTAAGGCGGGGTTAACGATTATTCCAGTCTCAACCATCGATGAGGTTTTGAAGTTGGCGTTAACGCATCAACCCCAACCGATTCCGTTTCAGGATTTTGACCCGATTATTGCCCAACCTCCTACTTTGAGTGTGAGCAAGGAACAAGGCGCGCCCTTGACGCATTGATGGTGGGGCTAATTCTGGGGACTTAAAGGATTCTTGGTGAATTTATCTTCAGGGTCGAGGTATCGAGAAGTTTCCACCCAACTGTCAGATAAAGTTTTCTGACTAATTAAGCTGTCTTTCTTTATATATTTTTTGATGAAACGGTTCAGGTCTTGCCCCGCGGGCGTGACCTGGTACCTGTATTCAATAACACTATAAACGCCGGCCTGAACCGTTTGTTCCGTGGCTGTGATGATCAGTAATTCGTTCAGATATCTGAAACCATAGTCCAGATTTACCCCATATTTTTTTTCAATATCATCATCCAATTGTTCGATCTTTAATCTGATCTCTTCATCGGTTTTCAGGGTGCTGCAAGCTGCCTTGATCTCAGTCAAAATGGTTTTCACCGTTTCTATTCGGGCCCCTTCATCAAGGTATAATTTTTTAAAGTTACTTCTGATGCGACCTATGACGACATGATCTGGAGCCAGTGTCAGTTCAGCAGTTATCGACGCGTTTGCAGCGTTAGCTGATAAGCTGTCGTTGGTGTCACTGGCCATTGCCCATGTGCCGACCATCAAGGTAATAATAACTATAATATTTAACATCATGAACTATAAACCATTTTGTAATATAAAAAGATTTGTAGGGTTATGATATTTAAAATTAGTTAATATAAAGTTAAGTCAATCAAAAAGACTTGACGGCCTTCGAAAGACTTAAGACATAGTCCTGTTGGTCACTTGGTGAAAGCGTTTGAACCTTAGGTAATAAAGATTTTTCTAGACGTTGAAGGGCCTGTGACGAGAGCGTCTTGGCCGCTTTGGCTACTTCCACCATCTCGTCCAAATTACTTTTGCAATATAAAACGGCATCGCAGCCAGCCTTTAGGGCCTTTTCAGTGCGGTTTGTAAACGACCCTTCCAAAGCCTCCATCGTCAGGCAATCACTGATGAGAAAGCCTTCAAACCCAATGAATTCACGAATGATTTTTTGCGTGACCACCCCTGAATGAGTCGCTGGTAGTTGGGTATCAACAGCATTATAAACGACGTGGGCCGTCATACCCCAAGGTTGAGGGGTTCTATCGTTCAAGGATTGGCAAATCTGTGAAAACGCCAGAAAGTCTGTTTTGTGCAAAACGTCCAAAGGGGTTTCAACAATTGGCAGTTCCTTATGGCTATCCACCGGCGCCCGTCCATGACCGGGCAAATGTTTGATGATGGGGATAATGCCTTGGCTTTGAAGACCCTTTATGGTTTGCAGACTCAAGTGGTGAATGATGGGAACTTGGTCCGAAAAAGCCCGGTCCCCAATAATGGGGTCTGCATCTGGCATAAACAGATCAGCACAAGGCGCGCAGTTCACATTGATGCCAATCTCGGCCAATTCTTGCCCAATAAGGCTGGCTTGCCAAAAAGCGCACTGCCCAGCCAGGGCTAAATCCTTTTCAGCCAGTTGTCCAAAAACCGAGGCAGGGTAGGCTGATCGCCATATCGGGGGCTTCAGACGCACCACTCGCCCACCTTCTTGATCAATCAGAATGGGCACAAATGAATGGGAAACAGTTGACCTTAAATCCTCAATCAGCTTTTTAACCTGTTCGCGGCTTTTGCAGTGGCGTTCAAACAGAATAAAACCCAGCGGCTGAACGTCTTTAAAAAACGCCCTTTCTTCAGGCAGAAGCTCTGGTCCTTGGCAGCTTAAAATGACAGCTTTTGGCATTATAAAACTTTATTGACGTGGTTTTGTCGCAGCAGCACCGCTGTATCGGCCAAAGTTACCAAAGATATCCCGCAACATGCTGGATTCATAACCAGAGGTTTCTGTCTTCCGATTCACGGCCTCAACTTGATGTTCGCCTTCAAATCGTCTGATATTTTGAACTACCCCTTTGTTGTTGAAATCAATCACGAATACGTGCTGCTCAAGGGTGTCTGGTTGATAAAAGGAGGTCGATGAGGTCTTCTTGGATATATAGTACCAAGACTGGCCCTGCTGCGTTGGAGAGAATAGGGAAACTGTGGAAGGCGACCCTAGACGTTCCTGTATGGTCTGCTGGGTGTCAATGCCAACCTTTACATCAGCTGTATTGATGGTTTCGATATTATACCCGCGGCTGTCTATTCGGGGACTGCACCCACATAAAAAGACCAGAGCCAGAATTGCCAAATTTTGAAATACAGAGAACATAAAAAACCATTCTTTAAAAAGTGATGTGCCCCGCTCAGATCATTTCGCTGACTTGCTTCGTCTCAACACCCCTTTTGTCACCCCCGCGTAGGCGGGGGTCCAGTTGTATTGTCTGGATTTCCGCCTACGCGGGTATGACATCTGGGACGTTATAAGAACGGAAGGTCTCACAGAATCATCAATAAGCAGCACACTAAAGCACTTACATTTTTTAGCTTTCGTATTATACCGCTTTCTAATGAGTTTGCGAGAATTTTATGGAAGAGTTGATGGGCAAAAAATCAAACAGAAAAACTCGCAAAATCATTTGAAAGTGGTGTAGCTTAGGGTTATGTCAACTCCTGTTGTGTTTTGAGTTTTATGGAACCCTACGTCGAACTAAGCCGCCTTGTTAATTTAGAACGTCTTCACAAAAAGAATTTGCTTTATTCATTAAAGGCCACACCCAGCGAAGCTGCAGCTTTAGCCCAACGGTTTGGTGTCGTAAGCATTGATAAATTGAAGATGGAATACGCCATTGAATCGGGCCACACAGCCTACAAAGGGTATTACCTGACGGGCAGTCTTCAAGCTGAGGTTATTCAAAGCTGCGTTGTCAGTTTGAAAGAGGTGCCGGAAAGTGTCGACAGTCGCTTCAGCTTTCACGTTGTTGATCAACGATATCAGGACGAAACTTTTCATGATCACGAAGATGATGATATAGAATTTAGCATTGAAGACGTTGTTGATTTGGGCGAAATATCTGCGCAGTATTTGTCTTTATCCTTAAATCCCTATCCCCGTGCCTCAGCAGATTCGGATCAACTAATAGTTGACTCAGAAAATTCGCCTCCTTCAAAAAAACCGAATCCTTTTGCTATTTTAAAATCTTTAAAGCCATGATAGGGTCCCTTTCGTTCATCAAGGCATGTGCGTTGGGGAACGATTTCGTGATCATTACTGACCACACCTTGATTGACCCAACAACCCTACCCAGCCTCAGTCAAAAAATGGCTGATCGCCGTTGGGGGGTTGGATGTGATCAGGTTATTTACGTTTATCCCGCTGGTGACAATGGCAGTATTCATAATGTTCGTTTTTTCAATTCTGATGGTTCAGAGGCTGAAGCCTGCGGCAATGGTAGTCTTTGTGTTGCAAAGCTGCTGATTCAACGTTACAACCTTGAAAAAGTCACTTTGCAAACGGCGGGGGGTACCTTGGATTGCACCCTTTTAAAGGATGGGACTGTTCGTGTTGTTTTGCCAAAGCCAGTTTGTGTTCAAACAATTGATTTGAATATTTTTGATGATTTTGGCAATCCATCGGCTGTTTTTGTTGATTTAGGAAATCCCCATTTGGTTTGTTTCGTTAATGACCTGTCTGTTTGTGAAAAATGGGGGCCTCTTTTAGAAACGTATCTGCCTAAACTTGACCCAACCATGCCCCAGCGGGTGAATGTGGGGTTCGCCACCGAGGTCGATCGACAGACTTTGCATTTAAGAGTTTGGGAACGAGGAGCGGGCTTTACGCAGGCTTGCGGAACGGGGGCCTGTGCTGCCGCTGCAGCGGGTCAGGCCCTGGGTTTGATTGATCATGATGTTCAAGTTAAGCAGCAAGGGGGCGTGTTAGGTGTTCATCTTGGGACTGACCATTTTCTGATGCAAGGTGAAGCTCAGCTGATTTATGCAGGCTCTTTTTTGGCGGATTAAAAAGAAACTTGTTGCCAAAAATTTTCTGCAAGTCCTCCCAACCTAAAGCCCCTTTTTCACCATGTTTCATCAAAGGGTTGCCCATTAAGTTCAAAGTACTCAAGCTTTTTTCAAGCTGTGCTGTTTCCGCTGGCAAGCTGGTCAGTTCATTAAAGGCCAAATTTAACTCTTTTAAGTCGTTCAGATCCCCAATCGTCTTTGAGACGCGGTGCATTTTATTACCCTGCAGGTGCAAAGTCGAAATTCTTCTAAATTGCTGAACAGCAGCATCATCTACAGATCGAAGCTGATTGTTTTCCAAATACACCTGTTTCAATTTTGGTAATTCACTTAAACCGACAGGGATATTTGTCAATTTGTTGCTGCCCAAATAAAGGGTTTCAACATCCCTCCATTGGTCTGCTGGAATAGTGATTGATGAAAGTCCGCACCATGTCTTATTAATTTCTGTGATTTTTGGACCAGCATTAGTCGATTCATCAAAAAATGAATTACTGGCCTGGCAAGGTTCAAGGATAAGAATGGTGGCTGCAAAAGTAAGTAAATTGGTTTTCATGTTCGCCTCCTATGGGGTTGAAGATGTTAAAAATATCATCTTGTTACCGCACCAATCCAAATAACATAAAGCTATTAATAAAGTCTTAAGAAACAATAAAAAGCTAGAGATTATTGAATTTTTATTTGTGTGCGCGATGAGACAATTCTGGTCAGCGACGCACCTTCGTGCGGTTTTGTTGCAGACGTTGTCTTCCTTAGACATTTCTATACATTTTTTATTTTAACAATATTTTAATAAAGAAAATGTAAGATTATATTGTGACTAATAAATTTAATTAAAAAGGGTTTTAAAAATGAGAAAGAACCACCTAATGCAAGCCGCTTTGGCTTTGTTCATGTGCCAATCCGTCATGGGGTCAGGTACGCCTGACTTGACGCAGGTAACTGCAAACGGAAGCACCTATATAAGGTTGTTTCCCCTTACCACTGACAATTCTGACCAACAGCCAACATCCACGATACCATTTGCCATTTTTAATAACACATGGGCTTATCAAAACCATCAAGGCGGGTTTCCTATGAATCTGGTCCTACTGACCAGTGATGGAACTGTCACTTCACCCTCCATCACTAATCTTGATTCTAGCAGCGCCTATATTCAGCCTGGCGGATATGCATACTGGAATACTCCCATCAATTCCGCGAATGCCTGGGTATGTTGTCCCGTTATTAATGGCGAGGATCCAACGCAAACGATAGCCGCCTTAACTGCCGGCAGTATAGGCGTTGGCTTCCAGGGACATACGAACGTAGTGACGAATGATCCTTATCCAAATTGGGCATTTTGGAATGTAAGTCAAGATACCTTAGGCATGGTTATTTCTGTTCAAATACCCAATTACAGTCAACAAAGCTCTGCCAATTTCTTTGCGGCCCTTTTGGGAACATTACAACCCGTATCCCCACCTGTCACACCTGCCGTCGATCCATCACCAGGGCCCGTACAGCCTGCCCCCAGCGATTTGACACCAGTTAGTGTGGGCCAGCAAGTTTATCAGCCCCTGTTCTCGTTGCCCTCAGAAAGTCAGCAAACAGCAGCAATTATCATAAACTCCACAGCATCAACCATCAGTATAAGCCTGTTCCAAAACGGTAACGCAGCTGCCACCCAAAACGTAACCATCTCTGCGGGGCAGTCGTATACGTTTCCAAGTCTTAATGCGGGCAATACATACTCGGGAGTAGGATCGCTTGTCACGAATGACGCCAGCACGCCGCAAGCGATCACGGCGTCAAATATAGGCACACCAGTTGGATTGGTTGGAAGCGTGCAAATGTTGTCGGATCCGCAACAATACATGGCTTACAATGTCAATGAACCTGTCTCTGTTATCACGGTTTCTGCAGCGACACCTGGAACGACGGCGACTGCAGCTGCGTTCCATGCTGCTGTTGCAAGTGTTGCTTATCAGGCACCTGTGACTGTTACTACCCCCTCTCCCGCAGCAGTGAATAGTGCCGGCCTGACATTTCAACCATGAGTCTATTAAACAGACCATTGATCAAAAGAATAAGGGTGTCTCTCCATGGGGAACCCCCATTTTGAGTTATCACCGGTTCTGGCTTAAATCCAACTTTCAACTTAACCTTATATTAATAATAAAACGCCTAAAATTAAGTTAATAGAAAATTTAATTGTATAGACATGATTATGAAAAGTTTTTACATGATCCCAGCTGCCCTGGTGTTATTTTTCTGCCAATCTGTAAGGGGCAACGATATAGAAATCAATGGAGCCCAATTCAGCATCCTAAACACTATTCCCTCGCACCAGCATAAATCAAGCATCCAAATTGTGAATCATGGAAAAGAAGGCATACAAGTGCAGCTGGTCAGGGTTAAAACCGGCCAAACAAGCGAGTGGCATTATCTGAAAACTGGTGAGGATTATACTTGTCCAGGACGACCAGATTCCACAGGCGATCTTTATCTTGTGACTCCCGTCCTTATCAAAAAGCTGGTGGATATAACCCCACGCCGTCTTTGCACGGTTGAACAACATGAACAAAAGATCGTGTTAGCGTTGAACGATGCACTGCAACCTCTAAACTACCCCTCGTCCTCTTCAACCACATCCAACGAAAAATGATGCAGCAAATGCATCAAAGTTAGGCCGTAAAGTCGCGCGGTTTGGGCAATAAATCGGCGATCTTTGGCTTCTATTTGGTTATGGGTGATGATCAGTTGCTTTGGCATACGGTTCTCGATTTTCAAATCATTCAGAACAGATGCCAATTCTTTCAAGCTGCCTGTAATGGGAACGCCATGAATCTTGCGTCCAATCTCCTCGTCGTCAAGGGTTATCAAGGCAATCGGGTCATAGGGCAAATTGGGACTGTGGAAGGCTTCACGAATAAAACTTTCCGCGTGAATGCTGCACCCAATCAGCAAAACAGGCACCGCGGCCTCGGCGTCTTTTCGTTTATTTTGCTGCAGATGGCGTTCCTGAACAAGACGATACAAAAAACGGGGAACGCCCAGTAACATGATAGAAACCAAACTGTTAATCACAACAACTGATCGGGGCATGGATTCTTGTTGGGCAATTAAAATCATCAAGGGGAAATAAAGGACGTTGGCCAAAAGGGCGGCCAAGGCCAAAGGAACCATATCCTCAAACGTAATATATCGCCATAACGTCCGGTGCGTCTGCATCCAACAAAAAATACTGGCCGCAGTTAGCGAAAAAACCACCATATTTTTTAAAATAAATTGGGGCGAATAATCTAAAAATTCATCCCCCACCCGAAGATAAAGGGCGATAAACAAGGACAGAAAGGCCATCAATGTGTCGAACACCAACACGGTTTGAGGCATCATCATATTAGGGTGATTACGGGCGATATCGAATCTTTTTTTAAGGTGTTGTACCCAACTTCTTAAAAGTTCTGCCCCCCAGTTGTTTGTATTGAATTTCCCTTCAAGCATTTGAAAATCCCCAGCGTCTGACCTGACCGGTATCAATGTGAACAAATTGAGAGTATCCGCCCGTTCCACCTTTTTTTAAACTTAAGGCTGCCTTGAAAAGAGTGCGTGTTGAAATGCCATGGATATAAAAATCCATCGCTTGACCTTTTGTGTGGTAACTGTTGCGGGCGACCCCTTGGCTTTGTTCACACAAGTGCTGGTTAGACGCCACAGATCGGTAACCTGAAACAATATTAACGATCTTGGTGGTATCTACTTTTTCTAAAATCTTATTCAAATACAGCAGAAGTTGGGGGTCAATGGGCTTAATCAAACCTGTACGATGGTCGCGACATAACCGGTTGATAGCAGACAGTGCCTGGGAACAAAATTTATTGTCAGCCCAAAATGTGCAATTTTTCAAAAACTCACCCGTATGATTGTTGTAGAAACTAACAACCTTTTTTAAGGGTCTGAGAACGGTTTTTTTAACTTTTTGCGATGCCGTTGGTTGCTCAACCTTAGCTGCTTCAACAACAGTTGAAAGCATTTCTATTGGTTTTTGATCCCGAACTAATAAGCCTGACGGCAAGCTTACGAAAACACCAGCTTTAAAAACTGTTCCCAGAAATTGACGCCTTGATAGACTAATGACCATCACCGTTAAATCAAAAAAAGTATTAATATACCCTAATGAATTACACAATCAAGCTCAATCTAAAAAAGCGTTTTTGGTCAGTTCTTATGAATCCTCAATCATCCTTTTTATGATTTTTTGTTGTTTAGGCGTTCCATAGGGCAAAACTTTTTTCAACAGGTTTGAAATAGACGGTGTTATCGGAGAACACTCGAAAGCTTTGATGATCTTTTTGATGGCTTGTTTTGTGCCTTTGTCAATTTCACAATCTTGTGATGAAGTGGCAAGACTTCCGAATGGATCAATCGTTATATCCAAGGCTCCCTTGCCTTTAAAGTCCAGTTTTACACCACATTGTTCTAATAACTTCGCATAAAAAGTAAGATCGCTGAATTGAGTCATTTGGGCCTGAAGCGATAATGGATTAAAAGCAGCAGCATGCTCCGTTCCACCGTTGGCAAGGCCAGCCTCAGCTTTAGCCACTAAACGAGCATTGAAATTTCTTGAAAAGTTCTCAATCAATTGAGCAATTTTGCAAGAATTTAAGTCTACATCTGCTGTTAAAGTGATGGATTTTCCTGTTTTTTCAGATGACTTTTGTTTTTCCTGGCTGATGGAAGGTTTCGGATTTGTCTGAATGATCAGTTGTATCAAAGCGTTACCAGAAGCCAGTTTCCTTTGTTGAGAGCCTGTTTCTAACATTCCATATAAGGACATAATAGCAAGTTCCTGCTGACCATTATTGAATTTTTCCAACCAACCCGCAGCTTCTTTTCGGGGTGAAATATAACTGGAACCACAGTGACTTGGAGCTTTTTCTTCACCAATTTTAAGCAAACGCTTCATAATAGTGCGTCTGTTTGCCCGAGCTTCATCGTCTGAGTCGGAATCACATCCAAAATTGCTTGATTGAGCAGTGCCATTAAACCCAAGGGCAAAGACAAGAGCCAATAAGGATATCTTCAAGGTATCAAGTTTCATGCTATTCTCCAGAAATGTTTTTTCTAACAACAAAAGGCCTTTTTTTACAGGTAAGCTTGCCCTAGAATTCGGCGTGCAAGATCTGAAAGAAAATATTCATCCCCCCTAAGGTCGTTTGCAGCCCTGCTAAAAAGAGTAATAAGGGGCGAAGTCGTTGGGGCTTTGTAAAGGCATTTGACCACAATCTGAGAGATAAAGGGCTCAGGTGCTGCAATAGTTCGCCTTAAGTTTGAGGTCATTGGAATTTCGTTGTTGTTCAAGCTGTTTTTGTTAATAGCTTCTTCTAATGCTGCATTCGCTGCAGCCAAACGGATGTCCAATGGGATATCCTGACAATCATCCAAAATCTTTGAAGAATTCAGTATATCGGCAGTACATATATTAGAGTTTCCCCCACTTAAGATATAGGTAAGCGCATCAGCAGCTTGACGGCGGACATCAACACACCCTCTTGCCATCAAATATCCCAATAATTCGGCCTTTTTTATGGAACAAGATATCGTTTTCGCGATATCGAAAAGCTTTGCCCCAGTCGGAAGGGCAATAGTTTCAGTTGAAAACCTCAATAATGTTTTGAGGGCCAAGATTTGTGTTTCTTGATCAACGGTTTCGAACTGGGAAGGTGCAGATGCTAAGTCTCTTTTAGCATGTGCACAAAGGCTTCCAGTGGCACAACTTTGACAGATATTTTCTTGAGAAACACTTACCGAAGTCGATCCGGGACTACTTAACGCAGAAAGCCCTGCGGAAAAATCGGTTAAACTTAGTGAAGGTTCTTGAATGGTTGGGGAAGTGACAGGAGTGGGTATGCTGGAGTTAGAGGTGTTAGAGCCTAAAGTGGCATTGTTTATATCGTTCTGATTTGTATCAGCTGAAAAGGCATTCTGAGCTAGAGTTGTCCATAAGACCAGACTAAAAAAAGCAATTTTAAAAATTTTTTTGTTAAATTTCATGCGTTATCTTCTTAAATTTTACTAAATTTCATTCATAATTTTGCCATACAAAAATTTAACGAAGTCTTAATAAAAAGGAAAAAATATCGAGGGAGTGAAAAATAATTTGAATGGGGAGTATAAAGGCAGAGACTAAGCTACTGCCTTGTCGATATTCTAGGCTTAAGAGGAAACCTCTTCCCGGGTTTTATTTTGCATCAGTCGGATTTTTAAATTGTTTCATCAACATGATTAACTCTGTCTGTTGCTTTATCATCATGCTATTTTGTTCTGTAATTATCGATAATTTAGATACTAATTCCTGGGTGTTGGTTCTTCTGTGATTAGCAATCCCAGGTGCGGTTTGAGTTTTGACAGTTACGGTCGGTAAATCTGCAAGATCGGAAGAATCATTATCTTCTGCGCCCAATTGATTCAATGCTGCCCAAATACTGGCCGTGTCGGAAGTGGAACTACTCCCCCCTAATTTTTCCTTGCGCCGTTTTCCTTTCTCAACCTTGGGTTTAGCGACAGATTTCTTGTCGGATTCATCCTCTAAATCGCTGCTGTCTATATCGTCAACGACAGGAATTGCAGGTGTTGCTACAGTTTCACCCTTTTTTTCTTGGGGGGCTTGTGCACCGCCTGTCCAGTTCGAGGAAAAAGCCAACGGCTCTTCAGTATCACTATCTGATTCATCTTTTAAAGTTGTCTGTTTTGCAGCAGAACCCTTATTTCCAGATTGCAAGGCTGAGATACCGTTTTTCAATGCAGCTTGATCCAATTGACTATCAGATGCTATTAAACCTGTGCTGGTAAACAGGCAAGGCAGCACCAAACCATACAAAAATTCTTTTCTTAAGCTCACTTTTAAGACTCCTTATTAAATTTGATCCGTTGACGACAGATACATTTTAAGGTGAATTTATTTCAAATTAACACTAAAATTTTAAAACCTTTTAATGGGCCTCCTGTTTTTATGTTTGATCTTTTTTCCCCAAAGGGCGTATGGATTAAAGGACATTAGAATAGGATGTTTATGGCTGTTTCAAATTTCTTGTCTTCCACAGCGGAAGGTGTTTTTCCCTTCTACCTTGATCATGCCCATGTTAAAGGGCGGCTGATTCGTCTGGGGTCCGTGATTGAGGAGCTTTTGGCGAATCACCAATATCCTGATTTCGTCAACCAATATGTCGCCGAATTGGTGGCCTTAACCGCGGCCTTGTCGGTTGATGTTAAATATGATGGTATTTTTACCCTTCAAGTTTCGGCGCACCCTGATCATGAGGGGCCCATCCGTCTGATCACGGTTGATATCAATACGCAGGGTCACGTGCGTGCCTATGCCCAATTGGCGCCTGCGTTTGAAAGCACAAAGGATTATCATTCGCTGTCCTTGCTGGATGTTTTTGGACAAGGGTTTATGGTTTTTACAGCAGACCTTGCCCATCAAACCGAACGGTATCAGGCGATTGTTGAGTTGACTGGGAAGACGCTAGCGGATTGCATGCATCACTTTTTTCGTCAATCGGACCAAATAGCCACCGGGTTGGTTGTATTTAGTCAACCGAGCCGTTCGGATGGGCAGTTGATGGCAGGGGCTTTGATTCTGCAACGCTTGCCTTTAGAACAAACAAGTACCTCTGAACAGAAAGAGCAAGAAGAAGACGATTGGATAACGAATCTGAGTCTATTGGGAACGTTAACCAAACACGAATTGTTAGACGCTGACCTGGGCAGCGAGCAGCTGTTGCATCGCCTTTTTCATGAACGCCAGTTGCAGCTTTTAGAACCAAAATCGTTGAAGGCCCAATGCTCCTGCTCAAAAGATCGCATCGAAAAAGTCATTCAAAACTTCCCATTGGAGGATCGCATGGACATGGCTGTTGATGGAGAGATCAAAGTTGTTTGCGAATTTTGTACCGCCGATTATCGATTTGGTGTGAATTAATTCAGATGTTAATCCTGATGGTTTTGGTTCGACTTTTAAGGCCGTGGGTAATTTCAAACGCCCCTAAAGGCAGGCCAAGCTCTTTCGCCAGCATTTTAAGCAGGGCTTTGTTGGCTTTGCCATCCTCTGGAACGATGGTTAAATATGCGCGAATCAGTACCGTGCCATCCTCTTGAATCTGGGCTTTCAGGCGGTTGGCCGATGCTTTCGGGGTTACCCGAACAGTCAACGTATATGGAATTTTGTTGTCAAAAAATTCAAGGATTTTGTCCATGGTTATTAATCAACATAACGCAAGTTACTTGTCAACGAATTCACCCTAAAGATTACCAATCTTTCATCCGATGGAAAACACTCATCGATTCCAAAAAATTGAACAAGTCTAAAATAGATTATTATTATACTTTACATTTAATCCTTTTGCAGGTAATTAGTTTTTATGTAAGAGGATGTTTTTGTATTAACGTTTAAGAACGGTTTTCAGAATATGTGTTTAAAAAAGATTACTTTATTTTTTTGTGTAATGGGGTTAATGGCGCATGGTCATGCGGGTGATCATTTTGATGATGATGACTATTTGATGCAAGCCACTATTGCGCTTTCTGTAGAAGAGCAAAACCAACGAGAACAAGCGGAAATGGGGAGAGCTATAAAACTTTCAATACAGCCTCAGCAGAGTTCAGCAAAGCAAACAAAATTCCCCCTGTTCGCGCATGTAACGCAGCTGTTGAAAAAACAAGATCAATCAATCGATCGTTTGTTTAAGGCCCCTGATTACACAGAATGGCAGAAACTCTGGAGTATTGTTGGTCTCAAAAATACTCTCACAGCGGTCGATGTGGTTTTGCAGCTTAATGACTTGAAAGAATCTTGTCACAAAGACAATGATGCCGGATTAATTGGTCTGGCGGACCACGCTTTGCTGCAGATATTCTCTGGATGTTGGGGTGTCAGCGATAAGCGGGCAGACTCTGACACGGAAGAAAAATTAAAGCGGATTTTGCGTAAGGTCGGCCAGACATTTGCCGAAAGAAAGCGAAACGCGGAAAAATTCAATGAAACAATTTTTGGCGCCTTTAATGCCCATGGAATTTTAAAATCGCAACCGCATCTGAACGGCCATTTTTTCACTGTCTTTCAGTGTTTAGGTGCGGGGTATAATGGGACTTCCGAGGTGTCTTTAGAATTTCTATTGAAGGGAAAGGGGTTTTTCCAAAGTATTCAGATTGATGGTCGTCAATTTGATGCGTTTTTTGAAAGAACCGGCCACTTGGTGACTTTGGAATCTTTGGTTGAATCAGGGCATCTTAAAGGTGTCATCAGTCTGTCACAAATAGAAAAACTTGAAACTTATTTGAAAGATTTTGATCCTGACGGCCCACACGTTCAGGCGAACCTTGAAAACCTGAAAACGTTGTGGCGGTTATTAATGGCCCAATCACGTGAACAGACGTCAACACCCCACAACTTGGCCCAGTTGCTGTTTAAAGGTATTTTGAATGGCGTTGAAGACGATAATCGTAAGACTTTGATTGATATAGTAGTAGAATCGATGCGTTTTAGAGAATTCAACGGTGTAGATGCAGCTTATGATGCGGCGTTAGCGGGTAAAACAGTTAGTCAGTGGGAGCCTGAGAAAGGCGCAAAAACATTGGATGAGGGGGGTTATAATTGGCTTATTCAATACATCTCAAGAATTCATAATGGAAATAAAATAAAAAGAGAAGCGTTCTTGGTTAAATATAAAGGGGTATCTTATTTCCGTCGACAGCCTCGGGGGGCAAGAGAATTCCGCGATATGTTTAATATTACTAGCGTCCTGAGACCAGAGCTGCAACGCCTTGCCCACCGTGAACCAAATGCAGATGCGGAGCAAGAAGAGGTGGAGGCAGCAAGAGCATCCATTCGTATAAAAGAACTGATAGATGAATTAGCAGCCCTGGGGGAAACAGAAAATCTGGATCAAGGGACAGAGGTCACTCAGGAGCACTTCAACTGGTTGAATGTCTATTCTCATTTGCCTTTGGCCAGAGTAGAGGAAGGCAGATTAGAAACTGGGGCCATAAAAGACCCCCGTTACAACGTACAGGATGAGGATGATCATTTTGCCAACCGCGGGCGCGCCCTTGATTATTTGATTACCCAAGGCAAAATTGATCGTTCCTTAAAGTTGCCTATTTTGCTTATGCTGAACGCGACTGTCTTGGATTAATGACTTTCTGATTGACCTTCACTGGCTTTTGGGCAATATTAGGTACAAATTTTGTTTGCAAATTATAGTTTTTTAAAAGGTTACCATGGCATCGCATAAATCAGCCGAGAAATGTATTCGTAAAATCGAACGTCGCACAGCGGTTAATAAAAACCGCATGAGCCGTATTCGCACGTTTATCAAGAAGTTAGAAGACTTATTAATTCCAGGGACCCCAAAGGAACAGTTGACTGTTGCGTTGGTTCAGGCTGAACGCGAAATCAAGCGCGGCGTGACCAAGGGTGTTTTGCACCGCAATACGGCTGCCCGCAAGGTTTCCCGCCTGGCAAAGCGCGCTAAGGCTTTGGCTTAAGCGTATTGATTGAGTCTGCTGTGGCCGCCATACATCAAACAGATGTCGTCGTTATTGGGACCGGCCCAGTAGGGTTGTTTTCTATTTTCGAATGCGGCATGCTGCGGTTGAAGTGTCATGCATTTGATTCCTTGGACCAAGTTGGGGGACAATGTGCGGCCCTTTACCCTGAAAAACCTATTTATGACATTCCGGCCCACCCAACCATTTTGGGAGCGCACTTAGCGGCAAACCTGGAACTTCAGGCGGCTCCGTTCGACCCCATCTATCATCTT
Organism: Candidatus Finniella inopinata; assembly: GCF_004210305.1. Lineage (NCBI taxonomy): Bacteria > Pseudomonadati > Pseudomonadota > Alphaproteobacteria > Holosporales > Candidatus Paracaedibacteraceae > Candidatus Finniella > Candidatus Finniella inopinata. Next base: position 259,534 of record NZ_SCFB01000004.1, on the reverse strand, counting down.
AAAGAGCAGGTCCATACCGTCGAGGCGCTGGACGATCATGGAAAATCGTGGCGTTTGACAGGTACCCAAGGCACTGTGGTGGAAGCCAAAGCCATCATCATTGCAGCCGGTGTCGGGGCGTTTGGTCCCAATCGCCCTCCGCTAAAGAACCTGGAAGAATTCGAGAAAACCAGCATCCATTATTTCGTTAGAATGCGGGAAACGTATCGCCATAAACATATTGTGATTGCGGGTGGCGGCGATTCGGCCGTTGATTGGGCCTTGTCCCTGAGTGATGTTGCCGCCAGAGTTTCTGTGGTGCACCGGCGTGATAAATTTCGGGCCGCCCCTGAGACGGAACGTCAGTTGAAACAATTAGCTGCCGATGGCAAAATTGATTTGGTGATTCCGTATCAATTGGCGGGTTTAACGGGCGTTGATGGGCAGCTGACTGCCGTTGAGGTTGAATCTCTGGATGGCCACAATAAACAATTGCGTGCTGATTATTTATTGCCTTTTTTCGGGTTGTCAATGAATTTGGGACCTATCGCCGAATGGGGTTTGGGCTTGACTCACAACCATATCACCATTGACCCAACGACAGCGGCCACCAATCGTCCCGGGGTTTACGCCATTGGCGACATTGCAACGTATCCGAACAAGTTAAAACTGATCCTGACAGGCTTTGCGGAGGCGGCCCAGGCGGCCCATGCCATCCGCCATTTTTTGTACCCTGACGAAGTGGTGCATTTCGAGTATTCGACCACGCAGGGCGTGCCGAAAGCTTAGGTAGTGAATACTCGCACGGGGAATTCAATCTTATAAAATAAGGTTGAAACAATTACAATGTATTATATGCATTACATGGGGAGTTAGCCATGACTTACTCAATTAGATTGCCAGATGAGATAGAAAAACGCCTCGATGATTTATCTTTGCAAACAGGTCGCAGTAAATCATTTTATGTCAAAGAAGCAATCCTTGAGCACCTGAGCAACATTGAAGACGTGTACCTGGCTGAAAAGAGGCTTGGAGACATTTATGCGGGTCGCACAAAAACAGTTCCCCTTCAAGAAGTTATGAAAAAGTATGGTCTGGACAGTTGAATTAGATCCACACGTAGAAAAAGCTCTGAAGAGACTTGACCCTCAGGACGCCAAACGCATTTTGCAGTACTTGTTCGATCGTGTTTCTCATTTAAGTGACCCTCGAAGTATTGGCGAGGCTTTGAAGGGGTCACAATTTCAAACTCTTTGGAAATATCGAGTAGGAAATACCGAATTATCAGCAGCATTGTAGATAAGTCCTTAAAAGTTCTTGTCGTCAGAATAGGCAATAGAAAAGATGTCTATCGCTAAGACTTCTAACCACAAACGGTCCCGACCCCACGACCTAACGAATGATACTCCATCCCCTTCATTTCAGCGGGCTTATAGATATTGCGGAAATCGATTAACAGCGGCAGGGCGGGATCAGGCGTTTTGAGACTGGTTTTTATTTTGTCAATGTCCAGGGCCCGAAATTCATTCCATTCCGTTAAAATGACAACGCCATCAGCCTGGTCCATGGCCTCATAAGGACCTTGGGCCCAGGTCACAGACGGCCAATCTTTGTCAATTCCCCCCAGACGTTCAGACCCTAAATAATAAAGGGGGTCATAGACGCGAACCTTCACGCCGGCCTTTAAAAGGGCTGGCACAATGACCAAACTGGGGGCGTCGCGCAAATCATCTGTATTAGGTTTGAAGGTGATGCCTAAAATGGCAACTTGTGCCCCCTCGACCGGGCCGCGCTTGCTTAAGGCCTGAAGAATCCGGACAGCCATCACGTCCTTTCGATCATTGTTGGATTTGATGATGGCATCCACCAATGTCAGGGGCGTTTTTTGATCATGGCCCGTTTTGCTAAGCGCTAGGGTATCCTTTGGAAAACACGATCCTCCATATCCCGGCCCAACGTTCAAAAATTTACGACCGATGCGGCCATCAAGGCCAATGCCCTTGGCAAGCTCTTGCACATCGGCGCCAACTTTTTCACACAAATCAGACAGTTGATTGATAAAGGCAATCTTCATAGCCAAAAAACCATTGGCGGCGTATTTGATCAATTCAGCCGTTTCTATGTTTGTAAAGACAATAGGTGTTTCAATCAGGTAGAGCGGTCGATAAAGCCGTGACAGGACTTGCCGGGCCTTTTCACTGTCGGTGCCAACCACCACGCGATCGGGGCGCATGAAATCATTAATAGCCGACCCTTCTCTTAGGAATTCGGGGTTTGAGACCACATCAAAATCGACCCCACGTTTTAAATCGGGGCGGGTTTTTTCAATAATCTCAGCTACCTGACGAGAGGTCCCGACCGGCACCGTTGATTTGGTTACAACAACTGTATAAGGGGTCAGTGAGGCTGCGATCTGTTCAGCCGCCTGAAACACATAGGTTAAATCAGCATGGCCATCGCCCTGGCGGGACGGGGTTCCGACCGCAATCATCACGACTTGAGAATTTTGAACGGCCTGCGATAGGTTGGTGGTAAAGGTCAGTCGGCCTTTGTTAAGCCCTTGTTGGACCAAAGATTCTAAGCCGGGCTCATAAATGGGGATCTGTGCCTGGTTCAGGGCCTTAATTTTAGCCTGATCTACGTCAACGTTGATAACCTCGAAACCAAACTCAGCAAAGCATGCGCCTGTCACCAGCCCCACATACCCAGAACCTACCATAGTTATTTTCATAAACGAACCCTTTTAGAATACCCTTTACCTTTCGAAATCTTCTCTCCGAAAATTGCGGGTATATAAACTAAACCTGCCTTAAAATAAGGCAAGCGTTGGTTCCCCCAAAACCAAAGGAATTGGACATCACGGTCTTTAAGGGCTTTTCCTGAGGTTTGTGCGGAATAAAGTTCAAATCACATTCTTCCGAAGGATTATCCAGATTCAAAGTTGGCGGCATAACACCATCACGCAAAGCAAGCGCACAAAATAACGCCTCTATGCTGCCGGCAGCCCCCAACAGGTGACCAATGGAAGACTTTGTGGATGAAACACCAATCTTTTTAGCATGATCCCTAAACAGGCGTTTTAAGGCCCGTACTTCGACCACATCGCCCAACGGAGTTGATGTACCGTGGGCATTGATATAGTCAATGTCTTCTGGATTCAGTTTGGCATTGCGCAAGGCTTGGCGCATGGCACGAAAGGCGCCATCACCATCTTCAGCCGGGGCTGTTATGTGATAGGCGTCGCCTGTTAGGCCATAACCAATAACTTCGGCGTAAATCTTGGCGCCACGTCGTTTAGCATGTTCATATTCTTCTAATACCAAAATGGCAGAACCTTCCCCCATCACGAATCCATCCCGATCGCGATCCCAGGGGCGGGAAGCTGCTTTTGGGTTATCATTAAAATTGGTTGATAAAGCCCTGGCTGCGGCAAACCCCGCAACGCCAATGCGACAAATGGCGGCTTCGGTACCGCCAGCGACCATTACATCAGCATCGCCATATTGAATAAGGCGGGCAGCATCACCAATGGCATGGGCACCTGTGGCACAGGCGGTCACCACCGCGTGATTGGGGCCTTTAAAGCCATGCTGAATGGACACGTGGCCCGAGACAAGATTGATCAAACAAGCGGGGATAAAAAAAGGACTAACGCGTCTGGGGCCTTGATCGTTCAAGGTTAAAGACGTGTCATAAATCTGGGATAATCCCCCAATGCCTGACCCAATAATGACGCCTGTACGTTCCTTTTCTTCGTCAGTCGATGGAGACCATCCAGAATCCTTAATGGCCTGGGCTGCTGCCGCGATGCCAAACACAATGAACTTGTCCATTTTACGTTGGTCTTTTAAGGCCACGTAGTCATCAGGATTGAAATAGTTTTCATGGGTCGGGTCGGACGGAACTTGACCGGCAACATGAGCAGGCAGGCCGCTAATGTCAAAACCCGTGATGGTCCGAAGGCCCGATTCAGATCGCATCAGACGTTGCCAAGTTGCCTCGGCACCATTTGCCAGGGGGCTAACCGCCCCCATTCCCGTAATTACGACTCGACGCATTTAATGAAAACCTTTAAGCGTTGGCGGCTTGTGATTGTATATAAGAAATGGCTGATTGAATCGTTGTCAGTTTTTCGGCAGCATCATCAGGGATTTCACAACCAAATTCGTCTTCGAACTTCATAACAAGTTCAACTTGGTCCAGGCTGTCTGCGCCCAAATCATCAACGAATCTAGCGTTTTCAACGACTTTTGCTTCGTCAACACCGAGATGGTCAATTACAATTTTCTTAACACGCTGAGAGATATCAGTCATGGAGGTTCCTTACTGTTGGGTTAAAACTTTTCATAATACATAACAGATTTCTGATAAAACTCAAGAACCATGATTAAAAAGTTTATAACAATGTATACTAAGGGCACTTCATTTCTATCAACAAAAAACCAATTTCCCGATATCAGACTTCATCAATAAGCTTGTAAAGCCTTTGCGTGCCAGCCAATCCCAATCGAAATGGGGGCCGGGGTCGATTTTGCGGGCGGGGGCGATATGACAATGCCCCACTGTATTTTGGGTGACAAGGGGGTGGCGGGTGGCGATGTCTTTTAAAAGCGACAGCAGGGCCTGATATTGAGTGTCAGGGTAGGGGTGCCAAGCGCCGGTTTCTAAAAAATGAACATCGCCCGGGTTGTGGAGTTCAATGCCAATGGAAAAATCATTGACCCGGGGGCGGCCCTGCCAAATGCTTTCACCGGCGTGCCAGGCGCGTTTTTCCTCGGCCACCAATTGGTAGATGGTGCCGTCCTGATCAATTAAGTAGTGTGAGCTGACTTTGTGAAGTGGATCGCATAGCCGTTGTAATGAGACAGTTGCTGAGGACATGTTGGTATAATGAATGACGATGGTATCGACAATGGTGTTTAAGGGCCTGTCATCGAAGTTAGGCGAAGGATGGAGGAGCATCACCAAGAACACGTTTCAATTCATCTGTTGTTATTATACCAGCGGCAAGCTTGGCTTGTCCATCGTGCCAAAGGGTGGAATGGTTTTTTTGTAAGCAGTGTTGTTTGATGAGGCTGCGGTTCGCTCCGTTTGCAATCATCTGATCGATTTCATCATCAAATTGTAGAATTTCGACCAGGGCGCTGCGGCCCTTATAGCCTGTTTGATGGCAATCGTCGCATTTGTGTGTTTGACAATTTTGGCAGATTTTTCGAACCAAGCGTTGGGAAACAGCGCACAGAATATGGCCGGCTAAAAGGGAGGGTTGAAGGCCAAGGTCCACCAGGCGGGCGGGGACGCCATAACAATCGTAACTGTGAACGGTGGCAATGACCAAGTGTCCAGTCATGGCTGATCTTAGCGCCATTTTGGCCGTGGCTTCGTCGCGAATTTCACCAATGAAGATGACGTCGGGGTCTTGGCGAAGGATGGAGCGAACGCCATCGGCAAAGCTGATGATGCCGCCCTCTTTGATGTCGGTTTGGCGAATGCCGGGCAGATGATACTCAACGGGTTCTTCCAAAGTCATGATGTTGCGATTGCGGGAATCCATTTCGGCAAACAGGGCATAAAGGCTGGTGGTTTTTCCAGAACCGGTGGGGCCGCTGACGATAATCATGCCTTGGGGGAGGCTGGATGCTTTTTTTAGGTAATCGATGTGGGGTTGTGAGAATCCCAATTCAGAAAGGCGCAAAAGAGTTTTGTCTTTATCCAACAGGCGCACAACGATGTTTTCACCAAAAATGGTCGGGTGAGTTGACAGGCGAAAATCCACCTGATGGCCGGCGAGGCGAAGGTCGAACCGACCCGTTTGGGGACGGCGCGATTCGGCAATATCAAGCCCTGCCATAATTTTTAAGCGCACGGAGACCCCTGACCAATCTTGTTTGTGGAAGGTTTGTTCCGTTTGAAGCAAGCCATCGATGCGATAACGCAGGCGAATGAATTGTTCCTCTGGCTGGAAATGGATGTCGGAGGCGCCGGCCTTGACGGCCTGGGTTAGAATGGTCTCGACCCTGGTGATGCTGTCGTCATGGGAGGAGAGAGCCTGGGTGGGGTGGGCCCGATGCAGGAGGGCCAGAATTTGTTGGGGGTCGGCGTGGTGGAGGTGAAGGTTTGATGGGTATGGAAGGGCTTCGCGCAGTTTGTCGACCCATAAAATATGTTCGGGATCAGCCATGGCAAGGGAGAGGATTTTTGTGGTCTTGTCATAGGCGAAAGGGACGGCCTGGTGTTGTTGCAGCGTGTCCAGAGGCAAAAGCGATAAGGCGTCTGGGTCTGGGGTAATTTGAGTTAGGTCAATATAGGGTAGGCCAGTTTTTTGGCTGAGTGCCTGTTGCAGTTGGATTGATTCAATGAATTTTAAATCGACCAGTATTTCGCCCAAAAACCGTGGGCTTCGCTTTTTTTCGTCTTCTGCGACGCTCAACTGATCGTGGGTAATCAAACCTTGGGTTAGCAAGATTTGCTTTAACGTTGGGGGGGAGTGAGTATACCCCATTCAAACCATTTCCCCTGTTTTTCTGTTTGATCTTTTTCCCATAAACCGCGGTTCAAAAGCCTTAAATAGAATGACTATTCGCGGCTTTCTCGCCTTGTTTCTGTAAAAAATCTCTGTCATAAAAATCCCGAAAAATGATTTGAATGGGGTAGCTGTTTCCATGCCCTCTATTCTAATAGCTAAAAGCTTAAAGAATCGTTAGCAGGGTCATTTGGGACGATTAAAAGTTGTAAGTATAAATTGGACATCCCCCCCTTTACCCGAGATGCTTTATCACCACGTTCCATTCTTTTTGGCGTTTTTCCACCATTCTGTTGTGTTTTTAAGTTCTGGTTCTAGATCTTTAACGAGTTTTGCCTGGTATTGTTCTTGGGTCTTTTCGAAAAGTGTTGGAGCGTAAGCTTGAAAAATAGTCTTTTCTGGATAATAATTTGGATCTGGTTGCATGCTTCTGTGCACCTCGACGACGATTGATGGTGGATAATCAACTGACCATGTAACCGCTGCATTAATTTCATATTTAGGCAATGTGGGCTTGTACATAAGCTCAATAAACTGGTCTATCGCATTTTGTGCTAACGCATTAATTGTTAATTGTTTGTCATATGCTTCGCCAGTTAGTTTAGCCAGGGCTTCGGGTTCCATGTACCTTTTCACCTGTTGTTCCAGGTATTGCAATCCTGCTGATTCTGTAAATCCACGAAGGCCTTCTGCTGCAGCGGTGTTAAGGCGCCCGCCGGCATCTGCGTCATTGTGATTGGTAAAGCGATCTTCCAGATACTGGCGTCCCGTCGCGTCAGTGTACCGACGGCTACTTCTAAGGGCTATCGTGTTGAGACAAGATTGCGCATATCCATTCTGAATCATGTTTGCATGTCTTTTTAGATAAACATCCCCTGTTTCCTTATCAAATTCACCGGTGCCATTCATTGCGGCGTTATAAACTTCACTCCCCCATTCATTAATCATCGTCCTGATCTGAGGGTCTTGAGATGGTACGGCTTCTAGAAGGAGATCTAGAGCCTGTGAGGAGCTTTGATTCCTTAAAGTTTTTGCCCTGACGATGATGCTATCACCGTCCGCGGCAGCTGAAGCCTGAACAAGGCTTGTATTGCTTGACAGGAGCAAGAGGGCCAATAAGAAGTTTGTTGCTATATTTTTCATAAATTCCACCTTAGATTTTGTTTTAATTTTAGTAAAATTTTAGATTTTTACAAACAAAAAATATACACCTGCCTTCTTTTTTATGGGACGTTTTAAAATTTGTGGGCTATGGGGGAAGAGGGGTAAAAGAAATGTAGAATGGTTATACCCTTCGCCTTTCGAAATCTGCTTTCCGAAAATTACGCCACATCGCGTCCTCATGTACTTCAGTACATTCCGGGCGCTCTGGCCTTATTTTCGAATTCATATTTCGAAATCCATTGGGTATCAAAACACTAATGTGTAAGAAAAGGTCCGATGATTTCTTTGTTGCATACTATTAGAAATCTGTTGTCCTCAGATAATAAAGCGGACAATAAGACTGAGCAAAAATCAAGTCAAATGGGGTCGTTGTTGGCCTGTGGGATTTTGGGGCAGCCGTTGTGGACGCCTAAGCGGTATGACAGTTTGGCTGACGAGGGGTATCAAAAAAATGTGATTGTTTATCGGTGCCTGAATGTGATTGCGCGGGGCTTGGCTAGTGTTCCGTGGTTGTTATATGAACGCAAAAAACAAGATGAGCATGAGCTGGAGACGCACCCTTTGTTGGATTTGCTGCAAACCCCCAGCCCGCGTTTGGCGGGGGCGGCCTTTGTGGAGGCGGTGGTCAGTTATTTGTTGTTGTCGGGGACATACGTATATTGAGGCGGTTTATAACCAACAGGGGCAGCCACAGGAGTTGTACCCTTTGCGGCCGGATCGGATACGGATTGTGCCGGGAAGCGGTGGGGTGCCAGCGGCGTTTGAGTACGCGGTTGGAGGGCATAAAAAGCAGATGCCGGTTGATCCGTTGACGGGTCAGTCCTCTATCTTGCATTTGAAGTTGTTTAACCCGTTGCATGATTGGTATGGGATGAGCCCCTTGGAGGCCGCTAGCGGGGCGATTGATCAGCATAATGCGGTGGCGGGGCATAACCTGGCGTTGATGCAAAACGGAGGGCGACCATCGGGGGCGTTTATGATTCGGCCAGGCCCGAATAGTTATCCATTGACGGAGGAGCAGCGTCAGACATTGCGTCAAGATCTGAAAGCGTCCTATGAGGGGGCGCGCAATGCGGGTCGGGTGATTATGCTGGAGGGGGATTTTGAGTGGAAAGAGATGGGACTGTCGCCGAAGGATTTGGATTTCATTGAGGGTAAGAATTTGTCGGCCAGGGAAATTGCGCAGGCTTTTGGGGTGCCGCCTATGTTGGCGGGGGTGCCGGGGGATGCGACGTTTGCCAATTATCGAGAAGCCCGGTTTCATTTGTGGGAAGATACGATTTTGCCGTTATTAGAGTTTTTGGTGGCGGAGTTTAATTTGTGGCTGACGCCTTATTTTGGAGAGAATTTGCGTTTGGGATATGACACGGATGCTATTCCGGCCTTGGCGCCGCGTCGGGAGGCGGCCTGGTCAAAAATTGTGAATGCGGATTTTCTAACGATTAATGAGAAGCGACAAGCGGTGGGGTATGGGCCGTTAGATTCCGGTAATGTTCTATTCGCAGAAAGGAAGGAGTGAAAATGGAGACAAAAGAACACCGATTAAATATCAAAAATTTGGAAGAGGATGGGACTTTCACGGGGTATGCTAGCGTGTTTGGGATGGTGTATCTGCATCAAGAGGTGGTGGCGCCCGGGGCGTTTAATCAAAGTTTGAAAAAGTGGAGCCAGCGGCAGCAAATGCCGAAAATGTTGTGGCAACATGACCCGAAAATACCGATTGGAGTGTGGCTAGATATTCAAGAAGATCCCTATGGTCTTTATGTGAAGGGGAAACTTTTGTTGGATGTTCGTCACGGGCGGGAGGCCTATGCCCTTTTGAAGTCGGGCATTGTGGATGGGTTGTCGATTGGGTACGAGGTGGTGAAGGCGCAGCGTCAGTCGAAGCAACGGGTGTTGGAGACGATTGAGCTGTTTGAGGTGTCGTTGGTGACGTTTGCGGCGAATCCGGCGGCGAAGGTGACGGCGTATAAGAATCTTGATTATAGGGACGATGAGGCGAGGATTTTGGTGCGGTTGCGGGGGTTGGCGGAGGTTATGTAAGAAGAGAGTTCAACCATTTTTCCCCTTAAAAGGGGGGATGCACAGGGAGCAGGCTTGGTAGCCGGCTCCCTTTTTTTATAACAACAAATAAAGGAAAGATCATGGAAAATTTAAGTATCAATAAAATCGATGAAGCGTTGAATAATTTAGAGAATTCCTTCAAGGCGTTTCAGCAAAAGCAAGATCATCGGTTCAATCAAACGTATTCGGCGCAGAATCGTCCATTGATGAATGGCGGTCAAAGCGAGGGGGACAGCCTTGAGAAGAAGGCGTTTTTGAATTATGTGGGGAAGGGATTTGAGGGGTATGACCAAAAGTCTTTGACATCCCAAGAGGGGTCGCGCGGGGGGTATTTTATTCCGCAGCCGATGATGGAGCATATTCAGCAAACGTTGTTGCAGGCGTCTCCGCTTAGAAACCTGGCCCGGGTTACCCGTATTTCGGGCGATAGCTTGGAATTATTGCTGGATAAGGGGTGCGCCGATGTGGGTTGGGTCGGTGAGGTGGAAGACAGACCGGAGACAACGACACCGGAATTGATGAAGCTGAAAATTCCAACGCATCAGATTTACGCAAAGCCTAGGGCCAGCCAAAAGCTTTTGGATGATGCCAGCATTGATTTGGAAAGTTGGTTGATTGGTAAAATTGCGGACAAAATTGCGCGTACTGAAACGGCAGCATTTATTCATGGGGATGGGAATGGGAAGCCAAAGGGGTTTTTGAGTTATCCATTGGTTGAGGCAGGTTCTAAAGAGGGTGGCAAAATTGAGACCTTTAAAAGTGGTGTTGATGGAGAGTTGTCGAACCCTGATGTGTTGTTGGATGTTTTAAGTGCCATGAAGCCTGAGTATTTGGCGGGGGCTGTGTGGATGATGTCCTGCAGTGCGATGGCAGGGATTAGACGATTGAAAGACAGATCAACGGGGAACTTTTTATGGCAGCCGGGGTTGTTGGCGGGGCAGCCGCATACATTGTTGGGGCATTCTGTGGTGATTGTGGATGAAATGCCGGCCTTGGTAAGGGGGAAGGCCAGTACAGCCGTTGCCTTTGCCAATTTCAGGGAAGGGTATCAGATTGTGGATCGGGGGGATATTCATGTCTTGCGGGATCCATACAGTGCCAAGCCATATGTGGAATTTTATACGACCAAGCGTGTGGGCGGGGATGTGATCAACACTGATGCGATTAAAGTTGTCAATTTTACAAAGGAATAAATCATGTTGACGGTTTTAAAGCCAGCAGAAATTGAGGTTGTCAGTTTGCCAGAGGTCAAGGCGCATTTGCGTCTTGATCATTCCTTTGAGGATGATTATTTACTGACGATTATACAGGCGGCGACGCAGAACGTGGAAAGCTATTTAGGGAAATCGTTGATCAGTCGAACGTGGCAGTTGATGTGGCAACCAGATAAGTCAGAAAAGGGGGGGTTGGTGGAAATTAAATTGCCGTATCCGCCACTTATGGAAATTATTTCCGTGAACAAAATTTTCCAAGGTGATCGAAAACAGCCCATGAAACGGTATGGCTTGGAGACGATGTCTTCCATGCCAAAACTGATTTGTGTTGCAGATAGTGAAGCCGTTGAAGTGATTTACCGGTCTGGTTATGGCGATTATCCCAAGAGTATTCCGGCCGGTATTCGCCAGGCCCTGTTGGTGAGAATTGCTGATTTTTACGAAAACAGGTGCAGTGCCAGTTTTGAAAGTAAGTCAACCCTGGACAGTTTGTTTAAAGAGTTGTTGGCGCCCCATCGACTGGTTGGGCTGACATGAAGCGTTTAACGGCGTGTTGTTTAAAGGAGCGGATTACTTTTTTAAAACGGGTGATTTCTGAAACAGAGGTTGGTGATTATGAGGAAAAGTGGCAGGAGGTGGGGCAAACGTGGGCGATGGTAAAACCTATTCCAGCCATGAATCAGCAGCAGGGCGAGGGTTGGCACGTTGTGGAAGAGCAAAAATCAATGGGTTTGTATCGAGTAGCTATGCGAAAATGAAATGATAGAAATGCTTTACATGCAGGTTTACGCGCGATAGCCTGGAAAGGTAAAATTTTAAATATATTGTCCCCATTTCAGCTTTCCCAATCGGTTGGCTTTGTGGAGGCGGTTGTTGCTGACCATGGGAAAGTAAACGAATGAGAGATTTTGGGATTAATCTTGGGAGTAATTTGGTGGCTGATTTTGGTGTGTTAAACGCTGTTCGTCAATTATTGGCGATGCAGGAAGATGTGAGGGTGGCTGGAGCTTCGGAAAACATTCATATGGCCGTTCCCCCAAGCATGGGGCTGCCGTTGATTGTATTGGAGCTTGAGGAAGTGTGGACGTCGATGGCTTTAGGTAAAAATAGCGCCAATACGCGTCTTAAAGTGAAGGCGTCAATTTTTAGTAGGTCGCCTAGTGGTCGAGAATCAATGGATTTATCGGCCAGTGTGCGTCAAGCAATGGACGGGACAGTTCTAAGTTTGAAGAATGGGAAAAAGGGGATGCTGCGTTTGGCGGAAAATGTGGTGGAACGGCCTGCGGCAAATAGACCCAGGAATGTGCAGCAGTATTATGATGTCCTGATCAGAGTTTAAGCATGCAATCTAAAGAAGAAAAATTTGACGAGTCTTTGTCGCAACAAATTGTGAGCCCTGCGGCTGTTTTGGAATGGTTGGAGGATCAGGCGAAGGAAAGTGTGCGGGGTCGGATACATGACAAGCCGCGGTGGGCAGAGTAGGGGATAATAATGGAAACGGAATTGATTTTAAGTTTGGGTGGTCTGCCGCCTCTGTCGGCCAGAGGGTGCGTACAGGAATTATTGCCGGTAGAACAAGGGAAGATGAGGCGTACCATTAATGGCGAGTTGGTGTTTGTTGGGACACCGCGTTCCAAGTATCGATCGATTATTCATTGCAGCGACAAAACAAGCCTGGCGACTGACGGATTATGCCCTGGGGCTGTTGTGCAAGTGGGGTGTATTCAACGGTTATGGCAAAAGGTTTTGCCGGATATGAATAATAACCCGATTAGGCTTGAGCGGGCGGCGGTTGAGGAATCGGTTGTGGCCATGGATGAAAGTCAGAAAATGATTTCGGTGGAGCGCCTGGGCGTTGATCAGGTTCGATTAAAGGAAAGACGTTTGCCGTGTTTTGTGAGTTATCGGCCGTGGCTGAGTATGCGGACGGTGCGGTATAGCCTGCATACGAATGAATGGGGGTTGAAGGCTGGGTGGAGGTTGGAATTAGAAGAGATCTAATTGATACCCAATGAATTTCGAAATCTGCTTTCCGAAAATTGCGGGTGCTCTCGTCCTCATGTAGCAAGTGTACACCCCATTGAAGGTGAGGGACGCTCGCCCCTTATTTTCGAATTCATATTCCGAAATTCATTGGGTATCCCCTTCGAATTTCGAAGCAGATATCTACTTAGCCCCATCAGCCCCATCAGCCCGATCGCGTTTTTCGCGGCGGGTTTCGACGACAGTGATATAGAATGTGCTGGCGATGATGAGGGCGGCCCCTAGCATGATAATTAAGGTTGGGATTTGGCCCAGGATCAGGTAACCAAAGACGGCGGCTACGATGAATTCCACATATCGGAAGGGGGCAAGACCTGAAGCCTCGGTTGCTGAGAAAGCGCGGAAGAGGCATACCTGAATCATATTGCCGCCAATGCCTAAGAGAGCTAAGAGGAACAGTTCAAATAGGGTAGGGGTTTGCCAAAAAAAGCACGCTGGGATCAATGCAAATAAGGTGGTGCCCAGGCCAAAATAGAATAGCAACGTATACGAATGTTCATCGCGAATCATGGTCTTAGCCATGATATTTAAAATCGCAAACAAGATGGCGGCGGTCATAGGGACAAAGGCAACGATTTGAAAGGCCTCGGTCCCGGGTTGCAAAATGACGGACAGGCCAAGGAAACCAACGCCTGTTGCCATCCAACGTTGCAGGTTGACTCTTTCACCCAGAATGAAAAAAGCAAGAATCAAGAAAAACAACGGTTCCACGAACATGATGGTTGTGTTTTCAGCCAAGGGCATGATGTTTACGGAATAACAACACAAGCCCAAAGCGCAAGCCCCAATAACAGCGCGCCAGACATGCATCATGGGTTGTTCTGTTTTGAATAGCTGAGTTCCTCTTGAGAGCATCAAGGGTAAGACGGAGAGCATGCTAAAAAGAAATCTGAAAAACGAAATTTCGACGACGTGAAGGCGTCCGCCCAGATGATTCATGAGTAAGTCGTTGGTGACGCTGACCACGCAAATCATGATGGCCCAAAATACACCCTGGGCATAACCACGGCTGACGAACCACTTTAAAAAAGCCAAAGGGGTGGACTTTGGGGAAAAGTTTTTGGGCATGTCCAAGGAGGTGTGAATATCGTCAAGGGCGGCGGTTTTAAGATTGCTCATAAAGGGTCATTTTCGAACGAAGGGTGATCTTATGGAATTTTATAGCCTGTTCAATAAATATTGTCGAGTTAATTTTATATAAGAGTTTTTATGAAGATATACTTTGCGTGGGTCGAAAATAAGCAACCGTTACAAAATATAGAATCCTTAAAGAGGGAAGATTTAAAGATTTTTAAACTGACGATTTCCCAGAAAGAAGGGGAAGTGGCGCTGGCGAGGCTGCTGGTGCCAGCCGGTGCGCCTGTTCGGGGAAGTTGGGCAGTTATAAGTTGTGAGGATCAAAATGGAAAAGTGACGATGCTGTTCCAGGGGCAGCCATTGGGTTTTCCACGAAGCTTTAACCAAGACTTTGCTGAGATTGAATTGTCAGCCGAGCCTAAAGACGCGGCTACGCAATTGGAGGGGGTGGCGTCGACGTTGAAGGTGGCGCCCTTTTACGATGAGCTTTTTGTGGAGCCGGGCGATGATAATCCGGTCAGCGTTTTGGAGGCGCGGCCGGAGTTGTTTTGTTGGGATCGGTGCGCTGGGACGCTTGGGTTGTCAAATCTGTTTGAGGGGAGGCGGCGGCTTGATTTGAGTGAATGGGTGTTGGCCGATAGTTTGAAAATTGGTCTGGGAGATGTGCCTTTTGATGGGATTGAGGTTGAGGTGAGGGCGGAGTGGTTGCAAAGAGCGCATGGCGAATTCAACTTGTTCCCTAAAATTGCAGGCCAGTTTTCAAGCGGGCAGATCAATACGTTAACACCGAATGCGTTGGTTCGTGCGTGGCCAAAAGTTGGGGATAGGCTGGGGCCGGAGAAGAGCCGAAAGAAAAGTGGTTATCAGGTTACAAGAAGTTTTTTGGAGAAAATAAATCCCCCACGCACAGGGGCTTTGAGCCTTTATCCGACATTAAGCCCAGAATTTCCCCTGGGGCCTGATCGAAAGCCAATGCGATTGAAACGGTCATGGTTTAAGGGCGAGCTGTGGCTTGATTGGCAGTATCGTCAAAAGCGAACGGAGGTGGCGTGTTTTACATTGCATCATGATTTTCAGTTAAAGGGGCGAATTCGCCGTAGGCATAAAAAGCTAAAAATACAGCTGCAAAACGTTGAGGGGTGTTTGCCCGAGGGCAGTGCCAGTTTTTTCCAGACGAGCAGGGGGAAGCAGGCGATTGCGCATGGAATTGAAATGGCAAAGGCTTATTTGGCGGGGACGGCGCGTTGCATTGAGGTTGAGTTTCAAGTGCCGTTTGAGAGAGCACTGGATATTGGGTTGGACGATAGCGTCGTTTTGAGGGGTGGTTTTATTCCGGGTGGGGCCTTGGAGGGGAAAGTCATGGAATACCGCCTTGAGGTTAATGATCAAGAAAGGGTGGTTTTGGTGCGCCTGGGGGTGGCTGCGGGGGTGGGGCAAGGTTCGGTTTCTTGTCGGGATTATCAAGACCAGCAGCCCACGCAAGGGATTATTAATCCTGCAACCTTAACGCTTGAGACGTTTGTCAAAAATATTCAGGTGCATGGCCGTGCGGAGGATCAAATTCGGCATTTGTTGGCGTCTTTTGATACCGAGGGTGTGAGTCTTGAGGGTTTGTTGGGTGAACAGACGACAGCGGTTGATGTGGAATTGTTGGATTTGAGGACTCAAGGCAGTTTGGAACATAGGATAAAGCTTGTGTTGGAGGGGCAGTGGTCGGCCCCTCGTCAAGTCAGTCTAGGAGAAAAATTATGAGATTCCAACGACACTTAGCGCCACGACGGGCGTTGCCGCGGGGGTATTCGGCACCGTTTACTGGGGAGGAGAATTTCGACCAGGCGGTGTTTCGGTTAGGGGGCGGGCCTGTTGAGTTTGAAACCGATAAGGAGGGTTGTTTGGAACGAATTTCAGTGCAGGGGCGTTTGAGGCCAATTGTTTATGCGCCGAAAGGTCCCATACACGCGATTGTTCAAAACCAAGGGAAAGATTGTGAACCGTATGAGTTGTATAAAGCCAATAAGGCGTTGGAGCGGTATGGCAGTTTGCAGTCGTTTGAAATTCATTTTGAGAGATTTTTAACACAAGGTTTGGGTGAAGAATTTAGGCCACTTTCAAGTCTGTTGATTCGTAAAGAGTTTAAGGTGCAAGCCGAGTCGCCTTGTGTTTTAAAGCAAGAAATTCTAATGGGACAGTCGGTGATGACGCCGCCTGGCACAATGGGAAAGAAAGCCTTATGGGCGTATGGGGGATATTATCAACCGGGTTGTGGTTTGAGCGAGATTGAGCAGATTGTCTTTACGCCGATGCGTGAACACGAAAAAACGGGTTTGCATCTATCACGCCTTTCCAGTTGGCACACAAAGGACCATGACATTGTGTGGGTGAATCCGTTGGAGGAGAGGCAAAAGTTTTCGTTATTGGGGGATATTGAGCAAGGAGCAGCCACGTTTGATTGGTTTCAGGGCAGCGATGAACAGGGGAATGCGTGCTCGGTTCGTTATCAGTCGTTTGCTGTTTATCAGCGGGATCGGTTGAGTGATTTGGTGGAGATGGAGTTTTACAGGGAGGGGAAATAATGGAAACAGATCAAGATTTGGATATTTTGGCGCGGACCATTTATGGCGAGGCGAGGGGGGAATACAACAGAAAAGATGGGGGCCTGGCAAGTTTAATCGCGATTGCGAACGTTGTGATGAACAGGGTGCGACAACAAACCTGGTTTGGGAAGACGATTGGGGAGGTGTGTCAAAAGCCCTGGCAGTTTTCTTGTTGGAATGCGGGAGATCCCAATTGTCTGATTATAAGACAGCGCTACATCCATGACCCGTTGTTCTTAACCTGCCTGAACGTGGCTGAAGGGGTTGCCTGTAGGGATTGGCCAGATATCACCAAAAGGGCGGATCATTATCATAGTGTGCTGATGAAGCAACCCAAGTGGGCTGTCAATCAGGAGCCAAGAATGCGAATGGGGCAGCATTTGTTTTATCAATTGGGGAGGTAGGTATGCCGTTTCCGATTATTGCGAGTGCTTTGGGTTTAGCGCAGTTTGCCCCTGTTATTGCGAAATGGTTGGGGGGAAATCAGGCAGAACAAATGGCGGAGGAAGTTGTTCAGGTGGCGCGTCGGGTGACGGGTCAGGAAGATCCGACCCAAATGATGCAGTTGTTGCGTGAAAATTCTTTATTGGTTGCCGAGTTTCAAAAATCGATGATGGAGATTGAGGCGCGACTGGAGTTGGCGTTTTTGGAAGATCGGCAGAGTGCGCGTTTGAGGGATGTGGCGTTTATTCAAGGTGGCCATAAAAATACCCGTGCTGACATTATGGTGATTTCAGCGGCCTTTGGTTTGGTTTCGTGTTTGGGATGTTTGACACTTTACTCTGGTCATATGCCGGGGGAGGCGACGGGGATAATTTCAACGATTGCGGATATTTTTGGAGCGTGTTTGAAAGACGCCTACGCCTTTGAGTTCAGGTCGTCACGGGGCAGTAAGGAAAAAGATTCAACAGTTGCAGCAATGATTGAAAGGGGATTTACAGGATGAAAATTTACCCAGATCGACGATATGGGAGGGCTTGTTCATGTTTGAGAAGGCGTAACAAAAGTTATAGGGCTGGGGCCCGCTTCAATTGTAATTGTCGATCGCTGGCTAATATCTGCAAGGCATTTTTGTTGGCGATGGTGAAGGAATCAAAATGATTTTGTTGAGATTTTTATCACACATTTTTATCACAGTTTGAAAGTAAGGGACCTGAAAAAATATTTCAGTGTTGAGGTTTGAGTTAATATGTGAAAAAATTAGGAAAATTTAACATGAGGATTAAAAAAAATGTCCAAAATTTCAAAAATTTTTCTGGTTATAGTGAGTCTGTTTATTTGTGAGCAAGCGGGTGCTTCGACAAAGCAGAAGATTGTTGAGGAAGCGAATAAGCGGTTTGAAGAGCTATCTAATATTATTCAGACCAAAGGGCCCGAAACTATTATTAATAGTATAAATACAGATCAGGAGAAAAATTACCAAAATTACCCAATAAAGCCTGTAGTTCTTGGCGATGCTACGAATGGAGGGCCCCTGATTTGGGTGGAAGATGGTAAAGTTATCGCTGCAAGTTCTGATAGATCAGAACTTAATAA
Source organism: Candidatus Finniella inopinata (assembly GCF_004210305.1). Lineage (NCBI taxonomy): Bacteria > Pseudomonadati > Pseudomonadota > Alphaproteobacteria > Holosporales > Candidatus Paracaedibacteraceae > Candidatus Finniella > Candidatus Finniella inopinata. Next base: position 241,340 of record NZ_SCFB01000004.1, on the reverse strand, counting down.
AGATGTCTCCAAAGACACGGTCGTGCTGCAGATTGTCGAGGCCTTGAAAAACAATGCGGATGAAAAAGTTGTGGTTTCCTATGATGGCGGCAAGAAAACAGCTGTGGCATGGGGTCGGAAAGCTTTGCTGGGTAAACAATTTAATAAAGACTTACGTATGAAGTTTTTCTGCTACGTAACGTTTGATAATCCAGGTACTTAAAAAGGTTTTAAATTGGCGTTAGTTGAGATTACTGAAAAGACCCATCCTGTTATCTTGGATTTAAGGTATGGATCGGAAAATAATTTTACGGGGCAGCAGATTTATGATCAATCGATCTGTCTGCTGCATCCGCAAGCATTGCCCTTGTTCGAGAAAGCAGTGGATCTAGCGGCACAGCAAAATTTGAGATTTAAAATTTTTGATGCGTTTCGTCCCCAAAAAGCTCAAGAGAAATTGTGGAAAATTTTTCCGGATTCGCCTTATGTGGCTGATCCTAAGAAGGGGTCTAACCACACCAGAGGGGTGGCCATTGACTTAACGTTAGTTGATGGAGTCGGCCAAGAGCTGGATATGGGAACGCCCTTTGACGATTTTACGACACAGTCGCACCATGCGGGGGATTGCTCGCCGCAGGTGAATGCTAATCGATATAAATTGTTGGGGATTATGCTGACGGCAGGCTGGGATTTATATCAGTTTGAGTGGTGGCATTATCAATTGCCTGAGGCAAAAGCTTTTCCGTTAATTGAAAAGAGCTATGGGATGATGGCCCCGTAGACACAGTTTGGCAATAAAATGATTTAAGAATAAAAAATTAATGTTTTATTAAGCAAAATTCATATAAAATTACTCATAGGTCATCTCATGTTATTTTGAGAGACGATTAACAAGCCTATTCAAATTAAGGGAGTTACCTCGGCTATGAAAAAATTGTTTATACCAACTGCTTTGTCTCTTTTGCTTGCTACTGCTTTGGTAGCTGAAGACGCGAAGAAGCCAGACGCTGCTGCAAGTGCACCAGCTGCACCAGCAAAGACTGAAGCAGCGCCTGCTGCTCCTAAGGCAGATGCAAAGGCTGCTGAGGCGGCGCATCCTGCTGCTGCACACCCAGCAGCAACGCCTGCTAAAAAAAGTGGCGCACACCACCGCCACCACAGCAATGTAAATGTTAAAGTTGCGAATGAACTGACTGATAAGTTGAATAAAATGACTTGCCCATGTCCGGCAACACCAGTCGCAGCGGCACATGCTCATGCACCAGTGATGAACGCGCCAGCGGCATAAATTACATTCCTTTTAAGAAATCAAAAGCTCGGATAAAAAGGTCTGGGCTTTTTTTTTGTGAATAATCTATGAAATCTATTGCAAGCATGAGCTCTTTTAATTACAAATAGAGATTGTTAGTGCGCCCGTAGCTCAATTGGATAGAGCGTCAGACTACGGATCTGAAGGTTAGGAGTTCGACTCTTCTCGGGCGCGCCATTTTCCCACTAAGCGTATAGTCTTTTTCTTTCAGAAAAGGCAGCTGACAGTGTTCCATCATCCAGGTAATCTAATTCTCCGCCCATGGGGACCCCTTGAGCTAAGCTTGATAGCTTAACGGCATATGATTGAAGATGATTGGCCAAATAATGAACAGTGGTTTGCCCATCGACTGTTGAATTTAGTGCCAGGATGATTTCCTGTATTTGTCCATTTTCTAAACGTTTTAAAAGAGGTTGGATGGTAAGTTGTTGAGGGCCAATGTTATCAAGGGCTGATAAAAGCCCTCCTAAAACATGATATCTGCCTTTGAAAATTTGTGAACGTTCAATAGCCCATAGGTCTGCGACATCGGCGACGATGCATAGGCTGTGGTCATCACGTTTGGTATCTTGACAAAGGTGACAGGGGTTGCTGGTGTCAAGATTGAAGCATTGTTGGCAGGTCGTGATGGTTTGATCAGCGGTTTGCAGGGCTTCGATCAAGGGCTTTAAGAGTGCCTCTCGTTTTTTTAAAAGGTGCAAGGCTACGCGACGCCCCGAGCGCGGACCTAAGCCAGGTAGTCGGCTGAGTAGTTGGATCATCTGTTGAATTTCAGGGCTGTTCATTTTTTTAGCAGTAATTTGAGTCGGTAAATCGTGACAATCTTAGGGAAACGTGGCTGCTTTTCCAACCATTAATTCCTTGAAATTTTAGCCTTTTATTAATAAAGAAATTAAATTAAAATTAATTAAAATATTAAATTATTGAGTTTCGATCGTGATAAATTTTCTAACAACGGCTGGGGCCAATTTAAATCCCTATGGTCTTGAGATTATGTCAAACAAGGGGAAGCCTTTAGATGTGGTCATGGCATGTGCGCTTAGTATGGTGTGTCTGCTTTTTGTGCACTGGTTGGTGCCAAGGCTTAGAAGAGTTAACGCCTTGAACGATGCCATTTTAAATTCGATTGGCGGAGGGCTGGCCCTGGGGTACGTTTTTTTACATGCTATCCCTGGGTTTATTGGTAACTTGGCCTTGGTGAAGCAACAAGTGACCACAAATTTCATGCAAGATGAGAAGAACCTGCTGTTTGTTGTTTTCTTGTTTGTGATTTTGGGATTTTGCGTTTGGTATGCCCTGGAAAAGTTGGCCCACGATCACAGTAAAAAAGGTGAAGAAGCGGGGGGATTTGTGTATGTGAGTCATGTGCTGATTATGATGTATGTGGGATTCCTAACGACTTTGATTATGCCGGTTTTGGCCCGAGAAAGTTTATATGGGATGATTTTGTTCACCGTGATTATGGCTTTTCATTTTGTTTTGGAGGATCATTCTTTAAGTTATCATTTTCCAAAGCGGTTTAAATATTCTGGTCGATATTTGATTATGCTGGGTGTTTTGGCCGGGTGGTTGTTTAGTTTTTATGTAACGACGCCTGTTCACCTGATTATGACAACGTTTATGGGTGCCTTTTTGGCGGGTGGCTTGATTTTAACAACAGCAAAAACGGAATTTTCTTTGCTGGAGGGCCGGTCCCATTTCCCGACATTTCTTGCCAGTCTTACGTTCAAAAGCCTTATAGTTTTTATTATGTTGCTTTTGGAAAATATTGGATAATTTTTTTATGATGTTAAAGCGCGATAATGAATTAGAACTGTTTTTAGAGAGTAATCGAGGTCACGAGTTTATAGGTGTCTTGGTTCTTTTAAATGCGGTGCTTTGGGGCATACAGACTTTTTCTTGGGCCCAGCATCCTGATATTGTCAGCCTTTTACACCATTTTGACAGTGTTTTTCTGGGCGTTTTTCTGGTTGAGTTGGTCGTCAGAATTTATGCCAGCGGATGGCGATCCTTCGAGAAAGGCTGGAATTTATTTGATGCCTTTGTTATCTTAATTGCATTGGTGCCATCGACAGGGCCATTGTCAATTTTGCGGACATTGCGCCTTTTGCGGGTTGAACGATTAATTTCGTTATTTCCAAGGATGCCATGGCGATTGCACTGAAAATTAGTTTAGTATTCTAAAAATTATTTCCTAATTTTTTATTCGGCTTTTCTGCTGTTCTATCCGTTGTTATTATTCTTTTTTCTCAATAAAGAAAAAGGAAACAGGGATGCAGTTATCAGATACTTTCCTCAAACATTTTGAACCTCTTGCCGATCCTCGTATTGATAACCACAACAAGCTTCACAAATTGCACGATATCTTGGTAATAACAATATTGGCCACAATTTGTGGCGCTGATAACTGGGTTGATATTAGTGAATTTGGCAAAGCCAAATACGATTGGTTATCAACATTTCTCGAGCTGCCTAATGGTGTGCCATCTCATGATACTTTTGGCCGTGTGTTTTCCATACTTGACCCAGAGCAATTTGAATCCTGCTTTTATGCATGGATCAAGTCACTCTCTATCGATGTTAATTCTGAGATTATTGCTATTGATGGAAAAACGCTACGGGGTTCTGGCAACAGAAGAAAAGAGAAAAAAGCCCTACACATTGTAAGTGCCTGGGCAAGCAATCAAAGTCTTCTTTTAGGGCAAGTTAAAACGGATGAAAAATCCAATGAAATTACAGCCATTCCAAAATTACTCAAGATGATTGATGTTACTGGTAGTACAGTCACCATTGACGCCATGGGTTGTCAGCAGTCAATTGCTGAAGAGATCTTAATTCAAGGTGCAGACTACGTATTAGCTCTAAAAGATAATCAACCGAAGCTTCATGAAATGGTCAAGGCAATTTTCCATATAGGAGAATCACGTCAGTACAAGAAGATGCTTAATCGACGGAAAGTAGAGAAGATCCATGATCATGGTCGCATAGAAACACGTCGCTATACATTAGTATCAGCACGCGATCCGGCAGTATTTCAACTTCGTTGGCCTGGGTTAAAGGGTGTTGGCATGCTTGAAACAACACGCACAACTAATAATCAGGTTGAGCGTAGTACCCGCTACTTTCTAACAAGTTTAGCCTATGAAAATATTGATCAGTTTATGGTTGCTGTCAGAAAACACTGGAACATAGAAATTAACCTGCACTGGTCTTTGGATGTAGGTTTTAGGGAAGACCATAACCAGGTGCATGTTGGCCACGCGGCCAAGAATTTGGCTGTCATGAGACGTATTGCTTTGAATCTACTCAAGCAAGAAAAAACGAATAAACGAGGGGTGAGCTGTCGACGGAAGGTAGCAGGCTGGGACAACAAATACTTATTGAAAATTCTAACCGCTGACCACAATTTAAAGCGCGTTTGAGCGGATTGACTGATATAAACGGTAAGTCTTTTAAAGGGGAGGATAGTGTCTAAAAATAAAAAAAACAGGAAGTAGATCTCTCAAAACCTACAAAATCAAATCAATCTACAAAAGTTTGGGAAATAGCAGAAACCGTAATTTTAAAAACTAGGCTGAGGAGATGTCAGTGCAATCGCCATGCCAAGGATGCGCGTTATTGTGGCATCTGTTTCCAGGGCTTTGCCTGGCATTTTGAGCGTAGCGGTTATATTGCTGTTGTCGTTCTATGTGGCGTCAATCATTGCATACAACTTGTTTTCTAGCGATGCTGAATATTTTGGCACACTGGGGGGCACCATGTTTACCCTGTTCCAGTTGATGTTAGCGGATGATTGGGGAAATATCCTGCGTACTTTATCGAAGACGTATCCCCATTGTTATTTATTCTTTGTTCCGTTTATGGTTTTGGTGACGTTTACCGTATTGAACTTGTTTTTTGGTTTGATAGTCAATTCCATGCAACAGGCGGCCGAGGCGGAAAATAAATCGTTGGAAGGCCCGGATGAGGAGGATGAAAGTTCCCTGCGTGATGAGATTCGAGGATTAAAAGAGCAGTTAGAAGAAATCAAAAAAATAATTAGTCGTTGAATTTATTGTCTTTATTCACTATATAAAAAGCACTAAAACTTTTTTATTTGGTGCGCGATGAAAAACATAATTAAATGCCTTTTGGCTATGAAGTTCCTCTTGGCTGTCGTGCATGCGTCCGATGCGGGAGATTTGAGCGACGGAGTGACAAGTAGTGCTAGCTGCTCTTCCAGTAGTTCAAGCAGCTCCTCTAGTAGTTCCAGTTCTGCACCAGCACCGTTTCTTTTTAATGGCAAAAGTCTTGAAGACACGGAATTATCTTTTAATAAGATTCAGGCCATTATGGAGGGTAGAAAGGGTTATAATGAAACGCTGCGTGTTTTCATGTTACGGGACGATCTTTCTCCTGAGGTGAAGCTGGAAACCTATTGCCATCTTTTGGGAACAGGTCATAAAGAAGGCAAAATTGTATTGGAAGACGAGATTGCTAAAATTCAACATGATTTAGATGTTTATGTTAGACTTCAAAAACGATATACAAAGCCAATTGGTCTTTGTATTTCTTTGATGAAAACACGAAAATCGGTTGGTTCATTCGATCTAGAAGCTTTTTTAGATCAGTTCTATTCGAATGTTTATTTGGATTATTTAAAAGAAAAAGAACTCTATGAAAAGTATAGGGGAAAATTAAAGGCTAATAAGAAGGCAAATTCTCATACGAAGCTGCGCGCCATAATACGGAGCCAAGAAAATAGAGAGTATTTTTATGTCAAAGAAATTTTAGATTTGACGAAACCTTTTGTAGATGAAGCAACAACTATCGGGCTTGAACGACATGGAATTCTTACCGAGGATGGGATGAACCTGAGTTATTCAGGGGATACGCTGAATAATTACTACAGAGAATTCAAAAACGACGGTTTCAAAATATTGGGTCTGAGTGATAGTTCTTCTGCTGAAGATATGGCTTCCTTAGTGGAGCGCATGAGTCGTGATCCACAAATAATTTGTGTGCGTATGTCTTTTATGGCAGGAATGAGGGCTTTTGGTGAAATAATGAAACTTGCAGACAAGAACGGTGTCGAAAAAGAGATTGCGAAACTGTTAAAAGTGTTCGTAAAAAGCTGTTTATGGATAGAACAAGCTAAGAAAAAGTATGAAGCCGAACAAAAGGCAATGAAGAAGGATGCTTCATCCTCATCCTCATCCTCATCCTCATCTTCGAGTACAAGTGCATGTGCTAGTTCTGGACAACAGTCTGAATCTGTGGCTTCTTCTGAATCTGACGAAGAGGAGGAAGAAATTTCATCATCATCTTCGAGTTCTTCATCTTCCTCTTTTTCTAGAAAAATAACGGAAAAAGATAAGCGGAGAGAAGAACAAGCTCTTATGGAAGCTATAGGTTGCAGTAGTTCGGCAAGTTCAATCTCTGGTATTCAACGGGTCAAAAAGGATGTTTTGGCGTTTAAAGAAGTTGCCGAAGACAATGAACGCAAAAAGAAAGTTGACTACAATGACCTTAAAACGATTATTGAAAGGATGGGGGGGACGATTCGTGCATTTGGGAAGACGACGGGATCTCACCGTCGGATTAATATTCCACATGTTGAGACTGGAAAACTTGTTATAGGTGGGACTTATGAGCCACACGAAAAAGGATATCCTCTTTGGTTGGATTTAGCGATGGATGCCATTAATCGGGCTGTAGCTTAGTTACACAAGTAGTGGCGCTTTTAGAAAACTCCTTTTAAGCTGGAACCATGAAACGATTTTTTAAAAAAATTTCACGATCAAAGCTTGGTCAAAACATTTTAAGTTTTTTAGGCTATGTTTACATTCAACTGGTTTATCGCACCAGTCGTTGGGACTATAAAAATCGACACATTATTGAGGAGTATCTAAAGGCTGGAAAGCCCTTTATGGTGTGCTTTTGGCATGGGCGTTTGATGATGATGCCCCTTGCTTGGCAATGGGATCGGCCGTTTAAAGTGTTGGTATCGGAACATGGTGATGGGACATTTATTGGCAAGGTTGTGCGATATTTCAAGGTTGGTTGGGTGGCGGGTTCAACGACGCGGGGGGGGGCTAAGGCATCCTTGGCATTGATTCAGTTATTACGGGGTGGGACCATTATTGGTATTACACCTGATGGCCCGCGGGGGCCTGCCTGTAAGGTATCGCGAGGGACGGCGGTTTTGGCTAGATGGACGCAGGCTGACTTGATCCCAGTGACCTTTTCTGCGCGCAACCGGCGGCATTTAAAAACGTGGGATCGTTTTCTGCTGCCCCTTCCTTTTACTAGGGGTGTTTTTGCAATTGGTGCCCCTATTCCTTATGCGAAAGAGGGCGAGGATTCGCATACGATTACGGCTTTGGAAGAGGCTTTGAATGTCTTAAACGCAGAGGCTGATGAATGGGTCAGATCTGTAAGTGACGATTGAACCGTGTTCACGCTTTCTTAATTTTTTTACCTAATAATATTATTGGATGCGCATCTGTTTTTGGTAATTATTTTTATGGGGTTAAATAAAATGGTTCAAATTTTGAATTTTAATTCAAAACTTAAAGCGTTGGCAGTATTAATTTTACTGACTATTTACAGTCAAAGCAGTTTTGCGTCTTCAGCTGCTGACGTTTCTTCTGACTTGGATCAAAGCAAATCGGCGCATCCTTCTCAAAGGAAATATAAACTCATTCGTGATAGTGAAACGCATCATGCAAGCCGTGATTTTATGAGAGGGCATCCTGTGGCAGCACATGGTCACGCACTTTTGGCTAAGTTTGGAAAAACCCACCCGGCGGCTTTACCGAAGGCGCACGATATAAGGTTGAGTTTGGCGAAGACAATTGATGCGGCCAATGCGCTTTTTCCCGTTTATGACCAGGGTAACTTAGGGTCCGGTGCGGCAAACGCATCGGCGGCCGCTTTGCAGTTCAAGGGGCTTCAAGAAAAATTTGATAAAGCCACGCCTTCGCGTCTGTTCATTTATTACAATGAAAGAGCCAATGATTCAACTTTGGATGTTACCCAAGATTCTGGGGCGTCTATTGCGGACAGTTTGGCAGCGATCACAAGATTCGGAGCATGCCCTGAAAGTGAATGGAAGTACAGTGATGATACAACCTCATCAAACCCTCTTTTTACTCAAAAACCATCAGCTAAGTGTTATGCAGATGCGCTGAAAGACGCGGATACTGACAGCACAGCAACGGCGGGTATTCCGCAAAATTCAAATACTTTGCATTTGTTTAAAACCATTTTAAACCACAACAATCCGATTCTTTTGGGTCTAAATCTTTATGAATCCTTTAAATCTGACGATGTGGCTCAGTCGGGAATGGTTCCAATGCCTAATACGACTTCGGAACAACTTAAGGGTGGCCATGCTTTGATGGTGACGGGTTATAACGATGCTACTCAAAGAATTACGATACGAAATTCATGGGGCTCTTCATGGGGGGATAAAGGTTACTGTTATGTGCCTTATGATTATATAACGAATGCAGATTTAGCATCTGATTTCTGGTTTGTATCAAAGGTTGGGGCTAAGAAAGCTGCAAGCGCTTCAAGTTCTTCCCACCAATAAAACCTAAGGAAATTTGGAATGAGAGCATCTTGAAATGGATGCTCTCTTGTCTATCTACTCGTAATTTTGTTTTATAAACGTGTTCAACAGTCGCACACCAAAAGCCGTGGCGCCCTTGCCGGTTAAAGGGTGGTCTTTTTTGAGCCATGCGACGCTAGCAATATCCAAGTGGGCCCAGGGGACATTGTTCACGAAACGCTGCAAAAATTGTGCTGCCGTTGTGCTGCCGGCACCGCGACCGGATCCGACGTTTTTCATGTCTGCAATTTCGGAATCAATATCACGGTCATAGGCCTCGCCCATGGGGAGTCGCCATAATTGCTCCTGCACCGTTTTTCCTGCTTTGGTCAGTTTTTCAGAGAGCTCATCATTGTTAGAAAACAACCCGGCATATTCTTCGCCCAATGCCACTTTAATGGCCCCTGTCAGGGTGGCCAAGTTGATCATAGCTTTAGGTTTAAATCTGTCTTGGGTGTACCATAGAGCATCCGCCAAAACCAAGCGCCCTTCGGCGTCCGTATTCACAACCTCGATCGTTTGACCGGACATGGAGGTTACCACATCAGCTGGCCGTTGGGCGGATCCTGATGGCATATTTTCAACCATGCCCATGATGCCAACAACGTTCACCTTTGCTTGGCGTGTGGCCAACGCCTTCATCATGCCCAAAACAACGCCCGATCCCGCCATGTCGTATTTCATGTCTTCCATGCCGTTCGATGGCTTGATGGAAATTCCGCCGCTGTCAAAGGTGACGCCCTTGCCAACAATGGCCACGGGTGCTTCGTCTTTTGGGCCATTCAGCCACTGCAACACAATAAGCTTTGATTCCCGGATGCTGCCTTGCCCTACGCCCAATAAAGCGCCCATGCCCAACTTTTCCATATCTTTTTCGCCTAAAACCTCAACCTTAATGCCTAAGGTTTCTAGCTCCAGGGCTTTTTGGGCCATGGTTTCCGGGTACAAAACGTTCGGGGGCTCTGAGACAACGTGGCGCGTCAAAGCGACCCCTTCACTGATGGCGGAGAGGTCTGAAAATAATTTTTCAGCATCATGGGGATGCTGGGTAACAAACGTGAACTCGTCTAAACAAGGCGTATCTTTTTTCTGAGTTTTGTAGAGGTCGAATTTCCAATGTCTTATTTGCGCCCCTGCTGCCATATGGGCGGCACCGTCTCCGGCTTTTCCAAAACTGTCCAGGTGTATGTCAACGACAATTCTTTTGGCTTGGCTTTTCTCTAGAGTGGAAATGGCTTTCGCACCGACCTCTTGCAAAACTTGTTCTGTCACTTTTTCGGCCTTGCCCAAACCGATGACTAAAACTTGCCCAGCCTTCATGTCGGCTGGAGTGACCAAAGACAGCGTTTCTGCTTTTTTGCCCTTAAAGGCGGTCGTTTTGAGGGCATGTCTTACAAAATCTAAATTTATGAGGTTGGAGGGAGAGGCCAAATCAGCCTCCTCAAACATGCCTATAACCAAGCAGTCTTGTTGGGTTAAGTTAACTGTGGATGAGAAAGAAATTTTCATAGCATCTATTTTAAGTTATGGAGAAGTTAAGTTTACTATAAGGGTAGGCAGCAAATGTGTCCACGAGGAACGCATACATGATCCGAAAGGCTCCTGCTTTATTAAGGAATAATTTCCGTATTTTAAGCGCCATAAAATTCTGTATTCTCATACCAAATTGAGATAGACTGTTGGTTCGATTAATCGTTTAAATTTTACCTATTAGATCTTTTAGCCCTATGAAGACCATTAAAATTTTTGTCGTTCTTGCTGCCCTTATTGCGATTGGTGTGGGGTATAGGGTCTTCTTCGGATCGTCTTCAGAACACCTTACATCAGCGACGCCTGAGTTGCCGATTGTTGCCATTACACAGATTATTGAGCATCAGTCACTTGATCAAGAACGGGAAGGTCTTATCGAGGCCCTTGCTGATGCGGGGTATAAAGATGGGCAAAACATTAAAATCATGTATCAAAATGCCCAAGGAAACTTAGGCATATCCGCACAAATTGTAACACAGCTTTTATGTCAAAAACCAAAAGTGATGGTGGCAATTTCAACCCCCTCTGCGCAGGCAGCGCTGGCTCCTTGTTTGGGCCAAAAAGTTCCTTTGGTGTTTACTGCCGTGACAGACCCTGTGGGTGCGAAATTGGTTAAGGATTTAACAAATAAGACTGATGCGGTGACGGGGGTAAGTGATGCTTTGCCTGTTGCCTCACAAATTGAACTGATGAAACAATTGGTGCCTGGCATAAAAACGATTGGTGTGGTTTATAACCCCGGTGAAAGCAATTCCATGAAAATGGTTCAAGTCCTCAAAGAGGCTTTGGCGTTAGAAAACATTACCCTTATGGAAGCCACGGCCAGTAAGACAGCTGATGTCAGTGCCGCCGTGACGAGCCTTGTTGATAAGGTCCAGGCCCTTTATATTCCCAACGACAACACGGCCGTTTCTGGCATGAAAAGTATTGCATTGATTGCGGAACGTCACAAAATCCCCTTATTTGCGGGCGATGTGGGTTCTGTGGCGGCGGGGGCTTTGGCGACAAAAGGCTATGATCGTCGTGAACTTGGTAAAAAAGTCGCCGAGTATGTTGTGAAGATTTTACAAGGGGGCGATGCAGCCACCTTGCCTGTTTTAACAAATCATCCCCTGCACGTATTCGTAAACAAGCAAACGGCTGTTCGTATTGGGATAAGTTTCCCTGAAACATGGCTTAAAGAGGCTATTGTTGTCGGGGAAGAGGTTAGGGGATAAGCATATGAATTTGTTTCAGTTTGTAGGGACCGTCGAACTGGGTCTTATTTACAGCTTGGTAGCGGTGGGGGTTTTCTTATCGTTTAAAACGTTGAATTTTCCAGATATGACCGTGGATGGAAGCTTCCCTTTGGGGGCCGCGGTTTGTGCGTCGTTGATTACCCATGGCGTTCATCCAGGTCTGGCTACCCTTAGCGCCATTTTGGCTGGGTCGTTAGCTGGATGGGTGACGGCCTGGTTGTCAACGCATTTGCGAATTTTGAACTTGTTGGCCAGTATTTTAACGATGACGGCATTATATTCCCTTAACTTAAGAATTATGGGCAAGCCCAATATCGCGTTGTTGGGCGAAAAAACAATCTTCACTGAGTGGTTTGGGAACGCAAGTTTTTTGGGTTCTGTTTATCTTATGCCGCTGATGGTTATTGCCGTTATTTTGATGATGGGGGTTTATTGTTTCTTAAACACTCGCCTGGGTTTGGCGATGCGGGCAACCGGTAATAATCCACGCATGAGCCGGGCTCAAGGTATTAATGATAATAAAATGATTTGGCTAGGTCTTAGTTTGTCGAACGCTTTGGTGGCCCTGGCAGGGGCTTTGTTCGCCCAAGTTCATGGATTTGCTGATGTATCACTTGGTGTAGGGACAATCATTATTGGTTTGGCTGCGGTGATTATTGGTCAGGCGGTTTTGCCAACGCGGACAATTTTCCAGGCTCTTGGCGCGTGTGTTTTGGGGGCAATTTTGTATCGCTTGGTCATTGCCACTGCTTTAAATGTGGGCGACATTGGGTTGCAGGCTTCCGACTTAAACCTGGTAACGGCGGTATTGGTGGCTTTGGCTATGCTGTTGCCATCGTTGACGCAACGCATTAAAGCCCTTTCTTGATCCTCAGTTGGTGTAAAAATGATCACATTAAATAATATTCATGTAACTTTTGCCCCAGGTGCCATCACGGAAAAGAAGGCGTTACAAGGGGTCAATTTAAGAATTCAAGAAGGCGAATTCGTCACTGTTATTGGCAGTAATGGTGCCGGAAAATCAACGTTCTTAAATGCAATTGCGGGTGAGGTTTTACCATCCCAAGGGTCGATTTGTGTTGACGATAAGGATGTTAGTAAATTGCCCACTCATGCCCGTGCTGACTTGGTTGCCCGGGTTTTTCAAGATCCGTTGGCGGGGACGTGTGCTGATTTGACCATTGCTGAAAACATGGCCTTGGCTTTGCAGCGGGGGAAACGACGGGGTTTGTCGTGGGCCTTAAAGCACAATACCCGTGATCTTTTTTACCAGACACTTAAAAAGCTTGATTTAGGTTTAGAGGATCGTTTGGACACATTGATGTCTTTGCTGTCAGGGGGGCAGCGTCAGGCCGTCAGCTTACTGATGGCAACATTAAGCCCTTTGAAGATTTTATTGTTGGACGAGCACACCTCGGCCTTAGACCCAAAGACAGGGGCTTACGTGATGGAGCTGAGTCAGAAAATCATCACCGAAAAACAATTAACGGCCTTGATGGTCACCCATAGCCTTCATCAGGCTTTGCACTATGGCACGCGTACTATTATGTTGCACGAAGGCAAAATTATTTACGATGTGTCTGGGCCTGAACGGGCCAGTTTGACGGCACAGGATCTGTTAAAGCAGTTTGGACGTTCCATCGACGATGATCGATTGCTGCTGCAAGGGGGCTAATACTATACTGATGCTATTGCTTTTTTCTTGACGGCAAGTCCAATTAACTTAAAAAAGTTGATTAAAATTTAACCCATCAATTTATTTTGAAACTTAAAAATTTTTTATATTGAAATGTATATATAAAAACGCATATTGTGCGATTAAAGTGTAAGTTATCTTTAAGTTTTTTTAGGCCAAGCATTCTGCTGCTCAAAATCACCACTTAGAGGCTTGCAGCGCAGGTTCAATAATAAAATCACACTCAACTATTCTGAAAGTTTTGTATGCGTTATTTTCTAATATATTTTTTATTAATATTAGTTCCTAATTTAAACGCTGTTGAATATATCTTTGAAAAAGATCAAAGGCGTATTTTGGCATTCGGGTCTTCTGGCCAGAAAGTAACCCCAGTTATTGAAGGATTGACAAAGGACATCAGCGACAAGTTAGCAGACCCTGAGGCAATTGATTACAGTAGGGCTGCAAACACTAAAGAAAAAGAAATCATTTTTAAAGCCATCATAGGCAGTGTGGTTATTGACGATCCTCGAGACTTGCCGAAACTTTCAACAATTGACCATTCAAATAAGCATTTTCTTGCTCACTACCGTGCTCTAAAAGCTGTAGAAAGCATTGCATGGGCCTTGTGGTACAGAGCTTCTTGGAAATATGACTCTGATTGCCAATTGTTAGAGACTACATTAAAAAAAATAAACGATCAGGAGGGGATCAATTATAATTTTCTTCTAACCCCTCATTTCATGGGGTGGTTTTATGAAACGGTGTCGTCCTATCGACCCAGAGTGCTGCCTGTTGAGAAAGCTAAAACTTTATCTCAAAATAATCTACTTCACCAAAGAAATTCGAGCATTCGTCAAAATTCAACTAACCAAGCTAATGGTTTCCATTATGAAAAATTCTCTGATGACCTGTTTATGGTAGCCGAAAAGCTATCCACAAAAAATTTTAAGACTTGGGATGAATTTGAGAAGAAGCAAAAGCCTAAAAGAGAAGAGCAAAAGAAAGAAATAGATGAAGATTTTTTTAGAGACTTGGGGATGGGATTCCAGGCTTTTCGGAATACCCTTAAAATGTTCGATACGTTATTAGAAACAGATAAAACTTCATTAGAGGTATGGATTATGTACGCCTATATTCCGCGCCTTGGTGCATGGCGATTGCACTGACATCTCCTCAGCCTAGTTTTTAAAATTACGGTTTCTGCTATTTCCCAAACTTTTGTAGATTGATTTGATTTTGTAGGTTTTGAGAGATCTACTTCCTGTTTTTTTTATTTTTAGACACTATCCTCCCCTTTAAAAGACTTACCGTTTATATCAGTCAATCCGCTCAAACGCGCTTTAAATTGTGGTCAGCGGTTAGAATTTTCAATAAGTATTTGTTGTCCCAGCCTGCTACCTTCCGTCGACAGCTCACCCCTCGTTTATTCGTTTTTTCTTGCTTGAGTAGATTCAAAGCAATACGTCTCATGACAGCCAAATTCTTGGCCGCGTGGCCAACATGCACCTGGTTATGGTCTTCCCTAAAACCTACATCCAAAGACCAGTGCAGGTTAATTTCTATGTTCCAGTGTTTTCTGACAGCAACCATAAACTGATCAATATTTTCATAGGCTAAACTTGTTAGAAAGTAGCGGGTACTACGCTCAACCTGATTATTAGTTGTGCGTGTTGTTTCAAGCATGCCAACACCCTTTAACCCAGGCCAACGAAGTTGAAATACTGCCGGATCGCGTGCTGATACTAATGTATAGCGACGTGTTTCTATGCGACCATGATCATGGATCTTCTCTACTTTCCGTCGATTAAGCATCTTCTTGTACTGACGTGATTCTCCTATATGGAAAATTGCCTTGACCATTTCATGAAGCTTCGGTTGATTATCTTTTAGAGCTAATACGTAGTCTGCACCTTGAATTAAGATCTCTTCAGCAATTGACTGCTGACAACCCATGGCGTCAATGGTGACTGTACTACCAGTAACATCAATCATCTTGAGTAATTTTGGAATGGCTGTAATTTCATTGGATTTTTCATCCGTTTTAACTTGCCCTAAAAGAAGACTTTGATTGCTTGCCCAGGCACTTACAATGTGTAGGGCTTTTTTCTCTTTTCTTCTGTTGCCAGAACCCCGTAGCGTTTTTCCATCAATAGCAATAATCTCAGAATTAACATCGATAGAGAGTGACTTGATCCATGCATAAAAGCAGGATTCAAATTGCTCTGGGTCAAGTATGGAAAACACACGGCCAAAAGTATCATGAGATGGCACACCATTAGGCAGCTCGAGAAATGTTGATAACCAATCGTATTTGGCTTTGCCAAATTCACTAATATCAACCCAGTTATCAGCGCCACAAATTGTGGCCAATATTGTTATTACCAAGATATCGTGCAATTTGTGAAGCTTGTTGTGGTTATCAATACGAGGATCGGCAAGAGGTTCAAAATGTTTGAGGAAAGTATCTGATAACTGCATCCCTGTTTCCTTTTTCTTTATTGAGAAAAAAGAATAATAACAACGGATAGAACAGCAGAAAAGCCGAATAAAAAATTAGGAAATAATTTTTAGAATACTAAACTAATTTTCAGTGCAATCGCCATGCGCCTTGGTGAAACACCTACTCCCTTTGATTTAGGAAAGATAGATAACCTTGAAATGAGCATGACGGTTTTAACAAGTCCCGGTTGTAACATGAGTGTTCATATGGGTATTGAGCGAAATATTTTTCACATAGCCAACAAAAACACATTACC
Organism: Candidatus Finniella inopinata; assembly: GCF_004210305.1. Taxonomy (NCBI): domain Bacteria; kingdom Pseudomonadati; phylum Pseudomonadota; class Alphaproteobacteria; order Holosporales; family Candidatus Paracaedibacteraceae; genus Candidatus Finniella; species Candidatus Finniella inopinata. Next base: position 225,256 of record NZ_SCFB01000004.1, on the reverse strand, counting down.
GACTCATGAAAAACTTGCCCTCAAATTGCATCGTTTTGCAGCTAAAACAACGCAAAATGTAAATCCAATCGTTCAGTACTTTACCACTAAACCAACTTTTATGATGAAGCGTATTTTGAAAAAACAGTTACCAAATGATTCTTATGTTTTAGGCGAGGAGGATTTTAAGAGGCTTCTAAAAGAGGAACCACAAAAATTTAAAAATTTATCGCACAATGAATTAATAAACCAACCTCTTCCAAGGATTACGGTTGATATAGGCAGGTTATAACCTTAAGAATGATTTTGCTTGGTAACAGGCGCCAATTCGTCACATATGGCCGGTCTGCCGCGTCCATATATGCCGTATTCAGTTGTCGCGGGTATCAGCAATGCTGCCCGGCACAGTACCCCGATGACCAGGCCCACTGAAAATTATAGCCGCCAAGCCATCCGGTAACGTCGACTACTTCGCCTATGAAAAATAATTGGGGGACCTTTGTGCTCATCAATGTTTTTGATGACAATTCATCTGTATCGATTCCGCCGACGGTAACTTCAGCCTTTTGATACCCTTCGCTGCCATCAATGGTCACTTTAAACTGGTGAAAAGAGTCTGCGATTTCGAATAAACGGTTGTTTTTAAGTTCGGTGATGCGGACCCCATAATCTGGGGTTGCCATTGTCTCGACAAGACGATTGGGGAAGTGATTTTTCAAGAAATTGCCAACAGTTTGTTTGCTGTTTCGATTGAGTTTAAATTCATCTTTCAAATCAATGTCTGGCAGCAAGTTCAAGGTTATTTCCTCTTTAGAAAATTTCTGCATATAGGACGAGATTTGCAAAATGGCGGGTCCACTTAAACCCCGATGAGTAAATAAAATATTTTCGCGAAAGTGTACGTCGTGATATGAGGCGATTGCATCAACAGAAATGCCACTTAAACTTGTGAACATATGAAGGGTCGAGGGTGGAACTTTTAGGGGCACCAGGGCAGGTTGTGTCGCCAAAACTTTAAGGCCAAATTGTCGGGCAATTTTATAGCCAAAATCTGTGGCACCTATTGGGGGAATTGATAGGCCGCCGGTGGCAATAATAACTGATTCGGCTGAAAGAATGCCATCAGAGGTGCTGATCTTAAAGTGGTCACCTTTGGCAATATTTGTGACGGCGCAGTTAAGACGAACGTCAACTTGACCCTTTTGGCATTCACTGAGCAACATGTTAATAATCTGCTTGGACGATCCATCACAAAACAATTGGCCCAAGGTCTTTTCGTGATAGGCAATATTATATGATTCAACAAGCTTTATAAAATCGTGCTGCGTATAGCTTGCCAAGGCCGATTTCGCGAAATGCGGATTGCGACTGATATAGTTTTTAGGACTTGCAAAAAGGTTGGTGAAGTTGCTTCGACCCCCACCAGAAATGCGGATTTTTTCGCCAATTTTGTTTGTGTGCTCAATCAATATAACGCGTCGCCCACGTTTTGCGGCGGTGGCGGCTGCCATAAGACCAGCGGCGCCTGCGCCAATAACGATGACGTCGCATATATTCATTTCAAATCATTTCCCTGGTGTTTCTGTTTGATCTTTTTCCCATAAACAGCGGCTTAAAAGCCTTAAATAGAATGACTATTCGGGACTTTCTCGTCTTGTTTCTGGAAAAAACCTCTGTCATAAAAATCCCGCAAAATGATTTGAATGGGGTATATCAATTGCAGTAAAAAAAGAAAGCTACGGTTGACTTTGTGTGGGCAGATAGCACAACAGTTGGATTGCATCGTCATGGATCAGGGGCTTTAAAAAAAGTTGGTAAAATCGCTTCTACCCCTAAAATCATTTCAAAGGAGTATATCAAGAGGGAACTTAGGAACATATGTCGTCGAGACCTCGATTGTGCTTCTATCCAATTTCAACTCTCCTACGAAATTAGTAATCCTTTTTTCTGTAATACCACCATTACGTGCCCATATCTTAAGTTTTTTGAGCCTTTTGAACAGTTGAGATTGTTCCAAAGCCTCTTCCTTATCTTCACTTAATTTTACTTGTGTATCAATTAAAACCAATTCCTTCAATTCCTGTAGGTTTGCTTTGCCCAACGCGATCAGAACATCATCATCACAACTAAACAGATACAAGCAAGTGACGCTGTCCAATAGGCTTTTCGAACCCCCATACCCCAGATGCTCAATCATAACATAAGAATAATACGGCTCTTCCAATATAAGAGTTTTGGCTTTCACACCGAGGTCACTTATTCGCCCTACCTCAGATAAGGCAATGCTAGCGCCAAGTGATAACACTTCTAAATCAAGGTTCTTCGTTAGAATATTCTGAAAATCATTGGCGGGGTTAGAATTCGTCATAAAATCTGAAAAACTGAGGCCGCTTAAGCTTATATCGCCCTTCATGATGGATTTATACAAAGGAGAATGTTTAAAATTAGTTCTCCTCTCGTAACCGCTTTTAGGCACTTTTAAACTTAAATTAACACTTGTGCCTAGTGGGCCCTTTTGGGCTACCGAATCGTCAGTCAGAAACGGATGCTGTTTTGAATCAAAGTATTGAATCCAACTTTCGTCAGGTGCTGTTTTTTGGGCAGTCTTAGGCCCGAAGGAAATTATGCCGCCATTTTTGTTCCATTCCCATGGGTTAACAGGTCCCTTTTTTTCATATGCGCTCCAAAGACTTGCTTGCGACGGGGTCAAAGCACCGATAAGTATTCCCTTGCCTGTTGCAAGGAGGTCTGCTGTGCGTGATTCTATTAACCATCCCTGAGTTACCAAGACAGTTACATGATCCCTGTGCGCCTGTTGATTGGGGTTGGGAAATTGTTCTATCTTTTGCTGAAGTCCTTTCGTAAAGGTGTTCACATCCTGTTCAACTTTATACGCAGAACGACCTAAGTTCTGCACCACATTCTGAATAGTTTCCATATCATTTCCGTAGCGGTCTTGGGTCGTTTTTTCGTCCAAAATACCCCAGCACCCGCCCAGTAACATCAAGGAAGCCTCTTGTGCCCCTTTTCTGATTTCTTGCATCTGATCTTTTTGAGTTGGTGACAAATCCATAGCCAGCTCAACTTCCTGTTGAATGCGATTCAGGGCGTATAAAACATTGACTCCGCTGGCTTGAATTCCCATCTTGCTTAGCAAATCGGACCAAACGGTATAGTCAGGTTTTTTGAATAAAGACTGGCTTTTTGTGCCTCGTTCAGCGTGATCAATGCTTAAGAAAAATGGAAGGATACCGTCTTTAATGGACGGTTGCTGAGCAAGGTTTGGCATAGCTTTGCTGAAAGCATTCACATCGATCGTTAACAAGCGCGTATCGGCTAAAGGGTTCTGGGATGCCATACTAAGCTCAAACAACCCCAATAAAAAAAAGAAAAAAGAAAATAAAATCTTACTCATTTTTGTGCTCCCTAAAAATGATTGTCACCTGATATATAGTACATAAAAATTGAAATGCAATGATTATGTTATCAGTAAGTTCAGGCAGGTATGAATAGGTTTGTACAAGATCAAGAAACCCTGAAGTGCGATCGCTACTGGTTGAATCCCAAAACATTATCCCCTAATATGCCAAGCATTACTTGTAAAACTTCGGTGATTTATGTCCACACAACCAGTTCGCGGAACACGCGATCTTTTAGGCGATGATTACGCCAAATGCAGTTATCTTAACCGTGTGGCATTCGATATTTTGGCAGCTTATGGCTATCAGGGAATCGAGACGCCGATTTTTGAACATACGTCGTTGTTCCAACGGGGTTTGGGCGAAACCTCTGACGTGGTGGGTAAAGAAATGTACACCTTTGCTGATCGTGGGGGCGATTCGCTGACCCTAAGGCCCGAGGGTACGGCCCCTGTTACGCGGGCTATTATCAGTGCAGGGTTGACCCAGACGTTGCCCCAAAAGTTGTTTTACAGCGGTCCTATGTTTCGGTACGAACGTCCCCAAAAGGGCCGGTACCGACAGTTTTACCAATTGGGCGTGGAATATATCGGTTCGGCCCATCCTTTGGCGGATGTGGAATGCATCGCTTTGGCTGACCATCTGTTAAAGGCCTGGGGCATTAGCGATTATCAGTTGCACCTGAATACTCTGGGTGATTTAGAAAGCCGCCAAAACTATCGCCAAGCCTTGGTTGATTATTTTGGCCGTTATAAAAATGACTTATCACCTGACAGTCAAATCCGGCTTGAGAAAAATCCGTTGCGGATTTTAGATTCCAAAGATGCTAACGATCAGGTGTTGTGCCAAGATGCCCCCTTGTTTGACGAATATCTAACCGAAGATTCTCGCCATTTTTTTGATCAGGTTCAAAATGGCCTTGTGACGTTAGGTATTGATTTCACCCGTAACCAGAAGCTTGTCAGGGGCCTTGACTATTATTGCCATACAGCTTTTGAATTCAAGACCAACTCGCTTGGGGCGCAAGATGCCATTCTGGCAGGCGGCCGCTATGATGGGTTGATGCAGCAATTGGGTGGGCCTGTCGTTCCAGCAGTCGGGTGGGCTTGTGGCCTGGATCGTCTGGCTTTGATGCTGACGGACTTTAAGACGCCTGACCATCTGAAAATTGCCTTGATTGCGGCTGAGGAAGGTTTAGAGCCGATCAGTTTAAAGTTTGCGCAACAACTTCGCCATGTCTGTGTTCCTTGTGAGGTATTCTTAAAAGGGGATTTATCGAAACGCCTGAAGGCCGCTGATAAAGCCGGCTGTCAGGTGGCCGTTTTGTTGCGACCGGAAGAATATCAATCAAACCAGGTAAAGATTCGTTATTTACAGCAAGATTTTTCCCCAGCTGGCGATAAAGAAACTATAGTGTCGATATCTGACCTTGTCCCCCACCTTTTGTCATTGAAAAAAGCTTAATTTAATATGTCATTTGATCAAAAACTAGACCGCCTAATCCAAAGGCACCAAGAACTGCGCGATGCGCTGGCTGTTCACACGCTCAGTGACCCCGCTGATTTTGCCAGATTGTCGAAAGAATATTCTGATTTGACGGAAGTGGCGGAGGCAGTTGGTGACCTTCGAAAGCAGCAACACGATTTAAAAGAGGCTGAGCTTTTAGCCAACGACAGCAGCCTGGACGCTGACATGCGCGAGCTGGCTTATTCCGAGTTTCACACCTTAAAAGAAATGCTTCCAGACCTGGAAAATCAAATCCGCCTGTTGCTGTTGCCAAAAGACGCCGATGATGATCGAAACGCCATTTTGGAAATTCGCGCGGGCACAGGCGGGGAGGAGGCTGGCCTGTTTGCCGCAGATCTTTTGCGCATGTACCAACGATATGCAGTGGTCAAAGGATGGAAGTTTGAGTTGTTGAACTCAGCCGACAGCGGCTTGGGCGCTATTCGAGAGGCCAGCGCGTCCATTTCTGGTAAGGGGGTTTTTGCGCGGTTGAAATTTGAATCGGGTGTTCATCGTGTGCAACGGGTTCCTCAGACAGAAGCAAGCGGACGTATCCACACGTCTGCCGCGACTGTGGCGGTTTTGCCAGAGGCTGAGGATGTTGACATTCAGATTGATGAAAAAGACTTGCAGATCGATGTCTATCGGGCGTCGGGGGCTGGTGGGCAGCATGTGAACACCACCGACAGTGCGGTGCGGATTACCCATATTCCAACGGGTGTCGTGGTCACGCAGCAGGATGAGCGATCACAGCATAAGAACAAGGCTAAGGCGATGAAGATTTTACGGGCCCGGTTGTATGAGGCTGAGCGGATGCGCCTTGATTCCGAACGTGCTGCCAGCCGGAAAACGCAGGTGGGGTCTGGCAATCGGTCAGAGCGTATTCGGACATATAACTTTCCGCAAGGTCGCGTCAGTGACCACCGGATCAACTTGACGCTTTATAAGATAGAGCAGATTTTGGCAGGGGAAGCGTTGGACGATATCATTGATCCCTTGATTTCCCATGACCAGGCTGAGAAGTTGGCCGAGGCGGTGGAGTAGGTCATGACCAGTGCTCTATCTAAAAAAATTCTGGTTACAGGGGCTGCGGGCTTTATCGGGTTCCACGTGGCAAAGCGCCTTTTGGAAGAGGGCCATACAGTTGTGGGTGTGGACAATCTGAACTCTTACTACAGTGTTCAGTTAAAAAAGGACCGTTTGAAACAGCTGGAATCCTTCGAATTTTTTCAGTTTTATTGCCTGGATGTGGCGGATCACCAAGCCATGGAAAAAATGTGGCAGCAAGAGAAACCCATCACCCATGTTGTGCACCTGGCAGCCCAGGCTGGCGTGCGGTATTCTTTGATTGATCCTTACCCTTATGTTCACAGCAATGTGACCGGATTCATGGTCATGTTAGAACAATGCCGTTATCAGGAAAATTTTGAGCATTTGGTGTATGCCAGTACATCCTCGGTCTATGGGTTGAACCCTTCGTTGCCTTTTAAGGAATCGGATCCGGTTGAGCACCCCATTTCTTTGTATGCAGCCACCAAACGGGCTAATGAGCTTATGGCTCAATCCTATTATCATCTATATCGATACCCCATCACGGGCCTGCGGCTTTTCACAGTTTATGGCCCCTGGGGGCGCCCCGATATGTCGTTGTTTAAGTTCACCAAAGCGATCTTGGCGGGTGAGACCATTGACGTTTATAACCATGGCCAGATGAGCCGGGATTACACTTACATTAGTGATATTGTGGATGGTATTTTGGCGGCCCTGTGGCGGCCAGCTTCTGTAGAACCCAGGGAACATCCCTTGTACAATTTGGGGAATGACCAAAAGCAGTCGTTGATGACGTTCATTGAGGCGTTAGAAGAAGCTTTGGGCAGAAAAGCCAACAAAAACTTCTTGCCCCTGCAGCCGGGTGATATTGTTGAAACGTCCAGCGATATCCAAAAAGCTAAGGTAGAGTTGGGGTATTGCCCCAAGGTGGATATTCACCAGGGGATCGCAGAATTTGTGGAATGGTACAAAACACACACAATTTATCTTAAATAATAAAACTTGAATTTTCCTTAATCAGGCATTACCTGTATTGCAGCTTCATTATTTGGGATTTGCACATATGTTTTTATTTCGTGGCTTCATTTTTTTGCTGGTGGGTGGGTTGTTGGCTTGCGCCAATGCCTCGTCGTCATCGTCTTCATCCTCATCGCCAGCGGCCTCGTCAGCGCCTGCTAATAGGTATCAAGCTATTCGGGATCATTTCCAGGGTGGGAATGATTATTCACAGGGAGAGGACTTTTGCTTAGCGTTGGATGTTATTCTTGATGTCGCTTGTGATGATAATCAAAAGACTCCAGAAGCGGAATATATTGCAGCTTGTTTGGATCCCACCTTTCCTTCAGTTTTATCCAATGTAATTAACGGCTACGATAGCAGAGCTGGAGAGTTTCTTGTTCGTTGGTTTGGGCAACAGGCTACTAACATACTGGTTAATCACAAACAAAGACTTAAAGCTGGTAATCGGTGGGAGCTAACCCACCATCACTTTGATGGCGTGTCCGATAAAGAATTTGATCAGTTCAAGTTGATAAGTTGTTATACTGAATTTTCTAGCCCTTCTCATCCTGTGCCTAATCCCAGCTTTATAATGATCCAAACCTTGTTTGAGTCGGGTTTTAAAGATCAGCTTGCCCGTTGGCGTAATAATCTTGGTCAAAACTTGGTCACTCAAGTTGTGGAAGTTCGTTCTGATCCTGCCGGGGAACCCTTATTGCAAAGTATTCTGAAACTTTTCCCAGAAGACGCGATTCTGGAGTCTGTTATAAATTCTACACATTGGAATAGGCATGAAAATGTGGGCATGCTTTTGGCTGCTAAACCTTCCATGTCTACCTACGTGAATGATGAAGGCCTGTCTGCCATCATGTTTGTAAGCAATTTACAAAGAGTGTCCGCTGATCATAAAGATAAGGTATGGGGAAATTTTATAACAAAAACTGAAAGAAGTCATACCTTGACACCGGACTTGGCGACTCCATTAAGAGCACTTAGAGCACTAAGTCATTTAAAGAAACCCCGAGAAGTTTCCCCCGCAATTTTGGCCAATATCGTTGCAACTGGAGGCGAGTGGGGAATTGATTTTGGACGGGCCCCTAAAAAGCAAGAATGGTCTGTAATTCGCGATACCCTCCATCGAGTGGGCGAAGAAGTTACCCTTGTTCGACAGAATGTTGGTTTCTCGGGGATCTTGACACATTTGCAAGAAATTTTGTTCAATGTTAGGCCTTCTTGGTCGGTAGATTCTAAAGATGAGGCGGCATATTTAAGTCATAGACAAAACGCCTTTATTGGGGCGGTTATTGCCGCGAAGCAAATGCTTCATATGAAACTTGACGATAATTGGTGGAAGGACATTGGATCACATGTAGGTCTTACGGGAACGCAGGCCAAGGTGCGCTATGAATGGCTTGAAAGCCAGTGGCAATAAAAGCAGAACTTCAATTTGAAACGTGATAAATTGTAGGAGCCCAGTTCTAAAATGAATTGCTGATTAATCATGGATGCGCAAACGGCGGACCTTCACATAAAAGGCGCCGGCACCCCCGTCCTGGGGCTTTGATTCGGCAAATCCCACCACCAAATGGGTGTTTTGACGGAACCATTCCTGCACAAAGGTTTTTAACGTAGCCCGTCCATCAGCGCTGTGAAGACCTTTGCCGCTGATTACCAAAACCCATCGCCGATTCATTTGCTGGCTGGCGTTCATAAATCGGCCTAAAGAAGCCTGGGCACGTTCCAGAGTATGCCCGTGCAGGTCCAATCGGCCATCTATGCTAATGGCTTTTAGATCACGGGCCTCTAAGGTGACTAACGGCTGGCTTGTGCCACGGGGTTTTCCAGGGATGACGATATCCCTTTTGGGAGCGGGGGATGAGAGGTGATGGGCTGGTCGCGGCGTTGCAAAATCTGTTTTTGTTTTTGTGAGACGTTTGATGCCCTCACTAAACAGTTTCCATAAGGCTATATCTTCAGGGGTTGGACCTTTCATCACAATTCCTAAATAGGTAACAAACGGTAACAATCACCTTTAACATTCATGACGCCAGCGGACTGTTCAGCGTTTTCCCCAAAACCCCAAAAGTAATCCCCCCGCGCGGGTCCCTTAATGGCGCCGCCCGTATCTTGGGCAATCATTAGGTGTTGGAGATTTACATCTTTCTGAAGAGGGTGAGGGATATCAACCCATACCAAAGTTCCCAAAGCCATATGTTTCTGATCCACGGCAAGACTTCGCCCTGGTGTTAGCGGCACACCTTGTGTTCCGATGGGACCGCCCTCAGCCAAGACCTTAAAAAACACATAAGATTTGTTCGTTGACATGACGTCTTCTGCCTGGACGGGGTTGTCCTTCAGCCATTGGCTAATCGTTTGCATTGTTACATTCTCAAGGTCTAACGATTTTTGCGTGATCAATGTTTTCCCTATGGGATGATAGGGATGACGGTTCGTCCCTGCATAACCTAACCTTAAAACAGTGCCGTCATCTAATTGAATGCGACCTGATCCTTGAATCTGTAAAAAGAAGGCGGCAATGGGATCATCAACCCAAACCAACTCAAGCCCCTGTCCCGCCAGCGCACCTTTCACAATGGCAGAACGGGGCAGGGTACAATCATTCGTCAAGGCGTATAGGGGCGTTTGATAAACGCCCCATTGTTGCAATGATCCGCGCAATAAAGGTTCATAATAACCTGTAAAATGCATGGGGGCTTCAAGACGATAAGCCCTTAAGTATTGCTGTATCAGATAACGCCAGTTTGCCCCATTATGCTGGACCACTGCCTGATAAAAAGGATGCCACTCTTTTAAAACAGGGTCGTCAAGAACGACCGGGGCTGAATATAACAAAGCCCGCCCAAGCGATAAAAAGGTATCCTGCCTCCACCCAGGCAGATCGTCAAATGGTATCAACACTGGTTCTAATCAATAACCAAGTTGGGGTTTTGGCTTTTATGGGCTTTTCAAACGTCCATAAATCCGTAACCGGGACGCGTATTCGAGCAGGGTTGTCAATGTTTTCACCAACCTGATTAAACGTCGCAATCATCTGGTCACTTTTAAAGCGCACAGTGATCTGGGCCTTTTTATCAACGACATCGATCGATACCAACTCTGCTTGAATCGAATCAACTTCAGTTTCTTGGCGCAGGCCTTTTTGTTGACGGTCTTGGATGGCTGTATAGAACTGGTCGTAAACTGTTTCTTCCAAAAGTTGCTTCAATAGATTTTCATTTCCCTCACTGTATGCCTTGATAATAAGACCAAAGGCATTTTCCGACCCGCGAATGAACGATCCAACATCGAAATCAGGCATCACCTTTTTCAACTGGCTGACCTGAACATCGACCTTGGAATCCGATTCCTCTGTCGAACTGGCTTTTCCAAATTGTTTGGGTATGACAATCACATTGTCTTTTTCACCCTCCTCGAAACGCGCTTGGCCCAAGGGGTTTAAGGGCTTTTCATTGCCAGTGCGCGTGCCCAAAACACTCCACAACCGGAAGAATAAATACCCAGCCAACACTGCAAAAACAATAATTTCCATCTTTGATACCTTACAAGCCTACTTACTGATCATACCTTTAATTCGCCATTTGATAAATAGATTGTGTGATATTTTGAAAAACCTGACTGGGCAAGTTAAATATTCCTTGGATAATATCTTCTGAGTAAGTTGCAATTAAGATCACACACTGGGAGTTTTGATGGGAAGTGGACCAAGATACTTCCCTCATGAGCACAAATACACAGAAATCGTCAAAAATCCCAAGATTTTTCTACGCCTGTTTGTGGGGTATATTAGAATACAGTGTGTCTTTTTAAAATACTGCCAAAATCATACAGACGTTGTCAGTCATCTTCACATATCCTGACTGAATAGCCAAAGTCTTATTGTCGGATTCAGATATTTGAATGTCAATCTCCCCCCTTATCAATGAGGCAATAATTGATGCATGATGGGGCAAAATTCCCATAGGCCCCTCGGTCGCTGGCACGATCACCTGCGTGACGTCCCCTTGATAAAAAACCCCACCTGGGGTTATGACTTTTAAGGTAAATAGTGACATCAACCCTCTGCCTTTGCGCCCATAAGCTCAGCCTTTTGTAAAACCTCTTGAATGGTTCCAACCATGTAAAAAGCTGATTCGGGCAAGTGATCATAATCGCCGCGCACAATCGCCTTGAATGCCTGAATGGTATCGTTCAAATCAACGAAAACGCCCGAGGTTCCTGTAAAGATTTCAGCAACGTGGAAGGGTTGCGATAGGAAACGTTGAATTTTTCTGGCTCTGGCTACCGTTAATTTGTCTTCCTCAGAAAGTTCTTCCAGACCCAAGATGGCGATGATATCTTGCAAAGCTTTGTAAGCCTGCAAGATTTTTTGCACGTCACGGGCCACCTGGTAATGTTCTTCTCCAACAACCTCTGGATCCAAAATACGCGAACTTGAATCCAAGGGGTCAACGGCAGGATAAATGCCCAACTCAGCAATCTGGCGGCTGAGGACTGTGGTGGCATCCAAATGCGCAAAGGAGGCAGCTGGCGCTGGATCGGTCAAGTCATCAGCGGGGACATAAATGGCCTGTACGCTGGTGATGGAGCCTGTCAGCGTTGTGGTGATTCGTTCCTGCAAGGCACCCATTTCAGAAGACAACGTCGGTTGGTAACCCACGGCAGAGGGAATACGCCCCAATAAAGCCGACACTTCGGCCCCTGCTTGGGTAAAGCGGAAAATGTTATCAATAAAGAACAAAACGTCTTTTTGTTCCACGTCGCGAAAATATTCAGCAACTGTTAGGCCTGTCAAGGCGACACGGGCCCGGGCACCGGGGGGCTCATTCATTTGTCCATATATCAGGGCGGCCTTAGACCCCGTTTCTTTTAGGTTATTCACACCGGATTCTATCATTTCATGGTAAAGGTCATTCCCTTCGCGGGTGCGTTCCCCAACGCCGGCAAAAACGGAGTAGCCCCCATGTTTTTTGGCGACGTTGTTAATCAGTTCCATAATTAAGACCGTTTTGCCGACACCGGCACCGCCAAACAACCCAATTTTCCCACCACGGGGATAGGGCATTAAAAGATCAATAACCTTAATGCCGGTGACCAATATTTCTGTTTCCGAAGATTGATGAGTAAAGTCTGGGGGATCGCGGTGAATGGGCATCATGGCCGTGGCTTTTATGGGACCCCGCTCGTCAACGGGGTCGCCGGTTACATTCATGATGCGCCCCAAGGTGCCCGAGCCCACCGGAACCGTAATTGGCTTGCCTGTGTCAGTGACAATTTGACCGCGACGCAAACCATTGGTGGCATCCATGGCAATGGTACGGACGGTGTTTTCGCCTAAATGTTGGGCAACTTCTAAAACCAATTTAAGGTTCTGGCCAGCGTAGTCAACCGATACCTCCAAAGCGTTCAAGATAGGGGGGAGGTTGTCTTCGAAATAAACATCTACAACAGCCCCGATAACTTGAGAGATAAGACCGTGATTATTTTGTGAGGGGGAAGATATTGTCATAATTTTCCTTAAACGGTGTTTCTTAAACAGCCTGGGCAGCAGAAATGATCTCTATTAACTGATTCGTAATTTGGGATTGGCGAGTTTTATTGTAGGTTGACCTTAGTCTGGCAAGAATGTCACGCGCATTCCGGGTAGCACTGTCCATCGCTGTCATCCTGGATGCCTGTTCACAAGCTACGCTTTCCAACAAAATCCTGTGAACCTGGGTATTCAAATGATCTTTTAATAATTGGGGCAACAGCAGGTTAGGGGTTGGTTCTGTTAAATAATCAGTGGGGGTTTCAGGAACTGATTCGCACAAAAAAGGGACCAGAGGGGTCAGTCGCAATTGCTGAGTCAGAACGTTTTTATAACTGTAATGGACGCATTGAATCGAGCCAATCAATTTTTGATCAAGCCATGCGCGGAGTTGTTGCACAAGCTGAACAGAGGTGTCGAAAGATACACCTTCGGTCAGAGATAGTGACAAAACTTTATCTTTCCACATAGGGTCCGCAAGGTTCTGACCTTTGCGACCGATGATGGCAAAACGAAAATCTGGAGCTTTATTCAGATGAACCCGCAGGGCTTTGATCAAATTGGTGTTGTACCCACCGCATAATCCCCGTTCGGTACTGACAACCAAAAACAGCGGGGGACCTTCGCCCCCTTTTAGTAATCGGATATCATCAGAAGACCAGTCCTCCAAACGCAAATCCTGAGCCATGGACTGATGCAAAAGATCAACTATTTCTTCAGCATATTCTTGGAAGATATGTGAAGCATCTTGGGCTCGACGTAGTTTTGACGCGGCCACCATTTTCATCGCAGCAGTGATTTTCTGGGTCGATTGAATGCTTTTGATGCGTTCACGAAGGTGTTTAAGGGTGGTCATGAGTCTATACCCCTTCCAAATGATTTTGCGGGATTTTTATGGCAGAGTTTTTGCACATAAACCTTCGGTTCAAAATCCTTACGTAGCTGGCTATGCGCGGATTTTTCACCTTGCTTCTGCACCAAAACTCTGCCATAAAAATCCCGCAAAATCATTTGGAAGGAGTCCATTCTTTAATGTAATTATCCAAAAATGATATTAATTTTTGCTGATGGGTTTCACCTAATGTATTTTTTTGTTCAATCTCTTCGAAAATCTCGGGATGGAAATGGTGCAGGTCTTTTAAATATTTTTTTTCGAAAGCGCCTAGTTGTTCAACGGGAAGTTTATCTAAAAATCCACGCACACCGGCAAACAAAAACAAAATAATTTCTGCCTGGCTTAATGGGTGATGTTGGGGTTGCTTTAACATTTCTGTCAAGCGATGGCCTCGTTCCAAAAGTTGGCGTGTTGAGACGTCAAGGTCGCTGGAAAACTGTGAGAAGGCAGCCATTTCACGATATTGCGCTAAATCCAACTTAATGCGCCCAGCCACTTGTTTCATAGCCTTGGTTTGGGCTGCGGATCCAACGCGACTAACCGATAAGCCCACATTAATGGCGGGGCGAATGCCCTGGTAAAATAAGTCTGATTCCAGGAAGATTTGTCCATCGGTAATGGAAATCACATTGGTTGGAATATAGGCAGACACGTCACCAGCTTGCGTTTCAATAATGGGCAAAGCTGTCAGCGAGCCGCCGCCACATTCATCACTCATCTTGGCGGATCTTTCCAAAAGTCTGGAATGGAGATAAAAGACATCGCCAGGGAAGGCTTCTCGTCCAGGGGGGCGCCTTAACAACAGCGACATCTGTCGGTAAGCAATGGCATGTTTTGTCAGGTCGTCATAAATGATGACCGCATGCATCCCACGGTCACGGAAATATTCGCCCATGGCACAGGCGCTGTAGGGGGCTAAATACTGGAGAGTCGCCGGATCAGAGGCTGTTGCCGAAACAACGATGGTGTAATCCATGGCGCCTTGATCTTGTAGTGTTTTAACAATTCTTGAAATGGAGGATTGCTTTTGACCGATGGCTACATAAATACAGAAAAGTTTACTTTTAAGATCGTCGGTCTGATTCTGTTTGTATTGGTTTAGAATGGTGTCAACAGCGATAGTCGTTTTGCCCGTTTGGCGGTCACCAATAATGAGTTCCCGTTGTCCACGCCCAATAGGGAACAAGGCGTCAATAGCTTTAATGCCTGTCTTCATAGGTTCATATACGGAACGACGTTGAATAATGCCAGGGGCCTTGACCTCAACGGGTGCATAATGGACATCATGCAAAGGGCCCTTGCCATCGATAGGGTGACCCAAAGCATCAACGACACGGCCCAACAAACCCATACCCACATTAACGTCAACAATCTTATGGCATCGTTTGACTAAGTTGCCTTCTTGGACAAGGCGGTCATTGCCAACGATAACGACACCCACATTATCTGTTTCCAAGTTCAGAGCCATACCCCGTATGACTTCGTTTTGGTCAGAAATGATGTCAACCCATTCACCAGCCTGAACATGATCAAGTCCATAAACACGGGCCACGCCGTCGCCGACGGTCAAGACCCTGCCTGTTTCTAGAATCTCGACATTGGGCTCAAAACTAGAAATTTTCTGTTTTAAAAGCTCGAAAATTTCATTGGCACGCGCTTGCATAGATGTCCTATTTAGTAGAGTTTATGGGTAAAGTTTTATGCAGTGCTGACAGCTGAGCATCTAAAGTCATGTCCAAACGTAGGTTGTTTGATTCAATCATCATCCCCATTTTCAAATGAGGAGATACAATATACGTTAAGACCAACTCGACCGGCCACAATTTTTTGAGATTACTTATTAGCTGCCTTTGGTCAGCGGCGGGGAGTTCTGTTGGCGTATAAACAACCACCTGAGACTTATCTTGATTTGTAGCAGTAAGAAACTGATAGCACTGCACAAAAGAAGGCCAGATGTCTAGTCGATTTGATTTGCCTAAAAGAAAAATAAAGTTCATTAAGATGTGATGCAAATTCAGGCGTTCACTGACTTGTTGCCAAAGAAGTGTTGTTTGATGAGGGGCTAGAACCTTGCTGGACAATTCCAACCAAAGTCGGCGGTTCTGTTTGTGGAACAAATTCAAAGCCTTAAGATCACTGGACAGTCTTTCAACAATGCCATTTTGTTGAGCGCAGGCAAATAAAGCGCGCGCGTACCTGCCAGAGACAGAAGTCATCAAGATTTTTAAGAGATTTTTATCCATACTTCATCCATATAGACACAATACAGAGGACTTTATAGCACACTTAGAAAAAAATCGAGGAGTTTTTAACGCAAAACTCCCCTTTGCTTTTTAGATGGTATCAGATTACTAAGAAGTTGTTTACCGCGTATTTGTAAAAAGGGAGGAAAATATGGTAACAGGTACAGTTAAGTGGTTTAACCAATCCAAAGGATATGGTTTTATCCAACCTGATAGAGGTGGTGAGGATGCTTTCGTTCATATTACGACTGTTCGAAAGTCAGGCTTTGATACATTACAGCAAGGGCAAAAGATTAACTATGAGTCGAAAGACAATCATGGAAGATCTGCGGCTATAAATCTGCAGTAACCTAAGCCGTTAAAAGGCAGTTAAATTTAAATCCAAGAAGGGCTCTCTTATAATTTAGGGGGCCTTTTTTGTGGCTTGCTAAGCCTCTTGGCTAATCGCACCGCCAAAGTCTTTAACCATTCCGATGATCGCATCAGTCGCATTAGAAATAGCTTTTTTGTCTTTACCTCGAACGACCAAATTAACACCCACGTTGGGCAATTGGTAAAAGGGGTAGCTGCCAATGTTCACGGTCGGGTATTCCGTTTGGATTTCTGTAAGTCGTTGGCCAATAACGCCTTCGGCCAAATTACAAGTTACAATATTTTGGTAAAAAGGTTCCGCTGTTTCTAATTGCGGAGTCAATGCCTCAAACATTCCCTGCATGACCGAGGGCATGCCTGCCAAACAGAAAACATTTTCCATTTGAAAGGCAGGGGCTTTACTGACCGGATTATCAACTAGACTAGCTCCCCTGGGCATTAATGCCATTCGGCGACGTATATTATTAAAGCGTTCTTGGTAATAGTCTTTAAGAATGGCCAGGGCCATGGGGTTTTCGATTAAGTCAACCTGAAAGGCTTTAGCGATGGTGGCTGCTGTGATGTCATCGTGCGTTGCCCCAATTCCGCCGGTTGTAAATACATATGTGTAAGAGGCGCGCAGGGCATTTACAGCCTCAATAATTTGATGTTCATCGTCTGGAACGATGCGAACTTCTAACAAGTCAATTCCTAGATCACTCAATCGCTGGGCGATGAAGTTAATGTTCGTATCTTTGGTGCGACCTGAAAGAATCTCGTTACCAATAACTAGAATTGCTGCTGTTATCATATAATTTACCTCACCAAATCCCCAAGAACTTCCACCACAGTCCACCACAACCCAACCAGATGATCAGGTTAACGATGCTGATGATGAATCCAACGCCCCACCAGGCCCCTATTGGAACATAACCGGTTGCATACAAAACAACGGCGGCCGACGTTCCATAATGCGTCATGCTGGAAAACAGGCTGCTAAAGAAGCCTAACACTAAGGCGGCTAGTAAAGGAGGAGCCCCCGTTCCGATGGCGACTACCAAAAATGCTGCGTACATGGAACTGACATGGGCTGTGTTGCCAGCAAAGAAATAGTGCGAATAAAAATATACAAGGCTTAAGGTCAAAAAGGCATACAACCAGTGCCAGCCGCTGACAGCGGCCCCAATAATCTGACTGAACCAATCAATAAATCCAAATTTCTCCAGATAGGCGGACATCATAACCAAAATCGCCATCCAGACTAACGTATGCCAGGCCTCGTGTTCGGCTAAAACATCTTTCCATTCCAAAATGCCTGTGACAAACAATAGGCACAGCCCAAAAAGGGCTGTTGTACAGGCACTGATATGCCAATGGTCACCATAAATCCACAGAAATAACATAAAAGAAAAAACACCTAGCATCGTCCATTCGGAATGATTCATCGGTCCCATGGCTTTCAATTTACCCTTTGCCATTTCAATAGCATTTGGCAATACTTTTACCTCTGGTGGATAGATAAAGTATAAAACCAGCGGGATTAACAGCACACTCAAAATCCCGGGGACACAGGCTGCAAGGGCCCAGTTGGCCCAGGTGATGGTGACACCCTGTTTGGCAGCCAAGGCCTGTGCCATTGGGTTGGCAGCCATTGCCGTCAAAAACATGGCACTGGTGATAAGGTTCCCTTGGAAACAGACTTGGGTCAGATAACTGCCCATCTTTCGTTCAGTTCCCATTTCCGGGCTGCTTCCCATGGATTCTGAGATTGATTTTAAAATGGGGAACATAACGCCCCCGGCCCGGGCGGCATTACTTGGGATAACGGGGGCAATGACCAACTCTGTTAACATCATGCCATAACCCAGGCCTAAGGTGCGACGGCCCAACAGTCGAACGAATAAATAGGCGATGCGATTCCCCAGACCCGTTTTAATGAATCCACGGGCTATAAAGAAAACAAAAACGATCAGCCAAATAACGGGTGAAGAAAAACCATCTAAAGCTTCTTTTCCCATATCAAGGGTGTTCGTTAATGTGGCGGCTGAAAGTCCCAACAGGGCTACGGGGCCCATAGGGAGTGGTTTCAAGACTAGCCCAAGGATGGTGGGGACAAAAATGCTGAACAAGTGCCAGCCTTTAATATCGACCCCTTGCGGAACAGGCAAAAAACTGAGGCCCCAGCCAATAATGACCAGAAGGGCTAATTTTAATAAACGGGTACTCATGAAAATTTCCCATAGGCGCCTAAAAATAGCGCATTAACAACAGTTATTTTTGATCAGACTGCCCGTTTCTTCATTTAAGATCAAGTACGAATTGAAGTTTTATTTTTCCAAGTGTTCTTTGATTTTGCGCACAATCGTCAAGGTTGCATCTGTGGGTACGCCCAGGTCTTTTACATCTGGCTTATTGCTGTTGGCTGCTGCTAAAAGGTGTTCCAGCGTTTGGGCTACCTCATTAGCGGTTTCTGCCTGTTGAACCCATCCTTGCTCAAGTGCAAAGTTGGGATAGGTACCTTTTTGGACCACATACAGAACCGACAAACCTTTATAAAGTGCCTGCATTCCCATGCCGGATTTATGGCAAACCAGAATTTTTGCTAACGTTGCAAGTTGGGTGGACGAAGGCCCGCCTTTGTCGACTACTTGAATATTGGTGGCTTTTTGTTCAGCTATAACCCCTTTTTCCAGACTGCCATCTGTTTTGGGATGATAGGTGACCAAAAATTTCAGGTCTTTATGTCCTGCAAGTTTTTGTGTCCCTTGGACAAAACGGCTAAAATATTCCCGGTAAGTATCGTCATAACCACCCACGAACAAAATGACTTGATCGCTAGGGGCAAGACCTATTTTTTTGCATAAATCTTCACGATTGGTTGTCTTGAAAATTTCGTCCCATTCTTCCAGCATCGGTTGCCCAACAACTTCTAAGTTTGAAGACTTTGTTTTTTCATGGGCCTGGAAACTTTTAAGGGTTGCCTGGGCTGGAATCAGGTAGGTGTCAATTTTACCAATTTCTTTGAGGAAGGGTTGTACATATTCCTTGGTGGTGATTGGGTCAAAGTTGTCATAAAAAGCAATTGTGCTGGCGCCCTGGGCTTTTTTAAAATGATTCAACAACTGGGCCTGACAAGCAGCAGCCATTCCTGCCACAACTACCTTCGGTTGATACTGTGTGCTGAGGTCCTTTAACGTTTGCTCAGATAAAAGTTTTTCTCTGGGCCAGGTTATCGTTTCATCAGGTTTCATATCTGTCAAAGACACAATTGAATCAGATCCTTTTAGCTTTTCAGCTGCCTTCCCAATCGCCACCACCTTGTAGGAAATTTTTTGTTGGCTCAATTGTGCGGAGACTCTCTCAAGTGGGCCTGTGTCCCCCATATCGTACACGCATACCAAAACATCAACGGCTTGTGCCTTTGTTGGTGATGTTTGCCAAATGCCAAAGGCTAATATGAATCCCGCCAACAAAAAAACGGCTGTCTTATGAAATTTACTCATGATTAAAAACCCCTTTCGAAAATAAGTCGCACACCAAGTTTAATACACCAATCAAACCATTTCAAGAATATATCGTAAAGGATTCACTTGTATGGCGGAATCTTCCATGAAAGTTTGGTTGGTTTTTTTGGATGTGCGGGGGACGGCAAAATAGGCATTGCTGAAGCCTAACTTTGCAGCCTCTTTCAAGCGAATTTCGGTATGGTTCACGCTGCGTACTTCTCCAGCCAAGCCAATCTCGCCAAAATAAACACTGCCCGTGGGTACGGGTCGATTTTTTAAGGCCGAGATGAGGGCTGCCGCAACAGCCAAGTCGGCAGCTGGTTCATTGATTTTCAACCCACCAGCCACATTCAAGTAAATATCACGATTGGCACTGCTGATGCCGCATCGACTTTCTAAAACAGCCAGGATCATGGCTAGGCGGTTGTTGTCCCAGCCCACAGCGGTGCGTCGGGGGGATGCTAAGTAAGAGGGGGCCACTAACGCTTGAATTTCCAGCAACAGAGGTCGCGTTCCCTCTACGCCTGCAAAAATAGCCGTGCCGCTGACGTCTTGATGATGATTTGCCAAAAATAAGGCCGATGGATTTTTAACTTCCGTAAGGCCTTGATTCTCCATAGAGAAAACGCCAATTTCATCAGTAGCCCCAAATCGATTCTTGATGGATCGTAAAATTCGGTAGTCGTAGTTTCGCTCGCCCTCAAAATAAAGAACGGTGTCAACCATGTGTTCCAAAACGCGGGGTCCTGCCAGAACACCCTCTTTTGTGACGTGACCAACCAAAATGACAACGTGTCCGCGTTTCTTCGCGGAGGTGATAAATTCCTGGGCGCTGGCCCGCACCTGGGAAACGGTTCCTGCGGCTGATTCCAGGGACTCAACAGCCATGGTTTGGATGGAATCCACAATAATAAGCGCTAGATTGGGAAGCTGCTCTAAGGCATTGATAATTTCACCGACATGAGTGGAGGCTGCCATGTGAACAGCGGCCTTGTTAACCTGCAAGCGATCGGCCCGCAATCGTAACTGGCTTAAGGCTTCTTCACCAGAGACATAGGCACAGTTGGCTGTGGCTGACAAGGCCGCCACAAGTTGAAGCAAAAGGGTTGATTTTCCGATACCTGGATCGCCCCCCACCAAAATGACAGAACCTGGAACCAATCCACCGCCACAAACGCGGTCAAATTCGTCGATGCCACTGACTAGGCGTGTCTGTTGTCGAGAGAGAGTTTCATCAATGGTGCTAAGCTGGCTGAAAAAAGTATCAGCCTGAAGTTTTTTTCCAACAGATTTTGCGCGGACAGTTTCCTCAACCAGCCGATTCCAGGAGCCACATTCGTCACAGCGACCGCTCCATTTTGAATGGGATGTTCCACAATCTTGACAAACGAATACATGATTAAGTTTGGCCATAGAGTATTTCAGATGTTTTAGACATAAAAAAAGGCGGACTAGAAGCCCGCCTTGACGTAAATAAGAAAGCTTATTTCTTAGCTGGAGCTTCGGTGGTTGTAGTAGTTGTTGTAGCTGGAGTCTCAGTTGCAGCTGGAGTCTCAGTTGCTGTAGCAGCCTTTTTGCTATCTTTAGCAGCTGGAGCTTTTACTTCAACAGTTGCAGTTGTAGCAGCTGGAGCTGCAGCTGGTGCAGCTGTTGTTGTAGCTGGAGCTGATGCATTTGCAGCAACAGTTAAAGCAAGAGCAGCGGCTAATGAGAACAATACTTTATTTGACATTTAAGGACTCCTAATTAAGGTAAAGACGGTTTTTAAATAGCTTGGCTTCTTACCAAGCTTGCCTCCTGAAAATAATCCAGCTTTGCGCAATAATCAATATGATTTACTGAAATTGGTTCTTTTCTTGTATCCCATGATCAAAATAAGTGCCAAAAGCGACATTAATGCCACAATGCCGCTGGCTATAAACACCCTGGCTTCGCCATAATGATGGGCGATGCTGCCAGCACAAGTATCACAAGCTAAGGCAGATATGGCGCTGATTATGTAGTAACAGCCAAAACCTGTTCCTCTTAGATCCTCCGGCACTGTCTCAGCAATCAAAGATATGAAAATATTTTGAGTGATGCCATACTGTATTCCCCAAAATGCAACACCGATAAACATGATTCCTAAGGATGTGGCGCTAGCAAGGATCAAGTCGGCCAGAACAATAAAAATTATCCCAATGGCCAAAAACCAATAGCGATTCATGCGATCAGCCACAACGCCAACTGGGTAAGAGGCCGCGCACCAACCTGCATTGAACAACATCATAATCACAGGGGCATACGTTATTTTGAGCTCGAAAGTCGTGTGTGCATGTAAAATAAGGAAAGTTTCGCCCATGCGTGACAGCATAAAAATGGCGTTTACAGCCATCAATAACCAAAATGATTGCCCCAATAGAGGAAATTGAGACAGTTTAATGCGTTGCCGGCGTTTTGGGGCAGGCATAGGGGCTTCAGCAGAGACGGCAGGGTGATCAAATTTTTTCGGTTCCTTGACCACAAAGAGTAAAATGGAAAAAGCAATGACGGCAGGGATAGAGGCGATCCAAAACACCATTTGATAGTTATCACCGGTTGCGATCATTGCCAAAATTCCACAGACGCCGCCGAAAAATGACCCTGCCGTTGCCAAGCTTCTTTTTAATCCATAAGATGCCCCAATTCTTTTAGGGGGGGCTACGTCGGCAACCATGGCATCCCGAGGGGTGGCTTGAATGCCATTACCCAGCCGTTCCATGATACGTGCCGTCAGGACAAGGGCGAAGGAGCTAGACATGGCTAAAATGGGGCGGCTAAAGACCGAAAGCATATAGCCAAAGACCATGACAGGTTTACGGCGACGCAAATAGTCGCTGAACATACCGGATAATAATTTCATGGCAAAGGAGGAGGCTTCGGCAAGACCTTCCAAGAGGCCAATTAAGCCCAGTGAGACGCCCAACAGGGTTTTTAAGTAAATTCCCGAAAAACTGTAGATCATTACATAAGACAGATTGATCAAAAACATCATCCACCCCAAGGTCCAAACCGTTTGAGGGATAGGCTGCAGTGTCTTAGCCGAAGTGTTGTTTGGGTCAACAGGTGGCTGTCGCATGCTAATGAGTCTCGGTATTAACGCAGATGATACCTAGTAAATAAGGCGTTCTGGTGATTAAATCCAGATAAAAAATGAACAAGTGCTTAAATAGTTTTTGGGGCAGCGGAATAAGTATGGTTTTGGGGGGAGGGAGTTGGTTGGTTTTTAGGAAAAAATAAAACTTGAATAACGGTTTTCACCCCCCTATATGTGCAGTGTAAACCAATCTTTTTTATAGGAATCTTTATGATTAATAAAATAATTTCTTCTTTAACGCTTTCGCTGATGCTGTTTGCTCCGGGGGCGTATGCTTCTGGTGATTCGCGTATGCCTTCTCTTTCTGATGCTGCAGCTAGTGGTTCTTCTGGGATGCCTAGTTTAAGTTCGGGTGCAGCTGCCGCTGGTGGCAGTCTTGATGAAGATGATGATCGCAGGCTGCACAATCTTAGCGTGTCCAACAACAATAACAATTCAAGCAGCAGTTCTTCTGATTTTTCTAATATTTTAAGTTCAAGTCAGTTGTCAATGCCTGCGCATGAACGTGGTTTGGATACGTTATATGTCCAATTGGGAAGATCATCTCTTGCTCTTAGTATTCACCCTAATGATATGCTTAAGGCTAATAGTTTTCTTTTCGCAAAATATCAGCCGTACCTTCAAGATAAGTTTGATTCCACTAGCCTTGCTCCACTTGATTGTCATTTTTCGGCATTTTTAACGAATAACGAGAGATTATTTCCAAATTTAATCGATCCAGATACGATGCGTATTTTCTTAGGGTTCTTAACGCCTTTAAATACTCAAGGTTTTGCCGCTCCAACTGCAATGTGGTCTGTTCGTTTTCAGTCTATTATTCCAGAAGGGGGACGGGTCTTATTGGCTGTGATGGCTCGAACACAAGGTGGCCAACTTCAGGTTAATTTGGATGGTGGTTTAAGGCTTCTAGGGGATGCTATTATTCAGCTGCCTTCCCATATGGTACCATCTGTTTCAGCTCCTGCAATGTCAGCCAGCGTCGTGTCTGTTCTAAATCCAGTCTATGCTCAACTTCAAAAAATTGTAACAGTTGATGGTCGTGCGTTGTACGATGTTAAGGAGAACAAAGAGGCTATTTCTCAACACCTTTCTGGCTGGTTTAATTTAGCTCGAGGGCTTTATCAACATGAAGTTAGTTTTTGGGAAACAGAAACTCCTCGCATAGAAAACCTTTTAGCAGATTACAATTCAGCAATGGCCAAATTAAAAGCGACTGATGGTAGAATGTATTCTGGTGTTGGTTTGGGTTCCACATCAATTCTTCTTATTCCAACAGAAAAGGAAGCTAAAGCCGAAGAACGTGGAGCTTTAATAAACCAGGTTGAAGGACATCTTCAGGCGCACCAATCAAAAATTGATGCTTATAAGGTCGCTAAACCAATCCTACCAACCCTTAAAAAGGGCTTAGAATGGTTGAATGAGGTTTTTGACTACGTAAAGAAAAATGGTAAAATAACCTAATCGTTTCGGTTATTGGTTACTCATTCATTTGTCACCCCCGCCTTCGCGGGGGTGACAAAAATAGGTACAGCTCTAGATTTTTTATTCATCAGTGTTTATGAACTTTCAAAATCCTTTCAAACTTTTCCTCTCATTCGAATTCATAAGCGTCCTATCGCTTTTTTCTTATCAATACAAAAACACCCATCCTTTTTTTACATCTTTTGATGTAACAGTTTTATTGAATCTGATTTTGATACCGTGGGCCGTTGTTCTTTATGTTCGGGAAAGGGATCGGTCAAATCGGTTTTGGTCCAAAGAGGTTTTGTTTTTTGTGGCGATGGCAGGTTGGTTTTTGCTGAGCACTTTATGGTCGTCTTCCCATAGTTATAAAATTCAAAAGGCCCTTTGTTTTTCATTTTATACAATCCCTGCATTTCTGATGGGATATCTTGTGATCTCGAATAATTGTGAGAGATTGGTGCGTCTTCTTCAGTCCTTGCTGATTTTTGCTCTTATCGTTTTTGCTGAAACGTTTCGTGTTTTTTACGTCAAGGGGATGGGGTCAATTCAAGATATCATGGGGACAAATTATTTGGTGACGGGGCAGACTCTTGGGGTTGGTCTTATTGTTTTGATTGTATATAGCCTTCACCGATTTGTTGACGCGAACCGCAAAACTTTAGGGCTGGAAATTGTTTTAGGCAGCCTGTTTTTTTATGGGCTGATCAATATTGGGGGAAGGGGGCCTTTTGCGGCCTGTGCCATTTCTACTCTTGTTTTATACGCGGTTTTTTGCAGGTATTCCAACGCTGTCAAAAATCCGCTTTTGCACCTTGTTTTGTTTTCCACTGTGACTTTTGTCCTTTGCGTGGGGTTAAATTATTTGTTCCATCAACAAGGGTCTCATTTTGCGAATCGGATGATGCCTTTGCTGAATTCGATAAAGGCTGACGGGTCTGCCATGGAACGGCTGGAGTTCTACCAATCGGCTATCAAGGCTTTTGTGGCCAACCCTGTGGTGGGTCTTGGTTTTGGTGGGTGGCCTGTGTACCATGGTTTGAGTGACATCAGTTATCATCCCCATAATATCTTTCTGGAGATCATGGCTGAGACGGGTATGGTTGGGCTTTTATTATTTGTGGCTTTTTTGACAGTTTGCGTTCAGGGCTTGTCATTGGGCCCAATTCTTTCCTCGCCTCTATTGGTTGCGGCTTGTTTGATCACCCTTTTTGCATTTATGAATGCGTGTAAAACAGGTGATCTTCACGATAATATGCTTTTCTTTTTTGCTCTTTCCCTGGTTGCGGGATTAAAAAGAAACAGCATTTCTATAAAAGTGGTTTGATAATTAACTTTGAAATTGCATCGACAACGTCTCGATTAATCGCTACCCTTAAACTATATATTCTTTAGTTTGGAATCGTGTTATGTCAAGTGAGATAGAAACGCCAAAAGAAGATTTGAATAAGGACCCGCTTCCTAAGAAGCCGGAAAAGTTTTGGCAAAAGCGCTGTTTTTTTTACCAACTGCTGATGCAGGGTACCGTCAGCCTTTTCCTGATTTTTTGTACAGTTGCGATCGTCTTCTGCACCAGCTTTTGGTGGGAGAATGCTTTGTTTCCAGGTCTTAGAAAAATTGATCCTTTGCAGCGCGATTTGACGATTGTTCAGGCCAAAGTTGATCAGGTGGATCAAACGATTCAGCGGATGAATGATCGCGGGGCGGAAATTGATATGCTGAAAAATCAGCTTATTACTTTGCAACAAGCTATTGCAGCCTTGGAGAAAGAGGGTGTCAAACCTTCAACGACCCAGGCCCAAGTGGCAGGCGAGAGGAGTCTTCCTGAGGTTTCTTATGAACTAAAAGGTATGTGGGATCAGTTTAAAAATCGATTGCAACAGGGTGAAGTTTGCATAGAGCTTTTTACAGAATTTAAAACGAAATTGCCCTCTAACGTTAGCATGCCAGAGCATATCCAAAAATTAGAAGGTTTTGCCCAAACGCCCGCAAAATCTATGGTTTTTTTGCGTGATCAACTTGAAAAAATTTACCAGACAATTAAGGCGTCTCCGCTTGCCAGTGAAAAGGTTACGATTCCTGAACACCATGGATGGCTAGCTGCTGTATGGAAATACTTGTCTAAATGGATTAAGGTTCAACCTTTGGATAATAAGGGCGAGCAGGTTTCAGTCACAGCCGCCTTAGAAAAGGCAGTGAAGGCCATGGAAAATAACCAATTGGCACGGACTATTGAATTTTTGAAAAGCTTGCCATCTGAGGAAAGTGTTGGTGAATGGTTAAATCAAGCCGAGCAGCGCCAACGTTGTGAGATTGTTATAAACGAGGTGGGTAAATTGGTCGGTCAAACCGTGAAGGGATAGGCTTTAGATGCTTTGGTTTCGGGGGGCACGTTTATTTTTAAAGCTTACGCTTGCAGCTGTTTTTGCTGTTTTCCTAGGCTTGAATCCAGGTTCCGTTTCTTTGAAATGGTTTGGTTATCAGTTGGAAATGCCTGTCGCCATTCTTTTAGTGTGTCTTTTTGCCTTTATAAGTATTTGCCTTGTGATTCACAGCATGTGGCGAAAGATTTGGCAAATACCTGAACAATATCTAAAATTCATGCAAAAACGCAAGACTGCTAGGGGTGAAAAATTATTAGTTGATGCTTTGACAGCGATTGCTGCACAACAACCAGATGAGGCTGTCCATTCTATTGAGTTAGCCAAGGTTTTGATTCCTAATCATCCCTTGATTTCAGTGGTAGCCGCCCAATCAGCACACATGGGCCATGATTCAGTGAAGGCGAAGTCATATTTTGAAACCATGTACAAAAGTCCCGCTTTACGTTTTCTGGGGTTACGGGGTCTTATCTTGCAAGCCAAAGAAGAAAAAGACTGGTTGCAAACCGAAACATTCTTAAAGGAAGCCTTGAAACTGAGGCCCGATTCACCGTGGGTACAAGAACAAATTCTGGAAAACCAAATTCAGTTGGTGGAAGTTGGTCAAGAACAATCGATTCAAACCCAAGGGATTCGACGGTTTTTAAAAAGTGACGTTTCGAACACGCATCAAGGAATAACATACTGGTTGAAAGCACAGCAGTCCCCTGATGATGTTGATGCTCAACTGACGTCGTTAAATAAAGCCCATGGTTTTATGCCCGACCACAGTTCCATTGCGTGCAGTTTAGCCCTGGTGTTGTATAATTCACAGAACCTGTCAAAAGCACAAAAAGTTTTAAGAAATACCTATAAGTTGAAACCTCATCGGGATTTGGCAACGTGTTGGTTGAAAATTCACCCGGATTTAAAGTCTTTGGATGCCTATCAAGATCTCGAAAAACTAACTCAACCCCACAGCAACCATCCTGAAACCCTATGGGTTATGGGGCAGGCGGCTTTTGAGGCCCAGCTTTGGGGGCAAGCCCATAAATATTTGCAAGATTTGCATGCACAATATGGAGACACTCAGGGTGTGTGCTATATGATGGGGCAGCTGGAGGAAGTTCAACATCCGCAAAATCAGGCTGTTGTCAGGTCATGGTGGAGGCGGGCGATGGCTGAGGCCTCTGAAGCGGTATGGATTTGCGAAAAATGCGACCACCATAGTTCCCAATGGCAACCGATTTGTGAAAACTGTGGAACGATTAATAAAAGCAATTGGCAGGGATTTCAAAAGGTTTTGGATAAGCCGTTATTGATTACTTAGCGACTCAACTTAGCTAAGACGCATTGGGCATACGGCTGAATTTATTCCCAGCATGGCGTTGAACAAAGCCCTCTAATTCCAATTCACACAAGGCGCCCAAAACAACAGAGGCTGTCTGAGGATAAAGCGGCAAAAGTAATTCAAAGTCGGTTGGCGTCAAACTGAGATCTGTCAAAAGGTGTTGCTTTAAATCGCCAGAGTTTTTCGTTATGTCGGGTGTATAAGTTTCTTTGGGTAAAGCAGATGGTTGTCCTTGGTTATCAAGGGAGGGAGGAGTCCCAATAACGGCCAGGACATCAGCTGCTGACTCCGTCACAATCGCCCCCTGTTTTAAAAGTTTGTTTGACCCGGCGCAACGGGGATCTAGGGGGGAACCTGGAACGGCAAAAATATCCGCCCCCTGTTCAAGGGCATAGTCGGCCGTAATAAGAGATCCTGATCGGTTCGCAGCTTCAATAACAATGACCCCCTCGCTTAAGCCAGCGATGAGGCGATTGCGTCTGGGGAATAGACCAGCCATCGGGGTCGTTCCCAAAGGCATTTCTGAAATGACAGCCCCTTTTTTAGCAATGTCATGATACAGATTCTGGTGCTCTGGGGGGTAAATGCAGTCAACGCCCCCTGCCAAAACGCCCAGTGTACCGGTTGCCAAAGCTCCATGATGGGCGCGTTCATCGATGCCGCGCGCTAGGCCTGATACGATTTGCCATCCGGCCTTTCCCAGTTCTTGTGCTATCGAAAAGCTTAGTTGGCGCCCGCCTAATGACGCATTGCGCGCCCCAACAATTGCTGCCATTGGTTGATTCAAACAATTGATGTTTCCATAAATGCTGATAAAGGGGGGGCAATCTGGTTGCCGTCTTAACGTTTGGGGAAATTCGGGTTCAAAAGCGGCAATCAAATGATACCCTTTTGTGTGATGCTGTTGTATTTCGGCCTCTGCCTTTTCAACGGGATACACTTTTGATAGGAATTTTAAGGCCTGTTCAGCCGAACCATATTGTTTTAGGAATTGCCAGAAACGAACGGGCCCGATTCCATTGGTTCGAATCAGTTGCAACCAATGAATTTTCTTAAAGTTAGTTTTCATAAACGTATTCAAAATGGGTATGATTTTCAGAGGATACTAAAAAATTGTAGGGTCAAAAAGTTAAATAAATACTAAAATTTTAAAAAATAAAATTGTAGGTAAGTTATTACTTTTTTGGTAACATTTGAATAGAGAAGACTGAACCGCAAGGGTGCCATGCGTATTTTGCTTATAGAAGATGATTCGGCGACAGCGAAAAATTTAGAATTGCTTTTAAAGTCAGAGGGATTCATATGCGATACCACTGATTTAGGCGAAGATGGCTTGGAAATTGGAAAACTTTATGAATATGACCTGATCATTCTGGATTTATTATTGCCTGATATGGATGGATTTGAGGTCGTTCGACGTTTAAGGGCGGCGCATATCAAAACGCCAATTTTGGTTTTGTCTGGTCTTAGCCAAACGGAAGATAAAGTTAAGGGTTTAGGGTCTGGGGCTGACGATTATCTTACGAAGCCTTTCAGTAAAAATGAATTGGTAGCCCGAGTTCATGCGATTATTCGTCGTTCCCATGGGCATTCTAATTCAATCATCAACACAGGGCGCCTGTCCATTAATTTGCAGAATAGAACGGCCACCGTTGATGGCATGACGTTAAACCTGACCGGAAAAGAATACGCAATTATAGAGTTGTTATCCCTTCGAAAGGGGACAACCCTTACAAAAGAAATGTTCTTAAATCATTTGTATGGGGGGATGGACGAGCCCGAGCTGAAGATTATTGATGTATTTATTTGCAAGCTGCGACGCAAAATTGCGGATGCGACCGCTGGAGATGGCTATATTGAAACTGTTTGGGGGCGTGGATATGTGTTGCGGGAACCGATCGAAGAGGGTCTAGCAGAATCCTTACCGCATGGACTGACTGAGCGTTTGGCGAATGGTGATATCTCGCTTCCGGCAACACCGGCACGCCCTCAATCGTCTGAACCCATCAGTTTTATAGCCAGCCCAGATTTCTAAAGCTTTTGGAATAAGGGGGCTGGATTGAGCCCCCTGTCATGGTTACTTACAAACACTTCGTCTTATAAGGTTGACGATGAAGATGCCGCTGCAGACTGGCCTGCGGATTCCGAAGATGACGCTGCTGATGCTTTTTGTTCCGTCGAACTTGATGTCGGTTGTATGGAAAAAGAAACTGCCCCTTCAGAGTCCACTGTTAGGTTTGTGGAAATTATAGGCCTTACTTTAAAGTCTCGAAGAATTAGAGGCATTACTTTAAAGTCTTGAAGAATTAGAGAACGCAGGTATGAGTCAGAAAGTCCAAGATTAAATTGCAGAGGTTTCCTCACAGTTATGGTGGTTATATTTAACCTATTACCAAATAGATCGAGTTGCAGGTCTTTATCCATAGTCAATTTAAGAACGTTCCAATGACGTTGTAAATGCTCTAAACCTTTGGTGAGGTCAGTAACTGGACGTCGTCCCGATAACGATAACTCGGTTAAATATGGCAAAGATCTGATAAAACTCAAATCTTCGCAATCATGGTCGTTGTAACTGAAAATTCCTATTGGACGACGTGGAACCCCTTTTAATTCTAAGGCCCTAAGTCCTGGGAATTTTGACAGCGGTGCAAGGTCTAAAGGATCTCGATTAGAAGACTCTATCCTCAATGTTTCTAAATGGGGATTAGAGGGAAAAAGCTCTAATAAATTATCAGGCAAATTCAACCTGCCGTGCAAGAACCTTAGGAACTCATCGTTGCCATCGTCTGGTGCAACACTTACACATCTAACATTCCCTAAAAGTGGGACGATTTGGTTAAAGGAATCGGTCTCACGTACTTTAAATATTACACCGAAATGTAGACCCTGATTTAAAACACGCTGGATTCCCTCGACAGAAGAAACCTTAAATGATCGTTTAACGTTTGCGAAAGTTTTGTAAAACAATGCATTTGCGCTTGTATCATCATCAGGTAAGAACTTTTTAATTTCTTTAACCAGGCTCGTTGGTAGAGAAGGGATACCTGCTTCCCCCACTTCCATCCGATTCCTTCTTGAAACAAACGTTGCTTCCACAGGAGGCGGAGCAGAAGGCAATATGATCATTCTTGGAGTGATATCCCTCAGGTTCGGAAGATAAGAAAATTTTTCTTTTGGTACATACTTTTGATCTGCATCCTTTAGGAAACCTAACTCTTGGAGACGCCATTTTTTTTGGGGAGAGGGAGGAGCTCCCGCTGCCATTACTGCAGGAGCGTCACGATAGCCTACATCAAATGTTAAGGCATGAGCTGCTCGTAAACGATATTGTTCAAATATACGTCTTGAATGATCTTCGACACTATAGCCTACATCAAATGTTAAGGGACGAGCTGCAGGATCGCCTAAGTCATCGCTGGAAGAAGACTCATCCGAGCCCAAAATACCATGGGAAGACCCCAAGAAAGCAATTGTTAATAAAAAAATAAGTTTAGTGTTGATCATTGTGAAAGAATCCAGTTTATTGATTAATACCATTTATATAGGTCCATTCGCCGATTATACAAGGAATATTTAAACGTGTCCAAATACGCTTCTTAAATAGATCTTAAGGCTTGCTATGAATGGCTTGAAAGCCAGTGGCAATAAAAGGCAATCGGCGGTATCATGCGGACTGATTATTGTTCTGAATTAGGTACATCGTGGCGTCAAAAAGCAATCTTACCCCCGAACAAGCAGCCGCCGAACTGAAAACTTTAGCCAAAGAAATTGCTGACCATGATTACAGGTACTATCGCCTAAATCAGCCGACTATCAGCGACCAGGCTTACGACGCCTTGCACCGGCGCAACCGGGAAATTGAGGTGCTGTTTCCAAACCTGATCCGCCCCGACAGCCCGTCGCATCGGGTGGGCTCGGCTCCATCGCCGGAATTTGAAAAGGTTAAACACCAGGCCCCTATGTTGTCGTTGGATAACGCCTTTTCCCTTGACGAGGTTGGCGACTTTATCGACCGCATTAAACGTTTTTTGAAATGGCCGGCCGACCAAGATATTCCCTTCATGGCAGAGCCCAAGATCGACGGGTTATCGGCGTCTTTAATCTATGAAGATGGGCAATTTGTGTTGGGGGCAACGCGCGGTGATGGGGTAGAGGGGGAGAATATCACCCCCAATTTGAGAACCATTCGCGATATTCCGTTGATTTTGCAGGGTGATTTTAAGCCTGCCCGGTTGGAGGTTCGGGGGGAGGTTTACATGACCAAATCCGACTTTGAAAGGTTGAACGAGAATCGCCAGCAAGAGGACGAATCGCCCTTCGCCAACCCCCGCAATGCAGCCGCAGGGTCGCTTCGCCAATTAGATTCATCGATCACGGCCAAAAGGCCCCTGTACTTTTTTGCGTATGCCTATTTTACGTCTGAGCCTAATGGGGATAAAACCCAAGAGGAAATTTTAAACACGTTAAAAACATGGGGTTTTCCGGTGAACCCACATGTTCAATTATGCCTTAACCAGGCGGAGCTTAAGGCCCATTACGAACGCCTAGAGGAGCTGCGCCCCACTCTGAACTATGAAATTGATGGGGTGGTTTATAAGGTGAACGACCTGGCGTTGCAAAATCGGTTGGGGGTGGTTGGGCGTGCGCCCCGGCATTCGATTGCTCATAAATTTGCCGCCGAACAGGCAGAAACAGTTGTGGAAGATATTCTGATTCAGGTGGGTAGAACCGGCGTTTTGACGCCGCTGGCTGTTTTGAAGCCTGTGTTTGTGGGGGGCGTGATGGTCCGCCGAGCCACCCTTCATAACCAGGACGAGATTCAGCGAAAAGACGTGCGCGTGGGCGATGCGGTGATTGTGCAACGGGCGGGCGACGTGATTCCCCAAGTGGTCAAGTCGCTTACGAATAAACGCCCTGCGACCAGTCAATCTTTTATTTTCCCAACCCATTGTCCGGTTTGTCAAACGCCGGTGGTCCAGACAGAGGGGCAGGTGGCCATACGGTGCCCCAACAGTTTCGGCTGTGCCGCCCAAGCTGTTGAACGCCTGAAGCACTTCGTCAGTCGCCATGCCTTTGATATAGAGGGCTTGGGCGAAAAGCATCTGGAGGCCTTTTGCCAGGAAGGGTTGATCAAAAATCCCGCCGATATTTTTACGCTTCGCCAGCACGGGAGAGTTTTGGAAAAAAGGGAAGGGTGGGGCGCGCAGTCGCTGCAAAACCTATGGGATGCCATCGATAAATGTCGCGTCATATCATTGGATCGATTTATTTATGGGCTGGGCATCTCGCAAATTGGCCAGGTTTCAGCAAAGTTATTGGCGAAGCATTATCAAACGATAGACGCCTTGTTGCAGGCGGGGGAGGAGGACCTTTTGAGCATAGAGGGTATTGGTCCTGGCATGTCGAAGGATCTGGTGGCTTTTTTGTCGGATCCTCAGCAACAAAAACTGATTCATGACCTGCGCAAACACGTCACCGTTGAACCCTATTTGGTGCAGGAGGCGCATAACAGCCCCTTAAAAGGGAAGACGGTTGTTTTCACAGGTGCGTTGAGTAGTTTAAGTCGTGGCGAGGCCAAAGCGCAGGCGGAACGATTAGGCGCCAAGGTCAGTGGATCGGTGTCGGCCAAGACGGATATGGTCGTCGCGGGTGCTGACGCTGGAAGCAAATTGAAAACGGCGCAGGCTTTGGGAGTTCAGGTTTTGACCGAGGATGAATGGCTTGCGTTGGTGGGTGGTTTGTAAATTATGGACGTATTATCGGTTTATTTTCTCCAATGGCTTGCCCTTATCTCGATTCTTTCTTTGGCTGTGATGTCGCCTGGTCCTGATTTTGTGGTGGTTATTCAAAATTCGATTGTCCATTCCCGCCGCACAGGCATTTGGGTATCCTTGGGTCTGGGCTTTGGCGTGCTGGTGCATGTTACCTACACCATTGCGGGTTTGGCTGCTGTCATCTCAGAGTCGATTTTTTTATTCAATACAATTAAATGGGCGGGGGCGGCGTATCTTATATACATCGGCTGCCGGGCGCTACAATCCAAGGGCGCGGGGGCTTCTGTCGATTGCGACATCACGACAGAAAAAACCACCAAGGGGATCAGTGACTTAAAGGCCCTGCGTTTAGGATTTTTCACAAATGTTTTAAATCCCAAGGCCAGCTTATTTTTCCTTGTTATTTTCAGTCAGCTTATTCAGCCGCAAACGCCTGTCGGGTGGAAGATCACTTATGGCCTAACCTGCTGTGCAATCACCATCGGTTGGTTTTCCATACTGGCCTATGCCCTGACTCAACGGCGTATCAGGAGTCTTTTCTTGGGTGCGACCAAATGGATCGACAGAGTCTGCGGCGGTTTGATGATTGCCTTGGGCATCAAAGTCGCCTTCATGGCGAAGTAACGCAGTGTGCTATTTTTTTCATGGTAACCATTTGTTAATCACTTGTGTGATAGTCTGAATATGGTGGTTAGTTACATCTGAAGTTGGTCAGATGCGCGAGGGGATTCATAAAGTCCTTCTCTTGCTTTTTACAGCAAGGGAATTGCCTGGGATAAAGTCTTGGAACCGGTTTCGAGACCTTAGCCGAATTTCTATGGGATTGGAACCCCATAGAAAGACATTGCTCAAAAATCGAAAGATTGTGAGTAACAGGGAGATTCGTGTTGTGCTTGTGCGGCGGGGCGGGCGCTGCAAAATTTTTGGGCGGGCCCCATCTTGTGTGTAGTGCGTCCGCGGTATGGGGAAAGTTTGGCTAATTAGACGCGTCGGTGGTTTTTTGGTGCTGAAGCTGGATGTAACCTGAAGGATATCCGACACGCCTCAGGG
The DNA here is from genome assembly GCF_004210305.1 of Candidatus Finniella inopinata. Taxonomy (NCBI): domain Bacteria; kingdom Pseudomonadati; phylum Pseudomonadota; class Alphaproteobacteria; order Holosporales; family Candidatus Paracaedibacteraceae; genus Candidatus Finniella; species Candidatus Finniella inopinata. The sequence goes on along the minus strand of NZ_SCFB01000004.1, from coordinate 190,649 downwards.
TCGGTGGCCGTCAGGGTCGGCCCCAAAAGTTTGCCAGAAAAATTATGCCCATAAGCCAACGCGCATCAGGAAACTCGCACATTGTGTGAAGTAAGAAAATTTATTTCTATTAATTCAAAGGAATGTCGGCGGCAATCACAAAGGGCGTTAAATATCTTCTAAGGCCTTCATCTTGTTCCATAGCTCGACGACGCATATCAGACCAAATTGCTGTAGAACGTGAATTGCCTAAACTTGCAGCCTCTCTTATTGTTTGGACAGCTTTCAAAAGATCTTTTTCCACGCCATCTGCTCCTTGGTAAAGCATCAGTGCATAGTTATGAAACAGCTCAGATGCCCTTTCGGTCAAACCTTGTTTGTTAGCTCCCGTTCCCACGTTCGCCGCCTCTTTTATCATTTTTAAAGCTTTTGGAATGTCCTTTTTTATGCCATCTGTTCCATTGAAAAGCATAGGGGCATAACGATCTAACGCTGCCATTAAATAGTTTCCAGCGCTTTCATTCCCTAACGCCAACGCTTCCCTGAAAAGCCCAATAATCTTAAGATATCTTTGTCATTAACATCGTTGTAAAGCCATTCTGCATAGTTAAAGACTAAAATTCCTAAATTTCGTGCAGTCCGCTTCACGCCTAAATTAGCTGCGTCTCGGCACAGTTCAATAGCTCTCGGCATGTTCCTTTCCAATTTCTCACCTTCGGCAAGTGTAGTCGCGCCATTCGTTAATATGGTTGGATTGCCACGTTTTTGACCGGCATCTATTTTATCAAGAGAAGGATTTCTGCAATAAGCTATACTGTTCTTGTGATTTTCTATTATCAATGACTCAGGAATAATTCCATGGAGGCGTCTCAATATATTTGCTAATTGCGTGTTTTTTATGGGGCGACTTAGATAAAAGTGCCTTGGGCCTTTTCCTTTCACATAAAATCGTTCCTTCAAACAGTCGTCATAGATATATTCTATGACCATATCTTCAGGTTTAAGACCCAATTTTCTGCGCAGCTGATCAGAGGCAGGCGTTGCCTTTTCAGAAGAAGAGGAAATGTCATTTATTTCAAAATATTTTGTGAACCCTTCAATGATCTGCTGCTTTATCTCTTGTTGCTTTCGGGGATTTTTTCGCATTTCTGACTCGGCCAAAGGGGCAATTTGGGTGGCGGCTTCTATATCGTGCGTCGTCCATCCTTTATAAGGTTTACCAGATACGATCAGCTTGTAATAGGCCTGTTTCAGGGTGATCTTGGGCGCAAAAACGCTAAAGACGTCATTGGCTAAAAGCATGATATCGGATTTTGTTCGCAAGAAAGTGTCTAAGGATTGGCTTAACTGTTCAAAGACTGTTTTTGGGGCAGGATTTGACTTAGTCTGGTGATGGAAGGCAGCAATGTTTGAATAACTTCCGGTTCACCCCATTTCTCCTCAAAATTATCATCGTTCAACGCATTCATAACGATTGTATCAATCGCCAATACGGCGGCCATACACGATTTAAATCTGCTATTTGTTTGTAGCAGCTTAGTTGTTTGTTCATGGTCATAGCTGAAATAACGGTCATGCAACATATGAAGTTGGCCCATAAACTTGTGGCGGGTACGGATGATGGAATAAATAACCCATAATTGTGATTCTGGACTATTTAACCATTCGAAACGTCCATACCTCCAACCGATGATGGCTGAAATTTCATCGGTTGCTTTTTTGAAAGCAGGAAAGTTGCCTTCGCTGTCTGCCTTGTCTCGCTGATTTTCTAAATCTTGAATCCAGGCCAAGAAAGTAGGGTGTGAGGGTTTCTTATACTTGGGCCCTCCATCTCCATCAGCTTTATCCGTGTCTGCCTGGTCGCCTAATTCTTGAATCGAGGCTTGGCTAGAAGATGAGGATTCTCGTTCTTTATAAGCTGGAGGCGCATCATACGACGGCGGTGCATCAGGCCCTGCATCACGGGTTTTGTCTGTGTATAGTTTGTCGAGTTTATCCCCTAATTCGTGAATCCAGACTATGAGGTTAGGAAGTGGTGAGGAGCTTTGTTCTTCATAGGACGGAGGTGCATCAGTGCACGCATCACTGGCCGTGGCCGTGGGCGTGAAGGGGGTAATAAGGTTTAATAAAAAGGCAACCAGGAAGATAAAATATTTAGAGCGCATTGAACTGCGTGTGACTAAATAATTCATAAGTAATCGTAACAATATGTTCAAAATATTTCAAGCCCCCCTCCGCCTTATGCAGGGGGATTGGGAAGAACCAGAAAGAAAAATTCCTTAATCAAAATCTGCTATTTGATTCGATTTGAACCCTTTACGTTGAGTTTTCTCTTTTAGAGGGTATCCCAAATTATTGAACAAACGTATTCCTGTATTCAACCCTAATCCCATTTTGCTAACGATGTGTCGTGCTTGACGACCGGCATCACTGGAGTCTTTTCCGCCAGCGCTTATCCAACCTAATTGATCGGCAATGTCAAAGCAGACTTCTGAATAATCTTGAACACATTCTTTAGACAAATTACTTGTTAATCTACCTGCTGCACATATGCGAACAAGCTCATCCCAACCGCCAGGGCGTGTAACCAAATTTATTGGAAAACGTTGTGTTGCATAAACTCTGTGACCATTAAGCAACGGCTTGTTATACGTTTGGTTGTATATGTCTGACAAAGCAGGGGCGTTTAGACTGCTCCAAGCACATGGTTGAACAACGGCTGGGGCTGCAGGTGCAATGTGCTGAGGAGGTTGTGAGGAGGATTGAGCGCCTGGCTGTTCTTCCTCCACCTGATATTGCACTCCAGCACACGCTCCTCCGGGAGGTTGAATTGCTGTCCCACCCGCTGATGCATTACTATTGTCTCTTGGCACTCGCAGAGAGTTAAGTAAATTATTCTGCACCAAATTTTGGCCTGCTTTCGCAGCCTCAATCAACCGGGCAACAACAGTTTGGTGTTTGCCGATATGATCGTCAAAGCCTTTCAACTCAAGATTAAACCCTGCTTCTTGAATGCCTTGCTCAACTGCAAAATTTATCCCCTCCAGTATCAGGGCACGTTCTTCAGGAGTGGCTTCGCGATCACTAATTCCGCCAACGCCCGCCCCTGAACCGATGATGAGGGCAATTTTTTTGGCAGCATTATCATAAATTTCGGCATTTTCTTGCAGATGGCGAATAAACTGAACGGCCGAGCAAGGTTGATTGACCCTGTTTTGCATTAAATTGATTCTGAAAGTTGAGTACTCATCCACTATCTCAGACTCAAGGGTTGTTGCTTGAGCATAAACACCGCCCAGAAAGCATACAAAAACAAAAAATTTCTTCAACATTTTATTCATTTGGATTCAAATCCTTATAAAGGTTTATGTTTACATAAACCTTAAATTGATCTTCTAACACTAAAAGTCAAGGTTTATTTCAGCATTATTAACTGTTGTTAAATCCCTTGTGCCCTTAAGATTTCCCCTGCGATGGCTCGCTAGCCTCCAGCCCCTCGTTATAGATGATCACCTCGTCCGGGCGGGCAAAGTTTAAAATCAGGCGGGCGCGTTCTTCCAACATGTCAGGATCAAGGTTGTCGGGCCTTAACAGGTGCACTTGCCGTTCCAAAATTTCCCGTTGTGATTGCAATGTAGATAATGTTATTTCATCCTCTGCGATTTTCTTTTGAAGGCGCATCCAGGCAAAAAAACCTCGCTCCCCTTGAAAAATATGATAGGCAAAGTAGATCAGCAGACAAAGCCCTAAAAGAGGTCCCAGCATGGAACCCAGGCGGCGAGGTTGGTTTGTGAAGGAACTGGTTTCTAGGGTGGTCATACCAGCGACCCTAAGGTGGCGGATTCACCAATTTCTTCAGCAATTCGTATCAAACGATTATATTTAGCAACTCGGTCCGATCGACATAGCGAACCCGTTTTGATTTGCCCAGCACCGGTGGCAACGGCCAAGTCAGCGATGGTGGTGTCTTCTGTTTCGCCCGATCGGTGGGAAATAATCGTTTTAAACCCGTGGTGTTGAGCGATTTGAATGGTGTTCAGTGTTTCCGTCAGCGTCCCAATTTGGTTGGGTTTAATTAAAATGGCATTGGCGGCCTTTTCCTTGATGCCCCGCAACAGGCGTTCTGGATTGGTGACGAACAAATCGTCCCCGACCAACTGCAGGCTGCCCCCCAGCACTTGATTCATGTGGGACCAGCCGTTCCAGTCCTCTTCAAACAAGCCATCTTCTATGGAAATAAGGGGATAATTTTTGGCTAACTGCGCATAGAAATCAACCAACTGTTCAGAGTTATAAACCCGTCCTTCCAAATGATAAGAACCGTCCTTATACAATTCATTGGCCGCTACATCCAACGCCAAATTTATATCAACGCCAGGGCGATAGCCTGCGGCTTCAATTGCCTTTAAAATAAAATCCAAGGCTTCGTTCGTGCTTTTTAGGGCTGGTGCCAGGCCGCCTTCATCGCCCACGTTCGTGCTGTGACCGGCTTTTTTCAATAACGATTTTAACTTATGAAAAACCTCGGCCCCCATGCGGATCGCAGTTCCTATGTCTTTGGCAGACGAGGGGATCATCATGAATTCTTGGATATCGATATCGTTATCGGCATGGGCGCCACCATTCAAGATATTCATCATGGGCATGGGCAGGCGGTTGGTGTGAATTCCCCCTAAATATCGATAAAGCGGCATGTTGAAGGAATCAGCAGAGGCTTTGGCCACAGCCAGACTGACGCCTAACAGCGCATTCGCCCCTAACCGGGACTTGTTGGGCGTACCATCCAGATCAATTAATATCTTATCAACCTCTGCCTGATCATCGCCCAGTTCACCCGCCAGGGCATCGAAAATCTCGCCTTCAATTGCATCTATGACTTGTAAAACGCCTTTCCCGTGATAACGGTTGGGATCTTGATCGCGTTTCTCTACCGCCTCAAAAGTGCCCGTTGAGGCACCGGATGGGACGGCTGCGCGTCCCAGGCTGCCGCATTCTAAAAGGACGTCGACTTCAACGGTGGGGTTCCCCCGGGAGTCTAAGATTTCACGGGCGGCGATGTTAATAATTTCTGGCATTTAGGATTCTTTCTATAAAAAACGGGGGTAAGCTTTGGCGACTTTGTCCAGGGCCATCAGTTCGGTTAACACCTGGGGCATATCGTGCAAATGGATCATGTTGGGGCCATCACTGGGGGCTTTGTCAGGGTTTTCGTGGGTTTCCAAAAATACACCAGCCACACCCACTGCTATGGCAGCTCGTGCCAAGATGGGGGCAAATTCGCGTTGGCCGCTTGACGATTGGCCCGCACCGCCTGGTTGTTGAACCGAATGGGTGGCATCAAAAATGACAGGGCATCCTGTTTTTGCCAAAATCGGTAAGGCACGCATGTCGGAGATAAGCGTGTTGTAACCAAAGCTGGCGCCACGTTCGCATAGCATCACCTGGGAATTACCAAAGGCGTGCATTTTGGCGACCACATTGGCCATATCCCATGGGGCCAAAAATTGGCCCTTTTTAATGTTAATGACTTTGCCAGTGGCGGCAGCGGCCTGTAACAGGTCAGTTTGGCGGCATAGGAAGGCCGGAATCTGTAAGACATCCACCACGTCGGCCACCTTTTGGCATTGGTCGGCATTATGCACATCGGTTATTACCGGGCATTGGAATTGCTCTCGAATTTGGTGGAAAACCTCTAGACTTGCCTCTAACCCTAAGCCCCGTTCGCCCTTAATGCTGGTGCGGTTGGCTTTATCGAAGGAGGTTTTATAGATAAGGCCAATGCCCAATTTTTGAGACATCTCTGTTAAACGTTCAGCCATCATTAAAGCATGATCTTTGCTTTCCATGACGCACGGGCCGGCGATCAGAATCAAGGGTAAATCGTTGCCAATTTTTAAAGGACCAACAGAAAGAGTGGTATGCATAAGTTTCGAATGATAAGGAAGTTTATCCCCTTTGTAGCAAAAGTTGCGCGCAGGTGGCTAATTCTTTCTTGTAATAGACGAGTTTTTCAAAGCCTTGGTGTTGTTGACAAGGAGGCAGTTCATTTTTTCACATAACGTTCTGCTGCCATAACTTTGGCAAATCCATCACCAGCTGCCTTAACAGCCTCTATCGCCTGTTCACGAGTCCTTTCGTCCTTTATACTGTCTATAGTTACCCAAGCCTTGGCGGTGTCTTGCTTTTCGAACGCGTCTGTTTCGTTCTTGCAATCTTTTATCGCCGCTTCGCGAATGTCTTTATTGCTTATTCTGGTTAAAGTCACCCATAATTTCGCTACTTCATTCTTTTTGTCTGCAGGATAATTTCCGACATCTTCTATCGCCATTTTACGAATGTTTTCATCTTTTATCGTGCTTAAGGTCACCCACGCTTGTGCTATATATTGTTTGTATAAGTCGTCGTATTCGTCTGTGGGCGCTGTCTTAATATTTTCTAGCGCCTGGGCCCGAAGATTTTTATCCGCTATTGGTTTTATAATTTCCCATATACTGACCCACTCTTTTGAGGCGGCCTCTTGAACACTTCCACCGGTTTTATTGAAAACGTCTTGGATCACGGCTTGACGAATGACGGCATCATCTATTCTCGCTATATTCACCCAAGTTCGTGCTACTGTCTGTCTCGTGTGTGTCTTGGTTTTTTTTATAGCTTCTAGCGCTTGAGCCTGAAGATGTGTATCCGTTATTGGTTTTATAATTTCCCATATACTGACCCACTCTTTTGCTTTATCTAGTTGTAAATACCAGTCGTTTTCTTTTAGGACCTCTTCTATCGCTGTTTGACGGACACGGTCATCATTTATTGTTTCTAGGGCCTTTGCTATATTTTCCCAATTCGTTGCTATATCTTCTTTATCATCCTTATCAGCTGCTAAAACCTTTCTTCTCGCTGTTTGACGTATATGGTCATCTTTTATCGTTCCTATGCTTATCCAGGCTTTTGCTACGACTTTTTTCTCATCTAGGTTAGCGGCTGTCTTAACATCTTCTATCGCTGTTTGACGGACACGGTCATCATTTATTGTATCTACGGCCTTTCCTATATCCCTCCAATCTATTGCTTTTCTCTTTTTCGAATATATATTCGATTCTTTGAATACATCCTCCTGCCCTTGAATGCGTATATATTCATCTCTTATTAACGACAAATATATGTATTCCAGTAATAAATTCACACATTTAAAGGCGTTGAATCTTTCTGCCATTTCTATGGACGTTGCAGGCCATGAGTCTGGGGTTACCAGTTCTTTGTCAATATCAAGGTTATGGTCTTTTATAATCGCCTTTAATTTTTCTACATCATCCGTTTTAAATGCTGACATAAGATCGGTTACTGAGAAACTTACTGCTGCGGGATAGGAATTTTCCCCATGATTTTTTTCATATACTTTTTTATAAATCTCTTGAAGGGGAAGTTTCTTTTGAAAAAATGTTCCCTTATCTACGTGCTTACGACTTTTAAGCCAATGACTTAAGTCACGTTGTATCTGGGCTTTTAAATCCCTTTTATAGGCCATCTGCTCATCATGGTTTAATGTATGCCTCCAATAAGTTTTAATCATGACTTTAGAAGGATCCCAAAAAATTTCAGGTTTAAGGTAAAGTCGCGATTGGAGGCTTTCTATTGTTATATTTTTTAGGCCGCCTATTGCTTGTAATTGGCTTAAGAACTTTGTGGAATTTTCCCTAAGTAGGGTTAAAAGAACAGATGGCTTAAATTCTGCTAGCTTTGCCCCAAGGTTTGACGCATCGGATTCAAAAGGCATTTTCCCATGCGTCAACGATAAGTAACACACATCGTCGATTACGGAACCATCAATAAAAATTTGTAAAAGCCTTCCATTATCATAGGGTTCTTTTTTATTAATATATTGATCGTATATTTTTCTATAGGCTGGAAAGGACTCTGGGCAACCAAATTTTACAGTAAAATTCTTAACCATCCATTCAACTTGAGCAGCGTTTACGGACTGTCCTTTATAAAATAAGAAATAAGTGGAGGAGGTAGCATGCCCAGGACTGCCCACTAATGATATGTTGGCTGATAACGCTTTGTCTTGGAATTTACCTCGGTAATTATCGATGCGTGCAAAGTCATCAATGCCTTGGATTTTACCCTCTTCCTGTAACATGGCTAAAACATTTTCTGCACTGAACAAGTCATCAAACGCTCTTAAAAGTCTGATGTCTTCCCCTGCTTCATGGAATAGTTGATCACGCAACTCTTGGACAAGATCAAAATAAAAGCCAACAAATGCCTCACAACCATGATAAAAAACAAATTTATTTTGATGGACCTGCTCTTCTTTATAGGCTCGCAAGATAGTTTGAATGAAGTCGTGATAGCCTAGACTTGTGGCCTCTATCCTGGTGGCTGCGTATGCTTTATGAGTAAAAAGTTCCCCCAATGAAGCTTCATTAACGTCTGTTTTTTTGCCTAATTCTAAGGAAAGCATAGCTTGTGTGACTGTGGGGGTATTGTGTTCTATTGATGAGCTTGAGCTTGAGCTTGAGCTTGCGGCTGGTGCTGGGGAGGTTAGAGTGGCGGCAGCCGCAGCTGAGCTTGCGCTCGAACTTGTTCTTGTAGTTGAACTTGAACTTGAGCTTGCTCTTATCGTTGAGCTTGCTCTTATCGTTGAGCTTGGACTTGCAGTTGGTTTTTCTTTTTCCTTATTCCTGTTCTTTATGTCAGCAAGAACCCTTCCTTGGACAACAACTTGGGTCGCCATTAGATCATCTATGGTATAGGGGTTTGTCGGCCAGTGTTCTATAAGACTTATATTGACCCCATTTGGATCCACTACGTCAATGTTCCTTGTGACTTGTAATGTTTCTGACAGCATGGAGCGTTGCGTTACAAAGATCTTTTCAGCTTTCTTATCAACGTTGTTTGATAAACGAATCGATCCGGCCGAGTGGAGCACCTGTATAGATTTTTCTTTAGCCAAAATAGCATTTAAATGGGTGATGACCGGTCCTTGACGCAGTATACAGTAAAGGGGCCAGTGCGGTGCACCCTTTGGACTGGACATAATTGAGGACTATTTAAGAGAGTTTCCGTCCCTGAGTTTTGATGATTGTTACCACGGGCATTTTTCTCCGTCCAGTACTTTTTTTCTTTTTTGACTCCCCTAATTTTCCCCTTCACTTTTCCAACAAATTCCCTTTATCAATCCACGGGACGATGCTATTTTTCTCCCACGGAACAGGCTGGAAAGCCGATGGCCGTGCATGGTTAAGGGAAGGGTTGCTTCGGTGACCCCCTTCCTTCAAGCTCACCTTTAAGCATGTTTTAAATATTCCGGGGTGTGGGGCAGAGCCCCGCCATATTAGGCAGCCTCTTTGATCTCCCCCACCAGATATAAATCAGCCGGACGTTTGTTCTTGATCCCCTGATGGCGGCGTTTCGTATTGTAAAAGATCAAATAGTGCTCCAAGCCCTTTTCGAGCTCCCACATGGTTTGATGGCAGTAAAGATGGATATGTTCATACTTAATGGACCACCACAACCGTTCAATCCGAATGTTATCAATGCAGCGCCCCACGCCATCATGACTCACCTTGATCCCATGGGCTTCTGCCGCTAGGATCCAAGCTTCCCCTGTGAATTGGCTGCCTTGATCCGAGTTCACAATCTCCGGCGATCCGTGACGTTTTATGGCCTCCTCTAAAACTTCAATCCCATGACTTGCTTCCATTGTGTTGGCCAACTTCCAGCCCACAACAAATCGTGTGTGCCAATCGATCAAGGCAAATAAATAGACCATGCCGCCGGGGAGCTTGATGTAGGTGATATCCGTGGCCCAGACTTGGTTTTTGTGATCAATCACAAGCTCCTTCAAAAGATACGGTCTGACAGCATTTTCACGATTTGCGATGGAGGTGTTTGTCCGGGGTTTGGGTAATATGGACCGCAATCCCATAAGTTTCATCAATCGCAGGGCGCACTTGTGGTTGATGCGTATTCCCCGATCCAAAAGCCAGCCGGTGATTCTCCTATAGCCAAAAAAGGGGTGTTCCCTCCATATGTCCATGATTTCGTTCATAATCTCAGTGTAAGATTCATCTTCCTTTTCGGCATAGTAATAGCTTGAACGGTGAAGCCCTAGAAGGTCGCATTGTCTTTGAATTGTCAGGCCTTGGTCCGGGGAAATAATGGAGCGCTTCTCTCTAACGCTCATTTCCCCAACGCTTTTTTTAGAAAATCTAAGTCCATGGTGAGCTGGCCAATCTTGCGTTGAAGATCGTCAACTGTGGGGCCATTTTCTTTAGGTTTTTTGCGACGGCTGAAAATCTCAGGCCCACCATCCAAAAGCTCATTCTTCCACCTCTGGAGAACGCTTTGATGAACGCCATATTTTTGTGAAAGTTCTGATACGGGGCTCTTGCCACTGATCATCGCAATCGCTGCTTCTAATTTCGTTTTGCCGCTGTGTTGTTGGCGGATCTTTCCCATTTTTTATTTCCTTCAGTTGCTGTCTTTTATACAACACTCAGGAGCTAAAAAACTCTCTTAACTTTGTGTCCAGTTTTTGGGGTGCAGGGCACAGTGAAGCTCAAATGTTTGGGTGCCCTTATCCAAAGTTTGAACATTTTTAAGGATTATAGAATTATTCTCAGGCCCTTTCGACAAGCCAGGTTGACACACGTTTCCCAGTAAGCTTTTCAGATTAACCCACATAAATTCTGTATATTCTCTTTTCTCCCTAACTGCTTCACTGCTCAGTTTTTCTTGAAGCGGCACGGATGCCACATAAGGACCAGGAACCATGTACAGGCGAAATAGAACAACCCTATTATCCCCAGAAAACTGGGGTCTTAAATCAGCCTCTTTTTGTTTGGAAACCATATCATGGGAAGGGAATCTACGAAGGTCCTGAACAGATATATTAAAAGTTCCTAAAGATTCTTCCAAAACCTCTCTGGCCGCTGTTTCTAAAAGAGTATGTTCTTTTGTTGGTTCGCTCCCTCCACCAAAATTACCCCAATAATCATGCCCTCGTCTTTTTCCTAAAAGAACATAAAATTCTCCATCTCTTTCCATATAATTAAGCATGCCAGCTGCTGTATATGGCGTTGCAATACCATCGGCATCACTAACCGTATAGCGCGGATTTTCATCAATACTTTTAGGAAAAAGGGTGCCAAGAGAATAAGCTGCAATCGACCCTAATCTTTGAATTAAAATGGATTTCAACTCTCGTTCATCTGGTTCTGGCCAGCTTATTTCTTTTTTTAAATCACTGAATTCTTGCCAAAGTTTATCTTTTTTAGACAAAATTTTACTAATTTGCAGGTGCACCTCTTGGTCAGTGATGAACTTGTAAAGTTCTGAGCCACTTCGATTACGTGTTGGGTCTCTTAGGTTTTCTATTTCGCCTACAGTCTGTAAATCCGCTAATCTTTTACGTTCACCCATAGCCCTGTACCGTAACGAACCCCCGTTATCAAAGCGGTAAACATGTCCATCTGGTGCTATGATCATGTTCTTAAAGCCAACCGTTATGTCCCAATTACCCAAAAAGCAATCAGCTACAAACCCCTTATTTATTTCTATTAAAATTTGTTGTTGAATGGGGGAAAGATCTTTCAAAGATGTCGCTGCCCTAAGCGTTTGAATGGGTAGAACCTCGGAAAGCTTGGGCCCCTCAATGAAGTCTGAGAGGGAAATTAATACTTTTTGGTCAGTATCTTTCAGATCCTGGAACTTTCTAGCAAGTTCATCATTTAAAGCCCCTGTACCATTTGGCAGCTGTTCCTGACTTATGCGAAAGGCCTGATTTTTAGGTACATCAACCCCCAGTGCCTTATAAAGCCGGCCTGCAAGAATTTCTTCTTTTAAACGGTTTGGTTCTAACAGCTTAAGAATAAATTTTTTATGGTTAGCATCCTCTAAAATGAAAACGGCCTTGTTCCCTCCATCTTGTGGCACGCCGATCACTCTATACTGTTTAAGGCCATCAGAAGGCGATGTCTTCGCTGATGATGACGCTGTCTGGCTACCCAAACCCCCTGTAAGGGATATAATTAAGGTCAAAAAACAACACATTACACATCGAAAAAAAGTTTGCAGATTTGACATAAGCCACCAATAAAATAATAAAGTAAAAAATTAAGCGCTGTGTTTAATAATGACGGGTACTTATTAAAATATAGTTAAATGTTGGAAACATGTGTTGATTCTTTGTTGAATAAAACACATCACTATCTCAGGAGACGTCTAAAATTTTCCAAAACCAAAAGCACTGCTAATTCTTTTTATTATTTCACTTGATCGAATTGAATGATTCATATTTACATGATAAGATACTAATCATGTTTTAATTATAAAAATTAAGAGTAAAACGTTGAGTAGAGTGTTATTTTTAATCAGTTTTTTCGTGATTCATCTTTTTTGTTTCCAGGCTTTTGCGGGTGAAACAGATGAATTGCTAATCAGGCCCAAACAAATTGCTTTGGTGGAGTGTTATTCAGCCTTAAAGACAGATCAGACAATCATTGAATTCGTCAAGACAGTCGGTCGATTTCCATCTCAGGTCTATAGCTGTGTTGTTAGCCTTTACTATCTATCGATTGGGTACCCTTTGGGGCCTAATCCAAACCTAAGCCAATTCAGATACAGGTAGTAAGAAAATGCAATCGTCAGCTTGCATACGGGTTGGCGCTGCTGCGGAAGGTCAGCCGAATGGGAACGCCCGGCATGTCAAACTCTTTTCGTAACGTGTTGACCAAATATCGTTGGTACGAATCAGGCACGTCGTCCGATTTGGTGCAAAAAACCACAAACGTGGGTGGGCGACTTTTTACCTGGGTCATATATTTTAGGCGAATCCTGCGCCCTGAAATGGCCGGCGGAGCATGCGTTTGGGTGGCTGATGTTAGCCATTTATTGAGCAAGGCGGTGCTAAGTCGCTGGTTCCACATCTTCTCAAGCTTTAAAACTTCATCCATCAAGGGCTCTAAATTCCGGCCCTTCAGCGCTGAAATAGGGACACAGGCGATTCCGCGTGCTTGCGCAAAATGCCTATCTAATTGATACCGTAAGTGCTCTAAAACCTTTTTAGGTTCCTTAACCTGATCCCACTTATTAATGGCAAAGATTAGACCTCGACCTTCTTCAATAACCTGGGCTGCAAGGGTTAGGTCTTGTTTTTCAATTAATTCCTCGCGGGGGATGGATCCATCTATAACCAAAACAACAATTTCAGCAAACCTGACTACCCGTTCAGCATCCATAACCGCCAGTTTTTCAACACTTTGATCAATGCGGCTTTTTTTTCGAATACCGGCTGTGTCAACCAACGTAATCGTGCGGTCTTTGTATTGCCACGAAAGATGAATGGAATCGCGCGTAACGCCCGGGAAGTCAGCGGTCAATTGACGTTCTTCACCCAAAAAACTGTTAACCAAAGTTGACTTACCTACATTTGGGCGTCCCCAAATGGCGACCTGCAAGGGTTTCAACGGTTTTGTGTCTTTCCATTCAGGCTCGACGGTTTTGTGAACATGGGGTATTAAAAGATCGCACAGGTCGCTTAGGCCCATGCCATGTTCGGCCGATATGGCGACAGGTTCGCCCAAACCCAAACTGACTGCGTCCGCAAACCCTTGATAGCCACCTTTGCCCTCGCATTTGTTAATGACAACAAAAACGGGTTTGTTCTGGCGCCGCAGCAAGTCCGCTAATTCGTAATCATAGGGCGTGCAACCTTGTCTGCCGTCAATAACGAACAATATGACAGAGGCTTCTTTAAGAGCCGCCAAGCTTTGCTGACGCATCCCCAAATCAAGTTCCACACTCAGCTCAGGTGTGTCTGCATCGCTTAGTCCCGGGGTGTCGGTTATACGAAAGTGCAACCCCATAAAGTCAACCACTGTATCGCGGCGGTCGCGGGTCATACCGGGTTTGTCATGGACTAAGGCAAGTTTCTTGCCCACAAAACGATTGAATAGCGTTGATTTGCCGACATTAGGCCGGCCGACGATGGCGACGGTTGCCAAAGGGCCCTGAACGGACCCATCACTGCCAGGCATAGAGCTCCGCTTGATCATTTAAGATGAATAAAGTTTTATTAACAATAACAGGAGACAAAAAGGTTTGGCCTGAAAAGGAAAGAGTTTTGGCAGGCTTACCATCCGCCACATTTACAAACTGAACTTGCCCGTTCGAGCCTGCGAATACCAGTTGATCGTTGGCAATGATAGGACCTGCCCAATAAATGGACTCTTTATCATCTGCGCTTGATTTTGGTAAAGCAGCGACCCAACGAATGGCCCCGGTATCTTTCTGTAAACAAAAGACATCCCCGTGGTTGCTTAATATAAAAAGCCAGGATCCAGCTACTGCAGGGGCATGCAACCCACCAATTTCACGTTGCCATTCCCGCACGCCAGTTTTTAAGTCAATCGCGATCATCTTGCCACCATGGCTGACAGCAAAGACTTTTCCACCCTCAACAACGGGGGCTGCGTGAATATGGGGAATGCTTGAAACCGTATCAATGCGTACTGCTGACGTCAGGGTGTCTGACCACAAAACTTGACCGTTTTCAGCCTGCAAGGCGTAGATTTCACCTGATGAATAGGCGACAATCACTACGTTATCACTAACCGCTGGGCTTGCACCCCCTAAAAGAGAAGCTTGTTCTGTAATACCAGCATGGGTCCATAATTGTTTGCCTGTGTTGGCATCATAGGCGATAGTTTCATTGCTGATCGTTGTTACAAAAACACGTCCGTCTTTACAGGTGGGGGCTGAGCGAATGGGCCCGCTGGCGGATGATCGCCACAAGATTTTTCCATCTTTACTATCCAGGGCCAATACTTCGGCAAAGCTTGAAGTGACAAATACTTTGCCACCTTCTGTTGCAACGCCGCCACCTAAAGCATCGCCTGTTATGTGCTCAGCCTCGGTTGACTGTTGCCATAAGATCTTGGGTTGCTTTTCATTAAGGCTTAATGCTGTAACCGTTCCCGCGGAATCGATGGCGTAAACGACGTTTTGCGCAATCACAATTCCCGACAGCAACCGTTGGTAGTCGGTTACGCCACGACCCATAGAGGTTTGCCACTGAAGGGTCGGGTTGAGGTCCAAGGTCAGGGGAGGTA
This sequence comes from Candidatus Finniella inopinata, assembly GCF_004210305.1. Classification (NCBI taxonomy): domain Bacteria; kingdom Pseudomonadati; phylum Pseudomonadota; class Alphaproteobacteria; order Holosporales; family Candidatus Paracaedibacteraceae; genus Candidatus Finniella; species Candidatus Finniella inopinata. Next base: position 175,560 of record NZ_SCFB01000004.1, on the reverse strand, counting down.
AAGAATGCAAGGTGTTTCCGGCATTTTGTGGCCATTCGGTAAGGACAACAGCAGCTGGAACGCTCACCACTTGGTTCGCCAAGTTTGCATCTGGCTGAAGGCGCGTTGATAAGGTGATAAAAGATTCACGCTCCCCCGTTAAAGGAATTTTTTCTTTGTCACAGGCAGTTAGTGACAATAAGCATGTCCCAACGGTAATAAGTAATCGTGATCTAAAAGATATCATTATGCGAACATTCAGAAAGGGTAATTAGAACTTGAGGACAATCCTGTAAGGGTCTGCGTCATCAATTGAACGCGGCCACGCATGGACTCTGGCGTGTCGGAATCTTGGGCTAGTTTTAAAAAGATTTCCGTTGCCTTGGCAAAATCATTTTTCTTATAGGCCGAGACGCCCATCAGCTCTAGGGCCATATGACGCCAAGGTTGATCGGGTTGAGTCAAAGGCTCTAGGGTTTTTAACGTTTCGTCAAGAACGGCCTCTTGGGTTTCGGGCGTCAAATGATCAAGGGTCAAGCTGGCGCAAAAAATAAGTGCCAGCGTTTGCAAATGGGGTTCGACGCTACGATCACCACTGATGGCCTTATAAGTTTCTATAGCCGCCTTATAATCTTTTTGCCCTAAAATGTGGCTTTCGTAAAACCTGGCCAAAATAGCGTAATGTTTGTGTGACCCTTTTGCCAGATCTTGCATCACACCTAATGCCTGAGACGTACTGCCCTGGGCAATAAGATTTTGAGCACCCACAAACTTTTCTGACATTAGCTGGTTTTGTTTATGTTGGTGATTTTGCCAGACCATGTATCCTGCTGACAATGACAGGGCCCCCACAACTACGACGATTACGTGCTTGCCGTATTGTTTCCACAAATTCTCTAACTTTTCCTGGCGGATATCGCCTTCAACTTCTTCTAAAAACTCGTCAAATTTATCTGCCATTTTTCCCTGTGATAGAACGTAAAGGATACTTAAAACATAAAACTACTATAGCAACATGCAGGGAATTTCAGTATAAAAAACTTAACGGGCAAAATATTTTGTTCAAAAAGTTGGTTCCCATGCAAAGTTACTCACACACACGCCATTCAGTTCGTATTACGGTAAACCCCGTTTACCTGGAAAATCAATCGATCCCCGAGGATAATCAATTCTTGTGGGCTTATCATGTTCGGATCGAAAATTTAAGTGCAGAAAATCTTTTGCTTCGGAAAAGATATTGGAAGATTATCGATGCCCTTGGCCGCGTTCAAGAAGTATGGGGGGATGGTGTGGTCGGTGAACAACCAAACCTTCAGCCAGGTGAGAGTTTCGAATATACCAGTGGCACGCCGCTTCCTACCTCGTCAGGGATTATGGCCGGGTTTTACGTCATGGAAAAAAAAGATGGTGAGAGAGTCGAGATTGAGATCCCCGTTTTTTCTTTGGACAGTCCTCACGAAGTGATTTCTGTCCATTAACTTGATACTCTCTCACCCTGATATGGATGTTATTTCCAATGATGGGTGATAGCGCCTCCACCTGAAGAAGGGATGTGAGAGAGGTTCTGGCCATCTAACCAGACAGGTTTTTGTGTCAAGGTTTTATCAGCTTTAAAGAACTTGAACTCTGTTGACTGACCTGCCGATAGAAATGCGCTTCCTGTCCAATTGGGATACGTTTGGGCAGTACAAGTTAATTGCAGTGCCTTCTTAATATCCCAATTCCCCAGTTCTGGTGCATTGCCCGAAACATAAACAAACTGACCATGAGGGGTGTTGGCTGTTACAGAAAAGGTAACCGGGACTTTGGAGCTAACTTTGCCGACAAGCCAAAAATCAAAAGCTAAATCAGGAGTGATGTATGAGTAAGGCAAATAGTAGTCGCCTTTATTACCGGAAGTGCTGCCCCACGAATTTCTGACCGTGAACTGTTGTTTCGTTTCATTATATCCAGTTATCATTAACGCACGACTGCCCAATAGTTGTTCTGTTAAGGTGTTAGGCAAAGTTACAACGCCTGTTTTTGTTGTTTCTTCAGACTCAAAAGACGAGTACACGTTTATCCCCATAACAATAGGGCATTTTTCGTGCAATACCTTTTTGATATTACTCAGTATATTTCTATTTTGAGGAATATTGGCAACAACTGCGCCGTTGATACCCTTGCTGCCAGATGCAGCTTCATAGCAAGTTGCATTGGGTTTTACTGCAAATTTTTCACCCTCACTATCATAGCTATACAAACTTTCAGGGCATACCCCATAAGTTGTAAAGGCTGCTATGGCGCTTGAAATAGTGGCCCCTGTATCTTGCGTTACATCTCTGCCAGCCAAACTTCTTTGGTTATAGTAAATAAACAGACGTGATGGGGTTTCATTGCTTATTCCTTGCAAGATACTCCGATACTGTATAGCTCCCGCTAGTGCATTTGCCGCGCAAGCGCCAAGGTTTCCTTCATTGTAATAGGGAAAAACCGTTTGAGAACTCTCGATCCCTTTAAAAGGAATAACTTCGCGAATATCAAAATAATAAGAAGGAGCAATGGTTTTTGATGGCCTAGTAAGGGTTTCTAAAAACGCCCTGTCTTGTTGTATAGAAGAGCGACCTTCTAGGCTGGCAAGAACTTTAGGATTGCTGCTGTCACGGAGCAATTTATACTGGTGTTTTGGGGCGATAGGTTGTGTGTTTGCATTTAAGTCTGTTGTAGTGGTTAAAGTGCTTGCCGAAGGATTCGATACTAACAGTGTGGGTTTGGTTGAGGAACCCAAAGTGGCCTGAAGGGTGTTTGTTGTATCTGTTGTTGATGCGGAATTGACAGAAGAAGTGGTCGCCAATAGTGCTAGTGTTATACTCATTTTAGAAAATTTATCTATAAAAAACTTCACAATTAAGACTCCAATATTTATAAAACTATTCTAAAATTATAATAACATATAAATATTAATAAGTTCTTAACGCGGTGATTTTTATAGGGGTGGGGTTTTATGAAAAGGGGGTAAATTTGTTCTGATTTTGTAGGCGAAATGGTAAAATTTATTTTAATAAAATATTGATTTTTTAACTAACTCAGCGGACCAAGCCTCTCTATGGTGTATCCATTGCGGTTTAATTTAGGTGAGCGGACCAGAGCTTTTACTGGCATTGGCCCGCGAAAGAGCCATGGGACAGCTGCTCAATCTGGGTTTCATCAGGCGGATTCACAGTATTCCCGACCAATAATGATTATAACGATATTCCGTATTATCACAACGTCTTGCAACCACAGTCATAAAGCAAACGAAACCAACAAGACGGGTTTTACAAGCCCGTCTGTAACCGTTCCACCAACTGCTTTACAGTGGGCACGAACCCGTTGGCATAAAATGGATCCTGGCCAAATCGGTACGCTTGATGGCCCGCGAACATCAACTGGTTGTCGATATCATCGCCATGGCTGATGGCCTGCAAAGTTTTTTGAATACAAAAGGACCGGGGGTCAGCTTTGCGTCCCGTCGAGTGATGCTCGTTCTGTGCCCAATTACTGAACGCACAGGCTGACAAACATCCCATGCAATTAATTTGGTCAGATAAGATTTCATTCTCATTAGCAGGCGTTACAAAGATAAGGGTGGAATCAGGGGTGCGCATCGCCTCTGTAAAGCCTTGATTAACCCAGTTTTGCGCCCATTCCCGTTCGTGTTCTGTCAAGTAAACCAGCCGCCCGCGTGCACCCACGGCGAAGGGGGCGGTGTGTTCACCAACAGGGGTGATACTGTAAGCCACCTGTCGCTGGGATCTTCCTTCTAAATCCTTCAAAAAATCATTTTGAACGGCAGACGAATAAAAGCCTGTAGGGCTGAAACGATTCAGCTTAATATCGCCTTCCTTCAGATTGACTAACTTTGCCTTCCATTTGGCCGAGATAGGGCTTTCTTGGGTTAGAAGTGGTCGCGTTCCAAATTGAAATGCAATGGGCCCTAAATCAGGATTGTCTAACCAATCTTCCCATTCATTAAGGGCCCAAACACCACCCGCCATGAAAATCGGCACGTTGTCTAAGCCGCATTCGCGCATGGCTTGGCGAAGTTCGATCACACGGGGAAGGGGGGATTGAGGAACTAAGGGGTCTTCACTGTTTGAAAGGCCGTTATGTCCCCCTGCCAACCAAGGGTCTTCATAAACGACGCCGCCCAGAGATTCGGAAAATTTATGGTAAGCACGTCGCCAAAGAATACGAAAAGCCCGGGCTGATGACACGATGGGGTAATAGTGTACGCCATAATGCACACAAATTTCTGCCAGCTTATAAGGCATACCCGCCCCACAGGTCACTCCATGAACAAGGCCTTTAACTTGAGATAAAACACCATGCAGAATGGGTTCAACTGCGCCCATCTCCCACAACACATTCATGTGAATGCGCCCCATGCCATTCGATTGTTCATGGGCAATGCGAGCTTGTGTAATGCCCCCTTGAATCGCAAACTGAATCAATTCTTCGTGACGTTCCCGGCGGGTTTTTCCATGATAGACAATAGGAATAAGGCGGCCTTGTGCATCAAGAGCATCAGCATTAACAGCCGAAAAAGTTCCCACACCCCCTGCTGCTGCCCAGGCGCCAGAGCTTTCTCCGTTTGACACGGAAATTCCCTTGCCCCCTTCAACCAAAGGCAAAACTTCTAGGCCAGATATGGTAACCGGACGCAAAGATTTCATTAGCACATATCCTATTTCTCAACGACTATATTGCACCTTGTTGTAAACCGTATTACTCTTAAGATCAAGCATCCAAAGAAAAAATTGAAAAACACGCTTTTCATCGGAGGAATAAGGGTATATCAATGAATAATTATTTTCTGTTATTTCATTAGATTAAGTATGTCAAATAATAAGCATGTCGTGATCGTTGGTGCAGGTGCATGGGGAACAGCTTTGGCGATGGCCATGGCTCGGGGCAGGCATCACGTAACCTTGGTTCCGCAAAGTGAGGCTCACGCTCACGAGCTTATCAATCATCGCGTGAATAAAACTTATTTCCCGGATATTACCCTTGATCCTAAGATTCAAGTTGATGGCGATTATAATATTTTAAAAACGGCTGATGTTATTTTATGGGTTATTCCTACCCAATATACGCATTCTCTTTTATCGTCGATCAAGTCGATGATACAGGATCATGTCCCTTTCATTATTTGTTCAAAAGGTATTGATTGCACACAAACGCCGGTGACGCGCGATTCATTGTTAAGTTCGATTGTATCTAAGATTATAGAAAATCCTGTGGCGTTCTTATCGGGCCCTAACTTTGCCATTGAAGTGGCGCGGGGGTTGCCAGCGGCAGCAACGTTGGCTGCCCATTCCAAAGATTTGGCAGAATATCTGGCTGGATTGTTATCTACCCCGCTTTTCCCACTCTTTTTCCATGATGACATGATCGGGGTTCAAATTGCAGGGGCATTGAAAAATGTTATTGCAATTGCCAGTGGCATTATTTCTGGCCGCGAGTTAGGCAAAAACGCTGGCGCTGCTTTGTTAAGCTGGGGTCTGCAAGAAATGAAAACTTTGGGTGTGGCAATGGGAGCACGCTCCGATACCTTTTTCAGTTTGGCTGGAATGGGGGACTTGATTCTTACCTGCAGCAGTACTGAATCGCGCAATACAAGCTTGGGTGTCGCTTTGGGACAGGGCGTTCCTTTAAAAGAGATTTTGGCATCGCGGAACAGTGTTTGTGAAGGGATGCATACGGCGGGTGCTGTGCACAATTTGTCCAAGCAATACCAACTGGTTATGCCAATTTGTGAGACAGTTTATCAAGTGGTTCAAGAAAATATTTCTGTGGATGCAGCCGTTCATATTCTGATGGGGGCAGGTAATTCTTGATTTGAAAGGGTGTATACCTTTCTAGTTGCAAAAAACGTCTTAATTGTTTTTAATAAAAGGGAGGAAAAAGGGGGGGTTCATGTCTTGTTTTTTGAGGGTGTCTTGTTTATTGGTGGCTGTGGGCTTAAGCTGGGGTGAAGCCGCTGTTGCTGGCGACAAACGCTATGCGGCCATTGTTATCGATGATGCTACTGGCAAAATTCTTCATTCAGAAAATGCCCATGCTCGTCGGCATCCGGCGTCTCTTACAAAAAAGATGACCCTTTATCTTTTGTTTGAGGCATTAAAAGCAAAAAAAATTACTTTAAATACACGATTCTCAACGTCACATTTGGCGACAAGGCAAATACCTTGCAAACTGGGTTTGCAGGTTGGTCATACGATCAGTGTCGAAGAAATTATAAAAGGTATGGTTACCAAATCAGCTAATGATGCGGCTGTTGTGTTTGCAGAAGGATTGGCAGGAAGTCTTGCTAACTTCGTTGCTTTAATGAACAAAAAAGCAAAAAAATTAGGAATGAGCAGTACCCGTTTTTACAATGCATCGGGCGTTCCCGATGCAAGACAAATCACGACAGCTATGGACATGGCAATTCTAGCACGTGCTCTGCACCATGATTTTCCGGAATATTACCATTATTTTAGGACAAAGCATTTTCATTATAAGGGAACCTCGCATCGCAATCATAATCAGATGTTGGGTTCATTCCAAGGGTTAGACGGAATCAAAACCGGATTTGTTAATGCCTCTGGTTTTAATATCAGTACGTCAGCCTTGCGGTATGATCAACAAAGACGTCCTCGTCGTTTGTTTGCTGTTGTGATGGGTGGGCAGAGCTGGCGCAGTCGTGACAAAAGGACCGCGCAGCTGTTAGAAGAAGGCTTTTATAAGGTGGGTGCTTATGACGCTGAGGGCGGGAATTCTGTAGCCCCTGAACTTCCAGATTCGAACGAATTGCAAAATGTTTCCTATGATCATACGCAAAAACAGGAATTAGAAAAGTCTGTCAGTGAAGAACCCGAAGCCTTTCCCCAGTATGATTCGAATGATGCCAAACTATTGGAAACTTCCCTAAAGACTTCGACGGAAAAGAAATCTGCCCCCTCTAGCTTGCCAGACATCATCGTTCGCGAACCTGCGGCAGCGCCAAAAAAGGTCAGGAGAAAAGCCCGTGTGATGTCTGTTGCAGCGACGGTAGTTGATGGCCAACAGCGTGCTTTGCCTCCAGGATGGGTTGTGCCTAAAGCCCCTTCTTCCGACCAAAAGACATCACCACGCCCCCATTCCCCTTTTCGTTTGAAAAAAAACAGGTGATCGAGACTGCCTTTTATTTGAGAGCCGCACATGTGTTCTCAAAAGCATTAAATATTTTTTAACATCTTAAAGCCCATATTAAAGATATAAGCTATTTTTTCTATGGGAAACCACTTGATGGTGCTCTTTTACGCCTTCTATTTGATGTTTTTTTTATTCAATGGCAGTTCAGAAGCGGCCGATGTTTTTGGCAATGATGAAGTAGGACGTCAGCAAAGTTTCCTTCACCCCCAGTTTGGTTGGATCTTTGGCATGAAAATTTTTCCTGTTTCTAACTTTGTGGGGGACGCCGATTCTAAACAAGATTTGTGGCAACCTGGGCCCAAATATTATCGTCATACAGTTCTTCCCCAAGAAAATCTCAGCACTTTTGATTCGTATAAAGTTATGGACCACCTTTATCGAGAAAATCACCCTGACGTTGCATGCAGATACGAAACGCTTATGGCCAAAACGGTATCTAGAATTCCGTTGATGACGCATAGCATCTGGCTGACAAATTTGGATAACCCAGTGGAATTAACAGATGAATTCATCAGATGGTTTAAGGAATCATGCAGTCTTCATAAAATGGATAAAGGTTGGAAACACTATCTCTGGGTGCAAGATAGAAACAAATTACCAAAAACTGTGAGAGCATTAGAAAGCGCTGGTGTTGAAATAAAAGAGGTTTACAGAGAGTTATCTAGGGCGTGTCATCAATTGAATAAGTCATAGATTTCTGTTTTAATTGAGAAAAATTTTACGAGGTTTTTTTCGGTGAGACGCTACGCATTACGGGATGATCAATGGGATCGCATTAAGGGTATGCTACCTGGAAGGGAAGGATATGTTGGTGCAACAGCAAAAGACAATCGCCTATTTATAGAAGCCGTTCTATATCGATATCGAGCTGGAATTCCGTGGCGTGATTTACCGGAACGTTTTGGGGATTTTAGAGTTATTCATCTACGCCATTCGAGGTGGAGCCAATCAGGTGTGTGGAAGAAAATTTTTGAGCTATTAAGCCAAGATGCTGACAATGAATACGCTATGATTGATTCAAGTATAGTGCGTGCTCATCAGCACAGTGCTGGTGCTAAAAAAAAGAATTCTCAGCTGACCAAGCGATTGGACGAAGCAAAGGAGGATTAAGCACCAAAATTCATGCCACCTGTGATGCGTTGGGAAATCCAACAGGGTTTTATTTAACAGCCGGACTAAGATCACGATTTAGAAGGTGCCGATGCCTTAATAGATAACCTTACGCAAGCTGGTGCCGTCTTAGCTGACAAGGCTTATGACGCAGACGAACGTATGAGAAAAAAACTTGAAGAGAAAGGATGTGAGGCGGTCATTCCCCCAAAAAAGAATAGGATCAACCCTTGTTCGTATGATAAAGACCTCTACAAGGCCCGGCACCTCATCGAAAACTTCTTCGCCAAACTTAAACAATACAGAGCCATAGCCACTCGATATGATAAAACAGCTCGAAACTTCCTGGGAGCCATACATTTGGTTGCTGCGGCTATTTGGCTTAATTGATGACACGCCCTAGTGAAGCAGATTTTATGGGCTTAAAAAATTACTTTGATCACGAAGTTGCGCAATCAAAGTTTGGCCGAGCCTCTGATAGCCTTCGGTATGCTATCTTATATAAGTATGGCGGCATCTATAGAGATATTGATTTTCTTATGACGCGCCCTTTTACAGGGCTAGCCTTAGCCTACGATTTTTTTGCTGGGATTGAATACCCATATTGTTTCCCTTGTAATGCTATGTTTGGCTGTCGCGCTGCGCACCCTGTTTTAAAAAAAGCTTTGGAAATTGTGGCTCGTAACTATGATCCCAAAAGAGCGCCAGCCTATGTTCAGGATGCTTTCAAATATCCTGGAAAGCACGGAGGTGAACTTCTTCACACTCTTTCTTTGACGGGACCGATAGCTTTTGGAGTCGCTTTAAAAAAAGCATTTCTGGATATGGGGCCTACAGAGTTTGGATTACCCATAGATGAACAACTAGATGGCCGCAAGGATCGCAACATTCTTTTGCCACCAGAGGCTTTTTATTGGACTCAGGGAATGGGGAAAGAACCATCCTCATTTGGATGGCACGCTTTTTCAGGAACTTGGTTTAATCCCGCATTTGGTAGCAACGGGTAAATGGGGCTTCGTCATGACGAACCTTCCAATCAAGCTATGCACAAAAAATAATTTAACAGGCTTTGCAGTCGTTGCAGGCCGGCTGGGGTGGCTTTAAGGAACTGGTCTGTGACTTCCAGATACCCGCCATCTTTTAAATAATCCCATCGTTGTTTGTTAATCAGTCCGTTATCCAAGGCGCTCTGTAAAGGGATTACTAGGTCATCAACAGCAATACCTTGGGTTAAGCGAAGCCCCATTAATAATTGTTCGCTCAGCTGATCCTTCAGGCTTACTTCAACAACCTCAGCATCGCCATGCCCTTGTTCCTTGATGGACTTTATCCACCCCTCGGGTGATTTGATTTGTCTGGTGGCAAGCTTTCTCGTCACACCTTGGCTTAGTCGACCGTGGGCACCAGGGCCAATCCCAATGTAATCTTGATATCGCCAATAGGCTTTGTTGTGGCGGCATTCTGCGCCCACCTTTGCATGGTTTGAAACCTCATAGGCTGGGCGGCCATGGTCTGCCATGATCGATTGCGTTAATTCGTACAAATCCGCGCTGGTGTCATTGGTTGGCAGTACCAAGTCACCCCGGTCATGCAATGTGGCAAACGCCGTTCCAGCTTCGATGGTCAGTTGATACAGGGACAAATGTTCGGTGCCAAAGCTCAAGGCCTGTAGAAGCTCTGTTTGCCAATCGTCAACGGTCTGATCCGGCCTGGCGTAAATCAGATCAAATGATACGCGATTAAACGTCCGACAGGCCGTTTCAATTGCCGCAAGGCTTTCCGCTGCTGAATGTTGACGGCCCAGTTTTTTTAAGTCTTGATCATACAAGGCTTGGATACCAATCGAAATGCGATTGACGCCAGCATGGTTCAGGGCTTGAAAGGCCTTGACCTCAACTGAGTTGGGATTCGCCTCTAACGTGATTTCCAAATTGTCCGTAACGGGCCATAATTTCAGGGCTTGATTCAGAATCGTTTCAACGGTTTGGGGTTTCATCAGGGATGGGGTGCCGCCGCCAAAAAAGATGCTTTCTAACCGTCTTGGCTGTTGCCACGTCTGTAACAAATGGGCATAGCGCTTTAACTCGTGTAGTAACGCCTCTTGCCACGCCTGTTCATCGATGTGTTGGCGAACATGGCTGTTAAAATCACAATAGGGGCATTTTGATAAACAAAAGGGCCAGTGGATATAAAGAGCTAGTGATTTCAAAACAGCGCCCATTGTTTCTTCTCATCCGGGAAAGTATCGTCAGCTAACGATTGACGAATGGCTGCCATCAGTCGGTTCATAAACTGTACGTTATGAATCGATATTAACGTATGGGCGACCATTTCTTGAACCTTTAGCAAATGATGCAGATACGCCTTTGAGTATGTTGTGCAAGTGTGGCAGGGACAATCGGGTTCAATGGGGGTGTCATCAAAGAGGTATTGATTATTGCGCAGGTTGATATGTTCACGGTGGGGTTTTGGATTGTGGATTGGTCGTACTAGGGCACCCCCATGGCGGGCTATACGGGTCGGGTGCACACAGTCGAACGTATCAATCCCCTTTTCCACGCCTTTTAAAATATCTAGGACTCCACCAATGCCTAACAAGTGGATGGGACGATCGCGGTCAAGGTGCGGGGCTGCCATGTCGACAACCTCTTGCATTTGGTCTTTGCTACCGCCCAAACAACCCCCAATGGCGTGACCAAAAAAAGGTTGGCTGTTCACAAAGTCACAACTTTGTTGGCGCAAATCTGGGTAAACTCCCCCTTGGATAATACCGTACAGTTTTTGTTTATTATTATCTAGGCGGTCGAACTCGTCCAAACTGCGCACCGCCCACCGATGGCTTAGCTCCATAGATTTTGCCGTATAACTTTTATCCACGTGATAGGGGGTGCATTCATCCAGCACAAGAATCAAATCGGCGCCCAAGGAACGTTGAATTCGAATGGAATCCTCCGGCGTCAAAAGATGAAGCCGACCATCCCAGTAAGACCGAAAACGCGCACCTTCCTCAGTAATTTTAAGCAGCGTTTTGGAACGATTACCAAGGCGTTTCCCTTTGATTTCTGAGGCCACTGATCCATGGCCCAAACTGAAAATCTGGAATCCCCCCGAATCGGTCAGCATGGGCCCATTCCAACCCGTAAACTTTTGCAAGCCGCCCATTTTTTCAACCAATTCGGCACCCGGCTGTAGGGACAAATGATACGTGTTGGATAAAATAATCTGACTACCCGCTTGACGCATTTGATCAACCGTCAACCCTTTCATGGCGGCCTTTGTGGCGCAGAAAATAAACGCAGGGGTTTCGATAATGCCGTGTGGAGTTGTAAGAGTTCCCAGACGGGCTTTGTTCTGATGTGTTTCGTGATATGTAAAAGAAAACATTCGGGTACCTTTATTCTTTAGTCGCGCCAAAAAGAAGGCATAAACAACACCAAAAGTGTTAAAAGTTCTAGCCGGCCCAAAATCATGCCGAGCATCATAATCAATTTTGGACCATCGGCCAAATTTGCAAACGTTGTATGGGGGCCAATAAGTTTGCCCAACCCCAATCCTGTGTTGCTGAGACAGGATGCTGATCCTGATAGGCTTGTCACAAAATCTAGGCCCAACCCTGACAAGGCCAAGGCCAACATTACCAAACAAAAGCCATACAGTGTAATAAAGGTAAATACCGAAAAAGCAACCGCGTCACTGATCTTATAGTCCTGATAAACGGGCACAAAAACACCATGGGGACGGCGAAGTTGCAAAAGGTGGGCCTTTGTCAGTGCAAACAGAACCTGAAAGCGAAAAATCTTGATTCCTCCTGTTGTAGAACCTGTGCACCCACCAATCATTGCTAGAACAAAAAGAAACATTCCAAAAAAGGCACCCCACTGACCATAGTCACCTGTCGTAAAACCCGTAGTGGTAATAGTCGAAATAGTTATAAATGCACCACGGCGCAAGCTGGTAATAAAATCCATATAATTTGTAAGCCACAGCCAAAAAGTTACGGCTAGAGAGGCAACTAGCAAAACTCCCAAATAAGCTCTCAGTTGACTATCGCGGCGAAAAGTTTTGACGTCTCTGTTCCATAATTTGATATACAGGATAAGTGTGGTGCCGCCCAAAATCATAAATACCATGATAATAAGTTCGATTAATGGGTTATCATAAAACCCAATGGATGCATCTTTTGTGGAAAGGCCCCCTGTTGAAACCGCGGACATGGAATGGCATATAGCATCAAAAATAGACATGCCTGCCAACCATAATAAGCTGCAGCACACAACTGTAAACAGGACATAAATTGACAAAATGCCTGTAACGATTTGAGAAAGCCTTGGCAGTATTTTTTCTGAACGGTCAGAAAATTCGCTTCGGAATAATTGCATGCCCCCAATCCGCAATGTTGGGAAAATGGTCATCGCCATGACAACGATACCGGTACCGCCCATCCATTGCAAAAGAGCACGCCATAATAACAACCCCTTAGGGGAATCATCTAAATTTGCCAAAAGAGTTGCGCCTGTTGTTGTAAGGGAAGAAACAGATTCAAACCAAGAGCTTATAAAACTAAGTCTAGAGTCAATACAATAAAAAGGAAGCCCTGCGAATAAAGACAGCACAATCCAGCTAAATGCTGTCACTAAAAAAGCTTCCCGCATACCTAACACAATTTTTCCGTGCGGACGATTCGCAAGAGCCAAAGCTGATCCAAAAAAACCACAAATAAAAATTGATGTTACGAAACCGAAGACACTGGCAGACTGGTAACAGACAAGGTCGACCAACAAAGGAACAAACATTGTCAAAGCTAAGCCGCTGAGAAGAATGCCACTTAAAAAGAAAACACAACGAAAATCGATCACAGACAAGTTAGCATCGTTTTAGAGATGGAGGTACTTTACATCAGTTTCTTTTGTCTGAGGAATAAAAATGGCTTTAAAATGAATAAAAATCTCTATAAATTAACCCCACATCTTTTTTAGTATGATTTTGCGTATGCGTATCTTTTTTTGTTCTTTTATTATAAGCGTGGCAATTTGTTCCGGCGCTAATTCTTCTGGTTATTGGCGTTTATATGATCTGCTTTTACATTCCAGAAAATCTGTTCCGTTTTGTTCTGGGATTATTATTCAGCGAAAAGAGGGGGTTCAAGTTTTGGAAACCAGCTCTTTGAACGACGAAGATGGTCGGCCAAAAGGGCTAATTTTGAAGGAGGTAAGATATAGACCTCTAGTTTTTCTTTATGCCCAGCCTTCCCTTACTCATGAATTTGGATTGATTTGGCACCAGGCGGGAATGTTCGCCCTAAGATTCCAAATGAATAGAGAAGCGGCTTTGTATTTTTTAACCCAAGCTGCAGAATATAACAAACCAGAATCACAATTTATGAAAGCAATACTCCATAAAGAAGATCAAAAGTATGAGGAATCGTTTTTAAGCATGAAAAAAGCAGCAAACAACCGTCATGCTGAAGCTGCTTATCATTTAGGAGTGTATTATGAAAAAGGCATAGGGACTGCCAAAAACCTTGCCAGAGCGGAGAAATGTTATAGATTTTCTGGGCTGAATGGTAATTGTTCTGTTGTGTTGGCATCAGCGTCGGCTTTAGGTCATCTTTTATTTGACCAAGGGCGATATCAAGCGGCATTGGGATGTTTTGAGTCTATTTCTAGTTATGATAACGAACCCTCTTGGTATGCCCGTTTGCTTAGCGCCCTGTTAAATAATCCACCCACAAAAAAAGTGGTCAAGTTTTGCGAGGAAATAGAGGAAAAATTGCCAAAACCAAAGGTAACGGGCAATGGTATTTTGCAAAAAAAACCCAGACAAAAGGATATTGAAGCTTATTTTGGGGCCCTTGATGAAAAAGGTGATGCCAAAGCTCCTTTTTGCATAGCGCTTTTGCACAGAGATAAAAATGAAGTTGAAAAGGCCATATCGTGTTTTCTACGCTCAGCCCAGAGAGGATATGCCCCAGCGCAAATTCGATGTGGAAATCTTGCCATGGAAGCTAAAAAGTTTGAAAAGGCTTATCCGTTTTTTTTGGCTGCGGCAGAGAAGGGGTACCCAGAGGCTATGTTTAATTGTGCCGTTACATGTGAAAAGTGGTTGGAACACGCTGGAAAGGGGGCGCTATCCGAAGTTGATCAGATGCAAGTTCGAGAGAAGATAAAAATTTGGTATTCTAAAGCAGCCGACCTAAATTTTTTGCCAGCTATTCATGAACTTGGAATGGTTTTATACCACGAAGGTAAATTCGAGAAAACTTTCAGGTATTTATCTTTGGCAGCTGATAATGGTTTTGATGCATCCATTATAAATCTAGGCTTAATTCTTTACAGTCAGGGGTGTTATGAAAGGGCCCTTACCTATCTTGTTAAAATGGCTGACCAAAATAACTATGAGGCTCGATACTATGCTGGTTTGGTTTATGGTTTTCATATGCCCACTACCCCATTAAATTTTAAAAAGGCTGTATACTACCTAACCCTGGCGTCTGAGGGAGGAATAACAGAAGCTAACGGGGGACTGAAGCAACTCTTTGAAAGAAAAGCTCAAGCTCCAAACATTCCCGGGGAAGGTGAGGATTATGAGCTTTTTATCTATCCACCAATTGGGGACGTAGAAGGAAATACGAATACTAAATCCGAACACAACGAAGAATCAAAGAGTTCACAAATGAATGAAGACGACCAGACAGAATAAAAATCTTTTACTGACCCGCAAAAACAAATTGGCCTTTCCCATTTTTCTTGGCGGCATACATGGCTTGATCGGCCTTATGGACCAGGCACTCGTATGTTTGGCCATTCTGGGGGAACACTGCAATACCGATACTGACATGGATTTTCAGGGAATCGCCATTATAACTGTAAGGGGTACTTAGGCGATAGAGAATCCGGTGAGCAATTTTTTCAACAGTCTCCTGATTTTTTACTTGGTCAAGCAGAATGCCAAATTCATCCCCGCCTAAACGGGCAACCGTATCTTCTTTTTTCAAACAGTTTTTAAGCCTTATAGCAACTTGCCCTAAAAGCCAGTCTCCTGTTTTATGATTGTTTTCATCGTTAATAAGCTTAAAGCCATCTAAGTCTAAAAACAGAAGGGCAAAATCTAAGGGATTGTAAACATTCTGGCGGATTTTATCTTCAACCCGCTCTTGAAATAACAGGCGGTTGGGCAGGTTTGTCAACTTGTCATAATAGGCCATAAAGGCTAAATCAAACTGCTCTACAGGTTCGTCTTTTGGTTCTGTTTTCCGTAAGCAGTGCAATTCGATAAAATTTTTAAAGCGTAGCGCAAATAAACGATTTTTCAAACATCCGACGTAATAGTCTTGGATTCCCCCATCTGTAAAAACCTCTAAAGTAGTATCAGCATTTTGGGTGGTTAAAATCACAGGTATGGAAGCTAAAGATTTTTGGTAGGATCGTTTCCTTAAGAAGTCAAAAGTTTTGGTTCCCAAAGAATCATAATCTAAACAGATGGCGTCAATTTTTCTAAAGCGATTAATTTCTATCAGATTCTCAAAATCATGGAGGGTAATAATTTTGCAAAAAAGACCAACATCGTCGCACAATTCAATGTGAGAGTTATGGGAAATAAAAACCACATGCAGCTTAGCCAAATCTGAATTTAACTTGTCTTGCTGTGAAACAGAAAAATGAAACGCATCTGCAAACTGCATAACAATCGACTCTCAATAAACTAATAGCCAAGAAGGGGAGGCCCCCCTCTTGATTTCAATGATAATTTAATCTTCTTCTTCTGTCGGTCCTTCTGGATCTTCAGAGGAAGGAGCAACAATAGTCGTATCGGTATCTTCATCTTCGCCGGCAATAGCAAACGGAATGGTGGCCATAGCAACAAAGCCTAAAATGGCTAACAATCTTAAATGTAACATAACTAAATTTACCCTATTTTTTTGAATGTGAGCTCATAATAAGATGGGTTTTTAAACCTGTCCAGTCTGTATGGGATTAATTTATAACAAATTTGAAATTTTAGGTTGTGGCTGCAAATTGTTTGATGCTTAAATCAAGGTATGCCTCTATATCACTACCGCGCCTTAAATCTTTTGGGACAGCCTTGCAAAGGGGACTGGTTTGGCAATTCAAAACAGCATTTATACCAGCATTTATACCAGCATTTAAGACAGCAAAATTTGCATCTTTTATCCTGCCGAATTATTAAAGGGACTGGGCTTCGCAACGTTTATTTAAAAGGGATTGGTCCACAGGATTTGATTGAATTTTGTATTCATTGCCAAGAAATGGATAAGGCCAAAATTTCTTTAAGTGACTCTATTTTGCTGTTCGCTGAAAATTACAACCATCATGGGTTGAAATCTGTTTTGGTAGCCATCCATCACTCGTTGCAGCAGGGGCTTCATTTGTCGCAAGCGTGCCAATTGTTCCCTTGGGTTTTTAATGCGCATTTTGTTGATTGTTTGATGATCGCAGAAAAAACTGGTAATTTTTCTGCAGCTTTTGGGCAGTTAGAAACCTATCTTGTTAGGCAAACAACATATCATCAGCAATTAAAACAAGCCCTTCGTTATCCATTGGTTTTATTAGGTGGTTTGGTTTTACTTTTGGGTGTTATGGGCGGTGTTTTTCTTCCCCATTTGCAAACCCACCTGCAACACGGCGGGGGGGCTTCTGTTGTCAGTCTGATTGCAACCATCGATTTTTTCAAAGATTATGGTGCCTATATTATTTTTGGTTTTGTTACCGCTTTTGTTGCCTTTTGCCTGGCACATAATTTCTCTGGTACTTTTCGGCTTAAGTGGGGAAATATCTTCTTAAGATTTCCTATGCTCGGCACGTTTAAAAGAAATCTTTTCATCAATCAATTTGCGCAAACATTGGGTTTGCTTATAAACGCTGATATAAACCTTTTAGAAAGTTTGCAAAAATCAGCGAACTCAGTTTCAAACGATTTTTTGAAGGCTAAGTTTTTTAAAGTTTTCACGGATGTTGAATCAGGATTAAAGCTTTCAGCAAGTTTACAAAACAGAAGACTTGCATCATCCCTCATTTATCGTTACGTCCAATTAGGTGAAGAGACGGGCAATCTAGGCCCGCTTATCCAGCAAGCGGCAGAGGCCGATTTGAAAAATATCTGGCGCCGCCTGAATGCGTTGTTGGCTTGGATACAACCTGTTCTTATCATGTTTATTGGTGGTGTCCTTATTTGGATTGTGATGGCCACAATTGTGCCTCTTTATGACAACCTGTCATCTTTGGAGGGGTAGAATGTATAACCACCTTTTACGACAATTTAAAAACCTTTTTAAGGTCGTATTAAAGTACTTGGTTCAAAAGCAACCCGAACATTATTGGCAATTGGTTGTGCAAAACACCTTTGTAATCGTCACACGCATTCAAGACCGACATCCCTTTCACCAAGGGGAATTTTTAGTAAATGACGAACAATTCCAACCATTGAATTTGATATTAAATACTTTTCCATCTTTGCCCCTTCACATCGTTTTGAGGGACGAAGGGGTCCATTTTTTTACAAGTTCCTTAAAAGTCAGTAAATGGTGGCACAGACAAACTTTGTTGAAACAAATCAAACAAGGCGAATTTTCAAAAACAAGCTGGATTCAGACACAATTTATACCAGTGACGGATCGGTATTGTTTGGCCGGCGTTTCTCCCACACCTTTTTTGTTAGCCCTGGTCAGCAATCTTAGAAGTCTGTCGAATCCGGTGATAGGCATCGAACTATGGCCCGTTACATTCGTCAATCAGGTTTTTAAAAAGTTGCAGAATCAGGTCAATATTGACGACTGGTTGATGGTGTTGCATCGACAGAATTCTGGAAGTTGCAAGTTAGTTGTATGTAACCATCAGGCGATTATTTTCGACCGTATCATTCAATGCAACCAGAAGACAAAGGCTGATAATTTAAGCGAGGAAATTGAATCAACAATCCGATATCTAAATCGTTATCAGTATAAGTCGGATGATCCATTGACGATTGTGCAGATTGGGTTAAAGGAGATTCTAGAATTCAAAAAGCAACCTCAGATAAAAGTTTTGGAGTTGAAAGACGACTGCGACTCTTTACCAATAGTCTCTCCCTTTCAGGTACATGATTTGCGTTCTCATCATTGGGCGTTCTTGATACCAAGAAATTTTATGAAAATCTTTATTCCTTTAGGTCTTGGATTGTTATTAGCAAGTGGAGGGTTTTTTCTGAACACGCATTTTCATCAGACAAACCATCGCTTTATGCTGAAACAGCAACTGGTCCTTAAATTGCCCCCACAGGCTTTTGAAGATCTTCAATTGAGTCAGTTGTTTCAAATTTACCAGTCCATTCAAAGTCCAGATCCTATTCCTACTTTGCGGCAATTTGGCAAAATCTTGCCAGCTTTCGCTGTTGCCACTGACCTGGTTTGGATTGCCCAAGACCCAAAAACTTCTTTGGCAGAATTGACCTTAAATCTGGTTGTTGACTTGCAATCTTTGGCCAAAAAAAGTCTTGTTGATTCAATCACAGAAAGTTTTCGGCTAGCCCAAGAAAAGATAGAAAAATCCCTGCACAAATTTAATCCGCATTGTCAGTTAAGTTGGGAGAAACTTTCTGATGATGGCAAAGGTTCCCTTAAACTCACCTATCCCCAAAAAAAGGTAACTGAATGAGCCATTTTTCCTTATCTAATTTTATTGTTTATTTGACCCCTTGGCGCCATGTTTCCACAGGACTTCTTAGTTTTTCAGCTGTTGGTTTTTTTGTAATAACAGGCATCATTTTTCAAATTTGTTTAAATCAGAATTTGCAGGTGCAAGCAGAATTCCTGCAAACAACTTTGGAGGTTGAAAGCTTACAAAAACAAAAGCAGGTTTTGGATCAATTTGAAGAAATAAAAAAGCATATGCCACAGACATTTAAAGCATTTAAGAAAAGTCGATTCGAAGAGGAACTAACGCTTGATGTTATGAAAAGCCATTTTCAACGCTGGCAAAAACTTTCTAAAATTACATCCCTTAATCTAAAATTTGGAACGCAGATTTGCCATGATTCTTCTTTAAATTTATGGCGCATCCCGATGGTGATCACCTTAAAGGTTTTAAAAGATACCCAGTTTTATGACCTTTTGCATCGTGTCCAAAGCCAATTACCAGGCAAAGTTATTTTAAAACAATTTTCCTTAAAAAGGACCGCTGCTTTGACGCCACAAATGGTTGAACAAATCACCCGTGATGGGAAAGATATCAATTTGTTCGAAGGAAAAATTGAATTTGATTGGATCCATCACGAAACCTCAAAAACGAAAAGCGCTGTATGAAATTTCTTGTTATATGTCTTCTGTTTTTAAGTTGCCAATTGGCAAGGGCAGAAAATTTCTCTTTGATGTTAACCGATGATGAACAAAAAATCTTGGATCAAAAAAATGACGACGATTGGGATGAAAGTCCTGTTTTAAATCTCCCCTCTGGTGATAATCAAAACGTGCCTCAACCGATCATTTTCGTATCAGCCATTTTATATTTTGGTCCTGATAAATGGACGGTATGGATGAATAATCAGGTCATCCATCAACCCGGTCCATTTGAAGGAGTTATATTAAAAAGCGCATCGCCTGAACACGTTGTGTTGAGTTTGGCTGATAACTATAATGCAGAAATTTTGATCAAGCCAAATCAAAGTTTAATGATAAGGACAGGCAAAGTTCTGGAGGGGGACAGGCGTTCGCCTGCTGATCTTCACCCCCTTGACAAACCCTTTGGATCCAACGAACATAAGGCCGTTGAGACCACTTCATTTCAAGGATTAAAAAATGAATAATATCAAACCATTAATGGTACTTTTAGTCGCGACTGTTATCGCTTTGGGAACAGCCCTTAGTGGTTTTTTTATTGGCCGATCGATTGAAAAATTTAAGACCAGTGATCGTGCGATTGTCGTGAAGGGCTTTTCAGAGCGTGAGGTTAAATCTGATATAGGCGACCTGACTTTGACTGTTAAAAACCCTGGAAATGATTTAGCTGAAATGAAAAAGAAAAGCGACCAGGACACCAAAATTGTGATCGCTTTTTTGAAATCCAAAGGTATCAAAGAGGAAGAGATAACTCCTGGTGGGGCCGAACTAACGGACCGTAAGGTAGATAACTATTTCAGCGTGAATGATAAACTTGAGTATCGCTATGTTTTAACAACGCGCATAAAAGTTACAACACCTAAGGTTGAAGTGATTAGAGATATTGGAAATCAAACGGCGGAATTGATTAATCAGCAGGTGATTGTAGGGTCCAGTACTCGTTATTATTTTACGCGCTTCGCCGATTTGCGAACCGAAATGATTGCTGAGGCAACTCAAAGCGCAAGACAAGCCGCCTTGCAATTTGCCAAGGATTCTGGATCACGGGTAGGCGAAATTCGAAACGCTGTTCAAGGCGCCTTTAGCATCACCAGTCCTAATGAAGAATTCAATGAGGCTGGCAGCTTGGAAAAGAAAGTCCGCGTCGTCACAACGGTGACATTTAATCTGGTTGATTAAGACCTAAAGTTAACGCTCCGTTTTGCAATTTCAAAGAATAGGTCAAAACGATTGTTTCAACCCCCGCCTGTTTTGCCAGGACAGAGGCTTTTGCATAAGTGGGGTCCAAATCGGCAGCAACCTGAAACCCCTGACAATCATCACGTTGCACGACATAAATCATCACGCAGCGTTGACCCTGGTTCACCAAAGTTGTCAGTTCGGTTAAATGCTTGGTGCCCCTGGCCGTGACGCAATCAGGAAATTCGGCCATTTCGTGGCGTCTAAGATGAACGTTTTTCACCTCTACATAGCACGGTGATTTGTCGGCTGCTGTTAAAAGAAAATCGATGCGTGAATTAAACCCGTATTTAACCTCCCTTTTCAGATGGTCATATCCAGTTAATTCAGGGATTGTGTCGGCTTGCAAAGCCACCGCCACCAATTCATTGGGTAAGCTTGTATTCACCCCAACCCATGTTTGATCAACTTGAACAGCCTCTAGGGTATAAGGATATTTACGATTTGGATTTTCACTGAGGCTTAAGACGACGGCATTATTTTCTTGCAACAACCCCAACATAGCGCCTGAATTTGGACAATGCGCCGTGATGATTTCATGAGAGTCTTTTAACCGAATATCAGCAAGGAAACGCTTGTAACGTTTGATAAGGTGGCCTTCTGTTATGGGGGCGATAATCATGGCTTCTTTTTTCTGATGACTATCTTTTTAAAGCTTTTTTCAGGTTTTGCTTTCTCAACTTTTCTTTTCTCGGTTTTTCTTGGGCTTGTCTCGACATTAAAAGAAAAAGTGGTCGAACATGTGATGGAGTCAGCCTCCATCAATCGCACCGTGACGGCCTGGCCTAATTGGTAAACCTTTTTGGTTCTCTCTCCACGATATTGGTGACGGTCGGCATCATAAATGTAGAAATCCCCCCCCAAACGGCTTTTCGGAATGAACCCTTGGGCCCCTGTTTTGTTAAGGCTGATGAAAACACCAACGCCCGTAACCCCCACAATGGTGCCCTGGAAGACTTCGCCCAAGTGTGTCTCTAAAAATGCCGTCATCAAACGGTCGTTGACTTCTCTTTCAGCAACCGCAGCGGTTCGTTCCGTGGTTGAGATGTGCGTACCAATCGTCTCCAACATATCCAAGGCATAGTCATGGCCGCCTTCGCCCAAGGACAAAGTCGCAATCAATCCCCGATGAACAATCAGGTCAGCATAGCGCCGAATGGGCGATGTGAAATGGCAATAATGGGCCAGGCTTAAGCCGAAGTGTCCAATGTTTTGGGGTGAATAAGAGGCCTGGGCTTGCGATCGCAAAACCAGATCATTCACCAGTTGTTGATAAGGCGCGCCCTGAACCTGACTTAAAACAGCCTGGAAATTAGCAGGGGCAAAAACCTTTACTTTTGGCGCTGGAATTTTTAAAGATTTCAAAACGGTTCTTAGGTTTTCAACCCGGGTCGCCTCAGGTTTGTCGTGCACACGAAACAACGTTGGCATGTTTTTTGCCAACAACGTTTTGGCGGCGCAGACGTTCGCAGCAATCATCAATTCTTCGATCAACTGATGGCTATCAAAACGGTCACGGGGTTTGACATCAATCACATGGCCCTGATCATCAAAAATAACCCGGCGTTCAGTTACATTCAAATCAAGAGTTCCACGCTGTTGGCGTGCCTTTAATAACGATTGGTAAACACCGTAAAGGGGTTGCAAAACGTCAGTCCATAGTGGTCCCGTCACATCATCAAAATCACCCTTAATGGCGCTTTGCATTTGATTATAGGTTAGGCGTGCGGTCGATCGCATCAAGCCGCGTTTAAAATGGTGCGATTTGATCTTTCCATCGGCGCTAATAATCATTTCAACGGCCAGGCATGCCCGGTCCTGATCAGGCTTTAAAGAGCACATTTCGTTCGATAAAGCTTCGGGGAGCATTGGCACCACACGGTCGGCAAAATAAACCGAATTCCCGCGTTCGCGCGCATTAATGTCCAGAGCATCAGCCCCCTGCACATAGTAGGCCACATCGGCAATCGCCACAATCGCGCGCCATCCACCCGGGTTACGGGGGTCGGTATCGGGTGTGGACCAAACCGCGTCGTCAAAATCTTTGGCATCTTCCCCGTCAATGGTCACCAAAGGCAAGTCCCTAAAGTCGGCACGGTGGGCTAACGGGGGAATGGTTGCTTTCTTGGCAAGTTTTAAAGCGTCGTCTGTAAAGACATGTGGCAAATTGTGGGTATGAATAGCCATCAAGCTGTAGGTTTTTGGATCGTCAATAGCACCCAAAACCTTTTCGATGTGGACTTGATTGTCAGGCTTCAATCGGTAAACCACCACATGGTTATGGGGAATGTCGGGGAAATTTTGTAACTCGATCCGAACTGTTGACGACGTGTCTTTTCGATGGCAGGGGACCAAAACCCCGTGCCCTTGCCTGTTCAAAAACAATCCAATGCGGGTTGTGTCCGTTTTTTGAGGTGCGCCAGGTAATGGCCTTCGTGGGCGAGAAGTCTTTGCGAAAGAGGGCGATTCTGCGGGCAAGGCACGAAAAGGCGTCGCCCTTTCTTTTCCATTTTCATTGCCTTTGGTTTTTCCTTTTTCCTTTCCTTGGGCTTTTGCCTGGGCCAATTTCAGAAACGGGATAATTTCGCGATGAACAATACTTTTAGGGCGCCGGCTTCTCTTTAATTTTCTTAAAATATGTTTCATGGCAATTCTTCTGCCACCTTCTAAGGCCAAAATCTGGGCGATTTGTTCGTTGGTCAACATATTTGGGGTTTTATTTATAAGACCGGAAATTTCGATCTCTAAATCATTGTCAGGCATAGAAAGACTTGAGTTAAAGAAATTTGACTGACTCTAACACACCCCTTACCCCTTTAATACGTTGAAAACAGTTTTAGTTATCGCCTGTTTTGAACTTTGAAGAAACGTTGCCAATTAACGTGGTAATTTGAAAAATTTAAAAACTCATAATCGATTGGATTGCGGTTAAGTTTGGCTTTTTTGAAGCCAACGCAAACTTTTTCCTTGCTTTGGTCCATCTCAATTTTTCTCGCACGCGCTTGTTTGAATGAGAAGTCATCTTCCGTCGCGGTTAAGGACGACGCTAAGTTGGTCATTAATAAGGTGGAAAATGTTATCACGTAAAATATTCTCATCATTTGTCCCCTTTATGTGTATCTGGCATGTGTCTTTTCATCAAAAGAACTAGGGGGAATATGTTAAGAAACTGTTAAAAGTTCGTTTTTTAAATTGAAAAACATCTTTTTGCTGCCATATAGTTGGCATGGTAATTATTCTTTCTGGATTTATTTTATGAAAAAGTCTCTTTTTTGCTTCTTGTTTGTGCCTTTTCTGATTGCCACTGCGGCTTTGGCGTATGTGCCAAAATTTGATGAAAAGGATCGGAACCTGGATGGGCAAATAACAAGAAACTACCAGGGTTTTATGGCAGAGCTAACAAGTCACAAAGTTTTTCAACCCAGCCAAGCCATAACGAATCCATTGATGGATTATGTAATGTTTTTAACAAGCTACAGCGGCTATGGAGCAGTTGCTCATGCTTTGGATTACTTGCTGAAAACCGGCGGGCCTTTTGGGTTTTCCAATAAGCCTGCCAATGAGCAAGAAAAGGTTTTTCTGGCAGGGGCGGCGCAGGCTGTTGTATTGAGTCAACCTGGGCTTACCCCGGCAACGTATAAAACTTCCAACCCTGCTCATCAGGCTGAAATTATAAGGCTGCAGAGCTTGGCTGCCAGCGGCAATCTGGAACATCCCTATCACCCCACCATTACGATGCCGGAAAGAGCCCAGAATCCAAAAGCGACTCAGTCGCAACGGTGGCAATCGTTCTTGACGTTAATAGCTGATCAATGTGTATCCGAAAGGCAATTTAAAGCTACTGAAGTCACTGCGGGCGCTAAGGCTGATTGGTTGAATGATGTGCTTTTAAGTGGATACATGATGGGCGTTATGCCTGATGTTGAAGGCAGCAGGCCGGCTGTTCGTAATTATTTAGATGAATTATGGAAGAACACCAATGCATGGATGGAAACTCAACACAACTATGTGCAATGGTGGTTTCCCATTCACACGGTGGGGCTGGGCGATAGGATTGCGCCCCGCCCCCTGAAAACGACAGAGCAAACACTAACTGAGCATGGTCAGGTATTAACTGCGATACAAGAAATGTTGTTTGTTTCTCTTACCAGAAAGCTGACTTTTTGGGGACAAAGTCTTAACGGCTTCAAAATCACCTCTCTTTCTGCCGCAGAAGATAAGGCGCTAGGGCAGCCTGTAAAAGGAACAAACTGGCACGAAAACTGGATTATTAAAACGCACAATTATCAAAGGATGAGCAGATTCCTTACCTGCCTTCGTTTTTTTAAACTTCAGAATTATGTAGACAGTTTATACGCATATCTCCAAGAAGCAGCCGGTTCCGACCTAGCAACCAAACATAACATGAGCAACAGTGTAGGATTTTGGTCCAAAGCAGCTGGCAAATAACCAACAGCATCCTCCTCTCACCAAAACGGCCTCGTTTAAGAAACTGTTAAGCGGGGCCAAAGGCTGCTATAACAACATCAACCCTAAAATTTCGTGAAAAGCCTTATGAGCCTGCAATATATCAGCATTCGTGGAGCCCGCGAACACAACCTAAAAAATGTCAGCGTTGATATCCCTCGCGACCAGCTGGTGGTGATAACTGGCCTCAGCGGTTCCGGCAAGTCGTCGCTGGCTTTTGATACGTTGTATGCCGAAGGCCAACGCCGTTACGTAGAAAGTCTGTCGGCCTATGCGCGGCAATTTTTGCAATTGATGCAAAAACCTGATGTGGATTCCATCGAGGGATTAAGCCCGGCCATTTCAATTGAACAGAAAACCACATCGAAAAACCCCCGCTCAACAGTGGGGACCGTGACGGAGCTGTACGATTATTTGCGATTGCTGTATGCGCGAATTGGGGTCCCTCATTCGCCCGCCACAGGCTTACCGATTGATGCACAAACGGTCAGCCAGATGGTCGATCGCCTTTTAACATTTCCTGTAAAGACGAAACTGTTGCTTTTGTCGCCCGTGGTCAGGGGACGCAAAGGGGAATACAAAAAGGAGTTGATGGAATTTAAGAAAAAAGGATTCCAACGGGTTAAAATTGACGGCCAAGTTTATGACCTGGATGAGGCGCCGCCTTTAAACAAAAAAGTTAAACATGATATCGCCATTGTGGTGGACCGTTTGGTGGTGCCAGGCCCGGAACAGCATGACGAATGGCGCACACGACTGGCGGATTCCCTGGAAACAGCCCTTAAATTAAGCGATGATTTGGTGTGGATCGAAAACGTCGAAACAGGCGAGGTCACCACCTTTTCGGCAAAATTTGCCTGCCCTGTTTCGGGATTTACGTTGGACGAGATTGAGCCGCGATTATTTTCGTTTAACAGCCCTCAAGGGGCCTGTCAGGCATGCGATGGCTTAGGCATTGAAACTGTTTTCGACCCTGGCCTTGTCGTGCCTGACCCCCAAAAAAGTTTGCGTGATGGGGCTATTGCTCCTTGGAGTCAAGAATGGGTCAGTAACAAACGTCAAGCTGTAACGCGCGATTATTATCAAAGCATGATTGATTCGTTGGTTCGTTATTATGATGCGTCGTCAACGTTGCCATTTTCTGAACTGCAGCCAGAATTCCAACAGATTATTTTGTATGGGTCGGGTGACGAAATCATTCCTTTGTCGTTCCACGATGGGACGCGTCAATACACGACGAAAAAGCCTTTCGAGGGGGTAATCCCGAATCTTAAGCGTCGCTGGAATGAAACGGAAAGTGATTGGGCTCGTGATATTTTAAGCCGGTTTCAAAACGAACACCCTTGTGCCGTTTGTGTAGGGAAACGCCTGAAGCCAGAGGCCCTTTGTGTTAAAATTAATCAACACGACATTGCCGAGGTGTGCAGTTTATCGATTGCTGACAGTTTAGATTGGTTCAACAAAGTTATTTTGACGCCCAAGCAACAGGAAATCGCCGCCCGGATTTTAAAAGAAGTTCGAAGCCGGTTGCAGTTTTTGGTGAATGTGGGGCTTGATTACCTCAGTCTGTCACGATCAGCCGGGACGTTGTCAGGCGGCGAGAGTCAGCGGATTCGACTGGCATCCCAAGTAGGATCAGGATTGACGGGGGTTTTGTATGTTTTAGACGAGCCGTCGATTGGGTTGCATCAACGCGATAACGACCGACTGTTAGAAACGCTGAAACATTTGCGCGACTTGGGCAATACAGTGGTGGTGGTTGAACATGACGAAGATGCCATCCGTATGGCCGATTATGTGATTGATATGGGGCCAGCAGCAGGGGCCCATGGGGGGGAAATCATTGCCCAAGGGACGGCGGCTGAGGTTATTCTAAACCCCAAAAGCTTGACGGGCCAATATTTAAAGGGGGAAAAGTTTATTCCTATTCCCTGCAAACGTCGCCCTGTTCAAAAAGACAGGATCTTGGAAATCACCGGTGCTAAAGCCAATAATTTGCAAGATGTGTCGGTCAAGATTCCCTTAGGAACATTTACATGCGTGACGGGTGTATCGGGTGGGGGCAAATCGTCCTTGATAATCGAGACGCTTTACAAGGCGCTGGCTCGTTTCTTTGGGGCTGGACGCGAACAACCGGGGGCCCATAAAAAGCTTTTGGGGGTCGAATTTATTGATAAAGTCATTGATATTGATCAATCGCCCATTGGCCGCACGCCGCGATCAAACCCCGCCACCTATATCGGTTGTTTCACGCCGATTCGTGAATGGTTCGCGGGCCTGCCTGAATCAAAAGTCCGTGGTTATTTGCCCGGGCGTTTCTCCTTTAACGTGAAAGGGGGGCGCTGCGAGTCATGTCAGGGCGATGGCATGATCAAAATTGAAATGCACTTTTTGCCGGATGTTTACGTGCAATGTGATCAGTGTCATGGCAAACGTTACAATCGCGAAACGTTGGATATTACCTATAGGACGAAAACAATTGCGGATGTTTTGGATATGACCGTGGACGAAGCGGTTGAGTTTTTTGACGCCAACAGCCAAGTGCGTGACAAACTGAAAAGCCTGCAGGAAGTTGGCCTTGGATACATTCACGTGGGACAACAGGCGACGACGTTATCAGGTGGCGAAGCCCAACGGGTGAAGTTGGCCAAGGAATTGTCACGCCGTGCGACCGGACGCACCCTTTATATACTGGACGAGCCCACAACCGGCCTTCATTTCGAAGATGTACGTAAATTGTTGGAGGTGTTGCACACCCTTGTTGATCAAGGGAATACAGTAGTGGTTATTGAGCACAACCTAGAGGTTATCAAAACCGCTGATTGGATTATTGACATGGGCCCAGAAGGGGGTGCCAAAGGCGGTAAGGTGGTGGCTATCGGAACCCCAGAGGATGTGGCAAAAGTTAAGGGCAGCTATACTGGTTTTTACCTGAAGCCGTATTTAGAGAAGCAGCAGTGTGCGTGATGGACGCGGGAATATGAGCATACAGATAATTCAGAGCGAATTTTGAAAAAGCAAACCATCAAAGAAATTTTTACAAGGTTTCAGGAGAAAAACCCTCATCCTGAAACAGAATTAGTTTACATAAACCCCTATACATTGTTGGTGGCTGTGGTTTTGTCAGCCCAGGCAACCGATAAGGGGGTTAATAAGGCTACGGCCGATCTTTTTGCTTACGTCCAAACCCCTGGGCAAATGCTTGATCTGGGGTTGGAGGGTTTGAAAAACCACATCAAAACGATTAACTTTTTTAACACAAAAGCCAAGAATATATTGGCGTTGTCAGAAATTCTGGTTCGTGATTATAAAGGCGAGGTGCCAAGTGATCGTAAGGCGTTAGAATCTTTGCCGGGAGTAGGGCGAAAGACAGCCAATGTGGTTTTGAATGTTGTTTTTGGCCAAGAGACAATGGCGGTGGACACCCATATTTTTCGGGTGTGCAATCGAACTGGCTTGGCGGTTGGAAAGACACCGCTTGCAGTGGAACTGGCTTTGGATGCCGTTACCCCAAAACCTTATCGTCAGCATGCGCACCATTGGTTGGTCTTGCATGGTCGTTATGTATGTGTGGCCCGTAAACCTTTGTGCGCCGGTTGTCTAATCAACGATCTTTGCGAGTATGAAGGAAAAGAGTCTTTGCATACTGTATGAGTGTATGTTGGGTCTATATTCTCTGTTCTAAACGCAATGGTTGCCTTTATGTTGGGGTAACAAGCGATTTAGCGCGACGTATTTATGAACATAAGCAAAAATTAATTGAAGGATTTAGTAAGAAATATGGTACTGACAAACTTGTATATGCTGAACAATTTAATGATGTTCGTGAAGCTATTTGCCGAGAAAAGCGCATCAAAAAATGGAATCGCATTTGGAAGTTGAAATTGATAGAAGAGCAAAACCCCGAATGGAAAGATTTATATGAGATTATATTATAAGGTAGGACTCAAGCCCAGTTGCCCCCCTTTGTCACCCCCAGTACTCCCCTTGTCACCCCCGCGAAGGCGGGGGTCCAGTTGTATTGATTGTCTGGATTCCCGCCTGCGCGGGAATGACAGGGAAAAGCGCGGGAATGGCGTGCGGAGATGATCAACCTATGTCACTAAGTATTGCCGAATTAAGCCGACGATCGCTGGAAATCTTTCGCGAATTGGTTGACACCTATGTGGAGACGGGGGAGCCTGTCGGGTCGCGCACACTCTCTAGGCGTCTACAGACCCCTTTGTCGCCAGCAACCATTCGCAACATTATGGCGGATTTGGAGGAGGCTGGGCTTTTGTATGCACCCCACACCTCGGCCGGACGTTTACCAACAGACGAGGGGTTGCGTTTGTTTGTTCATGGTTTGTTAGAGGTGGGTGACCTAAGTGAGGAAGATCGCCTTTATCTCAATCAGCTTTCTGAAAACTCGGGTCAAAGTGTGGATAGGGTTCTGGAGAAAGCCACTTCCTTGTTGTCAGGGCTGTCCCAATGCGCAGGCCTGGTCATGGCGCCTAAGACGGATGCGCCTTTGAAACACATAGAGTTCGTCCACTTAACGCCAGGCCGCGCTCTGGTCGTTCTTATTTCTGAAGATGGCGTGGTTGAGAATCGGTTGATTGATGTTCCTAAGGGGATTACGCCCTCCATTCTTACCGAAGCCACAAATTATTTGAGCACACGATTGACGGGGCGGACGTTGTCCCAGGCCAAAAATACCATTCACGAAGAACTGAACCATTTCCAGGCGCATTTGAATGACCTGGCAGCCAAAGTGGTAGAGGCTGGTTTGGCAGTTTGGGCGGGGGGTGACCAGGCAAGTTCTCTAATCATAAAAGGCCAGTCCCATTTGTTACAGGGCGTCACGGAAATGGCTGATTTAGAACAAATCCGTCAGCTGTTTCAGGTATTGGACACAAAGGAGGCGCTTCACCAATTGTTGGACGCCTCTATCAAAGGGGATGGGGTTCAAATTTTTATTGGTTCTGATAATAATTTATTTAAATTGTCTGGGTGTTCCATGGTGGTATCACCTTATCATAACTCGCGCCATGAAATTGTTGGGGCGATTGGTGTGATTGGACCTGCCAGAATGAATTATGGCAAGATTATCCCCTTGGTCGATTACACGGCCAAGATGGTGGGGCGACTTATGGGCGCGGGAATTTAATAGACATCTATCCAAACTCTACTCCACTGGACAATTGCTGTGTCACTCCGCTACTCGAATGCTCATGTACCGTCATGTAAACTGCGCTTCTGCGTTGCGTATGATCCTTGCACTTGCCTCACCGGAGCGAGTTTCGAAAGATGTCTAGTTTTTATCGATAAATCAATATGGCGATAACTGTTAAAACAGCCCCGATGGTTGCAACCACATTTGCCACGATAAGGGGCTTGTCGCGAATCATGATTCCATAAAGCATCCAGCTGCTGACCGATAACAACCCACACATAAAGCCGAACAAAGAGACATCTTTGGCGCTTTGATTGGTGATAATCGCGTAAAACTGGGAATAAAAGACAAACTGTCCGAATATTCCGATAAAAAACATATATTTTTTGTACCAGGCTAACATGATGTACCTCTTTCGCTTAAATAGACACGCGTCATTATATCACATAATAATTCAATATCCTTAAAGATAAAAAATGATTATAATTAACGCAGTGCCTAAGGGTGCTTCGTTATTAATGAAAGAATCACGGTGAAGTTCATGAAAACAATTGTCATCGTTTAATTGCAAGGTTTAAGTGCCCCCTTTTGCTGGTTAGCATTAAGGGAACCCTTTTTGTTGCTTAAATTTTGTTATTGATGACGAGGATCTTTTATGAAAATAAATTCTTTGCCAGCCCTCTGGCTTCTTGTACTTATTGTCGGTTTACCACAGCTTACGGAAACCGTTTACACGCCTTCTCTTCCAACTATTGCTCATGCTTTGCATGTGGCAGAGTTTGGGGTTGAATACACCTTAACCATTTATTTGTTTGCTTTCGCCTTAGGAACCCTTTTTTGGGGAAAGGTTTCTGATGTCTATGGTCGAAAACCCTGTTTACTAATTGGTTTGGTCATATATGGCATTGGATGTGTGGGTTGTTATTGTTCCGATTCAATTGCCGTCCTTATGGCCAGCCGATTCGTTCAAGCCTTTGGAGGCAGCGTGGGCAGCGTCCTGGGTCAGGCAATCTGTCGTGATGCTTTCCAAGGAGCCGCCTTGGGGAAAGCCTATTCAACCATAGGCAGCGGGTTGGCTTTGTTCCCGGCCATTGGTCCCGTTATTGGTGGGATCATTGATCAAATGTTTGGTTGGTCAACTATCTTTCTTGCCTTAATCGGAGCCGGCAGCTTTGTCGCCATTTGTTCTTTCATATCATTGCCCGAGACCCATTTTCCCAAAGGTAAGCCGCTCCACTCCTTCTTTCAGGTGGGGAGCAAACTTTTAAGGGACACCAAGGTTTTGGGTTTTGGGCTGATCGTGGCTGGTTGTAATGGCATAACCTTTAGTTATTACGCCGAAGGTCCCTTTTTCTTGATTGAGATTTTGGGGCTAACTCCGGCCATTTATGGTACAACTTATTTGGCTATTTCCGGTGCTATGGTTATAGGGGGATTGATTTCCCGCCATTTACATCAGCAGCATTCGAACACAAAGATCTTGTCTTATGGCCTTAAGGCTATTTTTTTAGGTTCCGCCCTATTGGCTGCCTTCATTCTTTTGCTGCAGGTTTTGCCCATGCCGAATAACCTGGTTATTATTACAACGATCGGTTGCATGATGATTGTTGCAGCCGGTGTTTGTATTTCTTCATCAAATGCCTTGGCTATGGCCTTGAAAGATTATAGTCATGCCATAGGTACAGCTTCGTCTGTGTTTGGGTTTTTCTATTATCTGTTAATATCCTTGTTTACCCTGGGTATGGGCTGGCTTCACAACAGCACACTGTTGCCAATGCCATTGTATTTTTTAGGTATTGCCTTATTTATGATGGTCAGTTTCAAGGCGTTGGTAGAAGAAAAGGTTTAGAAGTCTTTTCAATTACTAAATCTTGTGTAAAAAATCATACCAATTATAATGTGACTCAACGTAAAGAGATATCTTAGGAGTCCTATCAGTGGATAATGAAAAACTTGGGCAAACAGGTGATGAACCTCAAACGGAAGAGCTGGTCGATCAAATAGAAGACGATTTGACTATTCAGTTAGAGGAGATGAAGAATAATTGGCTGCGGGCGATGGCTGATTTAGAGAATTTGCGTCGCCGCGCAACCCGTGAGAAAGAAGATGCGCTTAAGTACGGTGCGGTGGCCTTTGCCAGAGATATCGTTGGGACTGTTGATAACGTGCAGCGGGCCTTGGAGAGTTGTCCGTTGACCGATGATTTGCCAGCGCACATTCAAGCCTTGATTAAGGGTGTTGAAATGATTGGCAAAGAAATTAGCAGTGTTTTTGAACGCCACGGGGTGAAAAAAGTAGCATCAATGGGCGAGACTTTTGACCCGAATCTGCATCAGGCTATCTTTGAAGCGGAATCAACCGACCAACAACCTGGAACTGTGACGCAGGTGTTGCAGGATGGTTATGTAATGTATGACCGGCTTTTAAGGCCCGCCATGGTAGGGGTAGCGAAAGCCCCAAGTAGCTAGTTTGTACTTATCACTGCGGCTTCTACCCGTTATGGCAAGGGACGCTAAGCGACGTGGCCATTGTCCATGTATTTTCATAGATCCTGGAAACTCTTTTGGTCCCTCAACCCGTCCGATTGTCACCCAGCACTCCCCCCTTTGTCACCCCCGCGCAAGGCGGGGTCCAGTTCTATTGTTGGCTAGATTCCCGTCTGCACGGGAATGACAGACATAACACGAGAATTGTGACACCAATGGCGTTAAATGACGACGCTTCCCTTCTTAGTATACCTTACTAGCGATTCACTATCGCCCCGCTATTATGCCCTTCGTTCGGGGTGATTTGGTAAGTTATGTTGAGGTTCCCTGCACCCATGTCTGTCGCAGTCAAAAGGCCCTGAGCGAGCCAGCCATGATTAGTATTATCCGTTTGATATCCATCACTCCTCCACAGCTGCCATGCGTAAGCCTGACCAGTGGATAATGTGGGAAAAGCTGCGGACCCTGTCCATAATAACGGGGTAACTGATGTGCCAGAGCTGAGAGTGTTTTCCGTGCTGAGGGTTGTCTTATAACGATTGTCTAGGGTGATATCGGTCGTTGCTCCGCTAAAAAACGGATGCGAACCCGTTGGGCCAGTCCATGCAGAATTATAGAGGCCATACCTTACCAAAAGTCCCTCTCCGTTCCGTGTAATGGGCCGGCCGCTGTAAAATCCTGGCGCCTCGAACGTGACCATAACAGTTTTCTTCAGCAGCAAGCTGTAAGGGGAAGGGGATTCTTGAAGAACCAAGCTGTACGCACTGAGTTGATGGTTCAAAGCCCCCAAACCACTTGCAACAGAAAGCGTATAACCCCTCGCAACCGTATAACCAGCATCTGGGAACGGGGTTGCCACAACCCCATCAACTTCAATATTGGTGGGCAGAGTCAGCGCACCAGTCATATTCAAAACGCCACAAGGTGGGGTGGTGCCCGTTGGGTCAATACCGATAAGCCAAGTAACCGTGGGCCCACCCCCTGTACTAGGGGAAAAGGTAACATCCTGCGCATAAACCGTTCCATACCCCCCAAAGGTGGCCGTTCCTGAGGTGATGGGAGTCACACCAGCATCTGTACCCCACATGGATGCTGCCGGGTGCTGTGATGCCCAACGCAGCAGTAATAACAGCGGGCGATGCTCCCCAAACAGCACCAGGATAGTCCCTATCCCCAATAGTCAGCCCGCCGGCAGTGACGGTCGTACCAACCACTTAATTGGCGTTAACGGTATTCAACGTCAACGTCCCCACGCCACCTTTTGTGAACATGGAAGTGTTATCTCTACAACTAATGTCGTTATGGCCATGTATGCTATCAGCTGTGGCTGCCGCAGGCGTTGGATATTGAGGATTCAACGTCACTGCCTTTGTTACGTTATAGATAAAACTGCCACCAACATAGATAGGTGTGTACAGCCCCCCCACTATACCTTGTTGCGGTGTTGTTGATAAACTGCGTATCGGTAAGGGTCACATCACGACTAGTGTAAATGGCCCCTCCTTGACCATTTGAGCTATTCCCCGTAAAGGTCACTGGGTTGGTGCCTGTACTGTTGAGGGTCAGGGCGCCACTAGTACTTAAAACACTTCCACTATAAATATACGAAAACCCAGTGAAGGTCAGGCTGGACAGATTCAGGGTCAGGGCATTGTTGCTTGAAGTGGAAAAAAGGGAACCGGAGAGTGTTGGTGCCGGGATGATCGTCGTCCCCCCTGATGCGCCCGCGATGGTGACGCTCTTGCCAAATCCGGCGAAAGAATCTAAAGAAACGCTTTGCGTCTCCACCGTATCCGCCGCCGCCGTGAAGGTTAAGATGGGGGTTGTTGTAGTGTGGGCGCCTAGCCCAGTCGTAAGGGCCTCATGAATGCTGCCATATGCATAGTTGGTTCCGCCAGGCGTAGTTTGCAAATCAACCACCCCCCATACGCACACGACAACGCCGACAGGCTGACGCCTAATAAAAATAAAGAAGATTTTATGGTAATTCTCCATAGTAAATAAATTTTGTTTATTGTGATTATGGAGAATTTTTTTAATTTATAGTTAATGGTTGGGGGTTTTGATAAAAAAATACATGGATTGCCGGGACAGGTTTCAGGGATAATAACCATTGTCATTCCCGTGTAGACGGGAATCCAGAACAATACAACTGGACCCCCGCCTGCGCGGGGGTGACAAATGGGGCGCGGAGGTTACACAAGAGGGCGGAGTGCGTGGGTGACAAAGGGGGGCTGGCCGCCGCCTACGCAGGACTATCCATCACTGTCTTCCGAACTAGGATCGCTTTTGTGCTCGGCGCCCACACTGCGTTTAGATCCGGAACTAAGTAAGGCAATTATATGATCTAATTTGCTGTCCAACTTATTGACGCGGCGCGTCATAAGGACCATCATATCTTTTGTTTCTGTCATTTCCCTGGCCATTGCATCATGTTTTTTATTAAGGGCCAGGAGGCCTGTGGAAAGAGCAGTCCACTGTGCATTACTCCCTCCCTTGCTAAGGCTGCTTATAATTGTTTCTAGGCTGCTGGCGACTGTCTGATCAGAATCCCTAAATTCGCCGATGATATCAGCTAATCCGTCAGTTCCAATCGCTGCCTGGGGTGATGACGATCCGGCTTTATCTTCCAATGCTTCAATTGCTGCATTGATTCTATTTTGATTCTCCTCAGCTACTTTTCGGAACCCTCTTAACTCCTTTTCAGTTTTAATGCTGCTGCGTGCTAGAAGTGCCAGTTGTTGCGTGATGGGGGTTATAGTATCACCATCGGCTGGCTGCCCCAACAATTGTATAATCTGTTGTAATCCCTCTGCTGTAGAGTCAGCCTTGTCGGTATTTGAAGAAAGATGGTCCAGCACTTCTTGCATGCGGGTATCAATTGAAGCAAGGGTTTGGGGAATGTATCCCCCAGATCCATTTTTTTGGCACAGATGACTCACCAATCGGTTTAATCCTTGAGCCAGCGCATCTAGTTTTGTTTCGTTGGCTTTTAAGCATCTCAAGAAACCTTTAGGTGTGCTTGTGGTATTGATATCTTGAGTTTCCTGAAGAATAGCCTTAAGCATGCCAAAAATTGTTTTAGAGGTTGCAGCGCTGTTAACAGGATCACCAAGGACAGAACCTAAGTTTGATGGGTAACCACTGCTGCTGATCTGACCAATTGTTCTTGTTAACCCATACAAAAGCCTAAATAAACTGTCTGGGGAACTGTCTGACAAATTCGTTGGTGCGCCCATATAGGTGATAAGTTGGGTGATGTTTGGGGCAAACCTGGCGATGGCTGCTAATATTGCCGCGTCTCCATCGGTGACGGTTTTATAAAGGCCTGTAGCAGGTGACGCCGTTCCAATTCGATTCAATATTTCAGTGAGATTTGTACTTGGATTAGGTAAAGCATTTATCACGCGGACAATGTTGGCAATTTCCGTGAAAAGATTCGATCCGTTTGGTATAGGAGTACCCATATTGTCAAAAAGTCGATTGATAATACCAAATACTGTATATGGAGTAGAGGACGGATTTCTAGGAACTGTCATTAAGTCGGTGGGTGTACCGATTCCAGCAACATAGTTTCTAACTGTGCCGCTGCTGCTGCTTGTAAGTTGCGTTTGGACATCGGTTAGATACTGTGGATAGGGCGCTACGAAACCACCACTAACAGTAACATCAACGTTTGAATTAGTCGTGCCGGGGGTTTCGCCCGCATAAACTTCGCTGGCAAGGCCAAGTGATAATATCATCTTCAGGGCAATAAGGGTCTTGTGTTTAAAAACAGATTTCATGAATTATTAACCTTAAAACAGGAGGATTTTATATAATTTTATATAAAATTTTACATAAGTAAATTAAAATTTATTTTGATTTGTTAATGATTTGTTAACGATTGTTCAGCCCTTGATTTTTTAGGATGGTAATGGTGATATCAAGTCATGACAGATGACACACCAATCCTTGATGAAAATTCCCCCAAACTTCCCGAGCGTTTAGCCTTAGGGTTCAACACCATCTTGGCCGTTGTGAAGACTTTGTCCTCTTCCCCAGGCGTGTATCGTATGCTTGGGGAGAGGGACGCGGTCTTGTACGTTGGCAAAGCCAAAAACCTAAAGAAGAGGGTCGTTTCTTACACAGTTGTGGACAAATTACCCCACCGGCTGCAGCGTATGGTATCTGAGACAGTCCGTATGGAGGTTGTCACGACCCATACGGAGACAGAGGCGTTGCTTTTAGAAAGCAACCTGATCAAAAAGTTACAACCGCGCTATAACATTTTGTTAAAGGACGACAAGTCCTTTCCCTACATTTTATTGACCGGGGATCACCCGTTTCCGCGTATTTTTAAACATCGGGGTTCTAAAACAATCAAAGGGGATTATTACGGTCCATTTGCATCCGTTATGGCAGTTGATGAGGCTGTTTTGACCTTGCAAAAAGTTTTTCAAATTCGCAATTGCCAAGATACTTATTTTGCCAACAGGACCAGGCCTTGTTTGCAATATGATATTAAACGATGTACAGCTCCCTGCGTTGACAAGATAACGCGTGATGATTATGCAGAATCAATTCGTCAGGCTAAGAATTTCCTTTTGGGGAAAACGGATCAGGTCCAACAATATTTGGCTGGGCAAATGAATGCGGCCAGTCACGTTATGAATTATGAAAAGGCTTCTGGTTATCGCGATCGACTGCGGTTATTAACGTATATTCAGGGTCGTCAGCGAATTAATATTAGTGGGTTGCGCGAGGCGGATGTGATTGGGTTGGTTCAGGCCGGTGGGCAAACGTGTGTGCAGATCTTTTTTTTCCGGCATGGACGTAATTTTGGGACAGAATCATTTTTCTTAAAACATGCGGCGGAAGAAAGCCCAGAAGATAGCTTAGCTGCTTTTCTTGGTCAATTTTATCAGGAACGGCCCCCGGCTCCTTTGGTTTTGTTAAGCCACAGGGCCAGTGAGTTGGAGCTTACTCAGGCGGCATTGAAAGAACAGCACGATCAAGCGACTGAATGGCAAATACCCAAGAGAGGCGTGAAGAGGGAAGTTGTGGAGCATGCCCTTGCTAATGCCCGCGACAGTCTTGAACGACGACAGATTGAATCCGCATCCATGATGCGTATATTTTCGGAAATGGTCGAGGTTTTTGATTTGCCAGCTTTGCCTCAACGCATTGAAATTTACGATAATAGTCATATTCAGGGCCGGCACGCTTATGGCGTGATGGTGGTCGCGAACACCCAGGGGTTTGACAAAAAATCCTATCGTAAGTTCACAATTAAGGAAACGATCGATACGCGTGATGACTATGGCATGATGAGGGAGGTTTTACGGCGTCGATTGATGCATCATACCGAGGATACTTGGCAGAAACCGGATTTATTATTGATTGATGGCGGACAAGGGCAACTGACGGCGGTTGTGCAAGTGATGTCAGAATTAAATATGGATATTCCTGTGGTGGCGATTGCAAAAGGTCCTGATCGAAATGCCGGTAAAGAACGTTTTTTTATGCCGGGTCGCGATCCCTTTACGTTGGGTGAAAACAGCCCTTTGCTTCATTTTTTACAACGTCTGAGGGATGAAGCGCATCGGTTTGCCATCGGAACCCATCGGGCCAAACGCACCAAAGTTTTGGGGCAATCAAAACTTGATGAAATAGTGGGTATCGGTGCGGCGCGTAAAAAGCTTTTATTGCAACATTTTGGTTCAGCCCAAGGGGTGGCCACGGCCGGCCTTTCAGACTTGGAAGTCGTGAAAGGCATCAGCCGGTCCGTTGCCTTAAAAATTTACCAACACTTTCATGAAGGTTAGAGTCTGTTAAATGTGCTTACCCTTGCTTTTCCAATTCGGTCCAACAAAATGTTCTTTCATGGGGGCTGTGGTCTTCACGCCAATGGAATCGTAATTTTCCTTTAACCAAGCATCAGCTGCTGCGCGTCCTTTTTCAAACAAATGAGTGAAGAATTCCCATTCAGTATTCAATTTGCTTGACCAGCCCAACTCTTGGAAAACCGATTCATCCTCGATAAGGTGCATGTGAACATGTTTGACTTTGCCCTTTTCAATGATGCCTTTGTTGATAAGGTCGGTGATATATGAAATGGCACGCATTTCGCGGACAACCGATGCATTGTTGGTGATCTCATTAAGGCGGTCAGCAATTTCACGTGATGTTGTCGGTAATTTATTTCTGATACTGGGATTCACCTGAACCAAAATGATATCAGGGGTTTCACAATCATAAATAAGTGGGAAAAACACGGGGTTACCAATAAAACCACCATCCCAATAATATTCGCCATCAACCAAAACGGCATTGTGAATGGTTGGCAGGCAAGCTGTTGCTTGAAGTGTCTCTAATTTTAGTTCTTCAGTGCAAAATACCTTTAATCGACCGGTGAAGACATGAGTCGCACACAGATAAACTTTACATTTGG
Source organism: Candidatus Finniella inopinata (assembly GCF_004210305.1). NCBI lineage: Bacteria > Pseudomonadati > Pseudomonadota > Alphaproteobacteria > Holosporales > Candidatus Paracaedibacteraceae > Candidatus Finniella > Candidatus Finniella inopinata. The sequence continues at coordinate 136,165 of NZ_SCFB01000004.1, read as the reverse complement.
AAGACGTACGCAATAGTTCAAAGTCAAAACTTTTTTTGATAACATCCCTTAAAGGGTCGTGACCCATGGGGTTTAGTTCATAAGGTGAAAACATACGGCTTAGATAATCAAACATGATAAACCCAGGTGAGTTGTACATGGTAAATTTGTTCATCATTTTGTCGACGGGACCTCGGTTATTCAAAGAGCTTTTTTTGCCAACCTCGTGAATAGCCGTCCAAAAGTTTTTCAATTCTGTTCGGGCTGCTTGTGAGCCGCCACGTGTTAAACCCTGGGCTAAAGCCACGGCGTTCATGCCACCAGCGCTGGTTCCTGTTACGCCCTCAATTTCCAATCGGTCATCTTCCAATAAGCGGTCAAGAACGCCCCAGGTAAAGGCACCATGTGATCCTCCACCCTGCAATGCCAGGGCTACCTTTTTTTTGTTTGAAACTTTTCCTTCTGAATTTGCCATTTTTCCCTCAGATTTAACAATTTATAATCTTCCTATATTTTAAGCGATAAAGTATTAATATTTTACTAATGTTGTAAGTGTAAATTATTGAAAGGTCACTTCGACCTTTAGCAAAAATAAATGCGCTTACAGTAACAGGTGTGTCGTTTTTTTGCCTTAAATATGGTATGACACTGCTTATTAACCAACCAAGGAATGCTTGTTTTATGAAGTTGTCATTAGAAAAAGGTTTATTTTTAAAAGCTTTGTCGCACGGTCAAAGCGTCGTTGAGAAACGGACGACTGTTCCCATTCTAAGTCATGTTCTTTTAACGGCTTCTAATCACGGCTTGTCGATTACAGCGACAGATATGGATATGGCGTTGATTGAAACGATTCCGGCACAAACCATAACCTCAGGATCTATTTGCGTATCAGCCCACCTGATTCATGACATTGTTCGAAAACTCAGCGACCGGTCTTTAATTGATTTGGAGGTTTATGCGGAAAGTGGCCAGCTTGTGGTGACCTCTGGTCGTTCCAGGTTTGAATTGCCTTGTTTGTCCAGTGAAGATTTCCCTCAGTTAACCCAAGGTCAGCTGTCGCATCGGTTTAGTTTGCCGGCACCAGTTATTAAGCACCTTATTGATACGACCCGCTTTGCCATGTCAACGGAAGAGACGCGTTATCACTTGAACGGTATTTATTTTCACACCCTTGAGAACGAAGGTCTAAAGGTTCTGCGCGCGGTGGCAACGGACATGCATCGTTTGGCCTGTGCCGAATGTGAAAGCCCCACTGAAGCCTTTGGGATGCCAGAGGTTATTGTTAGCCGTAAAACAATTCACGAGATTTCTAAGCTATTAGACGATGCTGAAAAGCCAGTCCACATTGGTCTTTCTGAAAACCGTATTGAATTCGCCATTGATGGTAATTCCATGCAGGCCGTCTTAAGTGCCCGATTGATTGATGGGGGTTTCCCCGATTATTCATCGGCTTTAACCATTAGTAATGACAAGACGTTGGTTGTGCCCACCAAAGCGTTTGCCGAGGCGGTTGATCGGGTGGGGACCGTTGTCAATGATAAGGTGCGGGCCATTAAGGTGCGCCTGGCCAACAACACAGCAACCTTGTCAGCCATAAGTAACGAATTAGGCAAGGCCGAAGAAGAGCTGGATGTCGATTACCCCTATGATCAACCCTTGGAAGTTTGTTTCAATGTTCGCTATTTAATGGATATCGCCGCCCAGGTTCCAACGGAAGAGATGGAGTTATTGTTGGTTGATACCGAATCGTCGGTCTTGATTCGACCCACCGGCAATCCTCATGTGACTTTTATTTTAATGCCGATGAGGGTTTAAAAGGATTCTTCCCTGAGTAAAATAAAATCAACAGGTCTATTAACTTTTTGTTTGCAAAGCAGGGTATACTATTTTATAAAGCAGGGTATACTATTTTATATGGTGTATTCATTGGAAATTTTAAGGTTGGACTTATGATAAATTTTGCCAAATATTGTCTTTTAACTGTCGGAATGGTTTCAGTCAGCATGGGGGTAGCGCAGGCTGAATTTAAACAAGACATCCTTGATAGTGCAATGAAAATGGCAGAGGCTGACTATAAAATTGACGCCAATCCTGTTAACAAAGCGGTTCAAGCGGCCAATTTCCTGGCCCATGATCTCAAAAGGGAGTCAGACCCAACAAGGGCCAAAAATATAGCGGATACTTTGCTTGGATTAGTTAGTAAAGGGGAAGGTAAAGGTGTGGGGGGAATCAGCGAAACACCAGCTAATGAGGGCGAGCGGGGTTTGATGATTAATGCTTTGCAGGAAGCGACAAGGTTTTTGAAAGAACAAGATGGTTTAACAGAGGCAGCTTTAGGGGCGAACTTAAAAACATTTGATAAGGCAGATAAAGAACACGAAAAGCAGCATGTTGCGCATGTTAGTGCGATTATTTTTGGAGCCTTTAAAAAACATGCCGGTGTGTTAGATTCTGCAGCTATAAAATCTGATCTTCAAGGTATCTTAGCTGGTACAGCTTGGTTAAAAGATTATATGACCAAGGATGAGTATTGGAAATATGTCGATGCTTATTTAAGTAAAGCCCTTGAGCGGCGGGTTTATAATGTGAAGATTCAACAAGAGATTGATGATCTGCGTGCAAAGGAAAAAAAAGATGATGGTGAAGCGGATTATAACCATAACGACTTTGTTAAGAGTTACGTTGCCAGCTTGGTCCAGGGGGATAATCCTTTAAAAGATTTAGAAACTTTGACAGAGAAGTTGCAGGAAACGGTTATTCCCGAAAAGGCCTTTCAGATTGCCCGCTCCATGATTGAGAAGTTAAAAACCAAAGATTTCAATTTTGAAAGGCTTCTTGCTGATTCTGAAGGCATGCCCACTGTTATCGATGCCTTGATTGCCATTGAAAAGTATCGCATGCTTGAGACTAGACAAAGTTATTTAGAAAAAATTGATCCCCCTATTTTTACGTACCAAAACACCAAGCAATCCCCGGAAAGCGAAGCCGTTTTGTTGGCGATGGTCAGTGCGATTCAAAGTATCCTTCGTAATCCTGATTTAACAGACGATGAGGTGGTGGATCAATTTAAGTATAAAATTCCAAAGAGCCCTTATAAGGCTGTCGCTAAGGGTGGAATCACTTGGTCGATAGAGCTGGAAGAGCGTAGAGGAGAAGACTTTAAACGGCCATCTTATGAAAAAGCATTAGAAATGATTAGGGGCGGGGCAATAAAAAATCTTATCAGCAAATTGAATCTTCCACAGAAAGTCAAAGACTTATCTCGGCCCCTGAACATTTCAAAAGTTCAAAAACTAGAAATCGATAAAGAGGCGATGAAACAAAAGCTGTTTTACGTTCATAGGCCTGTTTTTGACTTTAAAAAAGCTGTTTTTGTAAGGGAACCTAGAATTATGTATTGGGTGCAATCAAGGGGGAATGGTGAGTGTGGTTACTTTAGCCTTAGACATGCCCAAGGTTACGCCGAATATGTGCAACAAATCCTTGATAATTTGGATGATCCTGAAATCTATAATCGGGCGATTACGCTGACCAATCTTAACGAAGTTGTGTTACTTGAGGCACAAAAGTTGGAAAAAAGCTCTGCTGAAAAAAGGTCCCTTCAAGAAAATGAACAGTTAGAAAAGCTTGGTCCTTATTTGAAAGCCCTGGAGGAACTTCAAGTAAAATATGAGGCTGAAAGTTCGAAAATTGAACGCGTTCCAAACCCTACAAAAGCTGAGTTTGACGTAATGATCGCAACTGCCAGAGATGAATTAGAGACGAAAATAAAACGCTTACAGGCTGAGAAGGAAGCTCTGAAAAAGAAATATAATGACCTTAAGCATCCCCATCTTGTGGAGATTGTAAAAATAGTTGATCCCAACCACTTAAGATTAATTAAACAATTGATTCATGATATTGATTTTATAACAACGCAAGATGGTGGTAACAGAGGGTGGTATACTAACACCGCAACAGATTACTGGACCCTTCAACCCTTGCAGCCAGACCTTATTAGTGTCATTTTAAATGGTTATGACGTTTATTCTTGGGTACCCATATCGGCCAAAAGGGGACGGCCATCAATTGTGGAAGATGGACAGACAGCTTTGATTGGTTTTACCAGTCCAAGGAAAGAGTTTCCAGCTTTGCACCCTCGTCGCATTCACCTTTATAACCAAACTGGAGGTACGCATTATGACAAATGGGTGGAGGCCGGTGATTACGCCGACATGGCCGCTGCCCTGCGCCATAAACATAAGCACAGCTTAGGTGACACTAATGTGCGTCTTAAAAAATCCGCAAAATGATCTGAATGGAGTATAAACAACCAAAGACACTTCTAAAGAATGCCCCTTGACCAAACACCCCTTACCTTATGACTATGCGCTTTCGTCTGCGAATCAGGGTATTCGTCATGTGTCATTGCATCAATTCAGGAATTATCAAGGCTTGAATTTACAGGTGGGGCAGGGGCCTATTGTTTTGACGGGGCCGAACGGAGCGGGCAAGACCAATATATTAGAGGCGATTTCTTTGTTCTGCCCTGGTCGCGGCCTCAGGGGTGCCAAATTGGGTGAAATCACCCAGCAGGGGCATTCGCCCCAAGCGGGCCTTCTGTGGGCGGCCAGTCTGCAGTTAGACGATGAAACACAATTGGCAACTGGCTTGGAAAAGACCCCTCAGGGTACAGAAAAACGCCTTTACAAATTGCATTATCAACCGATCAGAAGTCAGGCCCCCTTTGCTGAATGGCTGAATATCGTTTGGCTGACACCCGAAACCGATCGCATCTTTTTGGAATCACCCTCTATTCGGCGGAAATTCATTGACCGTCTGATTTATGCCCAGGATCCTTTGCATGCTGAACGCCTTAACCGTTATGACCAGGCCCTAAGGGAACGTCTGATGGTTTTAAGAAATCAGGGCGATGCGTCTTGGTTAAGCGCCCTTGAAGACCAGTTGGCAAGCCATGGGGTGGCGATCGCCGTTGCGCGCCAGCAATTAATGAACAAGCTGAATGAAGCGGGGCACCGCCCGAACCTTTTCCCTGCGTTCATAACCCGCATGGTGGGGGATGTGGACGATGGGGTGTTGGCAAAATCAGCGACCGAGGTTGAGGCTCTAGCAAAGCAAATTCTTTATCAGAATCGTCGCTTGGATCAGGAAAGTGGCACGACCAAGTACGGCCCCCATCGCAGTGATTGGCAAGTTATTCATCAAGAAAAAAACATAACCGCGGACCAAGCCTCTACCGGGGAACAGAAAATTCTGCTGATCGCTGTTATTATGGCCTTTATTCACCATAAAATCTGTTTCGACCCGCGTTTAACAATTCTTTTACTGGATGATATAATTGCTCATTTAGATTTTCATCACCGTATGGTATTGTTTGAGCAACTGGCTGTGCTGCAATCTGAAATCTCAAAAGGCCGTCTTCAAACGTGGCTGACGGGGACGGATCCTTTGTTGTTTGAAGCTTTAATGGGAAAGGCGCAGTTTTTTATGGTCGAACAGGCAACGGTTAATCCGGGTTGAAAATATCCAGGAAAATTACCAAGGAAAATTACCAAGGAATATTATGAGTCCCCAACGTTCAGAAAATTATAACGCCGATTCTATTAAAGTTCTTAAAGGTCTAGACGCGGTTCGAAAGCGTCCAGGTATGTACATCGGTGACACTGATGATGGCACCGGTTTACATCATCTTGTTTATGAAGTTGTCGATAACGCCATTGACGAGACATTGGCTGGTCATTGCGACAAGGTGACCGTGGTGATAGAGGTCGATGGCTATGTATCAGTAAGCGATAATGGTCGCGGTATACCGACGGATATTCACGAGGAGATGGGCGTTTCAGCGGCCGAGGTTATCATGACGCAGCTGCATGCGGGTGGTAAGTTCGATCAAAATTCTTATAAGGTTTCGGGTGGGTTGCACGGTGTAGGTGTTTCGGTTGTGAATGCCTTGTCAGAGGTGTTGGAGTTGGATATCTGGCGCAGTGGTCAACATTGTCATATGACATTTGCCCATGGTGTGCCCTTGGCGCCGCTGGCGGTGGTAGGGCCTTCTGGCGACAAAAAGGGAACCCGGGTTCGATTCTTACCATCAAAAGAAACCTTTAAAATTACCACTTTTGACCGCGCCACCATTGAACATCGTTTGCGTGAATTGGCCTTTTTGAATTCGGGTGTTCATATCGTTCTAAGGGACGAGCGGCCAGACTCTGAATACGAAGTCTCGCTTCATTATGAAGGGGGGTTGGTTGAGTTTGTAAAATACTTAAACAAAGCCAAGAACGTTTTGCACCCCCAGCCTGTGACCCTTAAGGCGACTGTGGACGACATTGTCGTTGAAGTAGCCATGGAATGGACGGACAGCTATCACGAGACCATGTTGTGTTTTACCAATAACATTCCGCAACGGGATGGGGGAACCCACTTGGCGGGCTTCCGGGGTGCATTGACTCGAACAGTTGGGGCGTACGTGGCTGAATCGGCGCAAGGCAAAAAAGATGCCAAGTTGGGCTTAACGGGGGAAGATGCTCGCGAAGGGTTAACTTGCGTGTTGTCGGTTAAAGTTCCTGACCCCAAGTTTTCATCGCAAACGAAAGATAAACTTGTATCGTCTGAAGTTCGCCCTGCGGTTGAGGCGGCTGTCAGCCAAGCCCTGCAAACATGGTTTGAAGAAAACCCCGCCCATGCAAAGGCGATTATTTCAAAAGTTTTAGAAGCAGCTGCGGCCCGTGATGCAGCGCGCCGAGCCCGTGAGTTAACACGACGCAAGGGGGCACTGGACTTGGCCTCGCTTCCTGGTAAATTGGCTGATTGCCAAGAACGTGACCCCAGTTTAAGTGAAATTTTCATCGTTGAGGGGGATTCGGCAGGCGGTTCAGCCAAGCAAGCGCGCGATCGAAAATTTCAGGCAATTTTGCCTATTAAAGGAAAAATCCTGAACGTCGAACGAGCCCGTTTCGATAAGATGTTGGCATCCGCGGAAATTGGCACCCTGATTACAGCCCTTGGCACCGGCATTGGTCCGGAAGAATTTTCTGCCGATAAAATTCGGTATCACAAAGTTATTATCATGACCGACGCGGACGTGGACGGAAGCCACATTCGAACTTTGTTGCTGACTTTCTTTTATCGGCAAATGCGCGCCTTGATTGAACGTGGTTACCTTTATATTGCACAGCCCCCCTTGTATCGCCTGAAGCGTGGCCAGTCAGAGGTTTATCTAAAAGATGACAAGGCTTTAGAGACGCATCTGCTGGATTCAGCCTGTTCCGATGGCAGTTTAAGATTGGCGAATGGCACCGTTATGGCAGGTCAAGATTTAAGGCAATTTGCTGACGTTATTATGCGCGCGCGAACAGCCTTCAACAGCTTAAGTCGTCGTTTTAGCAATGTGTACCTTTTGGAGCAGTTGTTATTCAGTGGTTACTTTGATCAGCCTTTTGTGGCGGAACAAGCAGTCGACTATTGCCAGACTTTACAGTCGCATTTGCAAACTGCTGAGAGGACAAGGGCTAAGTGGATTGTCAAACCACAAGCTGATGGATTGCTGATTGAGCGGACACTGTCTAGCGTTCAAGAAAGTTGGGTTGTTGATTCAGTGTTGCCAGCATTGCCAGAGATCAAAAATCTATTGAGTATAAAAGCTCGATTAAAAGAAGTTTTTGAACAGGCATGTATGTTTGAGCCCCGTTCGAAAGACAGTTTGGGCATAACAATTATGGGCCCCCTTCAATTTGGCGAAGCCCTTTTGGAACAAGGTCGAAAAGGCGTCACCATTAACCGCTATAAAGGTTTGGGTGAAATGAACCCCAGCCAGCTTTGGGAAACAACCCTTGATCCGCAAGTGCGGACACTTTTACAGGTTAAGTTAAATCACCTGGAAGAGGCGGAAGAAATTTTTTCGACTTTGATGGGTGATGTTGTAGAGCCACGACGGGAATTCATCCAAACGAATGCCCTGAAGGTTGTTAATTTGGACGCTTAATACAGGCTGAGTGATTATTGAATGAGTAGAATAGTAAGTTTGTTATTGTTTGCTTTCTTCGTTATGCAGGCAAATTCAGCAATGGCTGGGGCTTTACAAAAAGCGAATGTGTTAACGTCAAAAGTCCTTAAAGAAAAACAGCAAAAAGAAGAAAAGCCGCACGAAAAAGAAGAAACTGCTGAGAGCACACTAGAACTTCTAGACTCAATAGCCGGGAACGCACAGGCAAATGCCAAAATTATTCGAATGTTGGCTAGAGGTTTCCTTTCAAAAAAAACAAGATTCGTCAAAGCATTCTTTAAAGATTACGGGTCGATCCAGAACCTGAGAACAGCAGAACAAGATTTTGTGATTAGTATTCTTGACCTGCTAGAGGGGCATCTTTCTGAGATTTTAAGAAACAGCGGCGAGGAGTTTGGTTTCTGGGTGCCAGACGAGGGTAAAGGTTTTAACCAGGTATTCCATGATTGTACGTTCGTCATAAGAAAACCGGATGCAGATTGGGATGAATCATGGCAGGGGTCGGTTGCTAGATCTGAGGGGTTTTCCCCTGATGTCAACAAAAGTTGGATCGATATCACCTGCAAAACTGATGCGGACCAGCAACCGGCTGTTGTTTCAAAATTGGGTTGGTCTTTTTTAAATGATTTGAAATCACAGAATAGTAGCCTGTCAAAGGACGTGGATAATCCTAGTTTTGGTTTTCGTATTGGAGACAACGCAAACAAAGCGTGGTCAACATCTTCTGTAATTACCATTTGTCATAAAACTTCCGAACCTCTTAGTGAGGGGGTAAGACGGATTTTCGAGGATATGATCCGTAAATGTCCATTTGCAGACAGAATTAGGTCCGCTGGTGAAGATCAGTTTGATCGGCACAAGGACCATGTTAATGCGGTTCTTAAAAATAAAGGTGTAACTGCAGACCAATTCAAGGAGTTTTTATTCCCTCAAGATTGTGGGCATCTGGCTATAAAATCGCCCTCACACTCCCCTCGAGAGCACGAACTTAATTATCCCAGCAATGCGAAGGTTCATTAAAATTCACAGGTTTCGGTAGCTATTCAACACGAAAACGCGCAATTGGCTTGCTAAATTACGTCCCATGGCCGCTTCTTTCTGACGGTCTATGGTGGCAATTAAGGCTGACAAAGAAGTTTTTTGGAGTCTTGCAATATCCTCCAAGGCCTGCCAAAATTCAGGTTCCAAAGCCACACTGGTAGCATGGCCAGCTATTTTTAACGATCGTTTTTGCATCAATATTACTGTATGGTTGCTGACATGGAAACGAAGACACTTTTGCATTTGTTAGATTGGTACCAGAGCAACGGTATCAATTCCGTGTTGCATGATCAACCCCGTAACCGGCTTAAAGAAGAACCTGTGCAAGAAAATCAGATTCCTCAACCCATTTTAAGGGCCCCAGTTTCCCATGAACACCCAGCTTTGGCGTGCCAGACGCTACAACAATTGAAGCATGCGATGCTGGATTTTGAAGGCTGCGATTTAAAACAATCGGCCATGAATTTGGTGTTTTCTGATGGCAACCCCAAGGCCCCCATTATGTTGGTGGGTGAGGCTCCGGGCGCGGACGAGGATCGGCAAGGGTTACCGTTTGTCGGGCAAAGTGGTCAATTGTTAGACAAGGTTTTGAAGTCCGTTGGCCTTGATCGAACCAACACCTATATCAGCAATATCATTCCCTGGCGCCCCCCCGGCAACCGCCCCCCAACGACCCAAGAAATTGCCCTGTGCCAACCATTCATCCAAAAACATATTGAATTGGTGCAACCAAAAATTCTTGTTTTTCTGGGCGGTGTGGCGGCAAAAACCCTTTTAAACAGCAACGATGGTATCATGCGTCTTCGGGGTATTTGGCGTGATTATGCGACACATGACGGCCTGGCGATAAAAGCTTTGGCTACTTTTCATCCCGCTTACCTGTTAAGATCACCCGGTCAAAAAGCTTTGGTATGGCAGGATTTCTTGAAGGTTGAAGAAATGCTAAAATCAAACATGAAGTAAGAAAATGTCAAGGTGAAAATTTCTCAACTTTTCTGATAGATATAAACAACACCAACGGAGTATGTGAGTTTATGGGTTCCTGCTAATAAAGTGAAATGTTATGGCCAGTTTGACTCGACAGCAGAAAGAAGCTATTGGCTTACTGCAGATTGGAACATTCTTAGAATATTTCGACCTTATGCTGTATGTGCATATGGCGGTCTTGCTGAATGAATTATTTTTCCCCGCAGCAGACCCCCATACTGCCTCCTTAGTTGCCGCTTTTGCTTTTTGTTCAACCTATGTTCTGAGGCCATTTGGTGCCCTTTTATTTGGATACATCGGAGACAATATTGGCCGCCGAACGACCGTTATAATAACGACGATGATGATGTCTACATCATGTATAGTGATGGCCACCGTTCCTACCTATGCACAAATTGGAATATTCGCAACATGGATAGTGACGGCTTGCCGAATTATTCAGGGAATGTCATCAATGGGGGAAATTATGGGGGCTATCGTCTATATCACCGAATCAACGACTCCTCCTGCTCAATATACTGGTGTTGCGAGTATTATCTTAGCCTCTTCTGTTGGCGGGGCTGTTGCTCTTGCTATTGCTAATCTTGTAACTCACTGTGGAATGAATTGGAGAATTGCTTTTTGGATTGGTGCCGTAATAGCTGTTGTCGGTTCCCTTGCAAGAACACGCCTTCGAGAAACGCCAGAATTTATATCGCATTTACAAAAAAAACGTGAACGCAAGAAATTGCAGAAAAGTTCGGTTCCAGTTTCTCATACCAACAGACGAGACATGTTGGCCTACTTTTGTACGGAATGTTCATACCCTTTTGTTTTTTATGTAGCGTTTATTTATTTCAATCCAACTTTGAAAAGTTTGGGGTATTCGTCAGAAGACATTATTTTTCATAATTTCTTATTGTCTCTTTTTCAAATAGCTGTTTACGCTATCCTTGTGTACATCGTCAGATATATTCATCCTATTCCCATATTAAAATTTAAATCAATTTTTTGTTTTTTCATTTTTTGTGCTCTACCTTTCCTTTTGCATTATTCTTCTTCAGCCTGGCACATATTCGTTGTTCAATGTTTGCTTTTGATTGGTAGGGGAGGCACAAATCCTGCAGATCCAATATGCATAAGCAGGTTTCCAATTGGAAAACGTTTTACGCTCACCAATGTTAACTATGCCTCTTCGAGAGCCTTAATGCATATTATTTCATCTTTTGGACTTGTATATTTGTCTGGTATTTTTGGCCATTATGCCCTTGCAATCTTGGGAATTCCTATTTTTCTGGCATACATTTGGGGAGCTCGCCATTTTGAAAGTTTAGAAAAGTTGCAGTCTAAGGCCATCTTTAAGGCTTTAGAGGTCGCACCCCATGTCCATGCGGCATAAAACTATGTTCCCCTTTCTGCCTGGAGAGTAATTGAAAATCTTTTTATAAGGAGACATTTATGACCCGGTTAACCCGTCAACAAAAAGAAGCCATTGGGTTACTGCAGATTGGAACATTTTTAGAATATTTCGACCTTATGCTTTATGTGCATATGGCGGTCTTGTTGAATGAGTTGTTCTTTCCAAAAACAGACGTTCATACTGCCTCTTTGTTAACGGCTTTCGCCTTTTGTTCCACCTATGTTCTCAGACCTTTTGGTGCGCTATTTTTTGGCTACATTGGTGACAATATTGGCCGTAAAACTACTGTTATCCTTACGACAACGATGATGGCTATATCATGCATGATTATGGCCAACTTGCCCACCTATGCACAAATTGGTGTCACCGCTGCTTGGGTCGTGACAGCTTGTCGTATGGTTCAGGGGTTATCTTCTTTAGGTGAGATCATGGGCGCTGAAATTTACGTTACAGAAATAACAAAACCTCCCCATCAATATCCGGCTGTTTCTTTTATCAGCATAGCTTCTAACTTTGGTTCGTTGGCGGCCTTGTGTGTGGCGGCTTTGGCAACGCACTATGGATTTAATTGGCGTATGGCTTTTTGGATAGGTGCTTGCATAGCACTGGTGGGGTCAGTTGCCAGAACACGCCTTAGAGAAACACCGGAGTTCCTTGCGTTAAAAGAAAAAATTAAAAGAGCGCGTTCGGAACAAGTTAACAACATCTCTGGAACAAAAAAGCTTCCTAAAATGCGCCACCAAGAAGATTGGAAAGAGAAAATTCCTTATTCAACTTCTTTTTATTATTTTCTTGTTTACTGTGGGTGGCCCCTTACCTTTTACCTTGCTTATATGTACTTTATCCCTGTCTTAAAAACAAAATTTGGTTATTCACCGGAAGATATCATTAGTCATAATTTATGGGTTGCTTTTGTTACAATTTTTGTTGCGATTGGGTGGTCATGGATGAGTTATTATATCTATCCTCTTAAAATATTAAAAGTAAGGGGATTCATGGCATTGATTTTAATGGCGTTACTTCCGTTTCTATTAGAAGTCAGCAGCAGCCCCATCCATATATTCATATTGCAGACACTAATTCTTAGTTTGCATCTTGGGGGAGTTCCTGCTGATTCTATCTTCATAAAACGGTTCCCGGTATACAGACGTTTTACAGCAACAACATTCTTGTATGCCCTAACGCGAGCTGTGATGTATATCATCACGTCGTTTGGTGTTATTTACCTAACTGAATGGTTTGGCTTTTATGGAATATTAATTATTACTATTCCCATTTGTATCGGTTTCTTGGCCGGTGTTTATCATTTTGAAAAATTGGAAAAGTCATCACCCCAGTCCGTCTTTACTCCTGCGGAGCTAACACATGACCAAGCAGCAGCATAAAATTAAGCTCCCTTCTGCTTTGAGAGTGATTAGGAATCTTTTTATTAGGAGACATTTATGGCCAGTTTAACCCGTCAACAAAAAGAAGCCGTTGGATTACTGCAGATTGGAACCTTCTTAGAGTATTTCGACCTTATGCTGTATGTGCATATGGCGGTCTTGTTGAACGAGTTATTCTTTCCGAAAACAGACTCTTACACAGAATCTTTGATTGCTTCCGCTACACTTTGTTCTACGTATGTATTTAGACCCTTTGGTGCACTGTTATTTGGATATATTGGCGATACCATAGGCCGAAAAAAGGCGATAATTATTACCACTTCAATGATGTCACTCTCTTGTCTTGTCATAGCTAACCTACCAACTTATGCCCAAATTGGAATCACAGCAACCTTAGTAGTCACAATATGTAGAACTGCGCAGGGGTTATCTTCCATGGGTGAAGTCATCGGTGCAGAGGTCTATGTTTCAGAAATTACGAAGCCCTCTGCTGGTTATTCAGCTGTCGCGTTCATAAGCGTTTCATGTGCAGCAGGGGCTATGGCGGCCGTTGGTATCGCGGCCTTGGTAACCTCCTATGGATTTAATTGGCGTATGGCATTTTGGATTGGGGCTTGTATCGCTGTTATCGCGTCTGTGGCACGAACACGCTTAAGGGAAACCCCTGAATTTGTGGATATGAAGCGAAAGGAAAAAAGATTGATGGAGGAGAGGGCAGCGCGCAATCCTGAACAATCGACAAAACAACTGAACCGTGCTGCAAAGACCGAGCAACCCAAGGCTCCTATAACAACCCTTGTAAACTGTTTTTTTATTAACTGTGGTTGGCCGTTATCATTCTATGTGATCTACATTTACTTTAACCCCATTTTAAAGAAGACTTTTGGTTATTCACCTGAAGATATTATTTTTCATAATTTTATTCTGACAATTATTCAGGTTCTGACTTTTGTTATGTGGTCTGTCCTGACACGTCATGTTTATCCTTTAAAGCTTTTAAAAATAAAAGGGTTTGTATCGCTGGCTTTGATGGCAGCCATACCTCTGTTCCTGGTAGTGTGCAAAAGCGGCATGCAGCTTATTTTATTCCAGGCCTTAATTTTAACGTTCACCCTTCATAACTTTCCTGCAGAATATATTTTTCTTAAGCGATTACCTGTTTATACTCGTTTCACCTCTGCCGGTCTTATTTATGCTTGAGCGCGTGGCTTGACCTACGTTGTTTCATCGTTTGGAATTGTTTATTTAACAGAGTGGTTTGGGTATTGGGGCACATTACTTCTTACCATTCCTTTTTGCTTAAGCTATTTGAAAGGTGTGTATTATTTTGAAGAATTAGAAAAGTCATCACCGCAGACTGTCTTTACGCCTACGGAGCTAGCACATAGCCATGCAGCATAAATTTAGGATGTTTTTATGCTGACGTCAGCGTTCACCCCAATATGCAAAGTGATTTGATGAATGATTTCATCAAAAAAGGTTGGGTTTAATGTGTGCCCCATGTCGTCAATCACAACCAGCCTGGCGTTTGGAATGGTTTTTCCCAGCATTTCTGCATGCGCGGGTGGAAATATTGGGTCTTCTTTACCATGAATGACAAGGGTTGGGACATTAACCAACTTCAAAACCTCAAGGTTTGGTTCGTCAGTTGCAATTTGGGCTTTTGAATGATTGCCATGGTTGGCAATTTTAAGATCTTTCGCCGATGGATTGGTCTCTTGACGGTCTAATGCTGCTTCGATGAGTTGCTGCCATTCTTCAAAATCAAAATCTACTTTATCGCCATTAGCCAGTTTCCAATTTTCAACGATTAGCCTAATCTTATCTTGCTTGGTTTTAGGGGACACATCATTCAGTTTTAACACCTTTTTTAACCAGTCCTTATCGGGAGGGGGCAAGATGGAATTCGGTGTCTCTTTACCAGCCATGGCATCATTTTTTATGGACAAATCAGGGGATGACATCATGGACGTTATGCTTATTACACGGCCTGCGTGATGCAACGCTAAAAGCTGTGCGATTGATGCGCCCATGGATAAACCAACAATATGTGCATTTTTAATATCTAATTCATCCAAAAGTCCAAGTGCATCAGAGGCTAGATCAAATAAATTGTAGGGATTATCATCAAAATTAACGCAAGTTGACTTTCCGGTATCTCTTTGGTCATAACGAATAACAAATAGGGAGTTTTTTGCAAGCTTTTTGCAAAACGCCTCGGGCCACATTATTCCTTGTGCGCTGTTTCCCATGATCAACAGAACGGCTGGATCTGTGTTTGTGCCAAACGTTTCAAAACAAATTCTTAAGTTATTAATATGCGCAAATTGTTCCATTTTGAAATCTTTTGAAATTAGTTATTAAAAGGTCAGTCGGTGATCAAAATACAATACAACCCATATGTTTATACTAACTGAGTAATGGTCAGCATAAAACAAAAAAGGTGGCTCTGGAAAGAGCCACCTTGAAAGCGGAAAAACATAGATGTAAAGTTTTTTATCCCGCTTCGGAGGAACTTTTTCCTTCGGTTAACGCCAAGAACTTTTTGTTCAAACCAAAAACCGACATAACCCATATCAGGCATATAACGATAACGATAGGGCCCAAGATGTAAGATAAACTGGCCAATGAAACGCTGCCACCAATAACGGCTAACATCGTTGACTGGATAAACGCACCACCAGATTTTCCTGCACGGCCACCGATAACTTCTACGGCTGCTTGTCCTTTTACCTTTGCTTCTGGATCCAATGGAATGTAAGCCATCTGTTTAGTGGAATCAAACAGTGAGTATTTAGTACCTTTGGACAAGACGTTTTGGATTTGACCAACGATCACCGCGACCATTACAACAGTTGTTCCTAACAAAGGCGACATTGGACTGGATTTTGTACCATCCCAAACAACGTAAAAGAAAATAACCGACGTTACCAAAACCATGATTGGTGTGATAACCGCTGCACTTTTCCAGCTTAAACGACGCAAAATGTTGTTGCCTACGACCATCAAAAGAATGGTTATGAGCCCTGTCCAAGCCGTAAACTGTCCCATAAAGGCGTTGTAATCATTTTTGTCTGGGAATGCGATTTTGATTTGCCCTTTCCAAACACCTTCGACCAAGTTGATCGCAACGCCATAAGCCAAGACCAAAACAGCGATCAAACCAAGATAACGGTTGCTCAAGATGTATTTAAAGCTTTCACCGATGGACATTTTTGGTTTTTTCTTTTTACCTGCGCCTTCACCTGGCTGATACAGACGTGGGTCTGTCAAAACGTTCTTATTCATCCAGCGGTATGTAATGGCGATAATAGCACCTGCAACGATCACGGAACCCATTAGGCATTTTAGGTTAAAACCAAAAATGATGTTTTCCATAACTTGCTTATCCAAGGCGCCGTCCATTGATTCTTGAAGAGATTTGGCATACTTTGCGCAAAGTATAATGGTTGGGCCAGCAATAAGAAGACCAACGTTACCAATCATACCAAACAAACCATAAAAACGTTTCGCTTCATGGATTTTGGTAATTTCGTTGGCAAACTGCCAAAACAACATCGACAAAATAACGCTTCCCCAAAGTTCTGACAGGATGTAGAAAACACCAAAGCTCCAATTTCCAATCACAGGGATCATCCAGTGAAACGTAGGATATGCGACCTGCAAGCGTTGAATCGTTTCCAAACTCATATGCAGAACATCTGTGTATGGGTAAATCAAAAAGGCAAATGCGCCAAAGAAAATCAAGAAAGGTGTCAGAATAGTATAAAATAACCTTTCCCGTTCCATGATGTTCGCAAGTTTAACGAACAGAACCATAAACAAAATGGCCGACGGGGTGACACCGTATAGTTTTAAAAAGCTTAAGCATTCAGCGCCGCCGCCTGGTGCATTAACGACTAACGTATCTTTCGTGTCGCGAACAATATTGTAAACGAACAAAATGCACATCATCATGATGCCCATTGGCAGAAATTTTTTGATTTCGTAATTATAAATTGGGAAGAATATACCCCGTAAGCCGGTGAATTCCTTAGCCGGCTTTGTGGTTTCAGACGCACTCATTGTCGATCCTTTAAGTTAAAATATTCACTTAAACTATTTTAATGGACTAGTTAAAGCCTATCGCCATAATGTTAAGTGGAGTTGAAAATTTAATACACTACTACAATGTATATTAACATTTCGTTAAAAATTCAAGAAAGATTTCTGGGTTTTATCGTGTAACAGGATGGAACGTTTTGTAAAAGAGTAGTTTTTGTCAAAACGTCTTATCCGGTTTTCGCCCTTGAATAATTTCTTGAACACATGCAGCCATGGTTGGTGAATGGCGGGTGATGATGTTGGTCATATAAAAATTGTTGATCAAGGGTTGAAGGGGGGTGGGGTCAAAAGAAGCCTTACTAGTTTGGGGTAAGGGGTGCCATATATTTTTGACAAGTGTGCCCAGGTATTGAAAAGTCGGATGACAATTTTGAAGCTCTTGTACGACATCGGCATGCGTTATGTAGGGTAAAGGCTTACCTAGGGCATGAGACAAAGAGGTGATGATCTTCCAATCCTCCTTAGCCTGGCCAGGAGGAGGGACCGCCTGATGGCTTCGTTGAGCGCGTCCCTCGGTATTCACGTAAGTGGCTGTTTTTTCTGTATACGCGCAACCCGGCAAAATCACATCGGCCCGCGCCGCAGCGGCATCACCATGGTGGCCTTGATACACGACAAAGGCTTGTCCTAGCTGCGTTGGTGCAATGTCATCCGCTCCCAGCAAGTAAAGAAACTTGATTTCTCCCGATTGGCAGGCCGCCAATATTTCACGGCTGTTCAAGCCATTGCGTTGTGGTACAAAGCCAACGTCCACGCCGCCCACCCTAGAGGCCGCAGTATGGAGAACGTTGTACTCCAGCAAAGGGTAAAGCTCGAAGAGTTTTTGAATAGTATTCAAAAGGGCGGGGGCGTCAGGCCTGGTAAAAACCGCCTGGCCCAAAATGACCACGGGCTTTTTAGCGGTGGCTAATCTTTGGGTAAAAGGATGGCTGGCATCTAAAAGAGCTGTCAACGATTCAGGCTGATTGCCCATGAATTCATAAGGGTAAGTCAAATCAACGGCCTGCCCAACCAGGCCAAATGTCGTCTGATGATTCCGATAAGCTTTACGCAATCGTGC
This sequence comes from Candidatus Finniella inopinata, assembly GCF_004210305.1. NCBI lineage: Bacteria > Pseudomonadati > Pseudomonadota > Alphaproteobacteria > Holosporales > Candidatus Paracaedibacteraceae > Candidatus Finniella > Candidatus Finniella inopinata. The sequence continues at coordinate 118,205 of NZ_SCFB01000004.1, read as the reverse complement.
ATTCAAAAGGGGAGCTTCATGTCTTGGATTTGTCCCAATCAACAGAACGCAATCGGCCTTTTCAAAATCCGCAATAGGCGTATTCAAGATATAATGACTGCGATGTTCATGGGGAAGAAAGGTTGCATCTTGACGACAATCCAGGTGTGGGCTTTCCAACTGCTGCCACAATATTTTTAGCGCCAGCATTGATTCGCAATCAGCCAGATCTCCAGCCAAGGCGGCAATCTCTTTCCCTTTCAAAGTCTCCAAGCGATCGGCGATTGGCTGGAAAGCGGATTCCCAGCTGCAGGCTTGTAACTGGCCATCCACGCGAATATACGGCGTGTCTAGGCGCTGATACTTTAACCCGTCATAGGCGAAACGACTGCGATCACTAAGCCATTCTTCATTAATATCCTCACAAACACGGGGAAGAATGCGCATGACTTCCCGATCGCGACTGTGAACCTGAATATGACTGCCCAGCGCGTCCATGACGTCGATGACATCCGTTTTTGTCCATTCCCAGGAACGCCCCTTAAAAGCAAACGGCTTGTCTGTTAAGGCGCCCACTGGGCAAATATCAATCATATTACCGGACAATTCCGACTGAATCGCCGTATCAAGCGAATTGACAATTTCCATGGTCTCGCCACGGCCTATGGCAATCAGCTCAGGCACGCCGGCGATTTCGTCAGCAAACCGAATGCACCGTGTGCATTGAATGCATCGGGTCATCACAGTCTTAATCAAGGGCCCCATGTATTTGTCTGTGACAATGCGCTTTTCAAACTCAAAACGGCTGTGTGACCGACCGTAATTCATGGTTAAATCTTGCAGGTCGCATTCGCCGCCCTGATCACAAACGGGACAGTCTAACGGGTGGTTGATCAGCAAAAGCTCTAAGACACCCTGGCGAGATTTTTCAACCATGGGGGTGTCGGTGTGAATAACCATGCCTTCGCTGACGGGCATGGTGCAACTGGCAACAGGTTTGGGGCTGCCGGCCACCTCGACCAAGCACATACGACAATTCCCAGCGACTGACAGTTTGGGATGGTAGCAAAAATGGGGAACCTCTAGCCCTTGTTGTTGACAGGCTTGGAAAATGGTGGTTCCGGCTTCAACCTCCAACGGTTCATTATTAAGAGTGATTTTAGTCATGAACCAATCCTTATCTTCGCATTTTTTAAAATTCTGTCTTCCATTTCAGGTCGAAAATGTCGAATCACTCCTTGGACTGGCCAGGCTGCAGCATCGCCTAATCCACAAATGGTGTGCCCTTCAATTTGACGCGTGACGGCTTCTAGGCGGTCAATATCTTCGATTTCCCCTTCGCCTCTGCTTAGCCGTTCCATCATGCGCCACAGCCATCCCGTTCCTTCACGACACGGGCTACACTGGCCACAACTTTCATGCATGTAGAATTTGCTGAGGCGCGCGATAGCTTTGATAATATCAGTGGATTCGTCCATCACAATGACGGCACCCGTACCCAGGCCGCTATTCACAGCTTTTAGACTGTCAAAGTCCATCAACACATCATCGCAAATCGATTTAGGGATCAAAGGAACAGACGACCCACCAGGAATGACGGCCTTTAAACGATCCCACCCCCCTCTGACGCCGCCGCCATAATTTTCAATTAATTCGCGCATGGGAATGCCCAAGGCTTCCTCTACATTGCGGGGTTTATTGACGTGCCCTGAGATTGAAAAAATTTTAGTGCCGGCATTATTGGGGCGACCCAGGCCAGAAAACCAACTGGCACCTCGCCTTAGGATGGTTGGGACAACGGCAATCGTTTCAACGTTATTTACGGTGGTTGGACAACCATACAAACCATATTGAGCAGGGAAGGGGGGTTTTAACCGCGGAAGCCCTTTTTTCCCCTCTAAACTTTCCAATAATGCCGACTCTTCACCGCATATATAAGCCCCTGCACCTCGATGAATATAAACATCAAAGTCCCAACCTGATTTGGCCGCATTTTTCCCCAAAAGGCCTGCTTCATAGGCCTCCGCGACCGCCTGCTGCAGGCATTCCGCCTCAAAATAATACTCCCCCCGCACATAAATGTAACAGGTGTGTGCCCCGATCGCAAAACCGGCAAGCAGGGCGCCTTCGATTAATTTATGGGGTTCAAAGAAAAGGATATCGCGGTCTTTACAGGTTCCTGGTTCGCTTTCATCGGCATTAATCACCAAATAAGACGGCCTGCCGTCACCGACTTTGGGCATAAAGTCCCATTTCGTTCCCGTCGCAAAACCCGCTCCACCGCGGCCCCGCAATCCCGATACTTTGATCGTATCGATAATGCCTTGGCGGCCCACTTCCATCAGACGTTTTGTATCATCCCAATCGCCGCGCCTTTGGGCTGCTTCCAGGTTGAAAGGTTCAGCCCCGCTTAGGTTGGTAAAGATGCGATCTTTCGGACTTAACATTCTTTGGAACCCGCGTTGGTGTTCTCAGTTTCTAATTTCTTAAGAATCTCAATCAGTCTATAAGGGGTTATGTTTTCGTAGCGCACCTCATTAATTTGAACCACGGGTGCATTGACGCACGCGCCCAAACATTCAATCTCGCTTAATGTGAATTTCCCGTCAGGCGTTATTTCTCCATTATCGATGCCTAGGTGTTTTTTGCATATTTGATGAAGGTCATCACTGCCGCTAAGCCAACACGGCGTCGTGCCGCAAATTTGCACATGATAATTGCCTATTGGTTTTAAATGAAACATCGAATAAAAACTAGCCACTTCCAGGGCCTTTAAAAACGGGATGCCGACCAAGGCCCCCACGGCTTCAATCGCTGGCTGAGGCAGCCACCCGCCGCACTGGTTTTGGGCCAAATCCAACAACGGGACCAGGGCGCTTTGTTTGTGGGCAGCGGGGTATTGGGAAAGGCAAACGTCAGCTTTTTCTTGATTCTCAACGTTAAAACAAAAAGGGGCATCAACTTTCAAAGTCGTCATCGGTCGATTTCTCCAAACACAATGTCTAGGGAGCCTAAAATGGCAACCACATCGGCCAACAGGTGTCCATGACTCATGCTGTTTAAGGCTTGCAGGTGTGCAAATCCTGGGGCGCGAATCTTGCAACGATAGGGGCGATTGGTCCCATCTGCCACCAGATACACGCCAAATTCACCTTTGGGGGCTTCAACCGCTGTGTAAACTTCGCCGGCTGGAATGTGGAATCCTTCACTATACAACTTGAAATGTTGGATCATAGCCTCCATAGATTGTTTTATATCGGCGCGTTTTGGGGGTACAATTTTGGGGTTGTCTGCCAGAATAGGCCCTTGTGGCATTTGAATCAGACACTGCTTGATAAGGTTTACGCTTTGGCGCATCTCTTCCATACGAACCAAATATCGATCGTAACAATCTCCATGTTTTCCAACCGGAATGTCAAACTCTAACTGTTCGTAAATTTCATAAGGTTGACTTTTTCTTAAATCCCAGGCGACGTTGCTGGCGCGCAGCATAGGGCCTGAAAAACCCCATTCAATGGCTTGTTCTGCCGTCACCACACCAATATCAACGCTGCGCTGTTTGAAAATGCGGTTCTCGGTCAATAAGTCGTCTAAATCGTCCACAACCTTTAAAAACCGATCACAGAAGGCTTGGATATCCTCCACCAATCCGTCGGGCAAGTCTTGATGGACGCCCCCTGGCCGAATGTAGGAGGCGTGCATGCGCGCACCGCTTACCCGTTCATAAAAGCCCATCAAAATTTCGCGTTCCTCAAACAACCATAAAAAGGGGGTAATTGCACCGACATCCATGGCATAGGTTGCAATATTTAGCAGGTGATTCAGAATGCGCGTGATTTCACAAAACAAAACCCTTATGTATTGGGCCCGCAACGGGGGCTTTATGTCCAACAACTTTTCGATGGCTAAGACAAACGCATGTTCCTGGTTGATGGGCGAGACGTAATCTAATCGATCAAAATAGGGTAGGGCCTGCAGGTACGTTTTCTGCTCAATAAGTTTTTCTGTTCCCCGATGTAAAAAACCAATATGGGGATCAGCCCGGTGAACGATTTCACCCTCCAGTTCCATAACCAGGCGTAAAACGCCGTGGGCTGCGGGATGTTGGGGGCCGAAGTTAAGGGTATATTTTTCACGCATCGGGTGTGTCTGCCTTTAAATATTCCCTGGATCGAGGATCCATCCCTTCCCACGGGCTCAGGAAATCAAAACTGCGATACGGTTGTTTTAAATCCACGGGCTCATAAGATACTCGCTCCAAAGATGGATCATAACGCACTTGACCATAACCACTTAGGGGAAAATCTTTGCGTAAAGGATGCCCGCCAAAGGTGTAGTCCGTTAAAATGCGTCGCAGATCAGGGTGGTCATGAAAACCGATGCCAAACAAGTCCCACAATTCTCTCTCTAACCAATTCGCACACTCAAAAACTGATGTGATGCTGTGGAGGGGCGTTCCCTCATCAATATAGGTCGTCAGGATCAAGCGCTGATTGTGATGGTGGCTCAACATGTTGTAAATAACCTTAAAGCGTGCCTGCTGGTTGGGGTAATCAATGGCTGTGATATCGATCAATTGACGAAAGGAACAATCGTGGTGATCCCGCAAAATGGTTAATGCCCGAACAATCGCTGCGGGGTAAATCTGTGCAACTGTCATGCCGTGTGTATGATCCAACCTTATTAAATCGGGCCCCAACAGGTCTGACAACAATTCTAAGCCCAATTTCATAAAGGCAGATTCGCAAATATAACTATGTCTTAAAACCTACATCTTACAAGGCAAGGGGGTCAAGACGGCGATTGTGGAACTGGCGCCTTCTTCACCAAAAAGTTTTAACATGGGCGAAACGAAAAGATCGAAAAATAATAAAAAAGAAAATCGTATTTTTAAATATTGATTGGAGAAGTTTCTGTAACTATAAATGAAAATGTTTAAATTAAAAGTCTTTGACTGGATCAGTATGTAAAAACCTTGAATGGAAAGGAGCTAAACTATATTTTTAATGAAATGTTTGTTGATTTTTATATAGGAGAATTTGTGTTCAAAAAGATGCGTTTAAGTCTGTTTTTATTGTCAACTATGGCCTTTAGCCTGTATGCCTCAGAGAATCTTGAGGTGACGGAAAGGCCTAAAAGAAGAGGGGTTCCCTACTCTCGTCCCCAATCTAACTTGAAATTCCAAGCATCAGCATTATTCAGTGATGATCCAAAAAATCCTAGAATTCGACGTTCTCAGGCTGAAATCGAAGAAGCGACACAGAAAATAAAAAAATATATTGATGAAAATCCTGCAACTCCAAAAAATGCAATAACTGCAGCGTGTGCCGTGACAGAGACAAACCTAAAGATATTTTTTAGGCAAAATCCAGGCTATAGAAGCTCAGCATTACAACAGGTAAAAATTCGACGAATAACAATCAAATTGGTATAAAGGTTTCTGGAACGTTTGCATATTCTAACAGTAACTCCAGTGTCCACAGGGCAATACTTCCTTCTCTCTCATTAGTGTTTCCAGACGATTTATTGGACATATTGCCGCTCCTGCCTCCTTTGAGAGAGAAGTCGAATCTGGATAAGAAAAAAAATATTTTTTCCATTGACGGTTGAAGAGTTGGGGTGTAAGTTCACTCTTACACCGAGAGATACGGTGGTGATCTTTAAGAAGTAAACGAGAGTTGTTAGTAGGTAGCGCTGGGAGGCTTTGGCATCTTAGAGTTATTTAC